>CAVCBR010000006.1:0-50227 GCA_963600695.1 bacterium
TGCCTTATGGCTTCGCACGTTACATCTGTGCTTAATTTTATTTAGGACAATATTGCGGTGGGGGTTGTGGTATTAAGAAAATTTTCATACTTTTGCGCTAATTAACATGTTAAGTTTGAAACGATACCAGACTATGATAAAATATAAATTTCTCACCGCTGTGTTCGCGGCTGCTATGCTCACGGCATGCCATGCACCTGAAAAAGTCCCTTATATGGTTGATGCCGAGAATATTCCGGCAGAAGTTTTGGCTCAGACGGGCAAGGCTGTCGAGCCACGAATAGCACCGGGTGATTTGTTAAACATACGCGTTTATGCCTCAGATCCGGGAGCAGTGGCACAATTTAACAAGGGACAGTATGTGAGCGATGACGGCAAGGTAAATCAGGTGATGAACTCGGCATCGACAACCTCGGGAACGTCATCAGAGAGCCTCACGGATTATTATCTTGTCAACGCACAGGGAGACATCGATTTTCCGACGATAGGCACGTTGCACGTTGCCGGGCAAACCAAGCAGGAGATATGTCAGGCGATAAAAGATGCCATTTATCCGCGTTACATTAAGATAGTGCCGACGGTAGAGATGCGCCTTATGAATTTCCGTGTGACGGTCTTGGGGCAAGTACGTGCCCCCGGAGTCTATACCTCGACAAATGAGCGACTCAACATACTTGAAGCCTTGGCAAAAGCCGGTGATCTTGACATCAAGGGCGACAGGGAAAACGTGATGCTGATACGCACAAATATTGACGGCTCGCGCGAGGTGCATCGCCTCAATCTCCATGATCGCGACTTGCTACTGTCGCCGTATTTCAACTTGCAGCAGAATGACTTTATCTATGTCGTGCCCAACAAGTCGGCGGCTCAAAATGCTTGGCAGATGAACTCGGGGTGGAACGCCGCGATCACCATCGTGGGTGGCGTGTCATCGTTGGCCGGATTGATAATAGGTATTGTCAACCTCGCCAAGTAACCGGGTATTGAGATAAATTGCTACCATAAAAATCAGATAAATAATTAAAGAGACCTTACGATAGATCAGACACACATTTAACAATTACAGGTAAAGAGTTTTTTTATGTCAAAAGAAAGTACTACTCCCGCCGAGCAGGTCGGCAAACGCCAAGATGATGCGTTTGACACGACAGGACTATTGCTCGATTTTCTTGCCAATTGGAAGTGGTTTGTGCTGACGGTGATAATTTGTGGCGCCGTTGCATATTATTATTGCGCAACGATAATTCCGACATACACGGTGTCGGCATCGGTATATCTCAACGATGACTCGGCGACAAAGTCAAAGGCAGTGTCGATGAGTGATGCCGACCCGATGTTGAATATGAAGACATATATCGATGAGACAGAAATCGAAATTCTCAAATCGCGCAACAATCTTGTGAAAATTGTCGACTCGTTAGGCTTGGCATATAATTATTATCAGGTAGGGCATGTGCGCGATATACCCATATATAAGACACAGGCTGTGTGTGCCGAGTTAGACTCGGCGAGTCTGCGGTCGCTGAACGCGCCGTTGTATGTCACCATCGATAAGACCGACGGAGGCTATCGCGTGCACACCGAGAGCCGTGTCGCCGGCACGATAGTGGAGACTGATGACGATATTAAGGCGTTGCCTCACACCCTGCATCTGTCGACAGGTAGCCTTGTGTTGAGCGAGTCAGCCAAGCACCCCGAGCTGAATTATACAGAGAAGATTGTCATAAAAAATCCCACGACAATAGCCGGAGCATTGTCGTCATCGTTGCGCATAGAATTTGCCGAGAACGCACCGACGATTTTGCGCATAACCTTGGCAACGCCGGTTATAGAAAACGGCAAAGATGTGATAAACACACTTATAGATTTCTATAATCGTCAGATACTTGAAGATAAAAATCGGTCGGCGATGCAGACCGAGGCATTCATTCTTGATCGTTTGGTGATGATCTCGGGTGAGTTGAAAGATGTTGAGGAGCGTTTGCGCGATTATCGCGAGGCACACCAAATATCAGACATCGATGCACAGACAACGATGAACCTCTCGCAGAAGAGCACGGCAGAGACACAAGTCGCCGAGATTAATGCCCAGATGGCAATACTCGACAATCTTGAAAGCAGCGTCAAGTCACAGAACGATTATTCAAAGCCACTGCCCAATGTGTCGGAAGACCAAACCATAACGGCATCTATCGACCGATATAACACTATGGCTGCGGCGTATGACAAACGCAGTGCCAACCTCGCAGACGATAATCCTCAGCTCACAGAGAGCCGAGAGAAGCTCGCCGAACAGCGTGCTTTGGTATTGAAGAATATTGCGACAGCCAAGGACGGATTGCGCTCTCGTCGCTCGGGTATCGCGTCAATCGGCGGAGCAAGCGCCAGTCGCCTGTCGGCGCAGCCCAACATTGACAAGGGCTTGCAAGAGATATTCCGCGAGCAGTCGGTAAAGGTAAATATTTATACATTCCTGTTACAGAAACGAGAAGAGATAGCGCTGCAAAAGACCTTGGCAACGCCCACAGCACAACTCATAGACAATCCTTTGGGCTCGGGACCGGTTGCGCCAAATCGTATGTTTATCATTGGCGTGGGCATACTCATAGGTCTGTTGATACCGGGTCTCGTGATATTTGTGCGTCGTCTGCTGTTACCCAACATCAAGGATCAAGAAGACTTGGAGCGACTGACATCAGTGCCCATCATCGGTGAAATATGCTATGATGATGCCAAGGAGACGGTTGTCGTGGGTCAGAATGTGGCATCACCGATAGCCGAGTTGTTCCGTCTGTTGCGCAACAATATCAATTTTGCCTCATCAGGTGTTAACAACAAGGTGATATTGCTGACATCGGCAATTTCGGGCGAGGGCAAGACTTTTGTAGGACTAAATTTGGCGATAACCTATGCGCTGACCGGCAAGCGCGTTATAGTCATAGGCTTGGATATACGCCGACCGGTGTTGGCGCGCACGTGTGGCTTGTCTAACGAGCGTGGTATCACAACATACTTGTCGGGTCAGGAAGATGATCTCAATTCGTTGATATTTCAAAGCACATTCAATGATAATCTGTATGTGATGCCGGCGGGACCGATACCGCCCAATCCCAACGAACTGTTGATGTCAGACAGAATGGAAACTGTGTTTGAAACCTTGCGCAAAGAATATGACTATATTATTGTCGATACGTCACCTATCGGTATGATCTCAGATACGTTCCTGATAACACGCTTCTCTGACATCCAGATTTATGTGACGCGAGCATCGTTCTCATCGCGCAAGAGCTTGAAAGTATTGCACAATGCCGTGAACACCAAGCGTCTGCCACATGCTTATGTATTGCTCAATGGTGTGAATATGACGTCAAATTCGTATATCTATCGTCGATACGGACACTATGGTGTAGATGCCAAGCGCACGTATGGATATGGCTATGGTTATAGCGAGACCGATCATAAGCACAAGCCTCATAGCAAACATAAAGGCAGTCTGTTCTCATTCTTGTTTAAACAGAAATAGTATCAGACATAAGTATCACAAAATTTGATATAACAACGAGGAGACCGGTCATAGTTTTGATCCGGTCTCCTTCGCCTTTTTGATGGAGATATGATTTTTGGAGCGGCTAATTATTAGACTATTAGTGAATTAATGAAATGTCTTGATTTTTTTTGACACAGTCGGGTTTAGTAATCGGGAAGTTGTGTGTTATATCACTGTATGACAAAAAGAGCAGACATAGAACGGCTTTTTAAAGCGCACTTTGTGGCGTTGTGTCGCATGGCAACGATGATTTTGCACGATGAAGAGGCAGCTCGTGACGTTGTGCATGATGTTTTTGCCACGCTACTTGACAAACAAGGTGATATGACTTTGGCTGCCACCTATTTGTATAAAGCCGTGCGTCATCGTTGCCTTAATAGAATAAGAGATCTTGACATACGCCGACGTGTGATGAACTCTTATTTTATAGGGCTTGATGAGTATGATGTCGAAGGCTATCCCGATGAGCAAATGCTCACTGAAATTGCCAAAATCATAAACCGGGATTTGCCTTCAAAGTGCAGACAGGTGATAGAGTTGCGTTTTAATCAAGGGCTGAAGTTTGACGCCATAGCCGATGAGATGGGTATAAGTCAGACAGCTGTGTTCAAGCACTTGCGTCATGCGTTGAGTATTATACGTGAAAATATTAAGGACTATGGATAAGTATGATGTTGTGCTTGATATTATCGAGCATCCTGAGAACTATTCTGACGATGATTTGAAGATATTGTTGTCAGACCCTGAAACACGCGAATTGTATAATCTGTTGTGTGAAACGGCGAGCAGTGTTAAGATGTCAGAGACGTTGACACCTGATGATGTCGATGAAGAATGGAAAAAATTTGAAACGAAGCATTATGGTCACAGATTTAAGTTTATGTGGCTGAGCGGTAGGGCTGCTATGATCACGGTTGTGATATTGACGTCATTGGTGGCAGTTGCCGTGGGTATTGTTGTCAGATTTGCCGTCAGTGATAAGACGACAGATGTTACGATGTCACGATCTGAGACAGTGTCAAATAACGCTACCACCGCCGGCGTGACGGATACCGTTAAAACGGCACTCACATCATCTGTGCCGGCTGAGCCGTTGGTGTTTGAAGATGCCACGCTGTCAGAAATTGTGGCAGCAATAGCAAAAGCATATAATGTTACCGCTTACTATAAAGATGCCGCCGTTAAAGACCTGCACCTTTATTATAGATTTGATGCCTGTAAATCGCTGTCAGAGATTGTTGAGCAGCTTAATACTTTTGAGCAAATAAATATTGTTGTTGACGGAGATAAACTGATAGTAGAGTGATGGCAAAGAAGATGATTATGCTCGCGCTGACATTATTTACAGTACTTACGGTCGGTGCCCGGCGTTATAATTATGAATTTCACAATACCCCGATTTCGCAGGCTCTATTAAAAATCGCGCGAGACAATCCCGAGGTCAATATCAGTTTTATTTACAAAGAGCTTGACAGCTATACGACATCGATATCGGTTAATGGCGATGATATTTATCATGTGGTCAGGGATATCGTGGGATTAAATCCTATATCGGTGGTGAAAAAAGGTGATATGTTATATGTCGAGGCGTTGCAACACGGGCGTTTTATCTACACCGGAGCAGTTGTTGGCGATGACAAGGAACCGGTGGCTGCGGCGACGGTGATGCTGCTTACGTCCGGCGACTCGGCAATTGTAACGTATGGCATCACTGATAGTGCCGGGCGATTTCGCATTCCCTGTGATCATAGTGGCGTCATCGGCAAGATTAGTTGCATAGGGTATAAAACCAACTATCAACCATTCGCTAAATTTAATATGGGAACAATCACGATTAACGAGCTGCCGGTTAATCTCGCAACAGTGACGGTTGAAGGCTCCAACGCCAATCTATATTCAGACAAATCTGTGTATCTGCCGACCAAGAATCAGAAAAAAACGTCACAGACGGCACAAGACTTGATTAGGCAAATGGCGATACCTCAACTGGCGATTGATGAAGAAATCAAGACCAATACGGGTCAGACGGTTGACATATACATAGACTATGTTCCGGCGACAGACAACGAGCTGACAGGAATGCTTGTGAGTGATGTCAAGCGTGTTGAGTATTATGACTATCCGAGTGATCCGAGGTTTCAAGGCAAATCGCATGTGATAAACTTTGTAATGCAGAGATATGAATATGGCGGCTATGTCAAAGGCATATATTATGACAACTTTGTGATGTCGCGACAACTTAACGGATATGGCAAATTGCAATACAAAAAGATGACCTTTGACGTGGCGGGCGGACTGTATTTCAGGCGAGACAAGAAATATTATGAAGATACTTACGAGACTTATCGTCTGCCACAGTCTGACGGAACCGTTAAAGAAATAGAGCGTAGCTCCATCGTGGACAATACAAAAAGGACGCAGAACGCATATTGGACATCATTCAAGGCTTTGTATAAGACAGACAAAGTCACGATGAGTAATATGCTTTCTGTTGATTTTGACAAGACTCCCAAATACTTTACCAATGGACATGTGACGTATAACACAGATGAATACGAGAATCTCGAATATAGTTCGCAGAGTTCAAATCACATCAATTCGTTTATGTATAACGGCTATTGGTATTTTGCGCTGCCCGGTGACAATACAATCACATTTAACCCACAATATGCTTATACCAATACAAAACAGAACTCGCGCTATGAGGAAACCGACGCAGAGACAATCATTAACGGTGCGGAGGACGATTCACATCAGATCAGTGGCGACATAGCCTTTGTGCACTCTTTTGGTAAATTCGGCACCCTCAAAGCCATGTGTCAGGGACGCTTTTTGCTGAACAAGACGCGCTATACCGGGTCGTCATCTCTGTCAGACGAGGCACAAACGTTAAGACTCGGTCCCGGTGTGAATTATAGCTATACCGGAGACAAATTTCATGGGACGCTGGGTCTCGGACTGCATTGGGATCGCTCAGAGTATGGATCTGTTGTTGAAAACTCTACTGCACCATGGTCAAATCTGTCAATGCAATATGCCATCAATAAGAAACACTCATTTTCGATACAAGTTGATTATCGCAAGTCGATACCATCGTCGGGCTATAGAAGTGCCGCCGTTATTCAGTCCAATCCGCTTATGAGTTATACGGGCAATCCGTCATTGGTGCCTTATAATTCGTTCTATACTGATGGCAATTATACTGTTATAATAAACAAAGCCTTTAAGGTCTCAGCTTTTGGCAATGTGTGGGTTGTAGACAATCGCTATGTGTATGACTATGAGGCAAATGAGATAGGAGTCCTCCGAACGATAAAACAGCCGCTTGGCGGTTTTGCCCAATGGCAGTATGGCGTGTCGGGCACGGGCAAGTTTTTTAACGATAAGTTGCAACTATCTTTGTCCGGCTATATGTTCCGTGGACATAATGGCGCTCCGTATAATTGGAACAAGGGCATACCCGTTGTGTCGGCGTCGGCATATTATTATTTGAAGAACTTTTATTTTGGTGCGTCATATCGCAGCCGATTTGTGTATCCCGATGGCTGTATGATCGGTATGTGGATGGACACTAAACAAAATTACACCTTCCAAGTCGGCTGGAGCAACGATCATTGGAATTTGCGCTTCTATACGCGCAATTTAGGCATACATCATACTTATGCCACCAAGAGCACCACTCAAAGCCGCTATTATGACTCTATCGGATATATATATACCGGTAACTATAACGGATTTTGCCAAATATCGGCGACCTATACATTTGGGTATGGCAAAAAGGTTAAGGAGGGCAATGAGGCTTATCAGGCTGACGGCGCCTCGTCGGGTATTTTGCAGTAGCCTCGGACAATATTTGACTGAATACAAAAGAGAGACCGATTGCAAATGCGACCGGTCTCTTATCGTATAATCAATTAGATTAGAATGAAGTGGTTTTGGCGATGAGGAGTGTTATTTTACACGCTCTACATAAGAGCCGTCGCGAGTGTCGACGCGCACTTTGTCGCCAATGTTGCAGAAGAGGGGCACACGGATTTCGGCGCCGGTCTCGAGTGTTGCGGGTTTGAGGGTATTTGTGGCGGTGTCGCCTTTGATGCCCGGCTCGGTGTAGGTGATGATGAGGTCGGCTTTGATAGGCATTTCGGCATAGAGAACAGTCTCTGTCGAGGCGTCAGATACGACTTCGACAACATCGCCTTCTTTCATGAAAGCGGCACCGGTAACGAGTTCTTTTGAGATGGGAATTTGCTCGTAAGTCTCGTTGTTCATAAAGATGTCGTCGCCACCCTCGGCATAAAGGTATTGGTAGGGGCGACGCTCAACGCGCACGTCTTCGAGTTTTTCGCCGATGTTAAAGCGACGTTCGAGCACGCGACCGTCGACAACGTCTTTGAGTTTTGTGCGCATAAAGGTGTTACCTTTGCCGGGTTTTACGTGGAGAAATTCAACACAGAAGTAGAGACGGCCGTCCATGCGTATACATGTGCCGTTTTTGATGTCCTGGGCGTTAATCATATTGTAATTTATTGTTATGTAATTAATTGTCGTAACCAACAAGCATCGTGACAAGTGACGGTGGTGAACCGCAATGTCTGCCGCGATGCTAATGAGTTTGAGACTGCGAAGTTAGCAATAATTTTGTTAACATCAAAATCTGATTTTTTTGTGAAAAAATGGCGGTGAGAGATTAGAGTTTTCGTTTAAAGTTGTTAACTTTGTGAGTGATTAGCCCATTGTAGAATGAACGAGGATGCTCTCAGCCAGTTGTATTTGAAGGACACTGCGTTTCAGGAATTAATGCAGTGCAGGATTTTTAACGTCTTGCTGATAGCCTCGCCATACGATGCGTTTATGATGGAGGAAGATGGCAGGGTTGAGGAACAGCTTTATTTTGAGTATGTTGCGCTTAATTTGAGCTCCCCTCCACGAGTGACGCGAGTGTCTACCATTGATGATGCATTGTGTGAGTTACATGTCAAGCATTATGATTTGATAATAGCGATGCCGGGTGTCGATGTGAGCGTATGTTTTGAGGGGGCAAAGCTGTTGAAGCGCGATTTTCCCGACACGCCGATAGTTGTGCTGACACCATTCTCACGCGAGGTGTCGCGACGGTTGGCTCATGAGGATATGTCATGTATTGACTATGTGTTTTCGTGGCTTGGCAATGTCGACATTTTGTTGGCAATCATCAAGCTGTTGGAGGATAGAATGAATGCCGAGCATGATGTCAACGGTGTCGGCGTGCAGATGATATTGTTGGTGGAGGATTCTGTGAGATTTTACTCATCGGTATTGCCACATATATACAAGTTTTTGTTGAAGCAGTCGGTCTCGTTTGCGACAGAGGCGTTGAACGAGCATGAGCAGATGTTACGTATGCGCGGACGACCCAAGGTGATGTTGGCGCGAGATTATGAGGAGGCTGTGGCGTTGTATGATCGTTTCGGTCCTCATATTTTGGGTGTCATCTCAGATGTGTCTTTTGCTCGTGGTGGCGATAAGGATGCGTTGGCGGGTATCGAATTGGCTCGTTATCTGCGTTCGCGAGATGAATATCTGCCGATAATCGTGGAGTCGTCAGAGGTTGAAAATGCCTCGCGTGTGGGCGAGTTTGGAGGCGTGTTCATAGACAAAAATTCCAAGAAATTGCCGGTCGACTTGGGCACGGCGATTATGGAGAATTTCGGCTTTGGCGACTTTGTGATACGTGAGCCGCACACGGGGCGCGAGATTATGCGCATCGGGTCGTTGAAGGATTTTCAAAAGCATGTGTTTGAAATACCGGCAGAGTCGTTATATTATCATGCACGCAAAAATGACATCTCACGGTGGCTGTATTCGCGGGCGTTGTTCCCCATAGCCGAAGTGATGAAGATGCACCGCTTTATGTCGTTGGACGAGGCTGACGCCGTCAAGCGATTGATTTTTGACCTCATCGTGAAGTATCGCAAGATGAAGAACAGGGGCGTGGTGGCGGTGTTCAGAAAAGACAGGTTTGATTATTATTCAAATTTTGCGCGTATAGGTCAGGGCTCGTTGGGCGGCAAAGGTCGCGGGTTGGCGTTTATAGATTCGATAATCAAGAAAAATCCGGTGTGTGACAATTTTGACGGTGTGACAATATCGATACCGCGCACCGTTGTGTTGTGCACGGATATTTTTGATGAGTTCATGGCAACAAACGATTTGTATCGTGTGGGGTTGAGCAATGCATCAGACGATGAGATTTTGCAACATTTTCTGGAAGGAAAGTTGCCACCGCGTTTGGTGGAGGACTTCCTGGCTTTGTTTGAAGTTGTTGATCGCCCGTTGGCAATAAGGTCGTCATCGCTGTTGGAGGACTCGCATTATCAGCCGTTTGCCGGTATTTATTCGACATATATGATACCGCATGTGCGTGACCCGTATGTGATGTTGCATTTGTTGACAGATGCAATCAAGGGCGTTTATGCCTCGGTGTTTTATGCAGCCTCAAAGGCTTATATGAACGCCACGCGCAATGTCATTGATCAGGAGAAGATGGCAATCATCATACAGGAGGTTGTGGGCGAGGAGCACGGATATGTTTATTTTCCGTCATTCTCGGGTGTGGGGCGCTCGCTGAATTATTATCCTTTGGGCGATGAGCGTGCCGAGGAAGGTGTGGCACAGGTGGCAGTGGGGCTTGGCAAGTATATCGTCGATGGCGGAGTGTCGTTACGTTTTGCTCCGCGACATCCTCATAATGTTTTGCAGACGTCGACCATTGATTTGGCTCTTCGCGACACGCAGCGCAGTTTTGATGCTTTGGCTCTCAATCCGTCACGAGATTTTGGCGTTGATGAGGGTTTTAATATCGTGAGTCGCAGTATCGGTGATTTTGCCGGCGATGAAGCGTTAGATTATATGGTGTCGCGCTATGATGTCGATAATGATATTTTGGTGGATAATAATCGTGGTGGCGGACGCCGCGTGGTGACGTTTGCCAACATTTTGCGCGATGGTGTGTTCCCTCTGGCGTCGGCTGTTGATTTTATGTTGACGACAGGTCAGGAGGCTATGGGGCGTCCGGTGGAAATTGAGTTTGCCGGCGTCGTCGAGCATGGCAAGGGTGGTGAGCGTGGCAAGGGTCATGTGTATTGGTTGCAGATACGCCCTATAATAGATCGTAAGGATATGGTTGAGGATTCGATGTTTGAGGCTGCCGACGAATCGTTGCTGTTGCGCTCTGACACGGCTTTGGGGCATGGAACGATTGATGCGATAGACACGGTGGTGTATGTGCGCCCCGAGCGTTTTGACTCATCACACACACGAGAGATAGCAGCAGAGATAGCTGAAATTAATCGCGAGTTTGTGGCTGAGGATCGCAATTATATACTTATCGGTCCCGGACGCTGGGGGTCGAGTGATGCGTCTTTGGGTATACCGGTTAAGTGGTCAGAGATAGCGGCGGCGCGTCTTATCGTTGAGTCTTCGTTGGGCAATTATCGTATAGAGCCGAGTCAGGGCACTCATTTCTTCCAAAATCTGACATCGTTTGGCGTGGGTTATTTTACGATTAATCCTTATGGCGGAGCCGGTATCTATGATGTTGGCTATTTGGATAAACATGAGGCTGTCGTGGAGACCGAACATGTGAGAGTCGTGAGATTTGAACGCGCTTTGCGTATCGGTATCGATGGTCGTCGTGGGGTGGGTGTGGTATTAAAGCCTGATGCGCCCGAGGCAGTGAATGATGCAGAAGGCACAGATGGCGATATTTGTGAATAGTAAAAGATGTTTAGTAAGTAATTAATAGATTAAGATAAAGATAAAGATGTTCGGAAAGATTAAACGCGCTTTGGGCTTTGATGATGATGAAGATGATGTTATTGTTGATGATCCCGGAACAGAGGCAGAGTCACTCACACAAGGCAAAACGGCGACGCCGGCAACATCGTCCGGTGTGGTAAATCAGACGATGGAGGATGGTGAAGCTGTGGAGAAAATTTTTGAGCATGTTGTGCGTGTCTTTGATGATGCGTTGCCCGGTTTTTTGAAGGCAGGGGCTAACGAGCAGGCTCAACGACATTTTTTATATGAGTCGCTGTCGGGTGACGTGCGTGAATATCTGTCGGCGCTGTCGGCTCGTGCCGAAGCTGATTGTGAGCGTCGTTGGCAGAGCGATCGTGAGGCATTACAGGAGAAGTTGCGTGCTGTGGAATTGCGTGCAAAGGAGGTTGAGGAGAAGCGTTTGGATCTGAGTCAGCGTCAATTGAGCGCCGAGCGACAGAAACGTGCGCTAACAGAACGCGTGCAGGAGTTGGAACGTCAGCTATCTAAGATTGATGCTGATCGCGAACAGTATGATTTGGAGAATAAAAGCCTTGTGAATAAGTTGAAGGTGGCAGGTGTTTATGAAAAGGAGAATGAGGATTTGCGAGCTGCATTGTCTGATGCACAGGCTGAGCTGCTGACGTTGCGCAAGGGTGTGACGACAACGGCACAGGGGAGTGAGACTGCATCGAAGGAGCTCGCTGAGGCTCGCCGAGTACTTGGGGAGCGCGATGAGGCGTTGCGTGATGCTGAGATTCGCATTAAAACGTTGGAGGCAAATTTGTCAGATGTCACCAAGGCGCGTGAGGCAGCCGAACACGAGGCATTGGAAATGGGCGTCAAAGCTGAAACTTTGGAGGCTGATAAGACAGGCATCGCAAAAGAGTTGGAGACTTTGCGCGGTGAATTGTCACAAGCCGAATCTGAGGTTAAGTCATTGAGAGCACAGGGAGAGTCTTTACGTGCACAAGTCAAGGAATTGGAGACATCGGCGCACGAGACTGCTGCCGTAGATATCACGGCTGATGAACTTGAGGAGTTGCGTTGCCGTGCCAAGGAAGCAGAAGAAATTAAGCGAGAATTTGCCGACATAGAGACTCAATTTGCGCGTTTCAAGAATATCAAGGAGAATAAGGATCGCAAGATTGCAGGACTGAAAAGTGAATTGGCGGCAGCACAAGCGTGTATCGCAACCTTGGAGAGTGTTGTTGACAGTACACGTGGTGGCGAAGATGCCAAAAAAGCGAAGGATGAGAGAGGTAAAGACATCTCAGAGAGTGGACGCACACGTCGTCGTGCACGCCGTGATGATGTGCCTATCGATGATATTTTGAATGATACGGATTGGTTGGTGTCGCCACCGACCGGAGAATCGCGTTCTTCACGTCGTGGCGAGGGGCGTGAGTCTCATTCTCGTGTTAAGGATAATGATTCTCAGTTGTCGTTGTTTGGCGATTGAGAATTTAGAGTATAGATGAGGGCTGTGCCGCCGTGACTTTGTCGGTTGGCACAGCTTTTTTGTGTCGTTTGTGTCGGGCATAAAATGATCGGCGGCTGCTCTGAGTGTGGGGCAGCCGCCGATAGTATGGAGGGTTATTTTTGGACGATGGTGTCGCCTAAGGTGTTATGCTTGTGTTTCGTTGAGGATTTCAAGCATTTTTATTGCTGATGCGGGAATGCGTGTGCCGGGACCGAATATTGCGCAGACGCCGGCTTTGTAGAGGAAGTCGTAGTCTTGTGCGGGTATCACACCACCGGCGGTGACGAGAATGTCTTCGCGACCGAGTTTTTTGAGCTCGGCGATTACTTGTGGTATGAGAGTCTTGTGACCGGCGGCGAGCGATGAGACGCCGAGGATGTGGACGTCGTTTTCAACGGCTTGACGGGCAGCTTCTTCGGGGGTTTGGAAGAGGGGACCCATATCGACGTCAAATCCGCAGTCGGCATAGCCGGTGGCTACGACTTTGGCGCCACGGTCGTGACCGTCTTGCCCCATTTTTGCAATCATAATACGAGGTTGACGACCTTCACGTTTGGCGAAGTCTTCGCACATTTGTTGTGCGCGTTTGAAGTCGGGATCTTCTTTTGTTTCGTTTGAGTACACGCCTGAAATAGTTCTAATTACTGCTTTGTAACGGCCTACGACTTCTTCGCAGGCATCTGATATCTCACCAAGGGTTGCTCTCAGACCTGCTGCTTTGACGGCGAGGTCGAGGAGGTTGCCTTGTTTTGTGCGCACGCATTCTGTGATGGCTTGGAGCGCTTCTTTGACTTTTTGCTCGTCGCGGTGGGCTTTGACGTCATTGAGTCGTTCGATTTGCTCTTTGCGCACTTCGGTGTTGTCGATTTCGAGGATGTCGATGGGGTCTTCGTGGTCGAGGCGGTATTTGTTGATGCCTACGATTGTCTGACGTCCTGAGTCAATGCGAGCTTGGGTGCGCGCAGCGGCTTCTTCGATGCGTAGTTTCGGCAGTCCGGTTTCGATAGCTTTTGCCATGCCGCCGAGCTTTTCGATTTCTTGTATGTGTTCCCAAGCGCGGTGGGCGATTTCGTTGGTGAGTGCTTCGACGTAGTATGAACCGCCCCATGGGTCGATCTGTTTTGTAACAAGCGTTTCTTCTTGTATGTATATCTGTGTGTTACGAGCTATACGTGCTGAGAAGTCAGTCGGGAGGGCGATAGCTTCGTCAAGAGCGTTGGTGTGTAACGATTGTGTGTGACCGAGGGCGGCACCCATAGCTTCGATACATGTGCGACCAACGTTGTTGAAGGGGTCTTGTTCGGTGAGTGACCAACCTGATGTTTGTGAGTGGGTGCGCAGCGCGAGTGATTTTGGGTTTTTGGGGTTGAATTGTTTTACGATTTTTGCCCAAAGCATACGTGCGGCGCGCATTTTGGCGACTTCCATGAAGTAGTTCATGCCGATTGCCCAGAAGAATGAGAGTCGGGGAGCGAAGGCGTCGATGTCCATACCGGCATTGACTCCGGCGCGCAGGTATTCAAGACCGTCGGAGAGGGTATAAGCAAGCTCGATGTCACAGGTAGCACCGGCTTCTTGCATGTGGTAGCCCGAAATTGATATTGAGTTGAATTTGGGCATATTTTGTGAGGTGTACTCGAAGATGTCGGCGATGATGCGCATCGAGAATTCGGGTGGGTAGATGTATGTGTTACGCACCATGAACTCTTTGAGAATGTCGTTTTGGATTGTGCCCGCCATTTCATCGAGGTGTGCGCCTTGTTCCAAACCGGCATTGATGTAGAATGCGAGGACGGGGAGCACGGCGCCGTTCATTGTCATTGATACTGACATTTTGTTCAAAGGTATGCCGTCGAAGAGCACTTTCATATCTTCGAGTGTGCATATTGATACACCTGCTTTACCGACGTCACCGACAACGCGTGGGTGGTCGGCGTCGTATCCGCGGTGTGTCGCAAGGTCAAAGGCAACTGAGAGACCTTTTTGTCCTGATGCGAGGTTGCGGCGGTAGAAAGCGTTTGACTCGGCGGCTGTCGAGAAACCGGCATATTGTCGTATTGTCCATGGACGCAGGGGGTACATAGCGCTGTACGGACCGCGCAGGAATGGAGGAATACCTGAAACGTAATTGAGGTGTTCGAGACCTTCGAGGTCTTGTTTTGTGTATATGGGTTTGACGGGTATGAGCTCGGGTGTGAGCCATGTGTCTGTTGTTTGCGGTGCCGGTGTCGGCGTGTTGAGTCCGTCTTTTGTTATGTCTATTTTTGTGAAATCAGGTTTCATATTTTTGTCGTTTTTTGTTTGTAAGACGGTTTGTTATTTGAGTAGGCGGTTATTGAAGTCGCGCAGGGTATCGAGAACGTTTACGCGCACGTGTATGAAGTCGTTAATTCCTATTGCGCGCAGGTCTTCGGTGCAGGCGGGGTTGCCGGCAACGACAAATTGTGCGCGAGAGTCGAGGTATTTGTAGGCTTGAGGTGCGAGTGTGGCGTATTCGTCGTCTGATGAGCAGAGAACGATGATGTCGGCGTGTTTTTCGAGCGCGGCATCGATGCCTTGTTCAACGGTGTCAAAGCCGAGGTTGTCAATGATTTGGTAGCCGGCACAACCGAAGAAGTTTGTTGAGAATTGTGCGCGGGCAAGTCTCATAGCGAGGTTACCTATGGTGAGCATGAAGACTATCGGGCGATGGTCGGCGGCTTCGGTGGCAAGTCTGAGTTGCTCGAAGTCGGTGGCGGCACGTTTCATACTCAGGGCGTTGGGATTGTCTTGGTCGGGAGTGAGACCGCAGTGACACGTGGGAGCGTCGGTGACGATTTTGTCGGCTGCTTTTTCGTTGATGTTGGGGTATTGGTTTGTGCCCAGAAGTATTTCTTTGCGGCGTGCAACGTCTGTGTGACGTTTTTGGCATGCTTGGTTGATGATTTGTTGCACTTCTCCATTGTCAACGAGTGTGAAGAAACCGCCTTTTTGGTCTATGTCGAGGAATGTCGTCCATGCTTGTTTTGCAATGGCGAGAGTGAGTGTTTCGACGTAGTATGAGCCACCCGCGGGGTCGATGACTTTGTCGAGGTGTGATTCTTCTTTGAGGAGGAATTGTTGGTTGCGGGCTATGCGTTCTGAAAAATCGTCGGGTGTTTTGTAGGGGGTGTCAAATGGTGTGACTGTGAGAGAGTCTACGCCGGCGAGTGCTGCTGACATGGCTTCTGTTTGGCTGCGCAGTAGGTTTACGTGAGCATCAAATATTGTTTGGTTGAAGCGTGATGTGAATGCGTGAACGTGCATTTTTGCAGCATCGTCGGTTTTAGGATTGTATTGTTTGACGATTTGAGCCCAAAGCATACGAGCTGCGCGATATTTGGCGAGCTCCATAAAGAAGTTTGAGCTTGTGCCCATGTTGAATTTTATGCTATCGGCGGCGGTGTCGACATCGATGCCGGCGTCGGTGAGTTGTGTGAGCCATTGTGAACCCCATGAGAGTGCGCAAGCAAGTTCTTGGTAGATGTATGCGCCGGCGTCGGTGAGTATCGTTGAATCGACGGCGATGGTTTTGAGTCCGGGTATTTCTTTGGCGACGCCAATGAGTTTGATGGCTGTATCAATGGCATCGGGGAATATTTTGTCACCGCGCAAGAGTGCTCGACGCAGAGGGTCGTAGTTAACCGAGCCTTTAAATGTTTGCTCAGCTTTTTGTTTTTTGATGAAGTCGACGAGTGTTTTAGCGGCGTCGAGGGCTTTGCGTGGACATGTGTCAATGTTGATTTCGACTTTTGTGATGTCAATGCCATCGAGGAGTGTAGGGATGTCGTCGGGGTTGTCGATGTTGAAGCCGAGCGATGTTATGCCTTTTGTGAGGATTTCACGGGCTTTGGCATTGGCGGCTTTGGGATCTTGAAGAGGGATTTCTTGGCGTGTGAGCCAGTCGTTGTGGGTGTGGGTGCCGCGCACATAAGGATATTGACCCGGCAGTGAGTTTGTGGTTTGCAGGTCGGCGGTGTCTTCGGCGCGGTAGATTGGTTGAACGTTGAAGCCTTCGTTTGTTTTCCAAACGAGTTTTTTGTCGAAGTCGGCTCCTTTTAGGTCTGTTTCGACTTTTGCGCGCCATTCTTCGTAGGTGATTGGCGGGAATTGGTCGAATAGTTTTTCTTTGTTTTCTGCCATAACGTTACGTTATCTTTTGGTTTTTTATTTTGGTATTTTTGTTTTATTTGTCTTGTTGACGTTTTGCTGACAAAGTTAGTAATTATTGTGCTGACTGCAAAAGTTTGTGGTTTTTTTTGTGTGTTTGGCGCGTGTTTGTTTATCTTTGTGTCGGAAAACCGGTTTTTTTGATCGGTTTGCCGTGTTTTTTTGCCGATTGACGTGTGAGTTGTCGGTTTGTTATATTATTTAATGTGTTATGGATATTGATGTTTTTTTGACTGTAGCGAGTGATGGCGAGTTTGTGCTGCGAGAGCGCATGAGTCGTTTTTTGGCGTTTGTGTATGGTGTCGGGAGCCGTGATGAGGCTCGTGAGCGTATTGGTGAGCTGTCGCGGCGGTTTCATGATGCTCGTCATGTGTGTTGGGCTTTTGTGTTGGGTCCCGATGGTGATGATTGTTTGAGCAGTGACAATGGTGAACCGTCGGGGACGGCGGGGCGACCTATTTTGTCTCAAATCAAGTCTTTGGGCTTGACGGATGTGTTGGTGGTAGTGGTGCGTTATTTTGGTGGCATCAAGTTGGGAACATCGGGATTGATTGGTGCTTATCGTGGTGCGGCGCGTGGTGCGTTGGAGGTGGCGGGTGTCGAGAAGCGGCGTGTGATGCGCAGGCTGTGGTTGCGTGTGGGTTATGAGGGACTTAATGGCGTGATGCGAGTCGTTAAATCGGTGGGCTTGAAGATTTTGTCTCAGGAGTATGAGGGAATGGTGTGTGTTATGCACGTTGAGGTCGGTGCCGGAGATTGCCCGAGAGTTGAGGAAGTGTTGGAGAGCGTTGGGGGCGTGTCATATTGGTATGACGAGCATGGGGGTGTCTGAGTCGATGAGAATTTGGTGTGCCAGCCCGGGGTTGAGGAGTCGGGCAAGGGAATTTTTCTTTTTATTGGGAATGACCAACAGATCGGTGTCGGTTATTGCTTGTGATGTGGGTTTTGTGTTTGTGGTAAAGGTGTAGCCGGGGTGGTTTTGTTGGCAGTATGTGATGATGTTTTGTAGGGTTTGGGGGGTGTG
The DNA here is from genome assembly GCA_963600695.1 of bacterium. Classification (GTDB taxonomy): domain Bacteria; phylum Bacteroidota; class Bacteroidia; order Bacteroidales; family Muribaculaceae; genus CAG-873. The sequence goes on from CAVCBR010000006.1 coordinate 18,040, forward strand.
GTCACGGTCGGGTAGTATCGAGCGACGGCGTTGTGGGGCGGGTATGAGCGTTATTGTGGGGTTGGGCGTGGTGATGATGCGTGCGAGGGTGTCTATGGCGAGTATGTCTTGATCTTCGAGGTTGAGGAGTATGTTGATGTTTTGAGGGTCAGCCTTTGGTGTCGTGCCATCGGGAACGGTGAGGACAGAGAAGGCACATTTGTCTATTATTTCGGCGGTTACCGAACCGATTTGTTGTTGTTTTTTTTGTTGTGCCGAGCGTGTTGCCATAACGGTAAGGTATGGGGGTGTAGTGCGTGCATAGTCGGTGATGGTGTCTTCGGGGACGCCTTCGAGCACTTGTGTCGTGATTTTAACGGGCGGCAGTTGTGAGTTTTTGATTTTGGTCAGGAGTGTTTGTTTGAGGTGTTGTAGTTGTTGTTGTGCTTGATTTCTGATTTTTTCGCGCAGGTCGTTGTTAGTGTTGTCGAGGGTGAGCGTGGGGGTGAGTTGTATGTTTGTCGGGTCGGGATCGAGGTATGTATGTATGAGGTGTATGTCTGTGTGGTGGTAGGCGGCGAGGTGGAATGCTATGTCGATGGCGTTGGCTGTGTGGGGAGCAAAGTCAACGGGCACGATGATGGGGTGATTGGTTGTTTGTGCTTGGGGTGAGAAGATTTGTGGGTTTTCTATTATGCGCAGAGCGAGAGGAAGGTCGTGTTCGTGTATGCGTACTCTGACTCCGGGGGCGATGGTGGGGTTTTGAAGGTTGACGTTTTGAAGTGTGACGTCGATGCCTTCGCTTTGGAGTTGTGCTTTGAGACGGAGGGCGTGGTCGTATGTGTGTATGGCGAGAGTTATGAGTCGCATGCCGGGTGTTGGTTTTGAGGTTTTATTTGTGTTGTGGTCAAAATGGTACTGAGCCGTGCATTATCTGTGTTTTTGCGCGGCTCAGTTGTTAGTTTCGGTTGTGGAGTTGTCAGTCGTTTTTTTTGTCTTGGAGTTCTTGTAGGATTTCGACTGCCATGTCGTAGATTGTTGAGTCGTCGAGGACAACGATGCCGCCGCCGGGACCTTGCTCTATGTGTACTCCAACGTTTTTGCCAAAGTCGTAGTTTGCGCCGCCAAAGTAGTTGCGAACGGTTTGGACGGTGATGTTGAGTTTGTCGGCAATTTTGTGCATCGAGCCATCGGGAAGGCTGTCTTTGAGTCGACGCAGTTCGTTGAATGTGATTGTTTTAGTCATATCGGGGTTTTGTTTTTGGGTGATTTGTTTTTATATTAACGCCTCTGAGGGCGAGTTTGTTTCGGGTTATAAAGTTAGGGCTTGTTTTTGGTGTGGCAAAGTTTTTTTGTCGTTTTTTTTTATGTTTTAGAACATGATTTTTGTTTTTGTTTGGTTTTCAGCGGTTTGGCGTAGAGTAAGAGAAGCTAAATTTTTTCGATGTCGGCGCCACTGACCCATGCTGTGGTTGTGTTGTTGATTTTGACGTTGTAGTATATTGTTGTGGTGGGGTCTTTGGGGGTTTGGAGTGAGTCGATGATGGTGAGTTTTGTGCCTTCGTGCAGGGGCAGTGTCTTGTCTGTTTTGTTTTGTGGTTGTGAGGGCGATGAAGTGAGGTTTGTGATGGTGGCGGTTATGATTGCTGTGTCGTGGGTGTCGCGATCGGTGATTGTGGTGATGGCGATTGTGGTGGTGTATATGAGTATGGGAAGGGTGATGATGGCGCCAAAGAAACCGATTTTGCGTGTCAACGGTCGTTGGGTGAGAGTGTATAGTGCGATGAGTGTTAACAGTGTGATGAAGAGCGCGAGCGTGATGTATGCCCACGTGTCGGGTGAGCATAGCGCTATTGTTTTGTGGTGTAAAGTGGTGAGGTAGGAGGTGTCGTCTTCTGGACGATCGATGGTTTTTGTTTTGAGAAAGTCGAGGTTTGTTTGGGCTTTGGTGTTTGATGGGTCAATTTTGAGTGCTCGTTCGTAGGCAATGATTGCTTGTGAGAGTGAGCCGAGACGATATTGAGTGTTGCCAATGTTGTAGTATAAGTCTGTGGAGGGTCCGTATTGGTTGAGGGCTTGGGTATATTGCTGGAGAGCGGTGTTGTAGTCGCGGTTGTTGTATGCCGAGTCGCCGGCGATCGCGGGGTTCGTGGCGGCATTCAGGGAGAGGAAGGAGAGGGTGGAGAGTATAACGGAGAGTATGATGGTGCGTGGGGTTGTCATGATTGCGTTTGGGTTTTGATGGGTTTGGCGATTTCGATTTGCTTTATTGTTTGGAGGGTGGTGTTGTAGAGGTTGTTTTTGATGTCGGTATCGCCGGCATTGGGGGCGTATTGGGCTTGCTCGCAAGTGTCGAGTATGGTGATGAGTTGCCGGGTTGTTTGTTCTGTGACGCCGGCGGCTTGGAGTGAGATGGTGATGTTTTGTCTTGTGAGCTGTGATGTGGGTATGTGGAGTTTGTCGCTGAGGTATGTTCTCAGGGCGGTTGTGAGTTGGGTGTAGTATTGGGTTGTGTCGCCGTGATTTAGGGCGAGTCGTGCTTTGTGCAGACGTGATGTGGCTGTGCGCATGGCTCGTGCGGCGCGGCGTGCTTCGGGGTCGGCGCTGAGGCGTATGTGTCGCCTGTTGATGATCATGAGTGTTATGAGAAACAGGGTAGTGGCGATGTATGTGAGGGTGTAGGAGAGTGTGGTGATGACGGGCTTGTCTTGACCGTGTTTGAGGTTGTCGAGAGGTGTGATGTGGAGTATGTCGGTGAGGGTATCAATGTTTTTTTGTTTTGTTGTCACTGTGGAGCCTTTTGTGACGGGTCGCGAGATGGCGGGGATTGTGATGGTGTTGTATTGTTTTGTTTGTGGGTCGAAGTATGTGTATTGCCATTCCGGAATGGTGAGTGTGCCGGGGGTTTGGGGTATGATGGTGTAGTCGGCGGTGTATGTGCCGCTTTGGTCGGCACCGTTGAATTGTGCGTCGATCTTTGTCTCGGGATCGAATGTCTGAACGTTTTGTGGCAGCGGTGGCGTGGGCGGTGTGAGGTTTTTGAGGTTGCCGGTGCCGGAGATTTTGATTTGGTATGTGGCGGGTTCGCCGCTCGACGGATTTTTGGGCGTGAGGTTGGCGGTGAGGGTATATTTGCCGACGGCTCCGGTGAATGTTGCGGGTTGTGGCTGTGGCAGAGGCTTGACGTTGATTGTGAGGGTGTTTGATGTTGTGGTGACGTTTTGGTCAATGGGCTGGCGTGTTGCCATAAAGCCTTGGGTTATGGTGCGGTATGTTTGGAGTGTGACGTCATATCGTCCGGAAGTGATTGTGAGTTTGCCTGATTTTTTCGGGTATAGGAGGCATTGTTTGAGTATGGCGGTGTAGTAGTTCGCGCCGCGGAAGTGTTCGATTTGAGATGTTTGGGTGACGGGGAGTTCTTCTGAGAGGAAGCCTTCAAATGTGGGTAGTGTCGTAGCGCGGAATGTTGTTATGGGGTGTTTGGTGTAGACTTTTATGGTGGCTATGGTGGGCTGTTGTTGGTATATGTCGTTTTGTGAGAGTGTTACGGTGACAATGAGATCTTCGGGGCTGATTTTTGTTGTGGGGGTGATGAGTTGTGGGTCGGGCTGGTTGGTAACGGGGTTGCGGGGGGTATTTTTGTCGGGGGGGAGTATTGTTATTGTGCGTTGTCGGGTGCTGAGTGTTTTGCCATGGGCTTTGATGGTGAAGGAAGGTATGGTTGTTTTGCCGGGGCGTTCGGCTCGGTAGGTATATGTGTAGTCGGTGTATTGTGATGTTGTTTGGTGTCCGTTGGTGTATGTGAATGAGGATATTGTTGATGTGGCGGGTCCGTACAGAAGTATGGTGCCGTCGGGTGTCGGTGGTTGTGTTGTTATTGTGGCGTCGATGTTTGAGAGGCGATATGTGATGGTGAATTTTTGCCCTTGTATGGCATAGTCGTTGACGATTGTCTGTATGTTTTGGGCCATAAGGGCTTGTGTGCCGGCTGTTGTGAGCAGTAGCAGTAACAAGCGTGTGAGTGTTGATATGTGGGGCGTTTTGTTTGTTTGTTTCATTGCAGGGGGGTGGTTTGAGATGTTGTCATTGCGATTGCGGTGGGGTACCGCCGTGGATCTATGCGCGGGTCGGTGCCTTTGAGGGTGACAAGAGTTACATCGGTTTTGTTTGTGGTGATGGTTTGCCCGGCACGGGTGGTTAAGGTATATTGAGGAAGCTTGATTTTGTGGCACCCGGGACGTATTGTTTTGAGGCGGAGAGTGGCGATGTGATATATGTTGACAATTTGATTGTTGATAATTTGTCGGCGAATGAGAGTGGGACGGGTGTCGGCAGCCAAACGTATGAGATTTTTGTGTTGTATGGTGTCTGATGGAGTGATGTCTGTGAGGCGCAGGGGTGTGGTGATGGTTATGGTGACGGTTGTTGTCTGACCGGTGTATATGGTGTCGGGGTTGAGGTGTATTGTTGGGGTGAGATCGTTGTTTTTGGCAGTGAGTGTGGTGATGCTCAGCAGAAAGGCGAGTATCGTGAAGATGATGTGGCGGGTGTTGTTGTTTGTTGTCATCTGTGGTGGGTTACCAGGGTTTGTCTGTTGTGGTTTTGGCACGTTGAGCGCGTTGTTGGTTTTGTCGGGTTTGGTTTTCTTTGTTTTGTATGGCCTGTAGTGTTTGGTCGTCGCTTTGTTGTTGTGGCGATTGTTGTGGTTTGGGCTGTTGTTGCTGTTTGTTTTTGTCGTTTTGTTGCTTGTCTTGTTTGTTTTGGTTTTGTTGGTTGTTTTGTGGCGGAAGTTTTAGTTGGGTGATGCGTAGGTTTTGGAGTGTTTGCAGGTCTTTTGGGTTTTTGCGGAGGATTGTTTTGTAGTTGTTGATGGCTTGTTGGTAGCATTGTGTTGCTATTTGAGAGAGAGAGTCGGCGAGGGAGATTGCTGCCGGCGTGGGGTTTTTGCGTAATGTGTCGGCTTGTGCTTTGTATGCGTCACCTGTGAGAACGGCGTCGCCGGCGAGGTTGTATATTGCTTTGTGGGCGATCTGTCGGTCTGTGGCTGTTTTGCCGAGTTTGTCGAGCGTTGTGCGAGCGTTTGAGATTTGGGCGGTGTCTTGAGTGCCGCCCATAAGGGTTGAAATGGCGTGGTTGTATTGTGCGACCTCAGAAGTGGGGTTTGCTTTGAGGGCGCGGCTGTAGTTGAGAGTCGCTGTGTTGTATTTTTGCTTAAAGTATGCTTCGTTACCTTCTTTAATGGCGTTGCGCTCGGTTTTGTTACTCTGTATGGATTGTGGTTGTGTGCATGATGTTATGGCGAGTGTGGTGAGGATGAGGGTGATGACGAGAGGAAGTTTGTGACTTGTTTTTGTTCTTTTTGTTTTTGGCGTGAAGATGTTTTTGTTTTTGAGCCATGGGTTTTTTGCTTGTGAGATGATGGTGTCAATGAGCAGCAACAGTAAAGCGAGCCATGCGAATGTCGGAAATTGCTCGCCGGCTGTTGTATATTGTATGTCTTTGAATTTTGTTTTGCCGAGTTTGTCGAGCTGTTGTGAGAGTTTGTCGAGCGCGTCGGGGTCTGTGGCGTCGATGTGTATTCCGCCACCGGCTTGAGCTATTTGTTGTGCGGTTTTTATGTCAATGGTTGTAGTGGCGTCTTGTCCGGTAGTGGGATCGGTGAGATATGTGCCGTCGGGCATGGGTATTTTTGTGGCTGTAGCTGTGCCGACGGTTATGGTGTTGACTTGAATGTTTTGTTCGTTGGCGTATTTGGCGGCTTGTATGGCTTGTCCTTGATTGTCTTCGGCGTCGGTGATGATGATGATTGCGCGGTGGGTGTTTTGTTTTTGTGAGAGTGTTGATTGTGCGCGTGTTATGGCAGCGGCGATGTCTGTGCCTTGGTCGGGCATTGTTTCGGGGTCGAGGTCAGAGAGTATGAGTTTTGTTGTGTAGTGGTCGGTGGTGAGTGGCAGTTTTGTGATGGCGGTGTTGGCGAAGACGGTGAGTGATGTTTTGTCGTCTTTGAGTTTGTCTATGAGTTGGTCGAGGAGTAGTTTTGCGCGGCGCAGGCGTGGTGTCGAGGCAGGGTCATCGGTCGAGGGGGCATACATTGAGCGTGAAAGGTCGAATGCAATGGCGATTTCGATGCCTGAGCGTTGTGTGGTTTGTTGTGTTTGACCATAACGTGGTCTGGCGATGATGATGATGATCATAGCCAGAGCGAGTAGTTGTAGTGTGATTTTGATTTTGGGTTTGTATTGAGAACGGTCGCTCATCATAGGGGCGAGGTGTGTAAGATCGCCGAATTTTGACAGGCGTCGTGCTGTGGCATATCGCGCGAGGCGGTATAGAAGGTATATCGCGGGTATGAGGAAGAGGAGCCAGAGGTATTGTGGGTGGAGGAAGTCGAGCATTGTTGTTTGTTTTTTTGTTCGGAGAGAGAGGTTGGGTTATGGGTTTGTGCGCAAGATGGTGTAGCGCAGGGTGAGTTCGAAAAGTATGAGACCGATGAGGAGCCATGCCCAGGGGGTGTAGTTGTCGTCGGTGTGGGAGTATCGAGAGATGTCGATTTTTGTTTTTTCGAGTTTGTCTATTTGGTTGAATATGTTTTTGAGCGTTTTGTTGTCGGTGGCGCGGAAGTATTGTCCGTTGGTTTGTCGGGCGATGTTTTGGAGTGTTGTTTCGTCAATTATGACGTCTTGGAGTTGATATTGTATGTTGCCCATGGCGTCGAGGTATGCCGGGGCGAGGGCTTTGCCGCGAGTGCCGACGGCTATTGTGTATATTCGTATTTTTTTGTTTTTGGCGATGGTGGCGGCGTCTGAGGGTGTTATTGTTCCGGTGTTGTTTGAGCCGTCGGTGAGGAGGATTATTGATTTTGATTTTGCACGACCTGTTGTGAGGCGGTTGACGGCGGTGGCGATGCCGTCGCCGATGGCTGTGCCGTCGTCTATCATGCCGAGGTCTATGGCGTCAATGTAGTGGTTGAGGGCATCGTGGTCGGTGGTCATGGGGATGCCGGTGAGTGCTTCGCCGGCAAATATGACGATACCGATGTTGTCTCCATCTCGTCCGGCGATGAATTGTTTTGAGAGTTGTTTGGCGGCTTGTAGTCGGTCGGGGTCGAAGTCGCGTGCTTTCATCGATGATGAGATGTCGAGGGCGAGGATTATGTCTGTGCCTTGTGTGGTGGTTGTCTGCCAGTTGTCTTTAGTTTGGGGTCTGGCAAGAATTATGATGAGAGTGGCGATGGCGAGCATGCGGAGGATGAATAGGAGGTGGCGCAGGCGTGCTCGCAGGGGAGTGGGGGTATTTTTAAAAGGGGAGAGTGATGATATGTTGAGGCTGGGGTTGGCTTTACGCCTCCCGAGTATGTAGTGGATAGTCAGGGGTATAATGATGAGTAGTAACCAGAGGTATTGTGGGTTGGCGAGTTGCATCGTTATTTTTTGTTGGTGGGTTGGGGGTTGTCGGGGGTGTTATGTTTGTTGTTTTGTTTTTGGGGTTGTTGTGGTTGTGGTTTTGTGAGCGTGAGGAATTGCTTCACGGTTTGCATTGCTTGGTCGTGTTGTCCGGACTCGGGGTTATATCGGGCAAATTTGACGGCGTCGGCTGTTTGCAGAAGTTGTTGCACGGGTGATATGAGAGAGGTTGTCAAGGGGTTGTCGGCGAGGGCTTGTATTGTTTGGGGTGTGGTCATCTCGGGAGCGTCGATTTTTAGCCGTCCTTTGATGTATGCGCGGAGTATGTCTGTGAGCTCGGTGTAGTATTGTTTTATGAGCCCTTTTTGTGGCAGTTGTTTGTTTTGTAGGGCGTGGAGGTTGAGTATTGCGAGGTCGTAGGGGGGTATGATTTTTTTGCGGGGTATGAGTCGGGGACCGTTTTTGCGGTATAGGTGTATGATGAGAAGTATCAGGGGTATGAGTATGAGTGGAAGGAGGAGCCAATACCACCATGTGGGTATGATGTCATACCAACGTGCTGGTATAGATGATGGTCCGAGCATGGGGTTTATCCACAGCGAGTCGCGCATTTGTTGTGGTATGGGTGGCTCGGCAACTTTTATGGTGATGGTTTGTGTCGTGGCGGTGTCGCCGTCGGGTGAGGCATAGGCGAATGGACCGAGTGTGGCGTCACCGGGGTCGAATGGTTGAAGGAGGTATGTGTGGTCTATTTGTATGCGACCGCCTTGGAGCGTTGTGGAGTCTGTTGTTTTTTGGCGTATTTCGATGTCTGAGATTGTTTGTATGTCACTGCCTTCGTGTCTGGTGACCGGGTCGATGTAGACGCCCGGGTGTGAGTTTTTGATGATTTGTATGTGAAGGGTGGTGCGCGAGCCCATGGTGAGCTGTGTGGAGTCGATGGTCGCCGAGATGGTCACCGGGGGCTGTGGCGCGGTGTTTTGGGCTGTTAACCGTGAGGAGAGTAGTAGGGTTAGTAGTGTCAGAGCCGTCAGTATGCCGGCTCTGAATGTGGTGTGGGTGATATGTCGGATGTTGTTTTGAGTCATTGTGGTCGGAGTTATCGTGCGCGGTGGTTGAAGAGGGTCATAAGGGCGCTGACGTAGTCGTCATCGGTGGTGACCGATATGTGGTCGGTGTGTGTAGCGCGCAGGGTTTGTGTCATTTGTTGTTGGCGTTGATACCACCAGCGGTCGTATTGTTTGCGTGTTGAACTCAGAGATGTGTCGATCCAGCGTGTTTGGCGTGTTTCGAGGTCGGTGAGTTGTATGAGTCCGAGGTCGGTGAGTTGAGCGTCTCGTTTGTCGTATATTTGTATGGCGATGATGTCGTGTTTGTTTTGTGCGAGTTGAAGGGCTTGTTTGTATGGTGGAGTGTCGATGAAGTCTGAGATGAGGAAGGCGGTGGTTCGTTTTGGAGTGGCGTTGGTGAAGTGTTTGAGAGCTAGGGATATGTCGGTTTGTGTCGATGTGGGTTTGTAGTCGAGGAGTTGTTGTATGATGAGCATTATTTGTTGTTTGCCTTTGGCGGGGGCGATATATTTTTCGATTTTGTCGGTGAAGAAGAGTGCGCCGACTTTGTCGTTGTTTTGTGTGGCTGAGAATGCGAGGGTGGCGGCAATCTCGGCTATCGTGTCGCGCTTTGCGGGGGCTGTGGCGCCAAAGGTTGTTGAGGCTGAGAGGTCGACGAGGAGCATGATTGTGAGTTCACGCTCTTCTTGGTATGTTTTGATGTATGGTTTGTTTTGGCGGGCGGTGACGTTCCAATCGATGTCGCGTATGTCGTCGCCATATTGGTATTCGCGGTTTTCGGCAAATGTCATGCCGCGTCCTTTGAATGTTGAGTGGTATTGTCCCGCGAATATGTTGTGTGACAGTCCGCGGGTTTTGATTTGTATGCGACGTATTTTTTTGAGTAGTTCTTTTGAGTCCATCGTTGGTGTCTGCGGTTGTGCAGGGAGGCTGTGGGTTAGGGTACTTGTACTTTGTCGAGTATTTCGGTGATGATTTCGTCGGTGGTGATGTTGTTGGCTTGTGCTTCGTATGTGAGCCCTATGCGGTGGCGAAGTATGTCGTGTGAGATGGCGATGATATCTTCGGGTATGACATAGGGGCGCGAGTTGATGAATGCGTAGGCGCGAGCGGCTTGTGCCAATGATATTGATGCGCGCGGGGAAGCTCCCCATGCGATGATGTCTGTGAGGTCTTTGAGGTTTGCTTCTTGGGGGTTGCGTGTGGCGAATGTGATGTCAACAATGTATCGTTCGATTTTTTCGTCAAGATATATTTGGCTGACGGTTTGTTGGGCATCAATGATTTGGTCGGGGGTGAGCAGGGGTTTTGGAGCGATAGCGGGTTGTGAGGCTTGTCGTATGATTTGTTGTTCTTGTTGTTTTGTGGGGTATGTGATGATTGTTTTCATCAGGAAACGGTCGACTTGTGCCTCGGGCAGTGGGTATGTGCCTTCCTGCTCTATTGGGTTTTGTGTCGCCATTACGAGGAATGGGTGAGGTAGGTCATAGGTGGTGTCGGAGATGGTTATTTGTCGCTCTTGCATAGCTTGAAGAAGGGCTGATTGCACTTTTGCGGGAGCGCGGTTTATCTCATCGGCGAGTATGAAGTTTGCAAATACCGGACCTTTTTTGACGATGAATTGCTCGTTTTTGACCGAGTATATCATTGTGCCGACGATGTCGGCTGGGAGAAGGTCGGGGGTGAATTGTATGCGGTTGTAGCGGGCGTCAATGATTGAAGCGAGGGTTTTGATGGCGAGGGTTTTGGCAAGACCGGGGAGACCTTCGAGCAGTATGTGTCCGTTTGAAAGCAGGGCTATGAGCAGTGATTGAACGAGGTGTTGTTGACCGACGATTGTCTGGCTCATGCCTGTGGTTATGGTGTTGATGATTTGTGATTTTTGGTTGATGAGCCCGGCGAGGGCGTTGATGTTTGTTGTGTCGCTCATAAGGGTTTGAGAGTGTTATGTTGTTTGTTTTTTGTTTGTCGTTGTTTTTGTGACCTTGGGGTGGCGTGTGGGTATGCGAGAGCACTTTGCCCATAGCGCCGAAGGGTCGGTTTTTGGTAGGGCAAAGTTAGTTTTGTTTTGTGTTGGTGTGTGTTGGCTGAGTGTTAATTTTGGTTATGGTGTCTTTTTGTTTTTTAATGTTTAAGGTTTTTTAAGTGTGTGAGTTGCGTTATTTGTATTTGTTGTAAATTTGGGCGGCGCGAGCTCGGGCGTTGGCGATGTTTTTGGCTGTGTCGGCACTGAGAGGCAGGGAGGAGATGGGAGGAATGATGAGAGTTGTGCCGGGCTTTATGCGGTCGGGGTGTCTGAGGTGGTCGGCGTTAGCGTCGTAGATGTAGACCCAGTAGTCTTTTTGCCCATAGTGACGCCGAGCGATTGTGGTGAGGTATTTTGTGGTGGTGATGGTGTCGATGATGGGCTCGGTGGGTGTGTTAGCCTCAATGGGCATATCGGGTTTGGAGGTGAGTGTGTCAGGCTCAATGGGTATATTGGGTGTAATGGGCGCGGTGGGGGTATCGGTTTTGAATAAGGTTGTTATTTGGTCGTGGAGAGTGTATGTGAGTGTTGCACCAATTACGATACCAATTAGGAGTGTGATGATGGCGGTGATGATGAGTGGACGGTGTGGATGTCGCGGTTTGAGGATGTAGACTTGGGGGTCGTCGTCTTCTTCTTCGTCATCGGTGGTCGGCTCGGTGGACATATTAGGCTCAATAGGTTCGGTGGACTCAATAGGTGCGGTGGGTATATTAGGTTCGTTGGGCTCGTCTGTGTCGTCGGTGGGTTGGTCGGGTTGAACCGGGTTGAGATCCAGACCGTCGGGAAGGGTGACGGGGGTGAATGCTTCGAAGGGTGCGTTGATGGTTTGGCTCAGGTTGGTGTCGGGAGTGAATGTGGGGTTGCCGGGATCTTGTGCGTCGGGTGTGAATGTGCCGAGGGCGTTGATGGTTGTGGATTGACCGGCGGCGAGGTTGTCGGTGATGGTTTGGGTGAGTGCGCGCAACAGGCGGGTGGCGTCGTCAGTGTTGAGTGTGGAGACGGCATCGCTGAGTGTTTTGGCGAGTGTGGCGAGTGTTATGGTGTCGTTGGTCATTGGTTGGCGGCGAGGTGCTTTTTGAGGTTGGCGGCGGGAGTGAATGTGGCGGTGATGTGTGGGGGATTGAGGGTGGTGATGCGGGTGACGAGGTCGGTGACGGTGGTCTCCGGGTGTAGTGTTGTGGCGAGTGTGCCAAAGCTGGGAAGGGCTATGACGTTGCCCTGTGAGAGGTTCGTGGTGATTGTGTCGCTCAGGACGCCGAGGGCGGAGTTTATGGTTTTGGCGTCGATGGCGGTGGCGTCACTGAGAGCCTTGATGAGTGTGGCGTGATCCATATTGTCTTGGCGGGTTTTATTAATCCCAGATTTTGTCGCTTATGGCGTATGGTGGGCGTTGTTTGACTTCGATGTATATTTTGCCGATGTATTCGCCGATGGTGCCGAGGGCTATGAGTATGAGTGAGCCGAGAAACCATACTGAGAGCATGAGTGATGACCAGCCGGAGATTGTGACATGGTTGAGATGGGCAATGAGCACCCATACGGCAACGATGATGTCGGCGAGCAACAGGAAGACGCCGGTGAGGAATATCAGGCGCATGGGTTTTGCCGAGAACGATGTTATACCGTCGATTGAGAGGGCGAGCATTTTACGCAAGGGGTATTTTGACTCGCCGGCGATGCGTGCCGAGCGTGGATAGGTGACGGTTGAGTGGCTGAGCCCGATGTTGGGTATGATGCCTCGCAGGTACAGGTTTGTCTCGCGGTATCGGCTGAGCATATCAAGGGCTTTGTTTGACATCAGACGATAGTCGGCGTGGTCATAGATGGTATCGACACCCATAGCTCGTTGCAGGCGGTAGAAGGCGTGGGCTGTCGTGCGTTTGAACCATGTGTCTGTTTGTCGTGATGATCTCACCCCATAGACTATGTGGTCGCCACCGCGGTAGTTTTTGACCATTTGTATGATGGCTTTGGGGTCGTCTTGGAGGTCGGCGTCTATTGAGATGGCGGCGTCGCAGTTGTTGTGGGCGGTCATCAGGGCGGCGAGCAAGGCGTGTTGATGTCCGCGGTTGTGGGCGAGGGCGATGGCTTTGACTCTTGGATCGCGAGAGTGAAGATCTTTGAGTGTCTGCCAAGTTTGATCTTTTGAGCCATCGTCACAGCAGATGATGTATGAGTCGGGACTGATGAGGTCGTCGGCAGTCATCGTGTCGAGAAGGTCAAGGAGCACGGGTATGGTGTGGGGAAGTGCTTCTTGTTCGTTGTAGCAAGGTATGCAGATTGCTATGCGCGGGGCTAAGGTCATAGGCTGAGGAGGTGTTTGAGAGGATTATCAGTAGTTGCGAGCGATGATCACGCGTTGTTTTGAGGGGCGACCGGTGACCATACATTTGCCGGGGGTGTTGTCACCGTCGAGAGGTATGCAGCGTATCGTGGCTTTGGTTTCGTCCTTGATGCGTTCTTCGGTCTCGGTGGTACCGTCCCAGTGGCAGAGGAAGAATCCGCCGTCCTCGATGCGTTGTTTGAAGTCATCGTATGAATCGCAGATGTATGTTTTTTGGTTGCGCAGATCGAGGGCTTTTTTGAAGATGTTTTGTTGTATGTCTTCGAGGAGTTTGGCGATGACGTCGGCGATGCCTTGGAGTTGTATTGTTTGTTTTTCGTGGGTGTCGCGACGGAAGATTTCAACGGTGCCGGCTTCGAGGTCGCGGGCACCGATAGCGAGGCGCACCGGCACGCCTTTGAGTTCGTAGTCGGCAAATTTAAAGCCGGGGCGCTTGTTGTCTGAATCGTCGAGTTTTACGGTGATGCCGCGTTCGCGCATTTGTTCGATGTGTGGGGTGAGGGCTGTGCGTATGGCATCGAGTTGCTCGGCGTTTTTGAATATGGGAACGATGACAACTTGTATCGGTGCGAGGTGAGGTGGCAATACGAGTCCGTTGTCGTCTGAGTGTGTCATAATCAGTGCGCCCATGAGACGTGTGGAGACACCCCATGAGTTTGCCCAGACGTATTGCGGTTTGTTGTCTTTGTCGGCGTATGTGACGTCAAAGGCGCGTGCGAAGTTTTGTCCGAGATTGTGTGAGGTGCCTGATTGGAGGGCTTTGCCATCTTGCATCATAGCTTCGATGGTGTAAGTGTTGAGGGCGCCGGCAAATCGTTCGTTGGCGGTTTTGACGCCTTTGATGACGGGCATTGCCATATATTTTTGGGCAAAGTCGGCATAGAGGTTTATCATCTGCACGGTGCGTGCCTCGGATTCTTCAGCGGTGGCATGAGCACAATGTCCTTCTTGCCATAGAAATTCTGAGGTGCGCAGGAACATACGTGTGCGCATTTCCCAACGCATAACGTTTGCCCATTGGTTTGTCAGCAGAGGAAGGTCGCGCCATGAATGTATCCAGTTTTTGTATGTGCCCCAGATTATGGTTTCTGATGTTGGGCGTATGATGAGTTCTTCTTCGAGGCGTGCTTCGGGGTCAACGATGACGCCTGTGCCGTTGGGGTCGTTTTTGAGTCGGTAGTGGGTGACGACGGCGCATTCTTTGGCGAAGCCTTCGACGTGCTCGGCTTCGCGGCAGAGGAATGATTTGGGAATGAGCAGGGGAAAGTATGCGTTTTGCACGCCTGTTTCCTTAAACATACGGTCGAGGGTTTGTTGCATTTTTTCCCATATTGCGTATCCGTATGGTTTTATTATCATGCAGCCTCGCACGGCAGATTGCTCGGCGAGGTCGGCTTTGACTACGAGTTCGTTATACCATTGTGAGTAGTTTTCTGAGCGTTTTGTGAGCCCTTTGATTTCGGTTGCCATTATAGTGATGTTTTTTGATTTCGGTTGTTTTTAATTATGTGGGGCAAAGTTAGTGTTTTTTTTTGAAAAAACAGGGTCTTTGAGGTTATTAAGAGTTTTGATGATATGACAAAAGGTCACAGGCGTGAGAGCTTGTGACCTTTGTTATTGTTGATGTTGCGGAAAGGCAGGGATTCGAACCCTGGGTACCCGCAAGGGTACAACGGTTTTCGAGACCGCCCCGATCGACCACTCCGGCACCTTTCCTCGGGTTTTGCGGCGACAAAGTTAAGGTTTTTATTTTGTTTGTCAAAATCTATTTTTGTGATTTTTTTGTTTGTATTATTAATCAGTGTGTTATGACCATAGCGGTTGCCGAAATAGAGCGAGTGACCGGGGGTGTTGGTGTTTTGAACCAAAATCAGTAATTTTGTGGTCTCTATATTAATGATAATTTAAGATGTCGAATAACGAATATTATCGTGTGCGCCTTGATTTTGAACCGTGGTCACAAGATGCTTGTGATTTGATGGCAGGTTGTCTCGCCGATATCGGTTATGATAGTTTTGTGAGCGATGAGCGCGGTTTGGATGCGTATGTCGCCGCCGGTGTTTATGATGAAGAGGCTTTGTGTGGCATCATCAGTGATTTCGCCATACAAACACAGATTACTCATAGCGCGGAGCTTGTGCCCACGCAGGATTGGAATGAGGTATGGGAACAAAATTCTTATACGCCGATAGTCATTGATCGTAGGTGTGTGATACATGGGTCGGAGCATATTGATGTTCCGGTGTGTGATTATGATGTCGTGATCAATCCCAAGATGTCTTTTGGCACGGGGCATCATGCGACAACCGTTATGATGTGTCGCCGTTTGCTGTCGTTGCCGTGGGGTGCGGAATGTCGACGTGTCATCGATGTGGGCACGGGCACCGGTGTTTTGTCAATATTGGCGTCAAAGCTCGGGGCAACCGGTGTCACGGCGATAGAGATTGACCCGGGGGCGTGTGATAATGCCATGGATAATGTGGCTGTGAACGGCTGTGAGGGTGTCTCTGTGCTTTTGGG
Organism: bacterium; assembly: GCA_963600695.1. Lineage (GTDB taxonomy): Bacteria > Bacteroidota > Bacteroidia > Bacteroidales > Muribaculaceae > CAG-873. The sequence goes on from CAVCBR010000006.1 coordinate 33,385, forward strand.
CGACGCTCACCGACTTGATGACGTTACGGGTGAGGCAGATGTTTTGCTCGCCAATATCAATCGTAATATCATACTCGGTGATATTGCTCGCTATGCGGCATCGGTGCGCGAGGGAGGTCATGTCATTCTCAGCGGATTTTATAAAACCGATATAGATGTGATTGTCGATAAAGCGGCGCCTGTGGGTCTGTCTTATGATGCCGGAGCAACGCTTGTCGATGACGACGAGGGGTGGGCATGCATCACTCTTGTTAAGAATAAAAGTAATAATGAAAATACGTTGGGCAAGTATCGATTGTCTCGTGTTCTCACGATGCTTGCAGCTTTGCTGATGACAGCTGTCACAGCTATGGCTGTGACGCCTGCTGCCGTGACTAATGTGTCTGAGGCTGATGTGCGGCGACCTTTGCGTTTCGCGTGGGGCGCCGAGTTGGGGGGCATGGTTGATTTGAGCGGACACGAGATGTCGGCGGTGGGCATTGATGCTATGTTTGGCATGCAGTGGCGATGGGTGCGCTTTTTTGGCATTGGTGCCGGTGCTGATGTCATGGTGACGAATTCGTCGCGCACGTTTCCGCTGACGGTGAATTTTCGCACTGACTTCAGTTCGCGTCGACGTTTGTTGTTCGCCGATTTGCGTGGCGGTGTGGCGTTGAGTTATCTTGACCATGACCGCAATGAAACGTTGCCGTATGCCTCGGGTGGCGTTGGCGTGACGCTTGCTTCGGGACGCACATTCTCGTCTCATATTATTCTTGCTTATACTTATCTCGGTCAAAAAGAGTGCTATCTCGGTGAGCGTTTGCGCCACTGTCCGGGGGTGAGTATGGTGCAGGTGCGCCTCGGCGTGAGTTTTTAGATGAAAATCATTGATAGCAAACATATATACTCTCTCTCTGATAGTTTTATGATAAAGAATAGTAATCGAGTCTGTGTGTTGCTCGGCGTCTTAGCCATTGCGTTGACGTCGGTGGCACAGACGACGTCAAATGCTCCCAAGGGGCTGAATTTCGATGCCAACCGTATAGATCTCAATGGTGCTGATTGGACGCTTTTGCGAGAGAAGGCTGCTGCCACGATGCGTGGTGACACTGCCGACATCAGCGTTTTGCATATCGGCGACTCTCACATACAAGCCGAGTTTATTACTTGTCGTCTGCGCGAGTTGTTGCAAAAGCGTTATGGAAATGCAGGTCGCGGACTTGTCGCTCCGCTACGTCTTGCGGGCACCAATCAGAGTGGCGACTATACCATACATCTTGCCGGCGGCGAGGCGAAGATTGAGAGTCAGACGCGCCTGTTGAAATTGCCGTGGAACGAGATGCCGGGACTTTGTGGCGTTGCTGCCAAGCCGTCAGATGGAGCGACGGTTGTCGTTGGTTGTAAAGGAGAGGGACACGGTATCAATCATGCCACGCTGATCACCTCGGGGCGCATTATGCGTCAGGATTATGTCTCAGCCCGAGACTCGGTGAGCTTTGACGTGCCGTGTGGCGAGTCGTTGTGGGGCGCGGTGTTGCAGGGCAATCGCCACGGTTTGCTCTACTCAGCCATCGGTAACAATGGTGCGTGCTATAATGACTATCTGCTCATCGATGACTTTGCACCACAAACATCACTTATGCGTCCCGACCTGATTATCCTCACCATGGGGACAAACGAGGCGTTCTCGATGATGAGTGATGAGGCGATAGAAGTGTCTGTGCGCACACTATTGAGGAAGTTGCGCCGTCACAATCCTAATGCTGCCATATTGATGATGACGCCTATGGAATGTCACCGTGACCTCAATCATCCGTATTATCCGCGCTCGGGACAGTATGACATCAATCGTCGCATAGCCCCCGTGGCACAAATCATAAGACGTGTTGCCGCCGAAACTCACACCGCTTTGTGGGATTTCTATGCCGTTGCCGGTGGCGAAGGTGCTGCCAACAGATGGCTTGACGCCTCATTGCTCAATCCTCGCGACCACATACACCTGTTGCGTCCCGGTTATGAACTTGCCGGTGACCTTCTTTATCAAGCTCTTGTCACAGCCCTTGATTGGCGATAAATATTCAAATTATTTTGATATTTTATAGTTAAGATAATGAAGATACTCATCACCGGCGCCGCCGGACAACTCGGACACTGTTTGTGTGACACCCTGCCGACGACACAGCCCGGGGCAGAACTGCTCGCCACCGACCGCGACAGCCTCGACATCACCGATGCCGATGCAGTTATGACATACGTTACCGCTGTCGCTCCCACACATATCATCAACTGCGCCGCATACACCGCCGTTGACCGTGCCGAGGAAGAACGCTTGGCGTGCACCCGACTCAATGTCGATGCCGTCAAAAATCTTGCTCTCGCCGCCAATGTTGTTGGTGCTCAAATCATACACATCTCGACAGACTATGTCTTTGACGGCACCGGCAACCGTCCGTATCGCGAGAGCGACAAACCTGCGCCGCTTTCACACTATGGCGAGACAAAACGCCAAAGCGAGACAACGCTGCTCGGACTGTGCCCCGATGCCGTGATATTGCGCACGGGCTGGCTCTATTCGCCCTACGGCAAAAACTTCGTCAAGACCATGCTTCGTCTCGGCTCCTCGCATGAGACACTGCCGGTGGTCTTTGACCAAACCGGCACGCCAACGTATGCCGGAGACCTCGCCGCCTGCATAGCCACGATACTCGCCGCGCCACATATTGTCCCCGGCATCTATCACTATGCCAACGAGGGCGTTGCCTCGTGGTATGACTTTGCCCACGCCATATTCACGCTCAGTGACACCCCCTGCCGGGCACTGCCAATCACCACCGACCAATATCCCACGGCTGCCGAGCGTCCGGCATACTCGGTGCTCGACAAGACGAAAATCAAAGCCACATACTCTCTTGCCATACCCCATTGGCGCGACGCGCTCTGTCGCTGCCTCAAACTCATCAACGATAACAATTAATCCACAAAAATAAGACAACAATAAAAACGACAATATAAATATGGCTACAATCACAGACGAGATACAACGCCGTCGCACATTTGCCATCATCTCACACCCCGATGCCGGCAAAACGACACTCACCGAAAAACTCCTCCTTTTTGGCGGCGCAATACACGTCGCCGGCGCCGTAAAATCAAACAAAATTAAAAAAACGGCAACCTCAGACTGGATGGAAATCGAAAAACAGCGCGGCATCTCCGTAGCCACATCAGTCATGGGCTTCAATTATGGCGACTATAAAATCAACATCCTCGATACCCCCGGTCACCAAGATTTTGCCGAAGACACCTTCCGCACCCTCACCGCCGTTGACTCTGTCATTATCGTTGTCGATGTAGCCAAAGGCGTAGAGCAACAGACACGCCGACTCATGGAGGTTTGCCGCATGCGCAACACCCCCGTCATTATCTTTGTCAACAAACTCGACCGCGAGGGTCGTGACCCCTTTGATATTCTCGACGAGCTCGAAGCCGAGCTGAAAATCGCCGTCCGCCCCCTGTCGTGGCCCATAAACATCGGTGCAAAATTCAAGGGCGTCTATAACATATATTCCAACACCCTCGACCTCTTTACCCCTGACAAACAAAAAATCTCGGAACGTGTCGAAATCACAGACATCAATGACGAGCGCATCGACGCAGCCGTCACCGCCGAAGATGCCGCCAAATTGCGCGATGACCTCACTCTTATCGCCGGTGTATATCCCGACTTTGACCGACAAAAATACTTGCAGGGACGCCTCGCCCCCGTGTTCTTTGGTTCGGCACTCAATACATTTGGTGTCAAAGAGTTACTCGACTGTTTTGTCGAGATAGCGCCATCACCCGGAGCCGTTGTCACCGACACAATTACCGTCAAGCCCGACGACCCGTTCTTCTCGGGCTTTGTCTTCAAAATTCACGCCAACATGGACCCCAATCACCGTTCATGTATAGCCTTCGTCAAAATATGCTCGGGACGCTTTGAACGTGGCGCCGTTTACACAAACATACGCACCGGCAAAACCCTCAAAATCACGGCTCCCACAGCCTTTATGGCACAAAAGAAAAATATCGTCGACGAGGCATTCCCCGGCGACATCATCGGCATTCCCGACACCGGCAACTTTAAAATCGGCGACACCATAACATCGGGTCCCGAAATACACTTCAAAGGTCTGCCCAGCTTCTCCCCCGAGATGTTCAAATATATCGAAAATGCCGACCCTATGAAGTCGAAACAACTTGACAAGGGTATACAGCAACTTATGGACGAAGGTGTGGCACAGTTGTTTACAAACCAATTCAACGGACGCAAAATCATCGGCACCGTCGGACAACTGCAATTCGAAGTCATACAATACCGCCTGCTGCACGAGTATGGCGCGCAATGTCGCTGGGAGCCGATATCACTCTACAAAGCCTGCTGGATAGAGAGTGACGACACACAGAGCCTCGACGCCTTCCGCCGCCGCAAACAACAATATATGGCTCTCGACCGCGAGGGGCGCGACGTGTTCCTCGCCGACTCGGCATACGTGCTTCAAATGGCACAAAATGACTTTCCGAAAATCCGCTTCCACTTTGTGAGCGAATTTTAACGCGAAAAAGCGACATTTCTCCAAACGTACACTCACGACATACACGCGCACCGCAACGCACGGCATATCAAACTGCAACGTTTGCGGTGCGCGTGTGTTTCAAAAAAATAAGTGTTCGACAATTTGCGAATATCAAAAGAAACAGCTAACTTTGCATTAAGAAACGGACAGATATGATTATCGAATTTGACAAAGCCTATTTGCATGAACTCTACACAGAGGGCAAAACGAGCGATAAAAAACATCGCTTTCAACCCGAAGTGATAAGAGGTTATCAAAAGGCCGTTTTCGTTCTTTCTTCCGCAAATGCCGTTACAGACTTATTCCAAAACAACGCACTTAACTATGAGGTGCTGAAAGGTGATAAGAAAGGCATTTCATCTGTACGAATTAACAGGCAATACCGTCTTGAGTTTACCGTCAGGGCAATTATGAACGAACAAATAATAACAGTATGCCGTTTGCTTGATATTAGTAACCATTACAAATAATCATTGATATGGAAAAGACAAGAGCTTACGCACCGCACGAACTGCAACCGTCAACGCCCATACATCCGGGTGAGATACTGAAAGACGAGTTAAATGCGCGAGGAATGTCGCAAAGAAAATTTGCGGCGGTCATCGGCGTTTCTTATTCCGTACTTAATGAGGTGATAAACGGCAAACGCCCTATTACCACCGAATACGCATTGAAAATTGAAGCGGCAACGGACATACCTGCCTACATTTGGATTAATATGCAGTCAGCTTACAATCTGCAGACTGCACGAAAAAACAGCACACTCACCGCCGTGCTTGATAACATACGCCGAGCGGTTGCCGTGCTGTGAAAAGACAAGACTATATCAATACTAACAAAAAAAGTGGCGTTATCGTCACTTTTTGTGTATAAATCACTGAGCGAACATTGAACCGACACCTGCCTACTCTCAACTAGCAAGTGCAAAATTAGCAATTAGTCGGAAGAAAACATTCTTAGGAGTATCAAAATTGAGTTTTTTACGCGGTCTGTTATTTAATTTATGAGCACAAGCCGAAAGATAGGCATAATGTGTGCTATGCGGGTGATACAAAAAATAGCAGTCTCACGACTGCCATTTTCTTTCCAGTAAAACCTTAAAAATCTAATCCTATGAAAAAACTAATCAATTCACTTATGAATAACTAATACTTACTTATGAAATATGGAGTTTGCTTTTATTGTTCCTATTACTTTTTTGTTAGTGTCTCCGCCCGTTGGCGAAGTCGTCTTTTTAACTTGTTTCATCTATAAGACGCAGAAAAAGGCAAAATGTTTTATCCGAAGTGCGATTTTTTTGACTATTTAACATAATCGCTTTATTTTAAAACAAATATGTTATAAGCCTTTAACAAGATGAGGCGAAATATAGAGCAAAACGCATAAAAACGTTAATGACCGATATCATAGTCGTAAAAAGAGGGGCGATATATTTGCAAAACCACGAGCCGGTATGATAAAGTATAGTTACACTTTTTATTGGGAACATTATATTGTCTCATTGTCAGAGGGTTGCTGAACAAAACATTTGAGAGCGGTGAAGATTTCAAAATGCGGAGCAAAAACAGGCAATTTTTTGGCGGTGGATAATTGTGGAAGATATGGCAGAAATCGTTATCTTTGCAAATTATATGAACGTTTACTCCCCTCAAAATTTATAATCATGGATAAAATTTCACATTTAGTCGATGCGCTGGCTCAGTCACAAACTCTCGCAATGTCACAGAAGAGTGCCGAGCTTAAAGCCGCGGGTGTTGATGTCATAAATCTCTCGGTGGGTGAGCCTGACTTTTTCACTCCCGAGCACATCAAAGAGGCGGCGAAGGAGGCTGTCGACCAAAATTTTACGTTTTATACGCCGGTACCCGGATATTTGTCGTTGCGTCAGGCAGTCGCCGATAAGTTGAGTCGTGAGAACGGATTGTCGTTTGAGCCTTCGCAGATTATTGTTTCGAATGGCGCCAAGCAGGCATTGTGTAACACGATACTCTCGTTGGTAAATCCCGAAGATGAGGTAATCATTCCCACGCCGGCATGGGTGAGCTATGTCGAGATGGTTAAGCTCGCTCGCGCCACGGTCGTTGAACTGCCGGCACATATCGACAGCGATTTTAAGATCACCCCGGCACAGTTGGAGGCGGCAATCACACCGCGCACACGTGCTATAATTCTGTGCTCGCCGTCAAATCCTACCGGATCGGTGTACACGCGCGATGAGCTTCAAGCTCTCGTTGATGTCCTTGCGCGTCACGAGCGCATCGTGGTCATCGCCGATGAGATTTATGAGCATATCAACTTCACGGGCTCGTTCACCTCGTTGGGTTCGTTTGACGCCATTGCCTCGCGCACGGTCATCATCAACGGTGTGTCAAAAGCCTATGCCATGACAGGTTGGCGCATAGGATATTGTGCTGCGCCAAAATGGTTGGCAAAGGGCATCTCAAAACTTCAAAGCCAATATACGTCGGGAGCGTCATCAATAGCGCAAAAGGCTGCCGAGGCTGCCTATCGCGGGTCGCAGGTGTGTGTCGAAGAGATGCGCCAAGCCTTTGAGCGTCGCCGCGACCTCGTTGTCGAGTTGGCGTCACAGATACCGGGCTTGCGCGTAAATCGTCCGCAGGGCGCATTTTATCTGTTCCCCGAGGTGTCGTCATATTTCGGACTCAGCGATGGGGAGCGCACGATAAACGATGCCGGCGACCTCGCCATGTACCTGCTCGACGTTGCCCACGTTGCCACTGTCGATGGCGCGGCATTCTGTGCCCCGGGCTACATACGCCTCAGCTATGCCACGTCTGACGACAACATACGCGAGGCTCTCAGACGCATAGCCGCTGCTCTCGCAAGACTCAAATAATCAACGTATTTTTAACAAACACTCATTCACATAAAACAATTCAACAACGCAGAAAAAACGATGGATTTTATAAGTGAACTCACTTGGCGTGGCATGATACATTCCACAATGCCCGGCGTCGAAGACCAACTCAAAAAGGGTATGACCACAGCATACCTCGGCATAGACCCTACTGCCGACTCATTGCACATCGGACACCTCGTCGGCGTGATGATGCTCAAACATCTGCAACGCGCCGGGCACCGTCCCATTGCGCTTGTCGGTGGCGCCACGGGTATGATCGGCGACCCCTCGATGAAATCGCAAGAGCGCAAACTCATCGATGAAGAGACCTTACGCCACAATCAGGAATGCATCAAACGACAGCTCGCCAAATTTCTCGACTTTGACTCAGACGCTCCCAATGCCGCGATACTCGTCAACAATTATGATTGGATGAAGAACTTCTCGTTCCTCGAATTTATTCGCGACATCGGCAAACATATCACCGTCAACTATATGATGGCAAAAGACTCTGTCAAAAAACGCCTTTCGGGCGAGTCTCGCGAAGGTATGTCGTTCACCGAATTCTCATATCAACTGCTCCAAGGTTATGACTACCTGCATTTATATCGCGAATATGGCTGTCGTCTGCAACTCGGCGGCTCGGACCAGTGGGGCAATATGACCACGGGCACAGAGTTGATACGCCGCATAGCCGGTGCCGAAGACGCATACGCCATCACCTGTCCACTGATCACCAAAGCCGATGGCGGCAAGTTTGGCAAGACCGAGTCGGGCAACGTATGGCTTGACGCCCGTTACACCTCACCCTACAAATTCTATCAATTCTGGCTCAACGTCTCAGACGCCGATGCCGAGAAATATATCAAGATATTCACAGCGCTGACCCAAGAAGAGATCGCCGACCTCGTGGCGCAACAGGCTGCCGACCCGGGACAACGCCCCCTGCAACGCCGCCTCGCCCAAGAGATTACGACTATGGTTCACTCTGCCGCCGACTATCAGGCGGCTGTCGAAGCCTCACAGATACTCTTCTCAAACCATGCCTCAGATACCCTTCACCGCATAGACGAGGACACTTTGCTCGCCGTCTTTGAGGGCGTGCCCCAATTTGAGATACCGCGCACGGCATTTGCCGACGGCACAAAAATCGCCGACGCCATCGTTGACCTTGCCCCCGTATTCCCCTCGAAGGGTGAATTGCGCAAACTCGCTCAGCAGAACGGCTTTGCCATCAACAAAGAGAAAGTCGCCGACGTATATGCCTCCCTGAGTGAGAGTATGCTCCTGAACGACAAATACGTCCTCATACAAAAAGGCAAGAAAAACTACTTCCTGTTGATAGCGCGCTAACCCCTCAACAAAGCCATCATACACAACAAAAGCCGGGCACACACCCGGCTTTTGTCGTTGATAAGATGGACAAGCTAAGAAGTTGTCTGTTTTGTGAATGAAGAGGCAGAGTGTTTGTATCCGGCGAGAGCTGCAAATAAAATCAATATCGGATAAAACTCTGCACGATAACCTGAAAATGCTTCAATCAGCAAATACACATATAGAATGAATATGAAGTATATATGGAAAGATGTAATCTCATTTAATCGGGAGTATCGTGCATTTTTAATTATGCCATAAATAGCAAAGAATATCAGCATAATATATTGTCCCCACCCAAACATTACAAATTGACGTATCGGGCATTTAAGCCAAATATTGGTGTCATGATTGTATGTCATCTCTACACGACAATCATAATCACCGACATATCTGACCATTTTTTTACAAACAAAAACAATAGACTCTTTGGAGTGATGTGTCAAATTGTCGATTAGGTAAATTTTTTGATAATCATTAAATTGCTCTCGGGTTGAGAAGTCGTGCATTTTTAGAGGCTCGGGGTTGGCACAAATTCCTTGTACATACTTTTTATATTTGAGATTTAATGATGTGATGTCGCCGTCAATGTAGTCAGCTTGATTTAAAGCATAGTTGATCGGTAGGATTATCGCAAAATAAGCAATGTATATAGCTGATAAATTCAACAGTCGATGTTTCAAGCACTTCTTGGATAAATGCGATAATAGCACCACGACAGCTACACCCAAAAGAATGATGCCAATAGGTCGTAAGAAATTGATGATTGCAATTATACCTCCGGCTAATGCCCATTTGTGCCAAGAACTGTCAGCTTTCAGTGAGAGCAAAACGATTAAAATCAGCGGTATTACAACAATGCAATTGGTTAACTGCCCAACGGTGGACAACACGGGGTAAAACGTTGCCGATAGGGCTATGGCAAAATATGCTATGTCTTTGGTTGTGTACTTTTTTGCCACAATATAAGTCAGGTAAATTGTGGCATTAATACAAATCAGTGCAAATATCTTTAATGGCACGAGTGTGTTTCCAAAAATGCTGAGCGACCATGATTCCACCACAGCCATACCGGTTTGGTATGGATAAATTTGCATATAATTGTGCCAAGGGATATTGTGAACGTTATACGTGCCGTCATTCATAGCTAATGCCGCATCATATATTTGAGCATAATCAGAGACGACTGTGGTATCAAAGGTCAAAAGAGTTGTCAGCATTATAGCATTTGCGACAAGTAAGCTGCCGAAAACGATTATGTTACCCTTGTTGATGTTGACAACTTTTTTGACAAGGAACAGCAATCCGGAATAAAAAGCCAATCCGCATAATACCCAAGGCAAGTCATTAAAATTGAAAGATTCGGGGTAATAACAATGATACATCACCATTGTCGCTATCACGCACAATGGAAAACAACATAGCGTGAAGACGGGCAGTTTTTTGAATAATAAATCCAATGTGGTTGACAACATATTGCTTAGGGTAGATGACATATTGGTTTCAGTATTGTGAAGTTGCGGTCGACGAGGTCGTCGGCTTTGCAGATGACAACATCGTCATACATCAGCATCAGCACATCGTCGTCATATTCGCCGATGTTAACCGTGTTTTCGATGCCGTTTATGTTGTTGACGATTAATTTTATGAAGTCAACGCCGGCACCATAGGCGTGGAGGTATGCGCCACCAAATCGCGGATTGATTTCTGACAGGTAATACTCACCGTCGCGTATGAAGAAGTCCATATCCAGCGGACCGTTAAATTCAAAGACATCGCATATCTTTTGTATGAAGGCAAAGAGTTTGGGGTCTTTGAAGGATATTGTTTTGCTCGCACCGCCGATGCGTGTTTCGATTTTGCGTTTTGAGAATGCGGCTACGGCGCGGTGTGAAATAGTGTCTACATAGACGTCGGCGTCACAGTCGCCACCGGTCATCAGTTCTTGAATGATGTAGTCATGCTCGCCACTATGCCAGTCGGCGTGAGCTTGTTCGAGTGTATCCACCTTGTGCGCGCCGACACTGCCACTGCCACACACCGGCTTCATAAACACGGGGAACGATATGCGTCCGTCGTTCAAAGCCTTTACAAATTCGTCCCAATCGTGAAATGTCAGCGGTGTGGCAATACCCTTGGCGGTCAGATATTTGTAAAGTTCATATTTGTTGAAACAATATATGGCGCTTTGTCGGGCGGGGCATAGTGGGATAACGCCGACATCTTTAAACCGCTCGGCATTGGCTGACAGTATTTCGATTTCGGGGTCAATGAGTGTTGTTATAGCTTTGATGTCGTTGTCTTTGCATATGCGCAAGATGGTGTCGACATACGTTGGGTCTGTAATGCGAGGCACCGTGTATTGTTTGTCACAAAAATGCAATGCCGGAGCCGTAGCGTTGTTATCGACACCGACGAGTGTGCCGCTGTCTCCGATTGTTTGTTTAACATCGAGCATCAGACGTCCGCGACGTCCAACACTGCAAAACAATATATTATTCATAATGCGTTGTTGTTTTATTGATTGAAATATCACCGGCTATAATGTCGTTTATGGTCGAAGCATTGCGTATTAAAGTATATTTGTCATCTGTTTTCATATAAACGCGAGGCCACAATCTGATAAATTGAGGAGTGAGAGTCATAGTGTAGGCACCGACATTGTGGAAGATTATGCGGTCACCCACGGCGAGAGCCGTCTCGTTTTTCAATGTGAATAATCTGTCATATTCGAGACACGTGCACCCTCCGATGGTTTGCCATTGCCGAGTTGGTCGATTGTCATCGGTGCGTTTGATGGTTTTGATATAGTCTGTTTTTCTGAAAAACGGGTCTATGTCGTTGCGAGAGCCGTCACAAGTGGCAAACATCAGATTGTCTTCAACTTGTTTTGTGTCAATGATTTCACTGATAAACGAAAATGCACTTGCGGTTAAGGCATTTCCCGGTTCGATGATAATGGCAATGTCTGTGAGATTGTTTTTTTTGAGACTTTGATATATGGCGTTTGTATAGTCGGTGAATGTCGGTTTGTTGTGAAAAATGCCATAATAGCCACCACCCAAATCGAGGTATTCGAGATCAAGAGAATATTTAGATATTACAGATGCGGCATAATCAACCAATCGAGCATAGAAACGCGGAGCTCGTGAATGTGTGGTGCGATGGAGGTGAAGACCGGCGAGCGTCACATTGTCCAATGAGGCAATGGTATTAATTGCATTTTCAAATTCGGCGGTGTCTGTCGCAAAGCCAAATCGGCTGTTGTCATTGTCGCTGTCGGCGTCTTCGAGCGAGATGTGCGAAATGTTAATGTTCAGACGAATGCCGACTTTTAGAGAACCGCTTGATTTTGCTGCTTGTTCAAGCCACTCGAGTTCGCGATGTGTTTCGATGTTGACGATGGCGCCTGCCGTGACGGCTTCGATGAAGGTCTCCCGGGATTTCATCGGTCCGTTATAAATGATGTCTTTTGGGGCAAAGCCATAGGCTTTAGCCAAACAATACTCGTCATGGCTCACGACCTCGGCTTTGCAGCTCAACATTTTTGCTTGACGCAGAGCCTCGGGTAAAGAGTTGGTTTTTACCGAATAAGCGATGGTGATATCGTTTAATTTGATAGACAGCGCGTTGTGAAACGATGTCACACCGCGCTTAAACTCGTTGAGGTCAAATATATAGCATGGTGTCTTTAATTCAGATAGCTCCATTTTAGAGAGTGATTGTTAGTTGTTGCCGTTAAAAGGTTCTGCCGTGTATTTTGTTGAATTATCGTTATTGATGCTGTCGCGTTTCAGCACGCCTTTTATGGTCATTGTAATGACACGGCAATCAACAATAAAACTGACATTATCGACATACCAAACGTCAAGTTCAAACTTTTCGCCCCACGACAAATTGTTGCGTCCGTGACATTGTGCCCAACCCGTGATGCCGGGACGTATGTCGTGGCGGCGATGTTGGCGCGCAGAGTATAATGGCAGATATTCCATTAGCAGCGGACGAGGACCAATCAGCGACATATCGCCGATGAGCACATTCCATAGTTGTGGCAGCTCATCGAGAGAAGTTTTTCGCACAAAATTACCAAAGCGAGTTATGCGTTGTTTGTCAGGCAGCAATTTGCCGTTGCCGTCTTTGCGATTATTCATGGTGCGGAATTTAATGATGCGAAAAGGTTTCTCGTTCTTTCCAGGTCGTGTTTGAGTGAAAAACACCCCGGCACCTTCGTTAAATAACAGCAATAGCAGGGCGACAATCAGCAATATCGGGCTGAGAATCAACAGAGCCACTCCACTGATAATTATGTCTATTGCCCGTTTAAAGAAGTGTTTATACATCGGCGTTGTAATCGTCTTTTGTCCCCCAAAGTTTTGCCATTGGTTCAGTCTCCATTTCGTGTTTAAAATCACGCAGTTGGTCAAGGTATGAATAAATTGGTTTCCAACCGAGCTCGTTGACGGTTTTGTCTATGGCAAAGGCATTTTCGAGAGGATCGGGTTTGTCGGGGACATATGTTATGGGCGAAGGGTTGTCTTTGGGAGAGAAGACCTCGACAATACCTTTTATTTGTTCTTCGAGCGATACTTGCCAACCGTTGCCAACGTTGTATATGCCGCCTTCGAGATCAGAGTCGATGCAGTTCTTGACGAGTCTGACAAAATCTTTGATATATACCATTTCTTTTGCTTTCTTGCAATTGCCCCAAATTTCTATTGGCAGACTTTTCATTGCGCGATCCATAAGCATTCGATAAGGCATCATACGGCGTTTGAAGTCGGCATAGTGATAGGCATTCGGGTGATATTGATAAATGGTGAAAAATCTCAAAACAAAGCGGGCAAAGCCATATTGGGCATGATAATGCTCGATAAGGTCGACGGCGGCATTTTTGGCTATCGTATAAACGGCATGGTCGCCGGTTAGAGGGTAGTGACGTGGTGCATCTTCGGGAATAACAGAGCCGTTGTTATGATACTTAGCCATATCTGACGGCGTTTGGGGAAACACAATTTTTTTGCACCCGATGCTTCTCATATATTCCAAGACGTTGAGTGTGCCTATTGTGATTGATTCAAATAATTCGTTGGGATCAAAGGCATATCGCGAGGGCAGGGAACTTGCAAAGTGAGCCACGGCATAAATGTCCTCTTTGGGCAGACAGGCAAAAGACTCTTTTTTGCGAATATCGACAGAATAATATGGTATGCCTTTTTCGGTAAAAAATCCGTTATCAGACTTGCGACCGCCGACAGCTATCACGTCATAACCATTGTCTTTGAGATGGAGCGAGATATAAGCTCCGAGATTGCCGGTGGCTCCAAACACTATAACCTTTTTCATCTGTGTCTTGTGAATAAGTTTGTAGAATCTTGTGATGTTATTGGTTCGTTAACCCAATATATTGTCGTAAAAATCGTTCCACGCTTTGACTATTTGTTCGCCGGTAAAAAGTTTAAGAACGCGTTGTCGTCCGGCTTGTCCCATTTGTAATCGGGCGTGCGGATTATCATACATATATTTCATTGCATTCTCCAATGATTGAACATCGGCGACTTTACATCTTATGCCGGTTTCGTTGTCGACTATGGTATCGGCAAGTCCATACGCATCACTGCAAATGACAGGGATGCCGAGGCAAGACGCCTCAACTACGCTCATGCCAAAGCCCTCTCTGTATGACGGCAGGCAAAAAACATCGGCGGCTTGCAGTGTTTCATTGGGAGCCGAAGTCGGACCATAAAAAATAAAATTGTCGTTTTCTTTAATATTTTCATATTCGTTAATATGACTCATACAATGTTCTTCGTCACGACCGATAATAAGCAGAAAAATGTCAGGCAAAGAACCTGCCAGATGATTAAAGGCGTTTAATAATTCATATATTCCTTTTTCGTGATTCAGACGTCCGAGGTATGCAAAAACGATTTTATTGTCCGGAATATTTAATGCTTTGCGACAAGATTGTCTGATTGAGACTTTGGGGCTGAACAAGGCTGTATTTGCGCCACAGATTGATCCGGCGCCCAAAACTTGGGATTTGTTAGCCGATATTACGCCCTCGGAAATTAGAAATTGTCTTTGAGATTCACCATCGGCAAGAATATGATTGTCTAATTTGGCAATAAGTCGGTCGATGTTTTTAAGTAAAAAGCGATAAAATCCGGTGCGTGTCGCCCATACTTGTCCGGTGTAAATGTGTATTCGATGTCGTATGCCGGCAAATTTTGCTGCCAATGCGGTTATTAATCCTGCCTTCGGTGTGACAGAATGCACGGCATCAAATTTCATTTTTTTGAAGTATCGTGTTAACGCCCAAACGGCTTTAATGTCTGCCGTAATGCTAATGTTGCGTACTATTCTGATAGCGTTTGTTGCCGTCAGACCTTTGAGAGTAAATTCATCATCAACAAAATTGGCTACCAAATAAACGGCATAGTGTTGAGATAATGATAGTATATGGTCGCGTAAAAACGATTGAGCCGTGCCGGGAGCTGACACAACAAAACAAATCTTTTTTTTATGATTTTGCTTCATTGTTAATGCTTGTAGCGTTTTTTATGCAAATGGTTATATAAGAAACGAGGCAAAAGCCCCACAAGTATGGGGCGAATAATGTATATGCGTTTATACCAAGGGATATTGATCATCTTGTAACCGATGAAACGTACATACACCTCGTTCATACGGTTTCGCCACGTGCGACGAGATATAGCATTGCGATCATCGCGCATTTTGTATAGTGGTTGAGGCAGAATGTACCCGCGATAGCCTTTTGCATACATTTTAAACCATAAGTGATAATCCTCAACGCGCAATAGTTTTTTGTTTATAGAATAGCCATGAACGTCTTCGTATGCTTTTTTGCGCACCATGCAAGGAGCATGACAAAACGGCGTGCCCTTAACAAAGTCGTTGGCAGTCGGATAATAATCACCATTGTTGTCTTGTCTGAAATCGCCATATTCATCAAAGTATATCATTGGGGTACTGACAATGGCAATGTCGGGATGTGAATCAAGAAAGCCAATTTCTTTTTCGAAACGGTCCGGCAGAGAAATGTCATCGCCATCCATTCGCGCCACATACTCAGTGTCGGCATACCTTAGACAATGGTTAAGAGTATAATTCAATCCCATATTACGCTCATTCTTGATAAGAACAAACATTTTGGGATAGCGATTGGCATACTGTTTAGCGATGGTATAAGTGTCATCGGTCGAGCCATCGTCACACATGATAACTTTGAACTTGTCAAAAGTTTGAACCAAAAGCGAGTCAAGAGCCTCGACGAGTGTCGATGCACAATTATATATACCCATAATCACTGAGACGCGAGCCTTCATAGAGCTAACAGATGTGAGAATTACCAATAAAATACCTCCATAAATAGAGTAAACCCACAATATGCCAATAGTATAAATCCTATTTTGCGATCTTGCTTCTGCCAAATGCTTAGATTGGCAATGGGGTATGCTATTACAATGGGATATAAAAACCAAGAAAGGTAGGCAAAGCGATTACTGAATGAACTTTGTATAATCATTACCCAAAACGCATTACAAAGTATGTATGTAATGGCAATTATGTTGAATTTATGATCACTAATGCCTCGACGTATGGTTACATACCACGTTAATAATATTGGCACAGCACTATACAAGAGAAAGTCCCAACGAAATCCTTGGCGTGAGAATTGGGATAAATCAACATTTGCCTTAGTGTAATATGCCAATCTGTCATCAAAGCCCAGAGAGGTAAAAAAATCTGTGATATATGAACCCAAAAATAGTGACAAAACAATCGATATGCCCCAAAAAACTATTGCTGTTTTCGGCTTTTTAATAACAAATAGGCTTAGTAATGTTGCAACTATCGGCAACATCACCGAGCGGTGTATGCCAAAGGAGACAAGGCTTATGATAGCGCCGATGATATATTTTTTGTCTAACAGGAAACTTAACGCCAATAAAAACAGGTGACAAGCTAACCCGTTTCTGATGCCATTTAC
>CAVCBR010000006.1:50237-64532 GCA_963600695.1 bacterium
AATACAAACAGCAATCCCAACAATGGTTTTCGTGGTATAAGCTTTTTTATCGCCCATAGTGCAGAAAATATATATCCGGCTTCGATGATGGCAAAGAAGTCATGTACCGATAACCCTGATTTTTTACAAGATACAAGCAAACCATTCCAAATCCAGTCGGTATGCCAATCTATGTCTACGGCTTTGAAGCTTATAATGCTATACAGATGAGAATAACTTAATGTGTCAACAAATAATCGTGACAATGGTCTGTATCCCAACCAAAAGACTAAGACGATACTAATCAACAGCGGTATGGTAAAGCCCTCTTTTTGGGTTTGTATGTGGTCGTCTGATGATGATATAAATCGGATGCCCTTGACTGCACACAATATGCAGACGCAACTTAAAAATAAGGGTAAATATGTGGACGCATCCATTGTAAATGTTTTAAAGATGATGTCTATAAATGAAGCATTCGTCTAATCCGAGATACGAATGTTATGCCAAAAAGGCGGTGAGATATGCGTGATATACGTGTGCGCCAAGGCGACACATTTAACCATGTTTTGGAATACCAATGTATTGAACGAGTGTTTCGTGTCGCACTCAATTTTCCGGTGGCATCATCAAGGGGATTGAAAAATTCTTTTGGATAAATTGTCACACCATCAACAGTCTGAATGCCCGATTTTGGTAGAAGACCGCTATTTTTTAAAATCTCAGTTGTATAGCAAACAATTGTTTTTTGATTGTGCGAGCCATCAACGAATGTGAATGTTAGCGAATGATACAAATCAATCATTTTTTTGTAGAGAGTCATACCGGGTATGGCACCGAGGCACAGCCCGGGGTTCACATATCCGAGACTTGATGTTTTGGGGACGGGGTCTATCTCATAGCCCATAAATGGACCATTGGCGATGATGTCGGCGAGGGGCTTTATGAGTTCGACATCGGTGTCAAAATAGAGTCCTCCATATCGGTATAGTATTGTCATACGAGCATAATCGCTGACAAAGGCATATTTGCCGGCGGCATAGGCTTGGGCGGTGTAGGGTATGGCGTTGACGTCAAAATTATCTTCGTTCCACTCTATGATTTTGTAATCGGGTAGATATTTGCGCCACGAGGCAATGCATTTTTGTGCCGACTTAGGCAGGGGCTTGCGCCCGAACCAACAATAGTGTATCGTTTTTGGAATAGAAGTCATCACTTAGGGCAAGAGTTTGTATAGTTTGTTGACTTGGGCGGCGGCACCATAGTCGTGGGTGGAGAGGTGGGTGATCAGCGATTGTCGGAGGGTGTTGTCGGCGATGAGGTCGGCGATGGTACGAGCACAGGCAGCATTGTCCATAGGGGCGATGACGCCGTCAATGCCGTCGGCTATCTGGCTCGATGCCGTGGGGTAGGCGGTGACAATCACCGGGCGACAGAGTATTTGTGCTTCGCGCACGGTCATAGATTTGCCCTCGTAGCGCGAGGGTTGCACATATATGTCACAGTTTTTGATGTAGGGGTAGGGGTTGTCGCGCCTGCCGAGCATTATCATGCGGTCTGACATGTCGGCGGTGGCGATGTGCTCGCGAATGAGACTTTCGTCCTCGCCAAAGCCGATGATATACCATTTGACGTTCAGCCCCATGTCGACGAGACGACGACAAATGTCGGGCACGTTGTCAAAATTTTTTTGATGACAATATCTGCCTACCGACAGCAGTTTTATCGCGTTGCCGGTCATCTCTGTGGGTGCGAACTCGTCGGCGCGTAGGTGTATGAACTCGGTGGAGAGTATATTCTCGATTTCAACAATTTTGTGGGCGAGCGTGGGGAATGTTTTTAGGAATGCGCGTGTGACGTCGGCAGATATTGATATGATGTTGTCAAAGGCGTTCCACACGGGTAGCTCTTGCGCGGCATTGACGCTGATCGTGGAGTAGTCTGTATGTATCCATGCCAATTTGCGACGAGCTTTGATTTTGTCGCGCACTATGTTGTGAGGCGTCAAAAAGCTTATTGCCATATCGTAGCACACTCCGGGATTTATCTCAGGCAGGTGTGGGGTCACGCTCTCGGCGACATATTGGAATATCGAGGCGTCAAGTGCATAGTTGGCACTTCGACTTTGTCGTTTGAGGTACTGTCGATGTTTGTATCGCGCCAAGAGTCTGCCACGAACGACGCCGAGACAGCCGGCGCGAAGTGACTCGATCATAGGTCGCTCGATCATCGCGTATTGTTTGATTTCGGGCAGCACGTTCACCCACGTTGGTATGAACCGTATGAGTGGTCCTTGGTGGCTGTGGATAAACAGATCGACGTCGACACGTTCCGGGTCGAGGGCGTGGAGCAGACCGATGAGTGCGGTCTCGGCGCCGCCGAGCTCCAAATAGTGCATCGATATGATTATCCGCGACTTAGGCATTTGTTATCGGGTTTTGTGAAAGACGGCGCGTGTTTTGTCTCGCATTATGCTTAACAGATACCCGCCACTGTCGCTGTCACGAAATGTGAAGTAAAAAGCTGTCACAGATAGTACCATAGCGATGACAAGTGTCGATGTGAATTGAGCAATCTGAGGTATGTCAAGAGCGAACATCAGTATGCGCAAATAATAGAGTGAGAGGGCTGTCGCGGCAATGAAGAGTATGCGCAAGGCATAGCGTGCGAAATATCGCCACGGCTTGGTATTGAACCCGAATTTGAAGATAATATATGGGTCATACCATAGGTTGACCAATATGCGGGCAAAGGTGTTTCCAAGCAAAACGCCAACGATGCCGAAGTATTTGCCCAACAATATCGATAGAGCAATATTTAATCCGGCAGAGAACACCGGGCGATATTTGCCCTGTGTGAACAGTCCCAATGTCGAGCGAAACAGCCATAAAGAGTCTAATATGCCTTGAATGAAGAAGTTTATGGCAATGACCATGGCACAGGCGTCAGACAGCATATAGTCTTTGCCTGCCCATAAGGCTATAAAAGGATTGATCAGAACAAAGAGCATTATTGCCGAAAAGCCGTATAGCACAAAGTTGCAAAAGTCAATTTTGTTGAACAGCAAGATGTGTTGCTCTTTGGGTTGAGTGGCGATATAGTTGCCGACACCGGCACGTATAGCCTCGGTGACTTGGTTGAGTATCATGAGTATGGCACCGATGATGAGCACATAGTTTGAGTATAATCCGACGCAGATGATGCCCACTGTCGCCGATATCACGATGTTGACACTGCCGTTGTAGATTACGCGAGCCACGCGCGAGAGCATCAGGGCATAAACATTTTTGCGAATAACCGAGATTTCGCTTTTATCGAGCTTTTGTTTGTTGCGTGTAGCCAAAAACGGATAGTGGCGGTTGACATACAGCGTGATGGCAATATTTTCGAGTATAGTTGCCGCCACTTGGATGGCGAGGAACAGTATGAAAGATTGCAGGAGATAAAGGCAAGCCATTTGAGCGATGCTGCGCAATACACAAAAGCAGAGACGGTATTTGTAGCATACGTATGACTTTTGGTCGGCGTCCAAGACTGAGCGTTTATAAGCGAAGAAGTAAGATGACACCGAATTGAGCAAAAACAACAGGTAGATAAATGTGAGGTGGGGTATCGGCGGGCAGTCTTTGATGATGTAGGGGAAAAATGGAATGACGGCGACACCCAGCACGGCGACGATGAGACCGATACACCAATACACTTTGCGATAAAGGTTGATGATAGCTTGCAGTTTGTTAGTGTCTTTGTCGGCGAGGGGCTTGTACATGGCATAGATGATCGCCGAGCCAAACCCGAGTTCAGCCAAAGACAGCACCGTCAGTATGTCGGTGAACAATCCGTTGACGCCCAGATATACTTTGTCAAGGGTGTAAATGAACACACTGCGCACGGCAAAGTTAAGTAACAGCGTCACCGATTGAGCCAAAATGCCATAGGCAAAATTGCGCAATGATTTTTTCTGTCTGCCCTCGACGGCTGTTTTTGTCATAGATGTAGTTTGCGGCGTATTATACTTGGGAAATTGGTTAAATAATACTTAGCCAGGGCATATCGGCGTTCTTTGATGAAATCAAATGACATGAACCAGTCGGCGAAGTCTTTTTCTTTGATGTTGTCATAGTTTGCCATCATTCGAGCTTTTATGTGTGGCCAATGAGTCAGAGCCTCGTTGCGGACGCCGAATTGAGAGAGGTTGTGTCTCATATAGTCATCAAAAAAGTCACGCAAAGGTTTGTCGATTAAAAAGCCGAAGTCTTTGATGTCGCCACCCTCGGCGACGATGCCAAGGATTGTGCGGAAACATTTTTCGCAGGTGCAACAGTTGTGATCGTTAAACGAGCAAACTCTCACCGGGTATGGTTTGCCGGAAGCCTTTTGGTGAGCGATGATGATGCCGACTTTTTGTTGCCTGTCCAATTCAAAGCCGTCGTGCGAGACAAATCCCGAGGTGGCAAATTTAAATTCGGCGTCGGTTGTGGGATAGGAGGCACAGACACGTTTGTCGCCAATTGTGAACGAGCTGGCAATTATTATCTCGGCGATGTTGTGTTTGTATGCAATGGGTATTGCCATCGAGATGAAAGCTGTGGAGTGTAAAAATCCGTGCCACCACGAGTCTTTTGTTTGTTTGCGATAGTCTTTGTCAAACCGCGAGTTGACAATGCGTGCAAAGTTTGATTTGACAAAAGTCGCCGAGCGATGTTGAGCCGAGGCAAAAGCCGAGATGTCGCGAAAGTCAGCCTCGGCGGCTTTGTCGTGGTCGTTGATGTCTGTGTATCTGCCTTGTATATTTATCAGTCGCAGTTGTTTTGACGCATTGTTGATATATGAGGTGTGTGCATCGATGCCGCCGCTGAAAAGCAATAATGCGCTGTTAGGGTCATCAGCGTGCAATGAGTTTTGTGTTCGCCGTGCCGCCACGAATCTGCCACCGAAGTGATAGTGTGGATAAAGCTCTTTGAATCCTAATTTGATAAACTTAAAGGCATCGTAGAATGTGCTGTCGATGTCTTTGACCCACAACACTGAGTCGGTTATCCAGCCGAAGGTGCTGAAAATGCCGACAAACGGTATTGTCAAAATGCTCTCGGGTAGCATTGAAACGTCTTCGTCATACTCTATGACAAGTTGGTGAGTATTGAAGTATTTGCTCATCTTGTCAGAGACTGAAAATCGGTAAGTGACACACTTGTCGTTTATAGAGATGTTGTCGAGGGTGATGTCTGTCATCGGTTGATGATGAATTGGTTTTTCCAGCGTTCTATTTCATCGAGAGGCATCTGTATATTGGTGTCAAACTCGCTGTTGATGAGGTTTGGGAGAGAGGAAATGTTGTCTTTTTCGAGACAAACGAGGTTGTTGGATTTGTTGATTTCGCGAGCACGCTCGTCAATGACGATGATTATTGCTCGTTTTGAATGGCGCATGGCATAAACGCCGGCATGCAGACGAGTGCCGACATATTCGACATTGTCATGGCACAAGACTTTGTGATAATCATCTTTTGTCGGCGGTATAATCTTAATCCCTTCGATATTGTCAAATTGGTTTAAGTATTTATAGTCGCCGTCGCCTTGTACCCAAAAGCTCACCGAGTTGTAGTTGTCGCGCAAGATGTCTATGAGTTGTTGGTCTCGCGGGTCTTTGTCGCTTCGTGCCGTGAGGGTGAAAATGACGTTGTCGGCTTTGCGTGTGGGTATGGTTTTGCAAAAGTCGGGTGTCAATGCCCACATGGTGACACACCCGGTGTTTATGGCTTTAAGCCCCAAGCTTTCGACATAGATTTTTGTGCGTTCGTCTCTGACGCTGTGAAAGTAGTCGTGGTTTAGAATTTTGCGATACAGAGATGTTGTGTATCTGTTGCGTTCTTCGCCGGCACCGGCACCGACACCCACCAATACGCAGCCTTGTATGGCTTTGTAGTTAAATATGTTGATGCTCCATTGAGGATAGTGGGTGAGCATATTTTTCACCAATAGGTTCGTGCCTCCGACAAATTTGAGACGACAGTCGCGATATTTGCGCACTCTGTTGCTGTCACGAAAAATCTGAAACCAATTGAATGCCGACACGTGAGATGGCAGGGTGAGCTCGAAGTTGTTGTCGAAGATAAATCCCAACTCTTTGCGAACGCACTCCATAATTATGTCATCGCCTTTGTTTAGAGAGGCGACTGACGTGTCTATCAGCAACAGATTTTCCATAATTCAAAAATAATAGGAGAAAAGAATGTAATAGGGGATTTTTTTGAGGGCAGGCAAGAATGTGAGGTGGGGGGATTAGGCAAGGGGGGTGAGGAGGGAGGGGTGGATGTAGGGGAGGAGGATGGCGCAGATGCCTTCGATGCGTACAACCACGTGTTTGTTGCGGCGCACGCGGCAGACGTTGCCTTCGTAGCCTGCAAAGTGTCCGGCAGTGATGCGCACGCGCTGTCCGGTGTGGAAGTCGTGGCGATTGTAGATTTCGCAACGTGTGTCGTCGCCGGCAGTGAGCAGGCGTATGAGCGCTATGCGGTCGTCATCGATGGGTTGTATGTCGCCGTCGTGTGTATAGCGGTATATCCACATTGGCGGCAGACGGTCGCCGGGGACTTTGCCACGGCGTTCGATGTCGAGGGCGCGGGCACGTGTGGTGCGGGCGAAGATGATGTG
This sequence comes from bacterium, assembly GCA_963600695.1. Classification (GTDB taxonomy): domain Bacteria; phylum Bacteroidota; class Bacteroidia; order Bacteroidales; family Muribaculaceae; genus CAG-873. Next base: position 56,867 of record CAVCBR010000006.1, read on the forward strand.
TGGCATCACCGAGCGGGTGTGTGGCGTTCCGTCGGGGCGTCTCACGGTTTCTGTGGGGCGGTATGTCTCGATGTCCTCATCGGCAAGAAGTGAGGCGAGGAGGGTGTCGCGGCGTGTGCGTATGGCGTACCATCGCAGGGTGTCGCCGTCGGGCGTTGTCGTCGTCATCGACGTGGGTTGTTGTGGGTTGTCGTTTGTCATATGACGTGTGGTGAGACATTTTGTGTCGCTTTGGGCTCTCGGTGGAGCGGTTGCGGCGTTGACGGTTGTTTACACACCTACCTTCTGCGAGCTCCCGGGGGCGAAGGTGTGGGAGGGCGCAGGGACGGGTTGTGCGGTGATGCACAGCAGACCGGGTCCGTCGGTCGAGGTCGGACTTGCGACGTTATGCCTATACAGGCGCTCGCGCCGTGGTCTTGGCGGTTGTACTTTTGCAAAGTTAGTGATTTTGTCGCTAAAAGCCACGATTTTTTTGTGTAACTTTGCCGGTGAAAAACCAATTTATGCCGCGTCTCATGGAGAATATCAGTGTAAAGGAGCGTGTCGAGGCATTGCGCGCCGAGATTAACCGCCACAATCATAATTATTATGTCAATAATGCGCCTGAGATTTCTGATTTTGATTATGACCGCTTGGTCAAGGAGTTGGAGGCTTTGGAGCGTGACCACCCTGAGTATGACGACCCGTTGTCGCCGACACATCGTGTGGGGTCTGACCTCACTCGCGGTTTCGAGCAGGTTGAGCATGTCTATGCGATGTTGTCGTTGAGTAATACCTATTCTGTCGATGAGGTCGAGGCGTGGGTCGATCGCACGCGCGCGGCTCTTGCCGGTGAGGATGTGGATATCGTTGGTGAGATGAAGTTTGACGGCACGTCGATATCGCTGATTTATGAGCATGGCAGGTTGGTGCGCGCCGTGACTCGTGGCGATGGCGTCAGAGGTGATGTTGTCACCGAGAATGTCAAGACGATACGTTCGATACCGTTGACGCTGAGTGGCAGCGGCTGGCCTGAGATGTTTGAGATACGTGGCGAAATTGTGTTGCCGTGGGCGGCGTTTGAGCGTTTGAACGCTGAGCGTGAGTTTAACGAGGAGCCGTTGTTTGCCAACCCGCGCAATGCTGCTGCGGGTACCCTTAAGTTGTTAAATCCCGCTGAGGTTGCTCGGCGCGGTCTTGATGCGTATTTTTATTATCTGTTGGGTGATAATCTACCGGGGACGACTCATTATGAAAATATGATGGCGGCGCGCAGCTGGGGTTTTAAGGTGTCAGATGTAATGACGGTGCTCAGTGGTCGCGATGATGTTGACCGTTTTATCAATCGTTGGGATGTGGAGCGCAAGGAGTTGCCGGTGGCGACCGATGGCCTTGTGTTTAAAGTGAACTCGTTGCGCAGTCAGTTGAATTTGGGTTACACGGCGAAGTCGCCACGCTGGGCTATTGCCTATAAGTTTCAGGCTGAGCGGGCATTGACGCGTTTGGAGTCGGTGTCGTTTGACGTTGGACGTATGGGCAACATCACACCGGTGGCAAATCTCGACCCGGTGTTGCTGTCGGGAACGATCGTGAAGCGTGCATCGTTGCACAATGAGGATATTGTTAAGGGACTCGATATTCATCTCGGCGATATGGTGTATGTTGAGAAGGGTGGTGAGATCATACCCAAGATTACGGGTGTCGATGTATCACAGCGACCGGCGGACGCTGCGCCGGTGGCGTTTGTCAGCCATTGTCCGGCGTGTGGCACGCCGTTGGTGCGCGTCGAGGGCGAAGCGGCGTGGGTGTGTCCCAACAAGTGGGGGTGCAAGCCTCAGATCACGGGGCGTGTGGAGCATTTCGTAGGGCGTCGTATGATGAACATCGATGGCATCGGTGAGGAGACTGCCGAGGTGCTGTTCAAAACGGGTCTCGTGGGTAATATTGCCGATTTGTATGATCTCAGGCGTGAGGATCTCGCCGGCTTGGAGCGTTTTGGCGAGAAGAGCGCCGACCGCATACTCGCGGGATTGCGTCGCAGCCTTGATGTGCCTTTTGATCGTGTGTTGTTCGCGTTGTCGATACCGTATGTCGGTGAGACGACAGCCAAGAAGGTGGCGCGCACGGTGCGCTCGATAGATCGGCTGATGGCGATGTCTGCTGCCGAACTTGAGGCGATAGAAGATGTGGGTCCGCGCATTGCCGAGTCAATAATAGATTATTTTGCTGCCGATGTCAATCGTGAGATTGTCGAGAGGCTTAGGCGTGCCGGTGTGCAAATGGAGATGAGGGGAGATGCCACAGCCGGCGGGTCTGACCGCTTGGCGGGCAAGTCGATAGTCATCAGCGGCGTGTTCACCCATCATAGTCGCGATGAGTATAAGGCGATGATAGAGCTGCATGGTGGCAAGAATGTTGGCTCGATATCGAAGAAGACTGATTTTGTGTTTGCCGGTGAGAATATGGGTCCGGCAAAGCTCGAAAAAGCTCAAAAGTTGGGCATACCGTTGGTCAGTGAAGATGAGTTTCTGTCGATGATAGCCGCCACCGGCGAATCTGACACAGCTGCTGATGTTTCAGTTGACAAGTCACCGACTGACGTGATGATCGATGGTGCGACAGACAAGGATGATGTCACAGCAGTGCATAATGCCGGCGATGATGAACAAATCGGTGAAGGAGAACAGTTTACGCTTGACTTTTAGTGGCGTGCGTGTGAGCGTGTGAAAAATTTTTGTCAGTGGCTGTGATTATCAGTCACGAGGAGCGTCTAATTTGTCAGATGAGAACAAGTCGCGAAATAGAACAGCGTTTTCTTGACGAAGTCATGCAGTATGACGGCGTTGTCAAGCGTGTATGTTTTATGTATTCATCAAACATGGCGCCGTTTGACGATTTGTATCAGGAGACGATGGTGAATTTGTGGCGTGGCTTTGCCTCATTCAGGGGTGAGAGCCAACTCTCAACGTGGATATATCGCACGGCGATAAACACGTGTGTGACGTGGTTCAGACGCAATAAGCGGTTTAGTGACGCCGCGACGTTAGATGAGACTGTCGAGCGTATTGCCGGTGATGATGACGATGAGCGTCGTCGCGATTTGGCAGATATGTATAAGCTCATATCGCGTCTCGACCCCGTGGAGAAGGCTATCATCATGATGTGGCTTGATGAGCGCAGTTATGATGACATTGCCGAGGTGACGGGTATCTCGCATGGTGCTGTTGCTACGCGGCTGTATCGCATAAAACAAAAACTTAAAGATGCCGAGACACGGGAAGGTGCTCGGTGACAGTGATTATAAATATTCGCAAAACGATATGACAATAGACTCTCTGAAAGTTAAATGGCGCAATCTCGATGTCGGCAGACCGCCTCGTGGCGATGAACCGCGAACGTTGCCGCTGTCGCGTGAAAGGCTCGATCGCGGTATGACGTTGTCGTCGCGTCTTCACAAGCGTTATCTCTCGTTTGGTATTTTTTCTTTCATATTTCCGTTTTTGATAACGCCGTTGTGTTACTGTTCGGGGTTTAGTATCACGTTTATAGTCATTTATACAGTGGCGATGTTTGTCGCCGGCGGTTTTAATTTGACGATAGCGCGGCGCGTCAAGCGTGTTGATTTGTTTAGCATACCGGTGATAGAGGCAGGGCGACGTGCGGTGAAGTTGCGTCGTTATATAATGCGCACTGAGTTGGTGTCGACCATTGTGGCGATACCGCTGATAGCGATGTTGTTTGTTGAGATCGCGCGTGTGCCGGATGAGGGTGTGTTGTTGGGCGCAATTATCGGTGGTTGTATCGGTGGTGTCATTGCGGTATTTTTGTTGCGGCACACTTATCGACAGCTTAAAGAGTTGGCGGCGGTGTTTGCCGATACTGATTAGCATTACTTTTTACAATCGGATAATAGACAATGATCGCCACCCCCGAATATCGAGAGTGGCGATCATTGTTGTAAGGGATTGTGGCGGTTATGGTTGTACCTGTTGTATTGTGTCAGGACGCGGAGTGTCGGTGTCAGAGTCACCGGGCGAGGCATCGCCATCTTGTTGCCCGGTGGTGAAGGTTGGCGATGGCGGGCGTGATACTTTTTGCAGGCGCATATCGGGGGCGCCGGGGAGAGTAATGACGGGTATGGGGGTATTTTCCATTAGTTCATTCATGGCATCGCTGACGTCAAAGACTGATTGGGGCGATGTGGGGCGCAGGTTGTCGTACCATTGGAATTTTGCGAGCCTCAGCATAGATTTTTTTGCGAGGTATATTGGTGTTGTTTGACCTGATGTTTCGGACCAACATTTCATACGTTTCATCGCGCGTTTTTCAAACCAGCCGGTGAGGTTGGCGGTTTGGAGGTTGACAAATTTATTTATTGTCGAGTCGTTTTCCTCGGGGTAGAAAATGGCTTCAACAGAGTTTGAGACATCGAGTCGTGAGAGTTCGCCGTTGTCAAACCATGCTTCCATGCGTTTGCCGGTGAGTTGGTTGTAGTAGTCGTCTTCGATGTGTTGGGCTGTGAAACCGAAGTCGGGAAGTAGCGCGTGGTCGATGGTTGAGTCGTTGAGGTGCAGTGTTATCAGGTTGCCGAATATTTGTCGGTCGTCACTCCAGATTATGGGGTGGCGGTGCATGTATAGCATTGAGTCGCGTTGCACAAATGTCATTGAGTCGCAGAGACCCTGAACGTCGATGCGATAGAAGCGCACGCGTGGCCATGCCGAGACGGTGTGTGTGGTGTCAATGCGTGTCAGGGGTTGTGGCGCTATGGAATTAGTCGCAGTGTCGTTGCCAAGGGTGTCTGTGAAAGTGTCGGTTTGAGGCGGTGTCGGTGGTGTGATGGTGATTGTATCAATTTGTCTGAGCGATTTGATATACCTGCCATGGATATAGAGTGTGTCGCCTTGTGAGTATTCTTTGGCGAGAGCATTGCCGGTGAAGAAAGCACTATCAAGGAGTTGGTCGTAGTAGCCGTAGTCGCCCGAGAGTTGTGCCTCGCGTATCGAGTCGACGAGGAGCACACGTCCGAAGGCTTGCCCGAAGCCGCCGTCGCGGTCATAGAATATTGTGTCGCCGGTAAATGTTGATTTTTTGCGTCCGGGACCGCGGTCAATTTCTATCGTCGAGCGTGAGAAAAGTTCGGTTTGGTTGTTTAGGGTGTTGTAGACGCCGGCGTTGGAATTTATTATGCCACGGGCGTTTATGATTTGTGTGGGTGAGTAAAATTCGGCGACGTGAGTGACGGTGTTGTAGTTTAGGGTATCGGTGAATATGTCGAGAGTGTCTTTGCCGTCGGTGCGTTTGAGGTGGACGTTGTTATAGAAGTTTGCTTCTTTAAGAGCGGGGGTGTATTCGCCTTCGTCAGAGACAAGGTGGTTGAGGGGGTCGGTGAGGACGCCGCCGGTGGTGTAGTAGCCGTATCCTTGTGTGAGGTCGTAGGTGAATATTTCGGTTTCGAGTTTGACATCGCGGTTTATCATTCTGACGTTGTTACCGTCATAGCCATAGAGGTATGCGACTTCGTGGGCGCCGCCTCTGAAGTTTAGCTCATCGGCATATATGAATAGGGTGTCGCCTTGTTGCATGACGACATTGCCGAAGGCGTCCATTGATTCTGACTCAGGGTAGTAGTGCGCTGAGTCGCAAAACATAAGCATGGCACCTTTTGAGAATTTGACATTGCCGGTGAGCACCATGAATGAATCTGTGGAGAGCTTGTTGAGTTCATCGGCGTGCTCAAGAAAGATGCGGTTGCCGTTGGTGCGGTCGGCGTTGGGGATTTGTGGCGCGATTTTGACGTGCGTGGGTGCCTGTTTTGCCGTGGGTTTGGAACGAGTGGGTGTGGTTTGTGCCCAAAGCCCGAGGCACAAGGGAGTGAGCACAAGTGCCACCAACAGTATTGTGGAGATACGAGAGCGACACATCACTCGTTTGAGTGGTGTGTCGTGTGTGGTTTTGTCGGTTGACGTGGTCATTGACAGGGAGTGAGGTTTGGGCGTCAGCGAGCTTTTATCCAACCTTTGTGAGTGAAGTCGCAGCCTCTCCAGCCGTCTTCGATGCGCACGTATGTGTCGGCGATTTTCTTTTCGAGCCAGTCGGTGAGAATTTTTTGTTTGCGCGAAGCTTCAAACATTTCCTTGATTTGTTGGTAGTCGTCGCCGAGGTTTGCTTGGTGGGCGTCAGTGCGGTATGTTAGTTTTATCATAGCGACAATGTCTCGGTCGCGTTTGGGATCTTTCATTATGAAAGGCTGTGAGATTTCGCCGGGTTTGAGTTTGGCGACTTCGCGAGCTATTTCTTGTGGAAGTTGAGACATCTCGAAAGCGGTGTTGCCGGTTTGCGAGTTTACCATAACACCGTTAGACATCTTTGTGTCTTTGTCTTGTGAGACAACGCGAGCGGCTTCTTCAAACGAGATTTTTTTGCTATCAATGATGTCGGCGCGCAAAGAGTCGAGGCGTGTGATGGCTGTTTCGAGGTCTTTGTCTGAGACTTTTGGACGCAAAAGTATGTGTCGGGTGTTTATGCGGTCGCCGCGTTTTTCGATGAGTTGTATGATGTGGTAGCCGTATTCGGTTTCGACAATTTTTGATACTTTTTTTGTGTCGTTGAGGTTGAAAGCGACGGCGGCGTATTCGGGAGCGAGCATTGCGCGACCGAGAAATCCGGTTTCGCCGCCACGCACGCCTTCGGGCGCTTCGCTATAAAGGATGGCGAGTGTTGAGAACTCAGCTTCGCCACGGTTTACGCGTTCGGCAAAGTCGCGGAGCCGTGCCTTGACGTCATCTATCTCTTGACGCGGTATGGCGGGCTTGAGAGTTATGATTTGGACGCCGACGTGTAGTGGCACGTAGGGAATCGAGTCTTTGGGAAGTGTGTCAAAGTAGCGACGCACTTCACCGGGTGTCGATTTGACGTTTTTTGTCAGCGATGCTTGAACTTGTTGCACTCGTGAGCGGTCGGCGATGGATTTTGCGTAGTAGTCGCGTATCTCGGGTATGGATTTGCGGAAATATTGTTCGACTTTTTCTTTTGAACCTAGGTTTGTGATCAGAAAGTTGATTTGGGCGTCTACCTGCATTTGTACTTGTGACTCGGGGGCGGTGATGGTGTCGAGCTCGGCTTGGTGCAGGTATAGTCGCTGTATGGCAATCATCTCGGGAATGACGCAGTAGGGGTCGCCGGTTATTGGCGTGCGTTCTTGTTGCATGTCGAGATATGTTTGCTCGATTTCTGATTTGTAGATGGGGTCATCGCCGATTGTCCACGCTACTTCTTCGGCGATGTTATTTTCGGCGATAGCAAAGATGCCGGCGGCGGTGATTGCCGTGATGGTTATTAAGTTTCTTATTTTCACAACGTTTATTGCTGATAAGTTGTTGTTTGTATTTGTATGTGACAAGACACAGGCGTTGCCGCCCGATGTCGCGGTGATACCTGCTCGACACAGAGGACAGGTGTCAATAATAGGGCAAAGTTAGCGTTTTTGGCGCGAATATTCAAACGCCGGTCAACGTTTTAGCCGATATTTATAATAATAATTCTTAAAGCGGGTTTTTGACAGAATAAAAATTAAAAAAAAATGAAACTTTTTGACTTTCAGGTTTTGAGATGTCAAAATTTTTTCGTACTTTTGTGCTACCATTTATAGCTACTGTTATGTTCGCTCAGTTCAAACCTACACGCA
>CAVCBR010000007.1:0-63679 GCA_963600695.1 bacterium
CATATATGATTGATAGGAAATTTATCTTTGTCCGGAATTTCTTCTAACATATCAATAGCCTCATAGATGTATAATTTAGCAGACAACCAATCTTTTTTTTGTATACAACAAGTAGATATATCATGCAAAACAAACAGATAACTATGGCTGTAATCTTGAGCCTCTTCATACATCAGCAAGGCTTCATGTGCATAGGTAAGTGAGGCATCAATATTGCCAATGTCTTTTTGCAGCCGCCCCATCATACGCATCATCTGCCTTGCGTATAATGTATTTGCACAACTGTCTTTAAGGTTGAATTGATGCATTGCTTCTTTAATTACAATCTCTTCATCATTAAATTGTCCGTGCATAGAGTAATACTCAACAAGAGCAAATGTTACAAGCATGTATTGTTGGTGAATTTCATCATTCCACGTTGTGATAGCTTCAATCTCCGTCTTCTTTTTTAACAGGTATGCGAAGGCATCTTTTTTCCCTTCTGATATATTAGTTATCACATCATCCCAAGTTTGAATATTGAACTCTTGTGCATATAATGCATTGGCAAATGACAAGATGATAATGATAATAGCGCCTAAGGTTTTAATTATCTTTGACATTCTGAAATATATTGAATGGTTTTGGGATTGTCCTCCCCCATAATTTTAACATAAAGCTCATTTGACGACTTAAAATGTTTAATAGCTCGTGACTTGTCGCCAAGCAACATAAATGATCTTCCATAATTGTGAAGAATAGTACTCTTGATTGCCGGGTGCTCATTTAAGTCTGAAGCATAGTTTTTCAAGATTTTTTTAAGGAGCGAATTTGCTTTTTTAGGTTGTGGTATATCTGACAACAAATATGCCACAGCCAACATATTAGGTATTTCGAGATACGAATCGCCTTGTTCTCTTACGTCCATTTCAAGATATTTCTCGTAAAATGGAATAGCCATATCATAGTGCTTGTTCCAATATGCGCCATTACCGGTCAATCTATATAAACAGGCTCGCTCCTCATAGCTATTGTCACACTTGTCTATGTAGTCTAATGCTTCCGGTAAAATGTCATCTACTCGTTCCTTGTGTCCCAAATAAGATTCGAATTGCAACAATTTACAATAGCAGCCTATGACATTTGTGTTATTTGGCAAATATTCTTTGAGAGAGATTCCTTCTTCGCATACTGAAATGGCCTCTGCTTTTTTGCCGAGGTTATTTCCGAGAACTATTGCTTTAGAATATAGCAGGCTTATGTAATCATTTGAGTATGCACCGAACCTCTGTTTGTGTTTTTGGATAAGATTGTCATAGATGTTGATAGCTTCCTCATATTTACCTTGTTTTCTCAATTCAATAGCTTTCACTTCTGCGCTGTCAAACAAATCATCACTTTTCAGAGATCCGTCTATCAGACCAAATGGGTATTTAGTATGAATCCTTGCATAGCATTCTTTAGCTAATAAGCTATCTCCCTGTTCTTTATATAAATTACCCAAATTCAAATAAATGTTTGAACGATAATTTTTTGGTTCTTTAATTATGACACTTTTCAGCAATCCTCTACGATAATATCTTTCGGCAGACTTGTTGTCACCTATTTTTTGACTTGCGATTCCGGCTTCAAGATACGCTTCAAGATAATCTATATCTCTTAAATTGAGCTTTTCATATAAAGATATTGTTTTCAGAATAGGAGGGATACTTGCTTCATAGTTGTGCTGAAAAAACAATGACAGTCCTTTAAATTTATTATATAGATATTTAACTGTGTCATTATCAGAGGTTAAACAGTCATCTTCAATTTTTGCGAGCAAACTATCGACAAGGATGTAGTTATTATCGTTTATCGCAGAGTTAATTTGAATAAAAGATGCATAAGGAGTCTGCACGCCTGCCCACACAGATAGTCCCATGCCTAAAAGGAATATCCAAATAATAATTGATTGACGGTTCTTTGTTATCACTTTTTTTAAGATTCAGAATATCTCAAAAATGATATTTTACAAGCTTACACGGTTTTGTATTTTGTTGTTGTGTTATTTCTCCACCTGGTCACTCAAAAGTGGGGGATTAGCGGGGGGTGGTGCGGACGATGACGCGGTGGCGGGGGGTGGTGCGGAGGGTGTATAGTATTGCCACGAGGTAGTGGGTGGCGTCGGGGTTGTATATTTCTTCGAGGCGGGTGTCGCCTTTACCGTATATGAGGTTGCACACGAGGTCTACCCATGGGTAGTTTTGTGTTTTGCGATAGGATAGCAGATTGTCGACATATGTGGCTTCGATGTTGTCGGTTGTTTCGTCGTCCAAGTCTGCGATACCATCAAACATGGTGTCGATGGCACCGGTGACATCGTCGAGAACGTCGGGGGCGCATTCGCCGTTGACTGTAAAGTCTATGGCGTTATATACGCGGTCGGCGTTGGCAGTGACTGATATGGAGTATATTTTGGGGGTATCGCCATATCTGAGTTGTTGCATGAGGTATGCTTCGCAATATTCGGCGAGGAGTTCGCTGACGCCTTCGGGAAAGATGTCGGCGTCGAAGAGTTCGGAGAGTTCACTGAGGTCGAGGTGTGTGGTGTGGTTGATGTATACGCGGTCTTCGGCGCCGGGGATGGTGGCGGTGATTGTGGTGTCGCCGGTGTTGTATGGTGGCAGGGCGATGGTTGTCGTTGCTTTTTTAAGCGGTGAGTCGAAGCCGGTGATTGAGGCTATGGTTTTGGCGGTCATAGGGAGTATGGTGTCGCCGGGGGCTGTGATGTCGAAGTCTCCGATGATGACGTAGTCAAAGGTGTGGGCGCCAGCGTGGGCGTCGTCATAGATGTCGTAGACGTATTGGGGATTGAGGTTCATATAGTTGTCGACGGGCATGTATCCGAGCATGGGGTTGTGGTGGTAGTCGGCGAGGGCGATGTTGTTTGAGAGCACCTGATCTTTTGTGCCTTGGTTTTCTTTTGCGAGTGTGGTGTATTGGGCGAGTTGTGCCATGAGTTTGTCGGGGTCGCGGTGTATGGGGTTTGAGAGTGTTTCGTTGAGCATGGCGAGCATGACGGGGGTGGTAGAGACACTGCCGTCAATGGTTATGAGGTTGTTGTCCAAGCCTAATGATGAGGAACATGTGACCATAGTGGCTGTTTTTATGTCATAGACGTCGGTGGGGGTGAGTGTGCCCCACCCTGATGTTTCTTCGACGAGGTCGAGAGTCGCGGCTGCCCACCATAGTGAGTCGGTGTTTGCCGTGGGGTATGTGGCGAGCATGTTGCTGAGGGTGGAGACAGCGCCTCCGCGGCGCACGGCGGTGATGGTCATTTTGCCGTGTTCGATGTCGCACGGCACGTACCAGATGCGTGGTTCGTTTTCGCCGTGGAGTGCCAGGGAGTATGCGTCGTATGAGCCGAGGGAGTCGGTGCCGAATGTGTGGTATGTCAGGCATGTGCGCAGTGCTTCGGCGTCAAGGGCGCGCCAGTCGGTTTTTTGTGCGCGAGCGATGAAGTCGTCGGCTTTTGATGGTGTTTCGTCGGCGGTTGTGGGTGTCGGGGTTTCTTTCCACAGGGTGTCGATGATTTTTTTGAGGGTTTTGTCGTCGACGGCGGTGTCGTCGGTGTAGAGGGTGAATGAGAGTCGCTCGGGGTTGAGGTATTGTTTTATGATGTTGTTGATGTCGTCGATGGTCAACGATTGCATTTCGGTCAGTGTTTCTTTGTCTTGTTGGTCTGAGGTGACGAGGTTGTGGTGGCAGATGTAGTCTGTGAGTTCTTCGATTTCTTCGGCTTTCTCCTGTTGTGTGTACATTTCATAGTCGACAATGTATTGTTTGATGAGGGACATGAGTTTTGTGTGTTCGCCTCGGGTGATGCCGTTTGTTGCGAGGTCTTTGATTGTGCGCACCATGTAGGGGCAGATGGTTTTCCAATCGCCGGCGGTGGCTGTCACCGCGCATTGGTATGTTGGCAGGTATTTGTAGTTGACGGGGAGGTAGTTTAGTGAAGCTGTCGATGTTATGCGGTTGTTGACTATGTCGTTTTGGTTGCGCAGGTTTAGTATGAATTGTAAGATGACGTCATCGCGCTCACGGCGTGGTGAGTCGAGATTGACTTCGCCTTTTTGGGTTTTGTCGTCAGTGAGTATGTTGATGAAGAATGAGCGGTATTCGGGGTTTGTGATGTGGGCGACTGTCGCCGACATTGGTGGCAGGGTGACGATGGGGTGCGTGGGGCGCGGCGCGGTGTGGCGTTGGGGTATCGGGGCGAAAGCTTGGGTGATGAGACCTTCGATGTCGCGGGTATTGAGTTGTCCGACGATGACGATAGCCATGCGCTCGGGTGAGTAGTTGGCGTTGTAGAAGTCGGTGAGGGCGCGGCGTGTGGCGTTTGTTATCGATTGGCGGTCGCCGATAACGGCGCGGTCGTGGTATGGTGATGGCGCGGGGGCGAGTCGTGAGAGGTGTTTTTTTGCGAGTAGTGTTTCTTCGTGGTTGTATTCGCCGAGGACGACGCTGCGTTCGTGGTCGACATCTTGGTCGGTAACGTTGAATGTTGTCATCATTTGTGAGAGGATTGTCAGGACGTTGCCGAGGGTGGTGTAGTCGTAGTATGTTCCGTCGGGGTCGGTGGTGGGGATGTCGAAGACGTCTATGGTTGTGTAGTCATGGGTGGTGGCGGCGTTTGTGCCTGTGCCGATTTCGAAGCCGAGGGTTTTGAGTTGTTTGTCGTTGGTGACGGCGTCGCGGTCACGGCTTTGGAAGAGGAGGTGCTCGACAAGGTGTGCATAGCCTGATTGTGTGGGGGTTTCGTCGATGGCGCCGGCGTCAACGATGATGCGCACGTCGGCTTTGGCGCCTGAATATAGGTTTTGTTTGATGTAGTAGGTCATGCCGTTTTTGAGCTGTCCGGTGAGGATTGTGGTGTCGGCGATGATTTTTGGGGTGAATGCCGGTGTGAGTGATGACGTGGCGGCGCATAGGGCATTGGTCATCGCAGCCATAATTGTCATGGCTGTGAGCAGTAGCAGGCGGCGTGTTTTCATAATCGTGTTTATTTTTTGGTTGTTAATTAATATGTTGTTTTAGTGTTTGTTGCGGGAGTGTGCAGCGCATCATTTTGTCATCTTGCGATGTGGCACGAGGTGTGGCGTGGCGGTGCTGAGGAGGGGCGTGTGGCGCCGGTGTCAGCGGAGGTGGCGGTAGAATTGCAGGGGGGTGTCGATGAGTTCGGGGTGGAGTATTTTGACGTAGTCTTTGAGGACGCGCTCGGGATGGAAGGCGATGATGTCGAAGATGCCTGATGTCGAGGTGTCGGTGTAGTAGACGGCGTCGCGGCGGTAGGCGTTGAAGTCGGCGTTGAGGGGGTTGGCGGCGGCGAGGTCGCGGCGTGTCATGGTGCCGAATGAGCGTATGAGCCAGTAGGGGGCGTCGTGTCCTTTGTCATAGATGGTGGCGTAGTCGCTTTGGACTGAGCCTGTCGAGGTGTCGTCGGCATAGATGACGCGGGCACCGGCGTCAGCAAGCATGCGCGCGGCGTATGAGCCGCCGGCGGGTTGTGCCCATGTGCCTGAGTATGGGAGGTCGGTGATGACGAGGGGTCGCTCGGCGGTGACGGTGACTTTTTGGCAGAGGGCAGTGTAGTCGGCGGTGACTTTTCGGTATATTTCTCGGGCGTGGGGCAGGTCGTCACAGAGGGCGCCGATGAGGAGTATCCATTCGGCGCGTCCCAGGGGTGTGGCTTCCATGTAGTCTGCCATGGGGACGACGGTGATGCCGGCGCGTGTGATGGCTGAGTGGTCGCTTTTTTCGAAGGGTGAGACGAGCATTATTTGTGGCGAGATGTCGACGAGGCGTTCGAGTGATGGTGACATGGAGTTGCCGACGTCGGCGATGGTGCCTTGTTTCAAGCCTTTGCGTATGAATGGAGATGTGAAGTAGTCGGCGTCGGCGACGGCTGTGATGAGGTCGCCGTGGTCGAGTTCTTCGAGGGGAGCGGTGTGTACTGATGAGAATACTGCCATCGAGGTGACGGGGGTGGTGATGATGGTGACGTCGTTGGGGGCGTCGACGCTCGCCGAGTCTTTGTTGACGAGGTAGTAGCGGGCGAGGGTTTTGCCTTCGTGCCATGGGTCGGCGATGGTGACGTCGAGGTGTGTGTGACGGTCGATGATGGTGAGCAGCCGGGCGTTGGTGGTGAGGGTGTCGCCGGGGGTGGAGGCGGTGTTTTTTGTGGCTGAGCCTGAGCATGCCGTGAGTATTAGCAACAGCGCCATGGTCACGAGGACCATGGTGTGTTGCCGTTTTACGCAGAAGCCTTTGACGTATTTCATCAGTGGTGTTTTTTGTGGTGTTAAAAGCGTGATTTTGTTTTGTTTGTCGCGCTTTTTTTGTTATATTCGGGGGGGGATCGGGGTTTATTTGACGAATTTGAGGGTGTCGCCGCCGTTGAGGGTGACGAAGTAGACGCCGGCGGGCAGTGTCGAGACGTCAAAGGTGCGGGGGGCGTCGAGGATACCGTCGTGGAGGATGGTGACGGTGGCGCCGAGGGCGTTGATGACGGTCAGACGGGTGTTGCCGTGGTGGTTGACGGTGATTTTGCCGTCGGCGTATGTCAGCGTGGGTTGGTCATCTGAGGTGATGTCGCTGACGCTGCCGGTCTCGGTGCTGTATTTGAATGTGACGGTGGGCGAGTATGCGGTGTTGGTGAGGTCGTCTTTGGTGTTATAAGAGCCGCGCACGCGCAGGTAGTATGTGTTGCCGTCGACGAGGTTTTTGGAGAGGATTTTGATGTTCTCGCCGGTGTTGGCGTCTTGCCAGCCGTCGCTGATGGGGTATGATTTGATGTAGCTGTTGCGCGAGGGGAATGTGTTGCTCGCTGAGATTTCGATGCGGTATGTTTTGAGACCGGCTGTGGGGTTGACGCCGACGCGTTCGTTGCAGTGGAGTGTGCCTCCGTCGAGGGGGTATCTGACGGTGGGTGCGTCGCAGGTGGCGGCGAGGGTTGTGAATTTGACCGTGGGGGTCAGGGCTTCAACGCCGTTGAGGGTATAGCGCAGGCGTGCGTAGTATGTTGTGTAGGCGCTGAGGCGGTTTGCGGGCACGTTGTAGTGTCCGCCGTTGGCTGAGGCGGTGAGCACGATGCTTTCGTCGTTGAAGTCGGGTGATGTTGAGAGTTCGACGGTGACGGCGCGGCGCACGACTGACCAGCGTATGTCGGGGGTCAGGGAGATGTCTTCGGCGCCATCTGAGGGGTAGTCGATGACGAGTGTCTTGGGAACGAATGATTGGACTTCGGAGACGCCGTCACGTGCTGCCGAGCCGCAGGCGCGCACTTGCCAGTAGAGTGTTTTGTTGACGGGCATGTCGGTGAAGGCTGTCGAGGAGAGTGTGGTGGCGTGAACTTCGGTGGTGCCGGCGAGGGGTGTCATCGTGGCGTTTTCCGAGATGTCGACGATGTAGTGTGAGGCTTTGGTGACGGCGTTCCACGAGAAGTCGAAGGGCATTTCGATTGACTCGCCGCCGGTGGGTTTGAGCCCTGTGGGCGCGGGGAGGGTTTCGACGATGTCGCCGGCAAAGACGGGTGAGTATTCGTTGCCATAGCGGTCGAGGACGCAGACGGCGAAGTTGTATCCCGAGCGGTAGCGTTGGGGTATGTCGTAGGTCTTGGCATATGAGACGCCGGCGAGGTATTCGACTTGGCGGGTGAAGTTTTGTTTGTCAACCGATGTGGGCACGGCATAGACGGTATAGCGCACGTTGTCGGGACCGCCCGTCCATGTGAGTTTTGTGCCCGAGGTGTAGACGCCGTCAACGACGCCGGCTGATGTCACGGGGAACCATGGCATGGCGGGGACGAGCGCGGGGGTGTTGAAGACGGTGGTTTTGAGGTAGTGGGCAAAGAGGGGAGCTGTTTTATATAGGTATTTTGCCGAGTAGAATATCGAGCCGGGGGCGTCGTTTTGGGTGTATTGGCGGTTGAGGCGCACTTCGTTGGCAAATTCTGAGAATGTCGTGGCGTTGGGGCCGCTGGCGTCTTTGCCGGGAAGGTCGGCGAGTGTGGCTTCGGCTGTGCTCATCGCCGGTGATTTTGACGATGATGTCAGTGATGATATTGAGTGGGAGCTGTAGAAGTGGCGTCCCCATTTGTCGGCGATGTTGCTCCACCATTTGGCGGCGTATTGGTAGTCGTTGGTCGAGCCTATCGTCCAGTATATTTGGGGTGAGATGAAGTCGAGGGTTTGGCGTGAGATCCATGCCAGGGGGTCTGAGTATATGCCGTTGTATTGCCAGTCGCTGCCCACGGGGCATTTTGTGACGCCATATTTGTTGGCGACGGACTCGGTGGTGCAGGCGATGCCGGCGGGTGAGACGCCGAAGCGCACCCATGGTTTGATGTCTTTGATGGTTTTGTAGACGGCGGCGATCATCTTGTTGACGTTTTCGCGACGCCAGTCGCCGCGTGAGAGTGTGCCGCCCTCGGCGGTGTATTTGTTATACCACGCGTCGTCTTGATTGCTGACGCCTTGAAGGTAGAAGTAGTCGTCAAAGAGCACGCCGTCGACGTCATAGTTGGTGACTATCTCGGCGATGATGTCGCATATGCGTTGTATGACGTCGGGGTGTGCCGGCTCGAGAATGGCGGCGCCACCGACGTCTTGAACCCAGTCGGGGTGGTCTGTGCGATAGTCGCCGGGGAGTCCGCCCCATTGTCCTTGTACCGATTCAAAGCGATAGGGGTTTATCCATGCGTGGCATTCGAGACCGCGTTTGTGGCATTCGTCGACGCAGTATGCCAGGGGGTCGTAGCCGGGGTCGAGACCGCGTGTCGAGACGAGGTCTGACGACCATGGTTCGTATGATGATTTATACATGGCGTCTGCGCGACTGCGCACCTGGAAGTTGACGGCGTTCATATTGTTGAGTGCCATCGAGTCGAGCAGCGTTGTGAGTTCGTTTTTTTGTTTGTTGATTTGTGTGGTGTTGCCGGTCGAGGTGATCACTGTGCTCGGCCAGTCGAGTCGCCAAACGGTGGCGACCCACGCCGAGCGCATTTCGCGTTTCACGGGGGTGTCGGCTGCCTGTGTTGTCGGCATGCATAGCACCGACATTGTCGCGAGTAGTGCGACTTTGAGTAACTTTTTCATTTATTGCTGTTTATTGATTATTCAAGGGTTGGTTTATTATCGTTTTGTCGATAGGGGCGCGCTCTGCCACCGGGTGACGGGTGGGCGCGTGACCGCTATGAGTGCCACAAATTTACGATTTTCTCGTCAATAATTCGGCTATGTATGTCTTTTATCTGTCGCCGTTTAGTTTTTTTTTGCATTTTTGGGCGGCAGGCGACTTTAATGTGCCTATACCCCTCAATGTTCTCAACGTTCTTCAATATTTGTGGCGATTGTCGATTATTCGCCCCGAAAAGTGTCACGATTATCAATTATTCGCTCGAAAAAGTGTAAGCATCATCAATTATTCGCTTGAAAAAGTGTCGCGATGTTTGGTTTATTCGGTCGAAAAAGTGTAATTTTGTCGCAACATTAAAGTAAAATTGTGCTATGCTTAGGAGAAAAATAGAAACATATTTGGCTGAGTGGAAAAGGTCTGGCAACAAAAAGCCTCTTGTCATAAAAGGTATGCGTCAGTGTGGAAAGACGTATATCGTTCAAAAGTTTGCGAAGGAGAATTATGAGAATGTGGTGTACGTAAACTTCGTTCTTGAACCCGACAAGAAGTATGCCTTCACAGGCAACATTGATGTAGACACCATTATTCTCAACCTCTCTGCGTTAGTCTCCGGCAGCCGTTTCATTGAGAAAAAAACATGTATTATCTTAGATGAAATTCAAGAATGCAAAGAAGCAAGGACGGCTTTAAAGTCGTTTTGTGTCGATGGTCGTTTTGATGTCATTGCCACAGGCTCTCTTTTGAGTGTGAGCGGCTATGGTCAACGGAACAACAAGATGGACGAAAGCGGACAAGATTCAGTTCCCGTGGGATATGAAACCGTGGTTGAGATGTATCCGTTGGATTTTGAGGAATTTCTATGGGCAACCGGTATCAGTGACGAGATTGTCGATTATGTTAAGGCTTGTTTTGATGATGAACGAGCGGTGGCGGACGGCGTTCATAAGGCAATGATGGAATTGTTATACAGATATGTCATTGTCGGGGGATTGCCCGAAGTGGTCAACTGTTTTCTCAAAACAAAGAATATCGAAAGTATATATGCATTACAACGCAACCTCATCGCCGGGTACGAGGAGGATATGATAAAATATGCCAATGACGGCGACAAACCTCACATCAGGGAATGTTTTGAGTCCATACCCAAACAGTTGGCAAAGGAAAACAAGAAGTTTATGTTTTCGCTGGTGAGAAAGGGCGGCAGGTCATCGCAATACCTCGGCTGTATACAATGGTTGGAGGATGCCGGGATTGTGCGTAGGTGTTATAACACACAAATCACCGAGTTGCCGTTGGAGGGCAATGCCATTAAATCGTGCTTTAAGGTGTACACCACCGATATAGGTATTCTCACGGCGATGCTTGACTATGGCACTCAGGCTGACATCTTAAAGGGTAATCTCCTCGGTTACAAGGGTGCCATTTTTGAAAATCTCATAGCCGACTTTTTGTGCAAGTCGGGACAAAAGTTATACTATTTTCAAAAGGACAGCGGTCTGGAATTGGACTTTTTGGTGAGATTTGGCGGTGAGTGTGTCGTCATTGAAGTCAAAGCGAAGTCAGGCAAGTCAAAAAGCATGACCACTGTGCTTAAAAACAAAGCCGTATATCATATTGACCATGCAATCAAGCTCGGGCGGTACAATGTGGGACGTGAGGGCGATATACTCACCATACCGCTCTATATGGGATTTCTCATAAAAGAGAAAATCAAAGATGTTGTCATTCCCGATGTCGACCTAAGTCGGCTGATTAATCCTTAGGAGCGTCACCTGTGGTGTAACATTGTGGTTGACTGGTAATGGTTTGAATGGGCATTAAAGTCGGCGGTGGTGTCAGTCGCCATAGAGGCTGCGCACGAGGCGGGCGGCGAGCTGTGGTTCGTAACCGCGCGAGAGGGCGTGGCGATAGAGTTTTGTGCGCCCCTCATAGGTGTGGGGCTCGTCGGGGGACATGGTGCGCGCCTTGGCGCGAAGGAGGTGGCTGAGGTTTTCTTCGTAGAGGTCGGTGTCGATGTCGGCGAGAGCGGCGGTGATGATGGCACGGTCTATGTGTTTGGCGGTGAGGGCGGCTAGAATTTTAAATCTGCCCCAACGAGCAAAGCGTACCTTGTCGCCGACAAGGGCGCGGGCATAGCGGCTGTCGTCGACAAATTTGCGCTCGCTCAGCGAGGTTATTATCGTGTCGGCGTCGGCAGTGTCGATAGCCCAGAGTTTGAGCTTTTGGCGCAATTCGTGTGTGCAGTGCTCGGCGCGTACACATAGGGTTTCGAGTCTCGCGAGCGCCTCGTCGGGCGTGAGGGTGCGTTTTTTTATCGGCGGCATATGGCAAAACGGTTGCGTCCGCAAAAGTCTCTGACGATGTCGACAGTGCCAAAGCCGGTGTCTTTGAGCATGTCGCACAGCGGCGTGACAAACAGCGGATTGATTTCAAAATAAAGTTTCCCGTCGCGGCGCAATGCCTCGGCGGCATATCGGGCTGTGGCGCGGTAGAACGCCAAGGGGTCGTCCTCGGGGGCAAAGAGGGCGAGTGAGGGCTCGTAGTCAAGGACGCGGGCTTCCATTCGTGACGCTTCGTCGTGAGCGATGTATGGCGGATTTGACACTATCGCGTCATAACACGGAGCCTCGGGGGACTTCATCGTCAGGACGTCGCCACACACAAAGGTCACGGCGACACCGACGGCTGCGGCATTGTCACGGGCGACGGCGAGCGCCGCCTCCGAGATGTCGAGGGCGGTGACACGGGCAAAGGGCAGGTCGCGAGCCAGGGCGGTGGCTATGCAGCCGCTACCGGTGCCGATGTCGAGAACGCTGACGTCTTTCGTGCCGCCGAAGTCATCGACAATCATATCGACGAGGGCGGCGGTCTCGGGGCGCGGTATGAGCGTGTCGCGAGTCACCCTCAGACGCATGCCGCGCCACAGAGCATAGCCCAGGGCATACTGCAAAGGCTCGCCGGCGACAACCCTCGCGACAATGTCTGAGACGCGCCTGAAAGTCACCGACAAGACCTCGCTGTCGCCACGCAACACGATGTCGACGGGCGACAACCCCATGGTGTCGTCGATGATTTCGCGCATCATGGCGCGAGCCTCGCCCTCCCCCACCTCGGGGGTGAGCTGTCTGAGTATGTCTTTGGTGAGCTGTCTGAGGGTCATAATGACGTCGATTTTGTCGCGGCGCGCGCTCTGCATGTGAGTGACGGCGTAAAATGAAAACACATAAAACAACGGGAACGCATAAAAGATGCGCCGCGGCGGTGTGACTGCAAAGTTACGATTTTTTTGTACCTTTGTGGCGCTCTAAGCATTAACATTTTTATCGAACTCAACATAAATCACGCAATACAATGGCTTTAAAATGTGGTATCGTCGGTCTGCCCAATGTCGGCAAATCAACATTATTTAATTGTCTGTCAAATGCTAAGGCTCAGTCGGCGAACTTCCCGTTCTGCACCATCGAGCCCAATGTCGGTGTCATCACCGTGCCCGACGAGCGACTGACGCGCCTTGTCGAGATGTGCAACCCGCGGTCGGTGGTGCCGGCGACAGTCGAAATCGTCGATATTGCCGGCTTGGTAAAAGGCGCATCAAAGGGCGAAGGCCTTGGCAACAAGTTCCTCGCCAACATACGCGAGACCGACGCCATACTCCACGTGTTGCGATGCTTTGACGACGACAACATCACCCACGTCGACGGCTCGATAGACCCCGTGCGCGACAAGGAGATTATAGACTGTGAGCTGCAGCTCAAAGACCTCGAAACCATCGAGTCACGCCTCGTCAAGACTCAAAAAGCCGCAGCCACCGGCGACAAGAACGCCAAACTGCAATACGAGGTGCTGCGCCGCTATAAAGAAGCTCTCGACGAGGGCAAACCGGCACGCTCCGTCAAGTTTGACACCGCCGACGAGCAACGCTACGGGCGCGAGCTGTTCCTGCTCACCGACAAGCCGGTGTTATATGTATGCAACGTCGATGACGCCTCTGCCGCCACCGGCAACGCCTATGTCGAGGCTGTGCGCAAAGCCATCGCCGACGAAGACGCCTCACTGTTGGTTGTCGCCGCCCAAACCGAGGCCGACATTGCCGAACTTGACACATACGAAGAGCGTCAGGAATTTCTCGCCGAAATCGGACTCCAAGAGTCGGGAGTCTCACGCCTGATACGCGCGGCATACGCCCTACTTGACCTCCAAACATACTTCACCGCCGGCGCCGACGAAGTCAGAGCTTGGACATTCTTGCGCGGCTCAAAAGCTCCGCAATGTGCCGGCATCATTCACTCAGACTTCGAAAAAGGCTTCATTCGCGCCGAAGTCATCAAATATGACGACTATGTGACCCTCGGGGGCGAGACCGCCGTCAAAGAAGCCGGCAAGATGGGCGTTGAGGGCAAAGACTATGTCGTGCAAGACGGCGACATCATGCACTTCCGCTTTAACGTGTAAGGACTTTAAGGTCTTTAAGGACCCTAAGGACACTAGGTCTTTAAGGTCGTTTTTTGTCAACCTTGAACCGGCGCGAGGCGAGGAGTCCGCGCCACAGACCGCCCACAGCCGTCGTTAGCGACGCCCTGCCGCTGCGCCACAGCCGCCACGCTTTCAGCACGAGACGCGGCGCGCAGCACACCCTGCCATACTCCAAAGCCATAATAACGCCCTGAGCGGCGATGACACCCTCGCTCATGCGCCCCGCGCCCGTCGACACCGCCGGGTGATCGGCAACATGTATGGGATAAAAGCGACAATCCAAACCGCGACGGCGCGCCGTGAGCACAAACAACTCGTCCTCGCCACACAACAGCGACTCGGCGCCAAGCCCCAATCGCGTGTCAAACCTTATGTCACCGACAGCCTCGCGGCGAAAAGCAATCTCGACCGACGACACCCAGTAGCCCTTGGGCAGACGGCGCCCCAAACGACACTCACCCTCGGGATAACGCGGACCCCCGGGACGACTGACAACGACCATCGCCACGGCGAGCGTCGGCGTGGCATCAAACACCGCCGGCAACCGCCTGAGCCCCTCGGCGTCAAACACCAAATCATCATCGGCTATCAACACCACCGGCGCGTGACAGTGAGCCACGGCATTATTGCGGTTTGACGACAAACCCGGCGTGTCACAACGCACGACAGTGACATCATCGCGCATCGCGAGCGCCGGCGGCACCGGTCGCTCCTCGTGAGCCTGCCACGAGACAACATACTCCACGCCCTCAATCACGGGCAGAGAGCCACACAGCCGCGCCATACCCTCAGCACGAAACGTGCAAACGGCGACACTCAACTTTAACGACACCTTTGAGACCTCAGTCATAAGATTATCAAACATAATATTATCGCGAGCAAAGTTACATAAAAAATCGACAACGACGACTATTTCCGACCGTGGCAACTCTATCGGCGGCGATCCTTGCCGTTAATGAACAAGAGGTTGCACATACGATGCAGGCGGCTGACAACGCGCTCGCCATAGCGGCGCATGATCGTCGGGTCGTCATAATCATAATTTGAGGTGATCAACGTCACAAGGTCACGGCGGTCACCGCGAGCCTCGAGCAACTGACGCAGGGGCTGTCGCCGTGCACCCATAAACACGGCGTCATAATCAGGCTCGGCTCCGAGATCCTGTATGCAAAGTATGCCCGTTTTGGTATATCGTTGCAAACTCTTACCATCGTTTGCCGCCTCGTCCCAAATCATGGCAGCACTGATATCCGTGCGCCACACCACCGGTCGCCAATCGCCGGCGGCATAGAGCATCGTGCGCTTGATGTCGCTGAAAATTCTCATCACCTCCATGGCGAGGCTCTTGCCCGTACCGGTGTGTCCGGCAATATAAATGCCCTTTGTGAGGTCACCGTCGATGATGTCGCCGGTAGCGTTCTGAGCCTGCATCGTCTCATCGGCGATGATCCATTTCGCAAACTGTGTGTATGCCCAACGATTATCATCATCGAGAACGAAATTGTCATCGAACCGCCGCCCGATTTCTGTGATGTAGCTATAGGCTTTTTCGGCACTCTCGGGAGGTAGCGAAAAACTGTTTGAACGTTTGACGCCGTGGAGCACGCGCCCGTCAATAACGCGGTCAATGAATTTTACAATATCTTGTGTCATGGTGATTAAAATTTTGATTATCGGTTAAGTTGTTTTTAGTTATTATTATCTTAAAAAGCAGGGAGATTAGCACTCTTGGGGTTATTGTTCACACTCAGAGTCAAATCGACTTTCGGCGCCTTATATTTGGGGTCGTTCCACTTGTCGTTGACAAACAACAGTGGGTCTTTATAGTCACGGTCATATCGCCTGCCGCGGTCATATCGCGACCCCGAGCCGCCATAACGACTGCCACCCGAACCTCCATATCGACTGTTCCCTATGTCACAAGATGAGACGGCGGTGGCGCGGCGTTTTTCTCTCTCACGCTCGTCGCGGCGCAGGCGCAACAGACTTTGCAGGTGGCTCGCGGCATCTTGAAAATCGCGGTGCCCGGTCTCTGATGCGCGCCACTCGCCGACAATCGCGGCGGCGGCTTTTCGCATTTCCACGCTATCCTTAAAGCCGAGGCTCGTAGCGACGCCTTGCACCATACTCTCGCGCTCGCGCGAAAAATATTGATCTAAAAAAAGATTAAGATCAAAATTTAAATTTCGTTCTTCACACGCGTGTGTGAGAGAGAGATTATTATTATTCTTTTTTCTTTCTTCTTCTTTATTATATTCTTGTGTTGTTGCCGATGAGCCTGCCTCATTGCTTGCCCCTATATCATCTCTCTGCTTGCCGTCAATATTTTGAACAGTGGGATTATTGTCTGTATTATCAGACATTTGGCTTTGTCTTTGGCTTGCCCCTTGGTCTGCCTCTTGTCTGCCCGTGAGTTTGCCGTTTTGCTTGCCCTGAGTTTGCCCTTCGTCTGTTGTTTGAGTTTGATAGAAGTCATAATTACAGAGAGTTACAATTCTAAATCTGTTTGTCGCCTGTATGGTAATGTCGCCGCTTGATGTGAGGTGATAAAGGGCAGTGCGCACCGCTTTCACCGAAAGCCCGGTTTCAAGTGAGAGTGTCGTTAGCGATGTCACGAATGAGCCGCGGGGCAGTTCGTGCCCCTGCCAACGCGTGGTCTCGCGCCCGGCTTTCAACAGCAGGTGTATGAACAGGCGTGTGACGTTGATGTTCGAGTACCATTCCCAGGAGAGGAGACTGCGGTGCAGCTTTATCCAGCCGCGGTTGCCGGCAGTGGCAGAGCCGGCGGTGTGTCGTGTTTTGTGTGTGTTGTGTGTCATGATGTGTGTGGTTAATTGGTTAATGATCGGTTAATGATTGGCTAATGGTTGGCGTTTTCAGCCGAGGTCGGACAAACCGCACTAAGGCACGAAAACCCACACAAAGATACAACATTTTGACCCCCGAAGTCAAGTATTTCGCCAAGAAAAATGCGCCGCATTATTGATATTTAACAATCTCAGATTGACATCAACACAATCTTGAATTGATTTTACTACAATATTCACGCCATAGAATATACATAAAAACACAGCCACCGCCAAGCAAAAACCAATAAAAATGATTAAAAACAGGCGACTTGTCCCTTTTTCAGCAAAAGTTTAAACAGAGAGGGTGTGTCGAGAGAAAAAGATGTAAGGTGAAAGACAAATGGTTTAGGTGAGTTTTGAGGTCCAGAAGGCGAGGTAGCGGCGTGCCACGGTCTCGGCGGCATTGTGTTTGCAGACAAAGGCGCGCGATCGCTCGCCACGCAGTGACAGTGCTTCGGGGTGGGCACACACGTCGGCGAGTGTCTCGCTCAGGGCGGCGAGGTTGGTAGGCGCATTGATGATGGGGCGATTGTCGCGCTCGCCGATAAAGTCATAATAGTCGCTTTCGCCACCGGTGACGACGTTCAAGCCGTGAGCCATGGCTATCATGGCGTTTGTCGCCGGCGAGTAGCTGTAAATCTGGTCGAGGAGTATGTGTGAGTTGCACATCGAGTTGACATAGGCGGCATAGGGTATGTTTTCGACAATCTCTAACGACGCCCTGTCTTTCAGGCGGTCGATGACGCGACGCGCCGCCTGTTCGAGCAGGTCTGTGCCTTTTTCGCTCTGACGCTCGCGGTGTCGTCCGAGGAAGATTTTCACACACTCCACGTCTCGGGGTATGGTCACCGGCTTTAAGGCGTCGACGTCAATGGGTATGCCGCCGTATGCCGTCTTGTCGTCGCCGAGGCGGCGGCGCACGGCGATGTCATATTCATAGAGGGCGGTGACGGCACCGTCGATGTTGTCATAGACGTGGTCACAATAGTCACACATCTCGGGGGTGATGTAGTCGTGGAGTTTTTGGCGGTGTGTCACGGCGTATGGCGCGAGCGTGCGCTCTACCCTATATTCGTTATATGCCAGTGGCGAACGCATGTCGAGGCATTCTTTGATATACAGGGGGTCGGCGCCTGCCGCCGAGAGAAAGACGCGGCGATTCTCACCACACAGACGGTCAAAGAAGTACCTCAGCCGTCGGGGGCGCAGTGGCAAGAAGTTGGGGTTTTGAAGTGCCACGATGTCATAGTCGCGAAGGTGTCGGTGTAGCGACCCGCACAGCAGGCGCAGGCTCAGCACGAGTCCGCCCACGCGCCCACGCCCGCGACGTATGTCGATGTCGCGCACCGTATCTTGAAACCCCGAGCCCATAGACGCGACAGTCACCTCGTGACCCCACTGCGAGAGTGTGCGTCCGAGCTGACTGTGCATGTTTGAGTAATCTCCGAGCAGGAGTATGCGGTATGTCGGCGTCGCCGCCGTCGTGACGGTCGTCATCTGTCAGTTGCCGACAGACAGGGTGGTATAGTAGCGATTCGAGCCGTTATAGGCATAGTCGTTATAATATGAGAGGGTGATGTAGCCGTTGTTATATCCCCACCATGTTGCCGAGACACTGCCGTTTCCGCTGTTCTGTATCGACACGGGATAGCCATATTGACCTGACAGCGAGCTGTAAAGCATGTTATAGCGACTCATATCATATCCGAGGGTCGAGTAGACAAACTCGGTGCCGACGAGACGGCCGTTTTCATAGTGCATTGTTGCCTGGGGCCACATGTAGTTGTACATCGTGACGTTGTTGAGATATATGGCGTCTGTGCCATATCCGGCTACGGTATAGCCGCCGTTGAGCAGGTAGTTTATCGAATAGTTTATCGTTGCGCCCAACGTCACGCCGAGTATCGTCGAGAATGAGGGACAGCCGTGATAGGGGTGGAATGTTGGCGGAGGCGTGGGGCGACACCAATGGCGATTGGCGGGCATCTCGGGACGGTACGGCGGACGCGGTCCGTGGTTGTGTGACGGCGGAGGCGTGGGACACGAGGGGCGATAGCCGTGATCATAGCCACCGGGAGGATTGCCGCCGGGACGATAGCCGTGGTCGTTGCCATGACCGCCACTCGGGCGGTTGTTGTTGCCACCACCGGGACGATAGCCGCTGTTATTATTGTGGTTACCGCCACTCGGGCGATTGTTGTTGCCACCCGGGCGATAGCCCTGGTCGTTATTGTGGCTGCCACCGGGGCGATTGTTACCACCACCGGGACGATAACCGCTGTTATTATTGTTGTTGTGATTGTTGTTGTGATTGTTGTTGTGGTTGTTATTGATATTATGGTTGCCACCGCCGGGACGATTATTATTGCCGCCGGGACGATTGCCCGAGGTGTGTGACGAGCGCGACTGCGTGGTATTCTGACGTGTTTGAGAGCTGCTTTGACGTCCGCGTCCCCGATCCTGACCGAGCGACACCATCATCAAGCCTGACAGCATTAAAACCGATACGAAACTAAAAAACCTCTTCATGGTCGTAAAGTTTTAATTAGGGTTGAACTTCGTGTTTATTTAAAAGATAACGTCTGTCGATGCGACTTTATTATCCGTCGCCGTGCGATTGTCTCTTTATATTTATGAGTGATTTGACGTCAAAAGGTTTAACCGCCACCGTCGGTTTTTGTCACCGGCGACCACCAATTGCCCCATTTCGTCAACCGCTGCCCCACCCTGCGCCGGCAAGCACCACCGACATTCGCCGCAAAAATGCGGCGAATAATATCGCTATTCACCGCAAATTTGCGGTGAATATTTGTTTTTGTCAGTCTTCGCTCTTAAAGCCCGGCAGGTGCGAGAAGGTTTTTATGCCGCGCAGGTAGTAGGCGGTGAGTATGTTGACATGGGTGTCGCGGCGCGTCGCCAGAAGGTCGACATCGGGGTGCGCATCATAGCGGCGAGCCATGCGCCGAAAGTCGCGGTGGGCACGCCACACGGCGCCGGCATTCTTAAAATCAAACCCCACGACAAAGCGCGCGAACGCCAGCGTATCGAGCAGACGCCGACGCAAAAGGCGGCACCGGCGCGTGCCGTCAGGCAGGTTTTTGTGCAACAGCAACAGGTTGTTGCGAAAGTTGAGATAGGTCTTGCGCGGATTTGATGCCGGCAGCGAGCCGCCGCCAAGGTGATAGACCACCGACGAGGGTATGGCGACAATAGCCCCGCCGTCAAGGTGTATGCGCCAACACAGGTCTATCTCCTCCATGTGGGCAAAAAACTCGGTGTCCAAGCCCCCGACACGGCGATAGACCTCTGTGCGCACGATGAGCGCGGCTCCCGTAGCCCAAAACACCGGCATCACCGTGTCATACTGACCCTCGTCCTTCTCACACACGCCGAATATGCGTCCCCGGCAATAGGGATAGCCGTTGCGGTCAAGAAATCCGCCGGCGGCACCGGCATATTCAAACGTGTCCTTATGCTTGTGGCTGAGGATTTTGGGCTGGGCGGCAGCGACACCCCGATGACTGTCGAGATACTCCACCAACGGTTCGAGCCACCCCGCGGGCGTCTCCACATCCGAGTTGAGCAACACGGCATATTCATACTCGTCGCCGAGGGCATCAATGGCTTTGTTATAGCCGCCGGCATAGCCGTGGTTGGTATCAAACAACAGCGTGTCTACCACGCCCTTAAACTCGGTGGCGAGCAACGTGCGCGAGCCGTCTGTCGACCCGTTGTCGGCGACGATGACACGACCGACATCGGGGTTCGTTCCGGCGATGACCGAGGGTAAGTATTCGCGCAACAGGCGCTCGCCGTTCCAATTCAATATGATGACGGCTGTCTTGGGGTTATTGTTGTCTTTCATTGTCTGTCGGGGGTATCGCCGTCTTCCAGCGATTATGTGACCACAGCCATATCGAGGGCTGACGGTCGATGGTTTCTTGTAAAAGTTTGAAATATGTGTCAGTGACTGCACCCTGTGGCATCGCCGAGATGTCGTCGGCGATGAGGCGCACTCTTATCGTATAGTGACCGCGCGAGGGCTTTGACATGTCCCAATAGACGACAGCCATGCCCAAACGTCGCGCCAAGGTCTCGGTGCCGGTGATGACCGCCGTGCGCCGGTGCATGAAGTCGACAACGTGCACAGCGTCGCCGTGACTCGGCTTTTGGTCTGACATGAAGCCCGTGATAGAGGGCACTCCCTCGCGGCGCAACTCCAACAGTCGTCTGAGCGTCACCTTCTTGGCTATGGACTCTGAGCCGAAGCGCGAGCGCACGTGCAACATCAGCGCATCAAAATGACGATTGCGCAGCGGTCGGTATATCTGACAAAATCTGACACCCTCAGCCACCTGTCGTTCACAGCTCAGCGTTATCGACGGCGCCCACTCCCAGTTGCCGCAGTGGGCAAAATATGCCACCACCGATCGCCGCTCGTCCAACAGCCGCGTGACAATGTCGAGACCTTCGAAACGCACGCGATGCCTCATCTCGTCATCACTGATGTGTAACAGCTTTATCGTCTCGACGACATAATCGGCAAAGTTATGATAAAATTCACGTTCTATGCGTTTTATCTCTCTCGCCGTCTTGTCGGGGAACGACCCCGTGAGATTTCGGCGCACAAGCCGCCGGCGATACCTCACCACATAATAGATGAGCACATACAACACGTCGGCGAGCACATACAGCACTCTCAACGGCAACCGCGCCAAGGCTTTGAGTATGACAACGACAACCTTAAACATATCGCTCACCGTTTATTCGTTTCATCATCGCCCACGAGCGTCGCCGTGACATACTCGCCGTCATCTGAGAGCTTGTCGAGGCGCACGCGCACTATCGTGTTATCCATGCTCACAGGCGCCGCCACGTGTATCTTGATATAATTATCGGTGAAGCCACTCATCACACCCTCGTCCTTAGAATGCTCCAACAACGCCGGGCGCACAGTCCCCACGAACCGCGACGTGAACTCGCGCAGCTTGGCGTCCGAGACCCGCAACATCTGGTGCGTGCGCCGCTGCTTGTCCTCGGGTGTGACCGCGCCATCAATGTCGAGAGCGCGCGTGCCGGGACGCTCACTGTATGCAAACACGTGCAGACGCGATATGTCAAGACTCTCGATGAATGCCTTCGAACGCTCAAAACGCTCCTCGCTCTCGCCACGCGCGCCGACAATCAAATCGACGCCGATAAAAGCATCAGGCATCACGCGTCTTATCATCTCTATCTTGTGGCGAAACAACACCGTGTCATAATGCCGACGCATGAGCTTCAACACCTCGTCATCGCCACTCTGCAACGGTATATGAAAGTGAGGCATAAACTTCTTCGAGTCGGCACACCACACGATAATCTCGTCGGTGAGCAAATCAGGCTCTATCGACGATATGCGATAACGCTCTATGCCCTCGACATCATCGAGAGCCTTTATCAAGTCGAGAAACGTGTCGTCGCGCCCCTTGCCAAAGTCACCGATGTTGACGCCGGTGATGACTATCTCGCGACCGCCGGCAGCTGCCGCCTCACGCGCCTGAGCCACCAGCGACTCTATCGTCCCCGAGCGCGAACGACCTCGCGCCTTGGGTATCGTGCAATACGTGCACCAATAATCACAGCCGTCCTGAACTTTCAGAAAGAAGCGCGTGCGATCGCCCCGCGAGCACGAGGGCATGAAGTCCCTGATGTCTTTTGTCGCGTCGACAACCCTCAGCGCCTTATGCTCACGCTGCCATCGCGCGAGATACTCGGTGATCTGCAACTTCTTGTCAATGCCGGCGACGAGTGCCACACCCTCTATGGCGGCGACCTCCTCGCTCTTGAGCTGGGCATAACAGCCGGTGACGATGATCGCCGCCTGCGGATAACGACGATGATACGAACGTATCGTCTGGCGGCATTTCTTGTCGGCGGTCTCTGTCACCGAGCACGTGTTGACAACGATAAAATCAGGCGTCTCGCCAACCGCCGCACGACGTATGCCGACATCGCTGAACATGCGCGCCACGGTCGACGTCTCGGCAAAATTCAGCTTACAGCCAAAGGTGTGAAACAACGCCGTCGTGCCCTCAAAAACACTATCGTCAATCATATCCGCCCTCCCATATCATTAAAAGTTGAAATATATAAACGGAGCGACATCCTCTCCGCGCAATTCGATGACAAGCTGAACGACAACAATGAATGTCAACAACTTGACAACCCACGGCGAGGCGACAAACCGCCGCCCAGCGCGCTCCCAGAAGTCACCCGGCATACAATGTGCTATGATGATGACGCCCATCAATATCAGCCACAGATAGCGCACCGACACAAAGGGCACGACATAGTCCAACGAAAAGTCACTGCATATCCTGCCGATTATCGCCCACGAGTCTGACCACGAGTCGGCGCGGAAAAACACCCACAAGCCCGACACCACGATCATCGTCACCAGCCACGAAAGAGCCTTCACGCCCCACGTGTCGGCTATGCGACCCAAAACCGGCTTGCACGCCTTGTGCAAGGCAAGTCCCACGCCATGCATCGCGCCCCAAAACACAAACTTCCATGACGCCCCGTGCCACAAGCCGCCGATAAGCATCGTTGCGAACGAGTTGACATACGTGCGCACCGTCCCACGGCGATTGCCGCCCAGCGGTATATATATATAATCGCGCAGCCACGTCGACAGCGAGATATGCCATCTATGCCAAAACTCGGTGAGATTGCGCGACTTATAGGGAAAGTTAAAGTTTCGCGCCAGCTTAAAGCCCAAGATCATCGCCAAACCTATCGCCATATCGCTATAACCCGAAAAATCACAATATATCTGCATCGTATAGCCCACAACACCCATCAGACACTCAAAGCCCGAATAGGTCGGCATACCCGTCGCCGCGTCCATCGTGAATATCAAATCATTATACTGAGCGATATAGTCGGCGACGATAGCCTTCTTGACGATGCCGAGAATTATCAGCCAAAAGCCCATATAGACCTCGGCGCGCGTCGCCGCACGGTTCTCCCTTATCTGTGGCAGGAAGTAATCGGCGCGCACAATAGGTCCCGCAACCAATGCCGGGAAAAACGACAAGAAGAAAGCATACTCCAACCACGTCTTCGTCGGCGCCACACGCCCCTTATAAACATCGACAATATAGCTTATCGATTGGAACGTGTAGAACGATATGCCCACCGGCAATATGATGTCGAGCGGCTCAAAATTGGCGCCCACCATAGCATCAAAGTTCCACAAAAAGAAGTTGGCATACTTGAAATATCCCAATATTCCCAACGAGCACACCAGCGACAACGCGACACACCCTCGCCGCCCGCGTCGCGACTTACACCTCACCAGCGCGTGCGACAATCCCCAATCTATCAGCGATGTGCACAACAAGAGTATGACAAACAATCCGCTCGACTTATAATAAAAATAGAGCGAGAACAGAAACACAAACGTCATCATCTGCCACAGACGACTCTTCAACAACGAGTATATGGGTATGAATACCATAAACAACACCCAGAACACGCCGCTCGAAAACAGCATAGGCTCGCCGGGAGTGTATGTGAGCTGCGTCACTATATTATCGATGAATGTCTCAAACATCTATGTCTCTCTAATTTATCTCTGTCAATATGTGATTTGTCATTATCTCTGTTGGTGATTAAAGATCAATGCTCCGAGGGCTGATGCACAAAGATTTTTATCGGACGTCCCGACCGCTCGCGAGGCTTCACCATCTTTATCGGGTGATTTGAATGACGCGGCATCCATCGCGCAACAGAGTCCATCCACAACACCGCCGACTCTCGCGTGGGGTGAGCACCGTCGCGCGAACGGTCAAAGTGCATACCGTTGCTCACAAAAAACGACCCTTGGGGCACATTGGCGGCAATCAAATCATTGATGCCCGTGTCAGGCTTCCAGTTCGGCGGACCTATCCACACAAAAGGTATCGACCCTATCTCCTTGACGATCTGCTTGACATACCGGTCACGCTTCTCGGCTATATCGCGCACGAACAACTCATTAGACCCCAGACAGATAAAAATATAATCAGGGTGCAGACGACGTATGTATGACGCGAGCTTGCCACTGCGCCCCCACACCTCTGATGTCGAACTATACCATATCACCGTATATAGCTTGTGACCATTCTGCTTGGCATAATGAGCAAGACGCGGCGACAGCCCCTCGAGCATCGAGTCGCCGATAAACAATATCGTCTTCGACGCCGTGTCAGTCTTGACAACGGTTTTAGGCTTTGACGACGCCTGACGCTTGGCGGCACCGCTAACCGCTGCCTGCCCGACAGGCTTTCCACCACCCTCGCCAAACAGCGTCTGACTGATTTTTGACGACTTGAGCGTCAAACCGCCGATACTCAGCTCGTCAAACGTCGATGCCACGCCGAACACAGCGAAAGCACAGACGAGTATAAGCCAAAATCCAAGGTAATTCTTACGCATATCTTTGTTTGTAATGGTCTTTGTTTAATATCTTTGTTTGCGTGTTTATCAACCTTTGCCGTTCTGTGTCAGCGAGCTATCACGCGATAAGTGGTGCCGGCTCCGGGATAAACGCCATATCGCTGCAAACCATAGCCGTTCGTCGCCGCCGGCCCCGACAATGGGTGACCCTGATTTTCAAAAACATCATACTCTGAATGACACACCGGGCACACGGCACGATGCGTCTCGGCGTCTATCGCGACACGAACATCGCTGCGACACTCCACGGGACACGCCAAGTCATACGCCACCGGATTGCCATATATGTCACCCACGAGCAACACTCCGCCAAAGCCGGTATATGTCGTCGCCGAATAAAAAAATCCACCCGGCAACTTCTTCTCGCGTATAAACTCACGATACTCCAACGCGCCGCCGACACCATACGTGTTCCAC
This sequence comes from bacterium, assembly GCA_963600695.1. Taxonomy (GTDB): domain Bacteria; phylum Bacteroidota; class Bacteroidia; order Bacteroidales; family Muribaculaceae; genus CAG-873. Next base: position 25,377 of record CAVCBR010000007.1, read on the forward strand.
ATACCGATGTCTGAAAACACAATCTGAACATTCACCGGCGGCAGTCGCTTGTCATCGATATGATCACACGACGACACGAGGCACGCGACAACCACCGCCACGAGCGAGGCGAGCATCACTCGCATCACCCTCGGCATCATCGTCGTCTTATCACCTGTCATCACTGTCACTGTCATCGTCACGCCTCATATTATAGCGTCAGCATTGGGCAATGTGTGCCATCACAACCCCAAACTGATCTGCCGCCTTCTGTATCTGAGGTCCGATCAGCGGTTTGAGCATCATCGGTATATCCAGCTCTATGGTCGTGCTAACATCACAGGTCGTCTCTGACGTTGCCGTCATGTGCACGCTCATCGTCATCGGCAACAACGACGTCGACGCGAACTTCACAAGCTCGGGCGTGCGCTCAACAACCTCAAACTTCAACTGCCCGACCTGAGGATTGGCAATAATGATGGCATCACGCTCAAACTTGGCATCGCCTATCTGCTGTCGCATACTCTCGGGCACATTGTCCAACGACTTCTCCAACACCGACAAGTCGGCAAACTTAGCGGCGACAGCTTCTGCCGACGCATTGACACTCACGGTCTTTCCCTTATATGTAGCCATTATTTAATGTTCTATTCTGTTTGTATGTTGACAATCATTTGGCAGCCCACGTTGCCGGGTCCTTGCGCCACTCCTTCAACGCCTCGACATCTGCCGGCGTGATATAGCCCGTGGCGAGAGCCGCCTCGAGCATCGCATTATAATTGCTCAACGTCACCAACGGCACCCCGGCTTGATGAAAACACTTCTGTGCCGACGGAAAACCATAAGTGAACATCGCCGCCATACCTATCACCTCACAACCGGCATTACGTATGGCATCGACAGCTTTGAGCGAACTCTTGCCCGTCGAAATCAAATCCTCGATGACAACAACACGCTGACCGACCTTCAAATCACCCTCAATGAGGTTTTCAAGCCCGTGATCCTTGGGCGACGAACGAACATAAACATAAGGCAAACCCAAAGCATCGGCGACAAGCGCCCCTTGGGCTATCGCACCCGTGGCGACACCGGCTATCGCCTCGGGACACTCAAAATTCTCAAGTATCATGCGACACAGCTCAATCTTGATGAACGAGCGCAACTTGGGATATGACAACGTCTTACGATTGTCGGTATATATCGGCGAGTTCCAACCCGATGCCCACGTGAACGGATTGTCAGGCTGCAACTGTATGGCATTTATCCCCAAAAGTTTCTCTGCTAATAGACGATCTACTTGTTTCATAATGTTTGCGAATTTTTAAAATCAGCCACAAAGATACAGCTAATAAATGAATTTATCAGAACCCACAGCCAAAATAATACACCCCCGGCGACAAAAACTTTTGCCATTCGTCCCGAACGCTGGCACAAAAACTTTTTGCCACGACATCATTCAACCTCTCCGAAGGCCACTCACACCACGCCTCAACCGTGACGCCACGGCAGGTGCAGATGCAGCGTGAAACCCGACTTCGACAATATCACCAATATCACCGCTCCCAATATCAACACAATGCCACACACCAGCGACGTCGTCAACGCCTCGCCAAAAACACTGATGCCGATGACAACAGCCGTCAGCGGCTCCAAAGCCCCGAGTATCGCCGTCGGCGTCGACCCGATGATTTTCAAAGCCACATTTATCAACAACACACTCATAAACGTCGGCACAACAGCCAACATCAACTCCCAGCCCCAAGCCTCTGCCGGCATCACAACCTGTGGCAACGACCCCGTCGCCAAACCATACGCACCGGCAGTCAGCGCACAAAAACACAACACATAAAACGTCAGCGACAACGCCCCCAACTCAATATGCACACGATTGACGACAACCATATACAACGCGTAGGTCAGCGACGACACCATCACCAACACCACGCCAACCGACGACAACGACGCCGACCCTCCCAACGGATCATTCAACAAAAATATCCCCGTCAAAGCCACAGCTATCGCCACTATCGTTGCCGCCCCTATGCGTTCATGAAACAAACCGCCCATAATCATCGCCACCATAATAGGATAAACAAACAGTATCGTGCAAGCTATGCCCGCGTCCATATAATTGAAACTCTCATACAACGTCAGCGACGACAACCCGAACATCACACCCAACGGCGCCAACTTTGCCAGCTGACCCTTGGTGACTTTCAACGATATGCCACGACACAACATAAACGCCCCCAACAACAACACCGCCAGCGCAAAACGCCAAAATATCATCGTGTGAACCTCGATGCCCAGCCGTCCCAACGGCAAAGCCCCAAGGGGATTAGTTCCATAACACACAGCGGCGACCACGCCACAAACATATCCTTTAACCTTCGGTGACATACCTTTTATCTGTGTCAATTTGTTACCATTAAACCTATTTCAACGGCGAGACTCAATTATCGCGGGTGGCGATCACTCACCCCTCTCACTATCGAGTGCCTCCTCCAAAGCCCGAGCAAACTGATCGGGACATGACGTTCCCTTCGTGCCACACTCTATACCCTTGAGACGGGCGATAAGCTCACGAGCGTCCTGTCCCTGTGCCAACGCACAGATACCTTTAAGATTGCCGTTACAACCTCCCATAAAACTCACATTCTTAACACGAGAGCCGTCAAGCTCAAAACTTATCAATCGCGAGCACGTGCCCTGAGTCGTATATGTATGCTTCATAATCCTTTATTTTTTCCTTTTAACTTACTTATATTCACAAATTAACTCACTTTTCACTATCGATGTTCAAACGACGGAATATGCACTCGTCGCCACCAAATTCGTGACCGTCGATATGCAACTTCTCAATCTCACACGTCATAATATTATGTTTAAACTCGATATCCTCGATTTTCGCATAACGACGATACTCATCACGCACAGCCCTCTGTATCAACGACTGATAACGCGACGCCAAACCCTTGCGATCTATAACATCCGAGTCGGTGTCACTCGCACCGCTATACTCCGTGCCCAGACTCACACCCTCGGGCTTGACACTCGCCTTAATCGAACTATACTCAAAAGCAATGATAACATCATCATCACCGGCTTTAACATACGTGCCGCTTATCGACGAATGACCGGCGATGACAACATCATACGTCGACATATCAACCCCGGCAGAGTCCCACACCGTCACATCATCGCGCACCATGATATCCGACGCAATCTCAACCGTGCCCTTGCTCTTATCATTCGCGTCAGGCGTGAACTTCAAACGCGACGTCATCTGACAATCAGCCGTGCTCCCGTCCAAAAACAAACGCGACTCACCGCCGACCCACTCGCCGCTCAAAGGGTCTTCACCACCCGAACACGCCGTCAATGCCGACAACACACCGAGAACTGCAAACAAACACAACTTACCGATTTTCATACCTGTTACCTTATTAAATATAAACAAATTATTCCTTAAAAACAACACTATTCCTGTCCCAAATCCTCACAAATCACACGCCGCGACTCAGAGATCAACGTCGTCAGATCATGACCCTCGGCGCCCGGCTCTATCGGCGCATGTATCGTCACATCTATATGACCCGGACGAGGAAGACGCGCCGACCGAGGCATAACCCCCAACGCACCGTCTATCGTCACCGGCACAACCGGCAGATTAAACTCCGTCGCCAACAAATATGCCCCACGCTTAAACACACCCACACGACCGTCGCGCGTTCGAGAACCCTCGGGAAACACCACTACCGACATTCCCTTCGACAACTGACGCTCAGCCTCTGCCATCGAACGACGAACACCCGACGTCGACCCCCGATCGACATAAATATGACCCGCCTTATAACAAGCATATCCCACCATCGGTATACGCCTCAAACTCATCTTCATCATCCACCTGAAATTATGACCCAGCCAACCATATATGGCAAAAATATCATAAACACCCTGATGATTGGCGACAAAAACATACGACTGACCCTTCGACAAATGCTCGCGACCATGCACACTCACACTCACAAACGACAACCACGCCATAACCTTCGCCCACAACACCGCCGGATAATAACCCCAGACACGACCACCGAAAGCAATCGACCCGAACATCACCACCACCGACGTGAAAAACGTCACGACAACCATCAGCGGTATCATCACAAATATCTGATATACACGATAAAGATAAATCATACTCAATACTGTCTGCTTAAATTTATGCTCACGACACAAACGCCACACACACGGGCGACGCGCCAAAAGCAACGGCGAAATTCGCAATTTTTTTGCTCATATGCAAATTATCACGCCAAACCAAACTTTTATCCCCCAAGGGTTGTTAACTCAACAACTTTTGACTAACTTTGCGACATCATAACATCGCCCACCTCCTCACATCTCTGAAACATAACAAATTATAAACACAATAACAACCACATTTATGAACAACTTAAAACGTATTCTCACAGCCGCAATGCTCATCATCGCATTGTCACTCCCGGCAGCCGCCAAATTCTCCATCGGTCCGCGCATCGGTCTCGCCGTCAACGACCTCAAATTCTCAGAAGACATCTTCTCGGCAGACAACCGCGCAGGCTTCACCGGCGGTCTCCAAATCGAATACACCGCCCCCGTCCTCAACCTCGGCTTCGACGCCTCAGTCATGTACGTGCGCCGAACAGCCGACATCAATATGAAAGACGTCCCCACCGGCGACATGTCAAAAGACTGGATCGAGATCCCCGTCAACCTCAAATACAAAATCGGTCTCCCCGTCGTCGGCAACATCATCACACCCTACATCTTCACCGGTCCCAGCATCGCATTCCTCACCTCGAGCAAAGAAATCAGTGCCGTGTGGGAAAGCGCCAAATTTGACGTCTCATGGAACATCGGCGCCGGCGTTCAACTCTTCAGCCACCTCCAAATCGGCGCCAGCTACGGCTTCGGCATGACAAAACTCGCAAAAAGCCTCGTCAACGACATCACGCCCGCCGACATCAACGGTCGCAACCGCTACTGGACAATAACCGCCGCCTGGCTATTCTGACCCCCACAACACACAGCCCGCGAACGACAACCGCCACCCGGGCTTAAAACATAAAAATAAGGCTGCAACCCACATCGTGGAACTTGCAGCCTTATCTTCTTCCATTTAAAATTTTACCCGGTACCCGAAGTGGGACTCGAACCCACACAGCCGGTAATGGCCAAGGGATTTTAAGTCCCTCGTGTCTACCATTCCACCATTCGGGCAGCTAACCCCTCGTGACCATCCGCGCCCCCTGTCGGGAACACCGAGACCACGCGGTTCGGCGCGACAAAGTTAAACATATTTCTCCAAAAAACAAAAACCTTTTTACCACGACAACAAAAAAAAAACTCAATCCCCAACACACTCAAACGACACCCCCGCCGCACGCACCGCCGACACCGTTCCTCGCGACGGCGACACCAACAACACCCTCCGCGCCGCCATCATCAACGGCAAATCATCACTATGATCACTCACCACCAAATCAATAACCATACCATGACGCCGGGCATACTCACTCACACGCCTCAACTTCTCCTCACCGCGACACTCCACACGCCCCTTATTACCCTCAAACACCGTCGCCACATACGCCCCCTGCCAAAACCGCGACACATAAACATCAAACGCCGCCGTCGCCAACAACACAGCGCGCCCCCCATCTGCCTCAGCCTCACCTGCCAGCCCCATAATACCCTCACGCACCATAGAACGCATACGCCCCACAAAAGCCCCATAAAACTCCTCATCACCATCTACCAGACGACAAAAGCCCCACTTCAACCGACGATGACTCACAACACCCAAAACCCTCAACAACACCAACACACCGGCTTTGACAAGACGCCACAACCGACCACGGCGCAACATCTGCCACAAACCCAGCTCCATAAATACACGCAACGAATTACCCCTGATCAACGTCCCGTCAAGATCAATAACCGTCAACCTGCGACACTTCACCCCTTCCATCACCTGAAATCCTTAGACCACGGAAAACGTATCAACGTCCCGTCATTATAAACACAAAAATCAGGCACAATCAACGGCTTGCGCGTCGTCACAGTGATCACCGCCGTCACCACCTCACGCTCACCGCCGACACCCCCTATCGCATCGACAACACGCCTCAACGTCACCCCCGTGTCAACAGCATCATCGACAACAAGCACACGCCGCGCCGCCGACACCATCGCCGTCACACCCTCATCAAGCACCAACGGCGTCACACGACGACGACTCACAAACAACCGCGCCTCAACAATGCGCAACCAATCAGCCACACAACGCGGCAACCGTCTCAACACCCCTCCCAACAACGGCACACGATTTTTCACCGCCGTTCCCGGACGCCGCACACACACCTGCCCATGCGCCACATCACGCCACATACCCTCGGCAACACGAACACCGCCGCTCGCTATCCCGACAACCAAGTCCGGAGCAAACGCCGACGTCATCGCCTCAAGCCGCGCAACACAACGCGCAAAACCGGCATCATCAAGAGTCAAAACCTTCATGACGCAAAATTAATCAAATCCCCACAATCCCCCAAAACTTACCCCAAAATATCAACCTAACTCTTGCAAATTAACTTTTTATTCCCTAACTTTGGGGCGCAAAAAATCTAAAGCCAACAAGCCTCTAACCAGCAGCGACAAAACCAATTTTAAAGCAATGTTAATTACTTAAATATAAAGCCCATAACTACATCACAAACAATTTAAAACTTACGCCTATGAAATTCAATTCTCCCTTACGAATGAGTCTGCTGCTTATGATGCCGGCACTCATGTTCCTTGTGGCGCAAGCTGAGGTTAGAGCTTCATCGACGTCGCCACCCGAGTCTCAACGCTACTCGTTCACGACCGCCAAGGCTGACGATGCCACCGTTGTTAGGTTTCTCTTGCCCGGGTTTGACAGGCAGGTCGCCGACTCTGCCACCGCCACTGAGCGCGTTTCTGTTCCCGGTTTGGCTTCGACCGCATTTGCCGGTCTGCCGGCTCTTCCATATAAAACTTTTAAAATTGCTCCCGAATACTCCTCTACTCCTCAAATCATTATCCGTGACAGCACATACGTAGACTATGACATAAACCTCGCCCACAATCCGGCTGTTGAATACGACAGCCTCGGCGTTCCTCACTACAACGACGTACCCTGCACGATGTATCAAGGCTTTATGCCCTCAGAGATTGCTCGCGTGACAGACACACAGATATATCGCGGACGACCGATATACACCATCACCATAATGCCGATGAAGTATGACCGTGCGCTCGGTCGCCTGCGCGTGTTCACCTCACTCGACATCGATATTGTTTACACACCCGGCGTCTCAACGCAAAGCACAACCGCCAACCGCTCGGCGGCATTCAACTCATACACCAACCGCACACTAAGCAGCATTCTCGGCGATGACTACGTCACCAACCCCGTCACCGAAAGCAGCTATGATGTCGCAACACAAGCCGGCATCATCGGCGATGTTGACATCGTTCCGTTTGGCTTAGATGAAGCCGAAGACTATCTTGTCGTTTCTTTTGGCAATGTATTTGACCAAGCCATTGACAATCTGCGAGAATGGAAGAAAAAACTCGGTTATCAAGTTCATTCTGTTAGTAGTTTGGATTGGACTCAACAGCAAGTTCAAGATACGATTAAATATTTCTATAACACGCTTCCGAACCTCACTAACGTCCTTATAATTGGCACTGATACTTGCGTTCCCGGCAACTCTGTCGCTGAAAAATTATGGCGTCCTTTTGGAGCAAAAGATTCGACCACTGATTTTTACTACATGTGTATGGATGGAGACAATGATTTAACTCCAGATGTTGCATATGGACGCATACCTGTATACGACCAATTAGATGCCGCCATTGCCATCCATAAAATCATAAAATATGAGAAAGGTCTATATAATGATGCAGCCTCTTATAGAAAGGCTTTTGTAGCAGGTGAATATGGTGTAGATGAAACGACAGGAGCTAAACGCGCTGACAGGTTTATCCCCACGTTAGAAGAAGTCAGGGATATACTACAAGCACCTGACATTACAACACAACGAATTTATAATTCAAACTATCAGTCAAAACCAAGTACTTGGTATCCAAATTATACAAATCCATTTCATGGCGAAGAAGTAGAACTGCCCTCCTACTTAAAAAAGCCAAATTTCACATGGAATGGCACACAACAACTACTAATCAACGCGTTTAACGAAGGAATTAATCTGGGTATCTATAATGGGCATGGGTCAGAAAAAGGATGGCAAGAATACAAATTTGATTGTCTTGCTTGCGACAGACTGACTTCGAGCAAATCTGCTCCGCTTGTGTTCAGCATCTCTTGTTCAACGGCAAATCACTATATAAACAATGATTGTCTCGTCGCTGCACTTGTAAGACATCGGTACGGTCCCATTGCTGTCATCGCTTCTTCTAATTCGACATACTTGGGGTGGAGCGATGCGTTGCTTTTGGGAATGGCGGATGCCATTTTTCCGAACAAATATACATTCAATGGTTGGTCAGATTCCATTCTTAGAAAACCCATCTATCGCCTTTATGATATAATGAATGCCGGACATAGCCGTCTTGAAAACGCACAAGGCGGCGGATATTGGGACGCTCCGGGAATATCAGGAAGTGATCTATGTAACAGCCATATCCTATTTCAACGTGTCAACTTTCATGTGTATGGCGACCCATCGCTAAACTACAATGCCTTTTGTCCCACGGAATACAATGTCAGCCCTGTTTTGGGTAATAATAACATAACGTTAAATATCAGCAATTCAGACCTCCCGGCAAAAGTTGTACTAAGGAACTTGCGGACAGACAAAATCCGTATGCGTATGATTACCGAAAGCTCCACAATTAACGACTGCAAATTCTTTTTGCCCACAGGAGATACAACCGAAATTACAATATCCGGTCCCAATAAAATACCTTACATTCAGAAGTTTGTAGGACGTTCAATGCCACTGCAAACCGGCTCGATCACAAACGTGACATACGACCGGACGACGCAAACTGCGGTGGTAGCATACACAAGTACAGCCAACCCGACATTTGAGGTTTATGACTTTAACAACAACGAATACATTGTCAATTCCGAATTAATATCCGGAGAGAAAAAGGTCAAGCTCTATCTCAATGATGTACCAAACGGATTATGCGTTATTGCAATGATGATTAATGGTGAAAAAGTTGACACATACAAATTTACAAAGCTTTAATTATGAAAACGACATATAAAATTTTAGCAATATTTTTTGCCTGCCTCCTCGGCTATGCAAGTATGAGTGCCGAATACGAAATTTACGATGTAGATGGCGTCAAATATAAGGTTTTCAAAAAATCCGATATTGGTTACACGGAAGGACAAGGCGGCGTATTTGTTGTCGCAAATGACGATAAAACAAAAACATACTCCGGTAAGATAAATATTCCCGACAAAGTAATGCTGAATGGTAACACATATCCTGTTTTGGGCTTTGAAAAATTATCATCTTACGAAAAAAATGAAGCAGCAGACCTCGAAATTACTTTACCGGAAGGATTGAAAGTGATCAATCCTCGTCAATTTTTAATCAGTTCTGAGATAAAAAGCATCAATATTCCCTCAACGTTAATTGCGATATATGGTTGGCTCTATTATAATGTTTTAGATTCTGTACATCTTCGCACCAATTTGTATGTGAGTGCATTTGCCGGTTTTGAAGCAAAACATATTTCATTTGAAGATGGCTATGATTACTTGGGTACCAATGCCATCTTTTGCGAAAATGACACACTAATTTTGCCCGGTAGCGTAAAATGTATGCATTATGGCATCAGTGACGAAAATCTAAAATGTTTACACATCACAAAATCAAAAACAGGCAAATCTCCGGAATTTAGTCAATACTCATTACAAAGTTGCTTAGGCCTCAAAAGTGTGATTTGTGAATACGAAGTGCCACCGACTGCCGAGATTAGAGCATTTGAAATTTCAAAAGACGTGTATGGGCGTGCCACGCTCTATGTGCCGGCAGAGGCTATCGAGGCTTATCGCGCCCACCCCGAGTGGGGCAAATTTAAAGAGATACTGCCAATCACTAACGGTGTCACCGATGTCACCGCCGATGAGGCTGCCGAGGTCATCGCCACCGAATACTATGACCTGTCGGGACGACGGCTGCAAGCTCCGGCGGAGAGCGGCATCACCATCGTTGCCACCCGATATAGCGACGGTTCGCGCCGCACCGCCAAACTCATCCGTTAACATACAAATCTACAATACAACTTATTAACTCAACAGCGTGTCAAAAACGACACGCTGTTGCCATATACACCCTCCCTCAGCCCGACAAGATCGCCGCGATTGTCCCGGCAAAATCACCGTCGTGTGTCCGTATATCAAAAAAAATGATTACCTTTGCGTGCAATAAAAACCAAACCAAAAACTCAGTTTGTCCTATGTCTTTTATTGCCGACAGAGTTAAGATGGACGGTCTCACATTTGACGACGTCTTACTCATTCCCGCCTACTCAGAGGTGCTTCCACGCAACGTAGTATTAACAACACGCTTCTCACGCAACATCACCCTCAACACACCCATAGTGTCAGCGGCGATGGACACCGTCACCGAAGCATCACTCGCCATAGCCATCGCCCGCGAAGGCGGCATCGGCGTCATTCACAAAAACATGTCTATCGCCGAACAAGCACGCCAAGTCCACACCGTCAAACGCGCCGAAAACGGCATGATATACGACCCCGTCACCATCGCCGCCGACAAAACCGTCGGTGACGCCCTGCGCATGATGCAAGAATACCACATCGGCGGCATACCCGTCGTCGACGACAACCGACACCTCGTCGGCATAGTCACAAACCGAGACCTGCGCTTCGAGCAAAACCTCACTCGACCCATAGCCCAAGTGATGACATCTCAAAACCTCATCACCACCGGCACCGCAACAACACTCGACCAAGCCGCACGCATACTCCAACAACACAAAATCGAAAAACTCCCCGTCGTCGACTCCGACCGCCGCCTCATCGGACTCGTCACCTACAAAGATATCACAAAAGCCAAAGACAAACCCAACGCCTGCAAAGACTCACTCGGACGCCTCCGCGTCGCCGCCGGCGTCGGCGTCACCAACGACTCACTCGAACGCGTCGACGCCCTCGTCGCTGCCGGCGTCGACGCCATAGTCATCGACACCGCCCACGGACACTCTGCCGGCGTCATCACCACCCTCAAAACCATAAAAGCCAAATACCCACACATCGACGTCGTCGTCGGCAACATCGCCGTCGGCGCCGCCGCACGATACCTCGCCGATGCCGGCGCTGACGGCGTCAAAGTCGGCATCGGTCCCGGCTCGATATGCACCACACGCATCATCGCCGGTGTCGGCGTCCCACAACTATCTGCCATTTACGACGTCGCCAAAGCCCTAAACGGCACCGACATCCCCGTCATCGCCGACGGCGGCATACGATACTCGGGCGACATCGTCAAAGCCCTCGCCGCCGGCGGCGACTGCGTCATGCTCGGCGGCATGCTCGCCGGCGTCGAAGAATCTCCCGGCGACACCATAATCTTCAACGGCAGAAAATACAAAACATACCGCGGAATGGGATCACTCGAAGCAATGGAACACGGCTCAAAAGACCGATACTTCCAAGCCTCAGAAACCGACACAAAAAAACTCGTCCCCGAAGGCATCGCCGCTCGCGTCCCCTACAAAGGAACACTCTGCGAAGTCATATACCAAATGATCGGCGGACTACGCGCCGGCATGGGATACTGCGGCGCACACGACATCGACGCCCTCCACCACGCATCATTCACACGCATAACCCCCGCCGGCGTCGCCGAAAGCCACCCCCACGACGTCACCATCACCGCCGAAGCCCCAAACTACAGCTCATCACAACGATAACTTTTTTCCCCTCCCCACATAATAATAACACCCGACGACACGTTATAACCATTGTTGCCCCCGGTGACGACCACCATCGCCACCACACAAGACAACCCCACAAAAAAACATAACGCTTCAGAAAAAAACAAACATTTCAGCTCAACAAGCAATGAAAAAAACTCTTCTTACATCGGCGTTCGCCGCCGCTTCGCTACTGGCAATATGCGCCGCCACGCAAAGCGACCCCATCATCATGACCGTCAACAAAACGCCGGTACACAAAAGCGAATTCGAATACCTCTACCACAAAAACGCCCAACAACAACTACAACCACAAACACTCGACCAATACGTCGACATGTTTGTCAACTACAAACTCAAAGTCGCCGACGCCCAAAACGCCGGGCTCGACACCACCAAAGAATTCCTCGACGAATTCAACAAATACAAATACGAACTCGCCGACCCCTACGTCAAAGAAACAGCAGTCATCGACAGCCTCGTGCAAGTCGCATACAGCCACTACGACAACATACGCCACGTGCGCCACATAATGCTCCCATTAGGACAAAACAACGACGATATGGCACAAGCCAAAGCACGGCTCGACTCAATACGCACCGAAATCCTCGCCGGACACATCGACTGGAACACCGCCGCCGCCAAATACTCGGTTGACGGCGCCACAAACCTCAACGGCGGCGACATGGGCTGGCTCAGCGTCGGATACTTTCCCTGGCCATTCGAATACATGGCATACCAAACACCCCTCCACTCAATATCTCCCGTCGTCAACTCAGGATACTACTACCACATCATTCGCGTCGACAGCATACGCCCCAACCCCGGCGAAGTCAAAGCCTCACACATACTCAAACTCACACGAGGACTGACACCCGAAGCCGCCGCCAAAGCCAAAGCACAAATTGACTCAATCTACACCCTCCTCATCGGTGGCGCCGACTTCGCCGACATCGCCAAACGCGAATCACAAGACCCCGGCTCAGCATCACGCGGCGGTGACCTCGGCTGGTTCAAATCAGGCGCCATGGTCGCACCTTTCGACTCAGCCGCATTCACCCTCGCCAACGGACAAATATCCGCCCCCGTACAAACAGCCTACGGATACCACATAATACTCTGCACCGGACACCGCGGTGTCGAATCACTCGACGACGCACGCAAACGCATCGAAAACCAAATCCTCGCCGACGACCGCTCACTCATAATCAACGACGCCAAAGTCAAACGACTCACCACCCTCTATGGCGCACACCTTGACGACGGCGGGCTCAAAAAAATACGCAACCTCATCGCCAAAAACGGCGGATACGACTCAATTGCCATACAACAACTCAAAAAATCAGACATCCCCGTCTACGTCATCGGCAAAACCTCAACCCCCGTCAAAAACATCATGTCACAAGTCGCCGTCACAGCCTCAACAGACATTGACGCCGCCATGACAATCATAAAACAAGCCGCCACATTCGCCATGAACCAACAACTCATGCGCGACGAACGCGACGACCTCATCAACACCAACGCCGAATACCGCAACCTCGTCAACGAATACCGCGACGGCATACTCCTCTTTGCCCGCGCAAACCAAAAAGTTTGGGACCGCCCCAACAAAGACCCCGAAGCACTCGAAACATACTTCAAACAACACCGCGACAAATACAAATGGGACACCCCCAAATACAAAGGATACGTCATCATGGCAGCCAACGACTCCGTCCTCACCCTCGCCAAAACATACACCGACTCACTATCACTCACAAGCACAACCTTTGACCACACAACATTCGTCAAGGACATGCGCTCACGATTCGGCCGCGACATCAAAGTCGAACGCGTCATCGCCGCTAAAGGCGACAACCCCATCACCGACTACCTCGCATTTGACGGCGAACGCCCACAAGACACAAAAACAAGCTGGCGATACTACTACGCATTCCGCGGTCGCATCATCAACGCCCCCGAAGAAGCCGCCGACGTCAAAGGACTCGTCACCACCGACTTCCAAAACGCCCTCGAAGAACAATGGATAAAAGAACTGCGCAAAAAATACCCCGTCACCATCAACCGCGCAGTCCTCAAAACCGTCAAATAACCCACAAACACTCCCAAATACACACCACCAAGCAGTCGCCACCCCCACCCGGCGACTGCTTGATTTTTTTAACAGCAAAATCACCGGATTTAAAATTTGTTTACTAAATTTGCAAAGTGCGCCCCTGCCAAGCCGTTTCAACGCTAAAACCGAGGTGTACGCTGTTGATCCTTAAACAATTTCCCCTTGAATGAGTTCCATTGAATATATTCCCTTAAATAAATTCTCTCAAATTATCCATCAACTCGAATTGTCCATTCTCTCAAATTGCCTCTTAAATACAATCCACTGAAAGTTTTTTCCCAGATAAAATTTATGACGTCCGAATAAAGTTGAATGAAGTCTGAATAACGTGTAAATTAGTACGAATGTAGTTTGAATAGAATTTGAATGAAGTGTGTAGGTTATGAGCGGTAGGCGATGGTTTGTGGAGGGTGCGGATTTCTCGGTGTCGTATGCATACGACTCGCGAGGCAACATCACTGACATTATGCGCAACGGCGTCATCGACCGCACGGAGAACGTGGAGACCTTCGGCGAGCTGGAATATCTGACATATACATACGATGGTGGCAAACGCATCAAAACTTTTTAAAAAAGCCACGGCACTCTTTTAATATAATCATTGTCACGTCGGTCAATGCAAACAGATGCAGAACTGCAAGAGAAAGCCAACAAAAACGGAATAATTTTCAAAGTTAATGGCAAATTATACACCCCTAACAAAAAATAGAATTAAACGCGCTGAAGATGAAGCAAGAAGAAACTATAAGAAAAAATATCCGTAAATGGCGCATAGTGGTAGCGATTGGGATTATAATTTCTGTCGTAGAATCGTCTTGTGGATATTATACTGATAACGTTACGTATCGCCACCTTCAGCCGGTTTATTACCATTGGGATATGTTGGCGGCAGATAAAGTTCTTGATATACCTGTAATGGAGGATGAAAAGGTGCGAATAACAGTAGATGGCTATGACAATCATAATCCCTCATATCTTGTTCAGGTTTTTCTAAAAGAGAAAGACTGTGACGGCGCATTTGTTGTTGACGGACAAAACGGCGCTGATGGCTGGATTGTTGACCTTACTCCGGACTGGGTAATTGCGGATAGCTCCGACTATAAAATTATAGACGATGTGTATATCAAAGAAGATGGTTCGAGGCTATTTATGAAAAGATTTATTCCCGGAACAGAGGCAAAAATCTATTTTATTAAATCAGACACAGAACGAAGAAAGAATTTATCCCAAATAAAAGAATACGTAATTAAGCGTATGCGCATGATACGAGCAGTGCCGAGGACGGCAACAGATACAATCCGCAATATAAAGGATATGCCGTTGGCTTCGCAAGACACTATTGTATATCCTCAGAGACAGTTCTGATACCTACATAACGTATATAGTACTCACATAAATACGCCACTTCCGGCATATGATAAAGTTGTGAATGATGGCAAATGAGAGTCTCGTTAAAAGCCGTATAGCCAGAGATTGAGGATGTCAAAGATAACTGTTCTTGCTGTTTTTGTTGTTTTTGTTGTTGTCTTATAGAGTATATTTTTTCAGATTTTTACTTTCTGTGAGCCATGTGAAGACACGAGGATGTAGATGCCGGGGGTGAAGCGGTCGGCGGTGATGTCGGCTTTGTCGATGCCGGTGGCAACACAGATGCCTTGGAGGTTGTATAGGTCAAACGTGGTGTCGGCAGTCGGTGTGTCTGTGGCGATGTCTTTGACTGAGTTTGAGTCTGTGACGTTGATCTTCTTGGTGGCGGTTATGCCGTCACAGATCGCCACAAGCGTTGCACTACCTTTTGCCACGCCCGTCACAACGCCATCGATGGTCACGGTGGCAATATCATCGTTGAGGCTGTACCATTTCACAGGAGCGGTGGTGGCATCGGCAGGCGCTACTGACGCAGTCACAGTGACAGAGTGCAAGATGTCTACCGATACGTCCTCGTCAGCAATAACCACTTTGTATGGCAACTCTTGCATACCTTTAAAACAGCAATACTCACTAACTTTTTTATAGGCATCTATGCACCCCTCGGGCACATAAAGAATCCCTTGAAGACCCATAGAGCCAAATAGAATGTAGCCGGTAGTCGGAGGCGTTGAAGCGTTGCTATACATGTCGTCGATATTATAATTTTTAAAAAATGCTCTGTCAGGTATCGTGGGAGTCTTTTCGCCGAGATAAACTATGTTCAGAGCGCTCAGCGTGGAAAAATCCACTTTGAAGTCCGATGTCCATTCATATGGCAGCACGAACTTTTCGAGGGCGATACAGTTTTCAAATGCGTTCGCTGAAACGCTTTTTGCCTTGAGAATGCTTACAGACTTCAACTCGGTACAATATTCAAAAGCCTTGTCGCCTATTTCCGTGACATCATTGATATCTATGCTTGTGAGTCCCGAGCCAAGGAAAGCCGAATACCCGATAGATTTCACCGATTTGGGAATATCTAAGGAGGTCAGGCTTGTGCAGTGGTAGAATGCCCGTGGCTCGATTGCTGTTATCGCGGAGGGAAGGGTTACGGACGTCAGAGCGGAGCAATTGTAAAATGCCGAAAGACCGATAGTCGTTATCTCGTCGGGTATGGTTGCGGTCGTCAACCCGGTGCAGCCTAAGAACAGCGAATTGCCGATTGACGTCACTGTGTTAGGTATTTCTATGGAGGTCAATCCGGTGCAGCCCGAAAATGCCGAACTTCCGATCGAAGTCACCGAAGAGGGAATTTCTATGGCGGTCAGCCCGGTGCAGCCTGAGAATGCCGCATCACCGATTGATGTCACCGTGCCGGGGATTGTGGTGTGTCTGCACCCGATTATCAGCTTGTTTGTGGCGGTTTCTATAATCACATTGCAGTTGTCTCGCGAGTCATACTTTTCATTTTCCGGGTCCAACTCCAAGGTTTCCAATGCCGAACAGCCGGAAAAAATATTTGCCCCGATAGACGTCAGATTCGCTGACAGATATATGGACGTCAGCCCCGTGCACTCGGAAAAAGCATAGCTCCCGATCGTGGTCACAGAGTTGGGGATACTTATGGATTTCAACCCGGTACATTGTTCAAAAGCATTTGCGCCAATTGAAATCAGCGATGTGGGCAAAGATATGGTTTTAAGCTCTGAACAGAAAGCGAAAGCACCATCGCCGATAGTGACTACTGAATATGGAATATAAACAGACGACAGCTTACGGCAACTACTGAAAGCCTTCGCGCCGATGGCGACCAGCGATTTGGGCATCGCGACGTATATCAATTTGGAACACATAGCGAAGGCATAGTCTCCGATCTCAGTCACAGCGTCGGGAATAGTTATTGCTTTCATCATATAGCAGCCGTTGAAAGCCCTCGCGCCGATTGATGTCACCGAGCCGGGGATACTTACCGAGGTAATATTTATACAATTGAGAAAAGCCTCGTCACCGATGGCAGTCACCCGGTATTCCGTGCCGTCATATATTGCCACCTCAGGTATGATCACTTCGCCGACTCCGCTTGATTTCGTCACCACACACTCGTTGTCGGACGTGGTGGTAAATTTCAGACCGTCATACTCGAATGTTATCGCTTTGGCAGATATAACTGTCGTCAACAAAAGCATCGGGAGTGTCAGGCGTATTATCAGATGTTTCATACTGTACAGGTGTTTATTGTGGTAAATACGTTTGTCGTGGCAAATATACACAAATTCATCGACTTTACCATAACAACAAGGTGAAAATTTTTGTCAATGTGCAATTTACAAAACACTTTGACTATTCAAACCGAAAAATTCAAATCGAAATGCAAAAAATTTGATGTGCGGAAATAGTTGTAAATATGCACAGAATTATTAATTTTGTGACGATAATGCGCAGTGTGACATTATCGATATATTCACCATACGATAACAACAAATGAGTCAGCTCACTCACAACAGCAACAAGACTAACGGTATGTCAACGAAAAAATCGTCAAAAACATCAGCTTCAAAATATGACCGCAACATGAAGATCGTCAAATGGATGTGGGGCATATTCGGAGGCATTGTCTTCTTGATGTTGATATTTTTTATACTTGTCTACAACGGCATCATCGGCTATATGCCGCCGGTCGAGGAACTTAAAAACCCGAAAGACAACTATGCATCGGTCATCTATTCGGCTGACGGCGAAGAGATGGGTCGTTTCTTCCGCGGCACCGGCAACCGCATGTATGCCGATTATGATGAGATTTCACAACACGTGGTCGATGCACTTGTCGCCACCGAAGACGAGCGATTTGAGGAACATTCGGGCATCGATGTCAAAGCCATCGGACGTGTCATAGTCAAGACCCTCATCATGAGACAGAAGAATGCCGGTGGCGGTTCGACAATCACCCAACAGCTTGCAAAACAACTATACACGCCACCATCGAAAGGATTTGCCGACCGTGCGTTTCAAAAACCCATAGAGTGGATGATAGCCATCAAGCTCGAGCGTTATTACTCTAAGGAAGAGATCATCAAGATGTATCTCAACCAGTTCGACTTTCTCTATAACGCCGTGGGCATAAAATCGGCTGCCGAGGTCTATTTTTCAAAAGAAGCGCGCAACCTCAAACTCCACGAAGCAGCCTTGCTCGTGGGTATGGTGAAAAATCCCACATACTACAACCCCGTGCGTCACCCAGAGCGCGCCATCGAGCGGCGCAATGTCGTCTTTGACCAAATGGCAAAAACCGGCAAAATCACCGAAGCCGAGCGCGACTCATTATCACAACTGCCTTTGGGTCTCGCCTTTCACCGCATAGACCACAACGAGGGTATCGCACCATACTTCCGCGAGGAATTGCGCCGTTGTCTCACAGCGCATAAACCCAAACGCGACGACTACCCCTCGTGGGATCAACAACGATATGTCGATGACTCCGTGGCATGGGAAACAAACCCCTTATTCGGTTGGGTAGACAAAAATCCGAAAGCCGACGGCACACTCTATGACATATACAACGACGGATTACGCATATACACGACGATCGACTCACGTATGCAACGATATGCCGAAGAGGCTGTGCACGAACACATGTCAGACCTGCAACGTCGCTTTGATCGCGAGAAAAAGGGTATGCCCTACACCTCAAACACGGCTGAACTTTCGTCTGCCGGACGCACACGACTCATCAACAGCGCAATCACACAGAGCGAGCGTTATCGCATAGCCAAACTCGCCGGCAAATCACAAGCCGAGATTGACAAGGAATTTAAAACACCGGTCGACATGACATTGTTCTCATACGACGGACCGGTAGAAAAGACCATGACACCTTATGACTCGGTGTTGTATATGAAGTCATTCTTGCGCACCGGCATGATGTCGATGGACCCGCGCAACGGCTATGTCAAAGCATATATCGGCGGTCCCGACTTCCGCTTCTTCCAATATGACATGGTGTCAAAAGGACGCCGTCAGATCGGTTCGACAATCAAGCCGTTCCTATACACCCTTGCCATGGAAGACGACTTCACACCATGCTCGACGCTGCTTAACGAACAGCCGGTGTTCAGTCTGCCAGGAGGCAAAACATGGGCACCGCGCAATGCCGGACGCTCACGCATCGGCGAGATGGTAGACCTGCGATGGGCGCTCACAAACTCTAACAACTGGATTTCGGCACGACTCATCAACGAAGTGGGTCCGTCGCGACTCGTCGATCTCATGCACAGCCTCGGCATCACCAATCACCTGCCCTCGGTGTTGGCATTGTCGTTGGGACCGTGTGAAGTGTCGGTGCGCGAAATGGTTAGCGCCTATTCGGCATTTGCCAACAAAGGTATGCGCTCCGAGCCGATATTTGTCACTGCCATCACAGACAACAACGGCAATGTCATCGCAAGATTTTCGCCACGCCAAAACGAAGCCATCAGCGAAAAAGCATATTATCGCATACTCTCCATACTCCTCAACGTTGTCGACTCGGGCACCGGCAGCCGCTTGCGTCGCGCGCCATACGCCCTGACAGCACAAACCGGCGGCAAAACCGGTACCACAAACTACAATGCCGACGGTTGGTTTATGGGCTTCACCCCCGAGCTCGTGACCGGTGTGTGGGTCGGTGGCGACGAACGCTATATCCACTTCAACACCATGGCTGACGGTCAGGGCGCCGAAATGGCATTGCCTATCTATGGCAAATATATGAAGAAGATTTATGGCGATCGACATCTCTCGCTCGACCAAAACGCCAAATTCGTCTTCCCACCCGACCTTGACCTGTGTGGCGGACTCTTTGGCGGCGATGACGGAGCACAAACCGAAGAAGTGGTCATCGAAGACGTCTTTGACTGACAGACAACAGCCGACATAACAGAGTCACAATGGCATTATCGCCATATCACTCTGTGAAGCACAAGTTTATTGTTCGGTAAATTGGAGACTGTTGCTCACCGATAAATATCTGTGAATATTGATTTTTGATAACATATCTGTTTTATGACAACTCAAATTATTAATGGTCATATCCTCACTCCCGGCGGATGGATTGAGGGTGGCAGCGTGCTCATCGAAGATACACGCATCAAAAATATTTTTAATCACTCAAAGCCGATTGCCGGTGTTGACAAGATTATCGATGCTCACGGAGCGCATGTGCTCCCCGGCGGTATCGACATACACGTGCACGGCGGAGGCGGTCGCGACTTCATGGAGTGCACCGAAGACGCTTTTGTCACCGCCGTTGCGGCTCATCGTCGCCACGGCACGACAGCCATCTTCCCCACCCTGTCATCATCAACCGTGCCTATGATACGCGAGGCAGCCGAGACATGCCAACGCCTTATGGAAGACCCGATGAGTGGCGTTATGGGCTTGCACCTCGAAGGTCCGTACTTCAACCTCAAAATGGCAGGCGGTCAGTTGCCCGAGAACATCAAAGTGCCGACTCCCGAAGAATATAAACCCATCATCGAGGACTTCACAAGCATCAAACGTTGGGACGCCGCTCCCGAACTTCCCGGCGCAGAAGAATTTGCCACATACCTATGTTCAAAAGGCATTCTCGCATCACTGGGTCACACCGCAGCTCGTGCGACAGACGTCGAGCGCGGATACAAAGCCGGCTTCACACATGCCACACACTTCTACAACGCCATGACCGGCAACCACAAAGAGGGTCCGTATAAATATGAAGGTACCGTCGAAGCCGTATATCTCAACGATGGTATCACCGTCGAAATGATTGCCGACGGCATTCACGTGCCCCCGACAATACTGCGCCTGATTTACAAACAAAAAGGCGTGGAGCGCACGGCACTCATCACCGACGCCCTTGCATGTGCTGCCTCAGACTCACAAACAGCATTTGACCCACGCGTTGTCATCGAAAACGGTGTCTGCATGCTTGCCGACCGCTCTGCTATCGCCGGGTCGATAGCCACAATGGATCGCCTCGTCAAAACAGCAGTGCAAAAAGCCGGCATTCCCCTCGCCGACGTGGCTCGTATGGCATCAGAAACACCGGCTCGCATAATGGGCATTTATGATCGTAAAGGCTCACTCGCTCACGGCAAAGACGCCGACATCATGATGTTTGACGCCGACCTCAATCTCACCGGTGTCATACAGATGGGACGCGTTGTCGACATCGACGCCTGATTATAAAGCATTTTACATTATATAACTGTGGCGACATTCCTATCGTGAGTGTCGCCACATTTGTACTTTGTTGAACAATCACTTTTACCATTCAAGCTGAGGTAGGTTGGCAGCTTCGAGATTGAGAAGAAAACGTTTTGCGTCCAAGCCCCCGGCATATCCGGTGAGCTTGCCATTGCTGCCTATAACCCGGTGACACGGCACGATTATCGACACCGGATTATCACCTATGGCTTGTGCCACGGCTCGCACTCCGCGCTCATTGCCGATATTGCGAGCAACGGTGGCATAGCTGACAAGCGTTCCGTATGGTATCTTTTGCAGCTCGCGCCACACCGATATCTGAAACTCACTGCCGGCAAAAGCAATATCTATATCAAACCCACGACGTGTGCCTCCAAAATACTCATCAAGCTGAGTGAACGCCCGAGCGATGACCGCCGTCATACGGTCGCCGACAACGATGTCTCCGAAATAACGTTTCAGGCGCGAAAACACACGCTCGCCATGGCGACGGTCGAGCCAATCACACAGACACAACTTGTCGCGCCACGAACCCAAAATCATTTCGCCACACGGCGTGGGTATCACCACAGCTTGTATAATATCGTTTGTCGTTCCTGTCATATCCACATATATATTACGTTTGCAAATGTAGCTGTTTTATTGAAGTTGTCACAAAAAAAACATATCAAAACTTTTAATCCGCTTTGCCATCTCACATAATGTTCGTAACTTTACGCACGACAAAAGACCGTGAGCCGTGTGCTCTCCACAATACCAACTACCAACTCATTATGACCATGTATAAATCTCACCTCAAATCAGTGATACTGACAGCGGCTATTGCCATAATAACGCCGATCATCGCATCGGCAGACAACAATACCGACTTTAATCGCTGGCTCGAAGCCGACTCGGCACAAGCCATAAAATCGCGTCTGTTGGCAGATTTCAACCTCACTTTTGACGAAGCGGTAGCCGAATTGACACGCGTTTATGGCGCAGACATAGCGTCACATGCTCGTGAATTTGCCGACAAACATTATATCGAAACCAAAGTCATCGACGGCGTGGAGCGCGTGCATCGCAAATCGATACGCAACCTGCGCCTTCTCAACCCCCAACTGAGCGGCTGGGACGGTCGCGGCGAATCGGCTGACACAACGCGCCACGAATATGCCTCTGAGGTCATAGCAAAGTCGCCGGCGTCGGGCAACGTTGACAAAAACTCTCACAGCCGCCACGTGCACTATCGTTTTACAATCGATGTGCCATATAACGATGCCCTAAAAGGCGACACCCTGAGAGTATGGATGCCGGTGCCCTTTGAGTCTATGCGCCAAAGCGACATCAAAATACTCTCGGTGTCTCACCCGGCATACATTCTGTCAGGTCTTGACCGCTCGGTGCACAACTCTCTGTTCATCGAGCAACCCGTTGTCGAAGGCAAAGATTCTCACTTTGAATACGAAGCCGAA
The DNA here is from genome assembly GCA_963600695.1 of bacterium. GTDB lineage: Bacteria > Bacteroidota > Bacteroidia > Bacteroidales > Muribaculaceae > CAG-873. The sequence continues at coordinate 48,552 of CAVCBR010000007.1, forward strand.
TACACCGCATACGGTCAATACTATTCTCCCGAGTATATCCTCGCCAACATCAAGCCATACGACACCGAAAGCCAACTATATAAACAATACACGGCTGTCGAACTGCCTCATATCATTCACCTTGACCTCGCCCGCGAGATTGTCGGCGACGAGACCAATCCTTATCGCCAAAGCGAACTTGTTTATGACTACATCACATCACACTATCCATGGGCGGGCGCTCGCGAATATTCGACGATAGAATGCCTGCCGCAATATGTGCTCGACGAGGGTCATGGCGATTGCGGACAAGTATCATTGCTGTATATCTCGATGATGCGCTCACTGGGCGTGCCGGCGCGATGGGAAAGCGGTTGGATGCTGCACCCCGGCGAGAAAAATCTCCACGACTGGGCAGAAGTGTACTACGAAGGCATAGGCTGGGTGCCGGTCGATGTGTCGTTTGGTCGCTACTCAGGCTCTGACGACAAACGTGTTGTCAACTTCTACTCCACCGGTATGGACATACACCGCCTCGCCGCCAACCAAGGTGTATGCGGCAAATTCTTCCCACCCAAACGCTTTGTGCGCAGCGAGACCGTCGACTTCCAACTCGGCGAAGTCGAGACCACCCGAGGCAATCTCTTTTACCCGGCGTGGGACCAACATCTCGAAATCATCGAATAAAAAAAATCGCTACTCAACAATCTATACAACAACGGCTTACAACAACAAATGTAAGCCGTTTTTTATTTTTATATACAAATAGCTTGTACCCCCCCGATTTTTCGTAACTTTGTCGCGTCAAAACGACACTTTTGCGATAAAATGCCAATAATAATCACATTTTTCAGTTTACAATGAAAATTTTTACATCTCTCTCCCTCACGTTGTTGTGTCTCTGCCCGACAATCGTGGCAACCGCTCAAACCGCAGACAACGACACGACAAAAACCCTCAACGAAGTGGTCATCGAAGCCACGATGCAATCGACAACCACAAAAAAATCAACCTACGTGCCCACCGGCGACCAACGCAACTCGTCACAGACAGCCATCGACCTGCTGTCACGCCTTGGCATTCCTCAGTTGAACGTCACCTTGGGCTCTGACGAAGTGAAAACCAACACCGGCAAAGACGTCGCCGTCTATATAGACAACACGCCGGCGACCGCCGATGAATTGTCGATGATGCGCACCGCCGATGTGATTCGCGTCGAATATTATGACCACCCGTCTGACCCGCGCTTTCAAGGCAACGACTATGTCATCAACTACATTATGCGCAAACAAGAATTTGGCGGATACTTCAAAACCATGGGTTATGAAAACTTCATCGGCAATTCGGGACAGCTGCAACTCAACACACGCTTCAACTACAAACGTATGACATACGACGTCATGGGCTATGGCTTTTACTGTGCACACGACCACACCGGTCTCAGCGAGCACGAGACATTCAGGCTCCCTCAGGACGATGGCACGGAATCGGTTTTCGACCGCTATACGGAGTCAAACAACGGCAAATTTCGCCGTCAGGTATATCAGACGGCATTTCGCGCAAAATACGCCTCTGATAATATTGTCGCCAACAACCGTTTGAGTTTCGGTCTCAATCGCACGCCACATGACGACAACTCGGGTTCGGTAACATATACTCCCGAATTTCTCCCCGATTCGCGCTACACGCTCACCGATGACCGCAGCTCAAAATTTGTCAACTTTGACGGATATTACAACTTCATCCTCCCCAAAGGCAATACACTGACAGCCACTGCCCAATATAGCTATTCAACCACCGACCAAGATCGTATGTATGTCGAAGAACAACAAACACCTATAGACAACCGAGCCATAGACAACTCATCAAACGCCGCGTTATCATTGTCTTTCGGACATAAAATCGGCGCGTATTCACTATTAAACATATCAGCCACCGGCAAGTATGGTCACAATCACACCAACTATTTCGGCAGCCTCATTGCCACCGATCGCACAACAACAAAATATGGACAAGCAAGCGCAAAATACTCTTTTTCAAAAGACAAATATAATGTCAGCGCCTCATTCGGCTGGGCAATACTTGACAACACGCTGAACGACTCCAAATACACTCAAAACCACCCGTTTGCCGATGTTTCGTTAAAATACAGCCTCAATCGTAAAAATTCAATGGGAGCATACTTTCACTACGCATCATGGCCACCGTCATCAGGTTATAAAAGTGAAAATGTCATACAAGTATCACCATTGATGTGGCGCACCGGCAACCCCTATCTCGACTCTGAGCGTTCATACGATTTTGGTGTCGACTACACCTACCTCCCGTCAAACCGCTTATTCATCACACTCTTTGCCACCTCATACATCAACGGCAACCGCAGTGCCTTTGTTTATCAACCCACCGAATACGGATTGTTGCGCACCATAGCCCAACCCATAGGCAGTTATGGCACATACTCCGGAGGCGTCAATGCTTCACTCAAACTCTTTAACGACAAGCTCCATCTATACGGACAACTCGTTTACAGCTATACGCACGACAGCGAACCGTTCAACCACAACCGGTCGATACTTGGCTACTATGCTCAGGCGACCTATTATCTGAAACATTTCTATTTTGCCGGCGCATACAAGTCACGACAGGGACAAAGTCCGAGTTCGATGGCAGGATATTGGGTAGAGACATTAGACCACTTCATCTTGCAGGGCGGTTGGAGCAACTCTAATTGGAACATAAAATTACACCTGCAAAACTTCCACCGCTGGGGCTGGCGTCACTCAAAAAAACAAATGCAAAGTCGCTATTATGACGACACGTCAACGGCATACGGCGTGGACTATCACGCCCTTGTTCAACTCAAAGCCACATATACGTTCGGCTTTGGCAAGAAAGTCAATCGCGGCGACGACCTCAACATTACGTCAGGCGCGGACTCGGGCATCTTGAAATAACACTCAGGCGACACTTATTACACTAAAAACAAAAAATTACGACACACTGCCACGATTTTTGACCGGCAGTGTGTCGTCTGTTTCAAAAAATGTGTAACTTTGTGGTTGTCGTGACAGACACCGCTATTAAGGACTGTCGCTTTTTGACAAGTTTACATTTAGTGTCTGTCACCATATTGGCAAATAAACATTAGTACTTTAAATCAATCATGCATAAAAGTCTTACGTTAATATCATCAATACTGCTGTCGGCGCTTGTATCCGTGCCGTGTTTTGCAGAGAGCGCAATATCTCGTGCCAATGCTCAAATCGCTCGTATCGGGCAGACATTCGCTCCCGATGGGCGACAAAACATCTATAATGTCTATGCCCTTGACGGCAAAGCCGGTCGCGTGACCATTGACGGCACCATCAGCGAGCAGTGGATAGCCGACTCGCTGACAAACGCTTTGACCAACGCCGGCATAGCATTTGACAACAGCATCGTTGTGTTGCCCTCAACGAATTGGGCAATGCCTCGCATCTCGGTGGCATGCCTCAGGGTAAAACCCGGACACGCCTCAGAAATGGCATCACAAGCTCTTATGGGTATGCCACTGCGCGTGCTCGAAAGCGACGGCTCGTGGCTACACGTGCAGACTCCCGACGGCTATATCTCGTGGGTTACAGACAGCTCGGTGATTTTGATGACAGATGACGAAATGCAGGCGTGGCGCAAAGCCGACCGCCTCGTGGTCACCGCCACATACCAAACTCGCGCATACACCTCAGCCAAAGCCACCGGCGTGCGCGAAGTTGTCACCGACCTCGTGCTCGGCGACATCGTGACACCCGGCGAAAGCAAACCTCAGAACGGGCGCACCGAGATTGTGCTTCCCGATGGTCGTCGCGGCTGGGTGGCAACTGCCGATGTCACACCGTTAGACAAGTGGGCAAAACAAGATTTTGACGCACAAAAAATACTTGACACAGCCTACGCCATGGAAGGGACACCCTACCTTTGGGGCGGCACCTCGATAAAGACTCTCGACTGCTCGGGACTCGCGAAAACAGCATACCTCTCCAACGCTATAATACTCATGCGCGATGCCTCTCAGCAGGCACTCACAGGCACACCCATCGAGGCATCACAATGGCAGACATGCCAAGCCGGCGACCTCTTGTTTTTCGGCAATGCCCGCACTCGCCGTGTGACCCACGTTGCCATTTATGACAGCAATGGCGACTATGTGCACTCTTCGGGACGTGTAAAACGCAACTCTGTCGACCCCCAAAGCGAGTCATATCTGACAACACCATTCCTGCACGCCGTGCGCATCAACGGCAATCAGGGCACTCGCGGCATCACTCGTGTGCAAGACCACCCATGGTATTTTTAATCACCAAACAGACTATTCACCAATAAAACGATAAACAACTATTATATGGATCGCAGAAACTTTCTCCGCATAGGTGCATTGAGCGCAGCGGCATTAGCCGTGTCGCCATTGTCACTGTCGGCAGCCGGACAGACTACCAAAAAAGTATTCGTTCCCGGACGCCTGAACCTCACATTCGAGCCATACGAACTCAAGCTGCGTCACGCTTTCAACCTCGCGAAATATCAACGCACAACAACTCCCGGTGTCCAAGTGCGCCTCACTTGTGACGGCATTGTAGGCTATGGCGAAGCATCTATGCCACCATATCTCGGCGAAAGCGTGGAATCTGTATGCTCATTCCTGTCAAAACTCGACCTTGCGCAATTTAACGACCCCTTCCGCATCGAGGACATTCACGAATATATGGAGTCTATCGCCCCCAACAATCGTGCCGCCAAAGCCTCTGTCGACATCGCGCTCCACGACCTTTTGGGTAAAATTATGGGACAACCATGGTACAAAATCTGGGGCTTAAACCCCGACAACTGCCCCAACACCTCATTTACCATCGGCATCGACACCGCCGAGGTCGTACGCAAAAAAGTCGATGAAGCTGCGCCATACAAAGTATTGAAAGTTAAAATGGGCTTGGACAACGACCGCGAGCTTGTCGAAATCATACGCTCAAAGACCGATGTGCCAATCTGTGTCGATGCCAACCAAGGTTGGGACGACCGCGAAAAAGCCCTCGAAATGTGTCACTGGCTCGCCGAGCGCAACTGCTTGTTTGTAGAACAACCTATGGCAAAAGAGCGCATCGAAGACACGGCATGGCTGCGCGAACGCTCACCGCTGCCCATCATTGCCGACGAATTTTTCCAACGCCTGCCCGATGTCAAACGTGCTGCCGAGGCTTATGACGGCATCAACATCAAGCTCATGAAATCTACCGGTCTGCACGAAGCATATCAAATGGCAGTATTAGCTCGCGCTTTGGGCATGAAAGTTATGCTCGGCTGTATGACCGAAACATCGTGTGCCGTGACAGCCGCCGCCCAACTCGCTCCGCTCGTCGATTATGCCGACCTTGACGGCAACCTACTCATCGCCAATGATATTTTTGACGGCATAAAGATTGTCGACGGCAAAGTCACAATCCCCGACCGTCCCGGCATCGGCGTTGAACTTATCGGCTGATTACCGACTCGTCACAACGTCACAAACACCGAACACAAAGCCCCCTTTAACGCCAAAATGACCCATAGACGACAATTTGTGGGATTAACTCTTTGGTGTCTCGGAAAAATGTATTAAATTTGCACTCCGAAACTCGACAATAAAATAACTATAGCTATATTACAAAAATGAAAAGAACGTTCCAACCCTCTAACCGTAAAAGAGTTAACAAACACGGTTTTCGTGAGCGTATGTCGACCCCCGAAGGTCGCAAAGTGCTCGCTCGTCGTCGCGCCAAAGGTCGCGCACGTCTGACCGTCTCTGACTCTATCGCCGGCAAGTAATCACGTCGACTGACGCCAATACCCCGGCTGACACCCCGCGCCACGGCGTTGCCGAGTGTCAATTGCAAGCCCTCGTTCACATGCTGAGCGAGGGCTTGCCATATATAATCCGATACCGAGCACCTCCCATTTTTTGGGTAATACCATGATGTCGACAGACAAAATAGTCCGATTTTTGGGTATTGACACCAAAAACCGTGCAGAGTAATTTTGCACAAAAATTAATCAATATGCACAGTTCTTATATTAAATTAATGTTCACGGCTTGCGCGATGGCGTCATGCTCTATGGCTTGGGCGTCAGGTCAGGCAAGCACTAATGACACAACAAACGTCAACGCCAAACGCTCGTTTGTCTCACGACTGAGTGTCGGCGGTTATGGCGAAGCGGCTTATACGCGCAACTTTTACAGCGACAACGTCAACAGATACAGCCACGCCTCAGATTATACCAATGCTCCGAGTCACGGACGTTTTGACATACCACATGTGGTGGTGATGCTCGGGTTCGATTTTGGCAAAGGCTGGTCTATGGGCTCGGAAATAGAATTTGAACACGGCGGCACAGAGAGCGCCGTGGAAATCGAAGCCGAAGAAGTCGGCGAATTTGAACACGAAATAGAGCGCGGCGGCGAAGTCGCCCTCGAACAATTTTGGATACAAAAGTCCTTTCGCCCGCAATTCAACGTGCGTGCCGGACACATCGTCGTCCCTGTCGGCGAGACAAATGCTCACCACCTCCCTACCGAATTTTTCACCGTATATCGTCCCGAGGGCGAAAATGAAATTATGCCCTGCACTTGGCATCAAACCGGCATCGAACTGTGGGGACGTGCCGGAGATTGGCATTATGAAGCAATGTTCCTCGCCGGACTAAACTCATTGAACTTTTCAAAAGACCGATGGATAAACGGCGGAGCCACAAGCGCCTTTGAATTTTCGCCGGCAAACAAATATGCCGTTGCGGCACGCATTGACAACTACTCGATAAAAGGTCTGCGACTCAGCGTCAGTGGCTATTACGGTCACTCTTTCAACAACACACTGATGGCTGACAATGGCAAATATAAAAGCATAAAAGGCGCCGTCGCCATAGCAACATTCGGCTTTGATTATCGCAACGCCGGCTTTATCGTGCGCGGAAATGCCGATTATGGTCATCTCAGCGATGCCGACGTCATTTCATCTTACAATCGCGGACAGTCATCGACATCGCCCTACAAGCGCACCCACGTGGGCAAAGGCGCATGGACGGCTGGCATCGAGGGCGGCTATGACCTGTTCAGACTATTTCCCGGCAAAGCGCCCAAAGACAGCCAACTGTATCTCTTCGGCCGCTATGAATATTATGATGCTTACATACCCACGGCTAACGCGCCGACATACACATGGACAGAGCGTCATCGCATCGCCGCCGGTCTCAACTATTACCCCATAAAACAAATTGTCATCAAAGCCGAATTTTCAGAACGACTGCTTCATCACATTTATAACAATGAGCCGTCGGTATCTATCGGCGTGGCTTATGCCGGATATTTCTTATGATTTAACAAACCATTTACATTTAAAGATATATGAACAAGTTACTTTTATTTTCAGTGATCGCCGCTTCAGCCGGTTTTGCGGCTTGCAGCGACAACAACGACACTCCCGATGTTGACCCCACAGATCAAACTTTTGAAACAATAGCAAAACAATATCTTGACAACACGGTAAACATCACCTATGCCAAACTCGCAGACAACGCCGAGGCTCTTGTTTCGGATCTCAAACGCCTACAAGCCGACAAGAGTGATGCCAACGTGGAAAAAGCATGCAAGACATTCCTCGAAGCCCGCAAATGGTGGGAACGCAGTGAGGCATTCTTGTTTGGCGCGGCAGCAGACTTTGGCATAGACCCTCACATCGACTCATGGCCCTTGGATCGCGCCGGACTTGTCGCCGAGATGGCAAATGCCGGACACATTGCATCTCTCGCCGCCGATGATGGCGATGCCTGGGCAGGTGCACACCTCGGTCCCGAACTTCTCGGCTTTCATGGTATAGAGTACATCATTTTTGCCAACGGCAATCCCAAAGCCGCCGCAAATATCCCCGACAACGAACTGACATACGCCATAGCCGTTGCCGGTGACCTGCGCAACAAAACCTACCAACTCCAACTTTCATGGGCAGGCGAAAACAATGTCAATGCCGACCGCCTTACAAAAGTTGACGAGGAACTCGAATGGCCTTATACCGTCGCCAATTCAGGTCTCAGTTACAGCGAAAATATGCTCAACGCCGGACAAGCCGGCAGCACATATCGAACATGGGCTCACGCCATGGAGGCTATCATCGACGGTTGCATTGATATTGCCGACGAAGTGGGAACTCAAAAAATCGGCAAACCTCACACCGGCGAGGATGTTAACTATATAGAGTCGCCTTACAGCCACATGTCAATCACCGACTTCCACGACAATATGATAAGCATCGAGAATGCCTACTTCGGCGGCATCGATGGTCGTCGTGACGAAAGCAAATCGCTCCACGCATACATTAAATCTGTCAACAGCTCTCTTGACACACGTCTCTCAGATGCTATCAAAAATGCCGAAGACAAAATCGCGGCTATGAAAGCTCCGTTTGTACTCAATTACACCGATGCTTCTTGTGCCGAGGCAATGACCGCCTGTCGCGAACTCGCCGATGTGCTCAGCGAAGCCAAACAGCTGTTTTCAAAATAATCGATAGGCAATGAAAAAATTAAATATTTTGGTTCTCTCCGCCATCACGCTTGCCGCCGGTGCCTGCTCTGACGACACCCCGGTCAAGCCTGATGACGGCGGCGAGACGGAACTTAGCGAGGAGTATTATGCCGGTGGCAAGTTGGGAACAACTTTCAACACCACAGCCACGGCATTCTCCGACCCCACGCCGGCTGTCGAGCAAAGCGGCATGGCTGATCGCTTTAAATATGGCGAACTGTTTTTTGAACGCACATACAATCAGAGCACAAAACCTTTCAACGGACTCGGACCGCTGTATGTGAGATCTTCGTGCATGTCTTGTCACCCCGGATATGGTCACGGCAAACGTATGGACAGATACCGCGCTAACGATTGGGGCAACGGCTATCTGTTGGTGCTCACCGATCGCAACGACAATTATCTGTCATCTCTCACCGGTATGCCCCAAACAAAAGCTGTCGAACCGTTCAAAGCTCCATTAGACGAAGAGAAGATCGTCATCAACTGGTTGCCATATACTGACGAGTGGAACAATACATTCCCCGACGGCGAAACATACTCGCTGATATACCCCGAAGTTAAAATACCTCAGGACGCATTTTATGTGCCTCTCGAAGTCAATGGCAATGAGATACCATACTCTGACCTTGTTGTTCGCCTCGAGTCTACAATCGGCATTTATGGCACGGGCTTGCTCGATGCCATCGATGACGATGATCTCAAAGCTCAATATGCTCTCGAAGAGAAAGCCGGAGCTCGCATAAATCCCGCAATATTCCAAAATGGCGAGTGGACAAGTCTATATGGCAAAACCACCCACCCGAAGCGTTTCACATACGCGCTCTCACGCGGACCTTTACAAGACGCCGCCGGCGCCAATGCCATTTGGAATATCACCAATGTCACTCGCAGCGACCGCCGCTATCATTATATGACAGCCACTTATGCCCGCACCGCTGCTGCCGACCCCGATGTTCAGGCAAAGTTTTATTCATATTTCCCCGAATGGAACAAAACCGGCAATGTCGCTGATGATATTTACAACTACCTGATGAGCAAAGATCTCCCGGCTGAGATGACCGATGATGATTATGTTGACTTTATGATTTGGCACCGCGGTCTCGCCGTCCCGGCTGCTCGCGATGTCGATAACCAAGAGGTTAAACTCGGCAAACGTCTGTTTAATGAAATAGGCTGCGCCACTTGTCACCGCCCGACATGGACGACAGGCGAAGACCGTTTTACAGATCCTAACGGATTTTTTGCCACAGCCGATGCCCGTCTGCCTCGCTATCCCAAACAGAAAATTTGGCCCTACACCGATATGGTGCAACACCGCCTCGAAATGGTCAACAACATACGCACCGGTTGGTGTCGAACAACTCCGCTATGGGGTCGAGGTCTGTCGGCGATATGCTCGGGACATAGCGACCGACTCCACGACTGCCGCGCACGCAACACTCTCGAAGCCATTATGTGGCATGGTGACAAAAACTCTGACGCTCGCGCATCGGTCGAAAATTTCCGCAAACTCTCAAAAAGCGAGCGTCAAGCCGTAATTCGCTTTATAGACTCTATTTAAATTGTTAGTATTTTGTGAATAGATTTTCTTTGCAAATCATTCCCTACGTGTTGCTCATCGTTGTGACCATCGCTTTGGCGGTCATCTCGGTGGGCAACCGTTTTGGACTTCAAGCTGAAACATATTCATCACCGGTTATGGTGATTTTGTGGGCATTGACTGCGGTCTCTGCCATTGCTCTGATATTCAAACGTCGATTGTTCAAACGCCCGGTGGTATTTGCCTGTCACGCAGCTTTTGCCTTAATATTGGTCGGAGCGTTGTTCACTCACCTCACGCGTGTTGAGGGTGAAATACATTTGCGCGTCGGCGAACGTCATTCAGACATCAATATTTCAGGCGAAGGCAAGTCGTTCACCCTACCCGAGGGTCTTATGCTCGACAGCTTTGAAATCGTAACATATCAAGCCTCAAACAGCCCCGCAGATTTTGTATGCCGCCTGAGTGACGACAACAAGAACGTTGTGACAGTATCTATGAACAAACCGGCAAGCATCGCCGGCTGTCGCCTGCTTTTGAAGTCGTATGATGATGACCACCGCGGAGTGACGTTCAACATCAGCCGTGACCCCATCGGCAAATGTGTCACATATTTGGGATACGCCATACTCATAATATCGTTGGTCACATACTTCTTCTTACGCAAAACGGCATGGCGTCAGGCATTAAAGGCAGTGAGCGCACTCATACTATTGACGCTTGCCACACCGGCTGAAGCATCTGTGAGCCATGAGACGGCTGACGCTTTTGGCTCTGTGGCGGTATATCATAATTCGCGCGTCTGCCCAATGTCGGCACTCGCTCACGATTTCACGACCACTGTCACCGGCGGTGCGACAACGATTGACGACTATGATGCCGATGATGTGTTGGCAGGTTTTTTATTTGACTTTGGCGAATGGAAAAGCAAGCCTGTCATCAAAATCAAAAACCGCGATATGCAAAGTCTGTTTGGCGGACAAAACCGAGTCAGCTATGAGCAATTTTTTGATGCCATAGCCACCGGTAAAATCAACCTTGACGACAAAGACGTCGCCGAACGTTTTGGTGACGACATCAGTCGCTTTGAGTGCATAAATATGCTCGTCAGCGGCGAATTATTGCGCATATTCCCTGTCTCGATACAAGACACCTACACATGGGTGTCGCCAATCGACAAAATGCCGGCTGACATCGACACCGACCAATGGATATTCATACGCAAATATCTCGGACTGCTCAATGAACAAGTGAAAATCGGCGACAACGACGCCCAACAAGAGTTGATTATGACCTTAAAACGCTATCAAGTCAAATATTCCGGTGACGAGATGCCGACAACTTTTCAACTTCAAACAGAGCGCACATACATATCGATTGTTTCTCAACGCCAGTTGCCGATAGCGATAGCAATAATCGGCTGTTTTCTATTCTTGCTGACAGCATACAATGGAAAAAGCCACCGCGTCGTTCGCTACTCGTGCGTCATCGTGAACGCCATGGTTTTGTTGCTGCTGACAGCACTGATCGCCACACGTTGGTTTATCAGTGGACATATACCGATGTCAAACGGCTTTGAAACCATGCAACTGTTGGCATGGTTTATGGCACTGATCGGCGTCTTTTGTCGCAAGCCGGTAATATTGACGCCGATGTGCACACTCGGCTCAGGCATAGCCATGTGTGTGGCTGCGCTAAGTGGCTCGGGAACAGCAATTGCACGATTGCAACCGGTGCTTAATTCACCGCTGCTGAGTCTGCATGTGGCATTGGTGATATGTGCATACGCATTGTTCTTCCTCATGGCTCTGACTGCTGTCGCATCGTTCATCAAACGCGACGAAGGTCAACGATATGCCACACTCAATCGCGTTATGCTCTACCCGGCGGTTGCTCTCCTCACAACAGGCATCTTTGTCGGTGCGATATGGGCAGATGTCTCTTGGGGACAATATTGGAATTGGGATCCCAAAGAAGTGTGGGCGTTAATCACAATGATTATATATGCCCTGCCGATACACAGCGACATCAACCGTCGATTAAACACTCCACGTCGTTTTAATCTCTATATGTTGCTCGCCTTTATCAGTGTCATCGTCACATACTTCGGCGTCAACTATATTTTGGGCGGTATGCACAGCTATGCCTGAAAACACATCATCAGGCAAAGCCCACTTCATTAATATTGATGATTTTGTGCAAGATGGCAAAAATTGTCAGTGCCGCCGTCGAATGTATATCGAGCTTCGCACTGATATTGCGGCGATACGTTGTCACCGTGTGAAACGACAGACACAACTTATCGGCAATTTCCTTGTTTGACAAACCACTCGCCGCGAGTCTCACTATTTCGCGCTCGCGCACACTTAACAGCTCCACATCGGCATCAGTTGTCGGCGTGGAGCTTTGCTTGTCAATGGTGTCAGCCGATGTTTTGCCTCTTGTAGATGTTTTCTTTTCGAGCACCAGCACCGCCGGCACGAGCAACTTGTTCTCAATTTCACAATGTGACGACAGATCATCACCACATGCTATGATGTCAATCAACGCACGACTCAAAACAGCACTATTGGGTAGCGAACAATGCTGCATAAACAAACCTTTCAACTCAGCAAGTTTCGATGTCGCTCCATTATGCTTCATTGCCAAATCCTTAATGCTGCGTCCGGTAGCATTCACACCCGACAACAAACTCTCGACGTGCCTGAAAACGACATTATTCTCATACTCCATATGCTCACGCACCTCCTCGACATAATCATCAAAAAACTTCAAAATCAATAATGCGACATCATTCAAGCCCGGTATGCGCACTCCGTTAAGCAGCGACGTCTTTATCTCGGGCAACAAATATTCAAGCATATATACGTGTGATTCGCGCAAATAATCGATCAACGCCGACAGCGAAATATTATGATAATCATATTCACGCCCCGTCACAAGATTGGCAACAGCCAAAAACGTATTACAATCCACACCATTGTCATCACAAACACGACCCACGGTGCCGGCACCAAAACCAAAGGCAATCTTAAATCTATTCAACACCAACAGCAAACGACTATCATCATCGACAAGGTCGCGCAAGTGATGTTGAGGCAAAAAACTGTGCATATCCATAAAACAAAATATACCCTGATGTCAATAAAAATTCAATACTAAATATGCACAAAATTACAAACAATCAACACCACACACCATACTCAAAAACTATGAAAAACACCCCCGCTTAAACCCATCAAAATACCCTAAAATAGTGAGTAACCACCCACTATCAAGCCACTAACCCTCAAACTTATGACACCGCCTTTTCGGCTTGTATCAAACTTATTTGCCTTAAAAAAGCCACAAGACATACATTATTAGAGAATTATGAGTAACTTTGCGTTACAACCGGTCACACACGATGCTTTACGGGTTATGTGACCGACCTATTACTTTTAGGCTTATGGGTCAAAACGGGTGTTTTTAGAAGCAAAAAAACATAAAAACTCCGGTCTATATGCCAAAACTCTTTACAACACTCGAAAAATCACGGTAAAACCTCAAATAACACATTAACTTATGGAACAAAGAACTAATGACTACGCACTTCTCACCGGCACCACACTCGTATCACCACAAACAACATATATCATACGCCGTGTGCTCGGATATGGCGGTTTTGGCATAACATATCTCGCCGACATGAAAGTCGGCAACATTCTCATTCCCGAGGCGGTTTGCATCAAAGAATTCTTTCCGCGCTCATTGTGTGAACGTGACAAACAGACTCACGCCATATCCTACTCCACTCCGACAAAAGACCAAGTAGAGCGCACGCGCCGTGACTTTATCGGCGAGGCACACCGCTTGGCTACGCTCGCAGGCAGATCACAAGGCATCGTTGTCGTCAATGAAGTTTTTGAGACAAACAACACGGCATATTATGTTATGGAATACCTCCGCGGACAAACTCTCGCCGACTACGTAAAAACTCACGGCTCCCTGTCGTGGTCAGCGACTCGCGAGATATTTCAAAAACTCATTTCGGCAGTAGCCTTCTTACACAGAAACCACGTCACACACCTCGACATCAAGCCGACAAACATTATGCTCGTCAACACTAACCAAGAATGGCAACCTGTACTCATCGATTTTGGTCTTTCAAAGCATTATAACGAAGACGGCTCGGCGACATCAACGATAAATTCACAAGGTTTTTCTGACGGATATGCACCAATAGAGCAATACGGTGGCATTACTCACTTTTCCCCCCACACCGATGTTTATGCCTTGGCAGCCACGATTGTCTACTGCCTCACCGGTCGACGTCCGGCGGCAGCCACTACCGACCCTGAGTTTGAACCCATACTCAGCGAACTTGTACCTGCCGATGATTGTGCCGTGCTGCTCAAAGCCCTCAGCTATCGCTCCAAAGACCGCTATAAAGATGCCGACACATTATACATAGCACTATATCGAGACAATGACAATACGTCAGGCAATAACACACAAATACTGACTTCACCCCCCACGGCAGACGATGATGAGAGTAGCGCGACAATAGTAATACCAACCATACCCGACACAAACGAACAATCGTCAGACTCTGACACCGAACCGGCAATCAGCCCCATACTCACTAATGAATACGGTGACGTAGATGCAGATGAAGATGACGATGAAGACGATTATGAATATGATACAGACTATGACACAGGAAGGTTTAGAACCTTTCTTCGTTTGTTGGGCATGGTTTGCCTTGCCATAATCGCGTGTTTTTTTCTAATATTTATACTATGCTCTCTGTCAAAATAGTAATATACCTGATAAAACTCCCGTCTGATTTGGCATTTATTCGGCGCTAAAAGCATTATTTAAATGTCTATTTTTCAAATAGTTCAATCGTATGATATAAAATGTGTTTTTTGAGGGGGGAGGGAATAAAAATAGAGGCGCGTCTCGGTGCGAGACGCGCCTCGGGGTAAAGGGGCGGTTACCTACTCTTCCACTTTCGCAGTACCATCGGCGTGGCGGGGT
>CAVCBR010000008.1:0-61130 GCA_963600695.1 bacterium
ACGGCTGTGGTCGGCAGGTGGCGAAGTTGCGTTGCGCGATGACGGAGAGCGAGCTTGATGAGTTTGCCTCTGTGTGTCGCACGGCATCGCTGACAGATCGTCTCGATGAGTATGACCGCGGCGGCTATATGCTCACGCCCGAGCCTGTGGCGTGGCCCGGGGATGTGGTGTGGGCAAAGTATTATGATGGTTATGAGTTTGTCGCCGTGCGCTCGCTCGGCTCTGTGTTTGGTTTTGAGTCCGCCTTTGAGAGGGAAACGTCTTCGCCGGCGTCTGCCATGGGGTTGCTGACGGGTATGTACACGGGCGCAGGGCATGAGGTGTATTATTATGATGACGAGGGGCGCGAGATACAGCGGTATGCCACGGGCTTCAATCGCGGTCGCCGTTCGTCGGCATATAATTATGACGGCTCGCTCGCGCGGCAGTCGTTCTCATATCCTCCGGGCTCCGGGCTCAGCGATATGGAGAGGGTCTATGTCTATGACCGTTGCGGTCGCTTGGTGTCGTCTGTGGTCAGGGTGAGTCGCGCTCTCAGAATGGATACTGCTCTCGTCTCGTTGGCGGAGGGGTCGTTGGCTTCTTCATCGTCGTTGTCATCTCTGCCGGGCTCGGCGATATCGTCGTCGCCGTGGGCTGAGGCTTTGCTGGCGCGCGAGTATGACGCCATTGGTCGTTTGGCGCGCGTCAATCACGGCGCGGGAGCGGCGGTGACAAGCTATGGCTATGATGTGCATGGCTGGCTTGTGTCGCAGAGCACGGCTCTTTCTTCGGGAAAAGTCGTGGGCTATGCCTTGGAGTATGCGCCGTGTTTCAACGGCAACGTCGCGCGACGCGTGTGGAGCGAGGGTGCTTATCGCTATCATTATGACGGCATGAATCGTTTGTCGGAGGCATTGTTCTCGCCTATCGAGGGCGGCAGTGCGGATTTCTCGGTGTCGTATGCATACGACTCGCGGGGCAACATCACTGACATCATGCGCAACGGCGTCATCGACCGCACGGAGAACGTGGAGACATTCGGCGAGTTGGAGTATCTGACATATACATACGATGGCGGCAACCGCATCTCGTCGCTGTCTGTCGAGTCGCAGGCTTTGCCGTTTGACGGCATCGCGGGTTTGCACGTTAACGGCAGTTTCGATATGGCTTACAATGCTGCCGGCGACCTCGTGCGCGACACTTCGCGCGGAGTGTTGCGGTGCTCGTGGAGCGCCGACGGGCGTCCTCTGCGTTATGACCTTGACGGCGGACACAGCCACTGTCTGCGGTGGGACGGTCTCGGCAATCATCTCTCGACATCGTATGAGACGGCGGTGACACCGCCGGCGGCAGGGCAGATCGCCGGGCGCACGCGCCGCACGTCCCTGCGCGCGTACCTCGGCGACGGACACATCTTGCGCGGCGGCGCCGGCAACTCCGTCGCCGACTCGTTGGAGATGTTGCGCTTCGACGGCGGATATTTTGACGCCAACCTCCGCCCCCACTACCTCATCGCCGACTACCTCGGCAGCAACATCGCCGTCATCGACGAGAGCGGCACCCTCGTCCAATCCACCTCCTACTACCCCTACGGCACTCCCCACCGCTCCCCCAAAAACCTCACCGCCGCCTCCTCGGCAACCTCATTGCCTGCCTCATTGTCTGCCGCCGGTTCCTCGCCTTCTCCAACCGCCTCTAACGCCACCACATTCTCAGCATCATCGACAGCATCATCAAATACCTCCGCCACGTCACTCTCCTCCGTGTCAGCAAGCACCGCTTCGTCCTCCCCCACCACAAACCCCTACCTCTTTGGCGGCAAAGAGCTGATGACACAAGACGCTCTGAACGAATACCTCTACGGCGCACGCACCTACCTCCCCGCCGCCACCCGCTTCTCCTCAATCGACCCCCTCTGCGAAAAGCGCCCCGACCAATCTCCTTACCTCTTTTGTGGCGCCAACCCCGTGAAGTTTGTTGATGATTCCGGCAAAGACTATCACGTGACAGTAAGCCAAGAGGACAAAACAATCACGGTATCGGCAGATTACTATGCCTATAAAAGCGATGTTCAATCCGTTTCTTCCGCCATCGGCTTTTGGAACGGACTCAGCGGCAAATATGCTATGGATGGATATACCATAAACTTTGCATTGTCATATCGCGAAGTTGAACCGTATGTAGCACCAAATGGGAAAAAATGTGATAAATTCGGTTCAGTGAGCATCGCTGTGCAAAATGATAACACTGCAAATGCCTATATAACTGTACCAAATATCCCAAACGATAATAAAAATAGAGTTACTGCAGGATCTTATGCTTATAGACTGATAAAGATATCAGAAACAGACGGCGTAGAACTTACCGCTCCACACGAAGTAGGGCACTCGTTGGGACTTCTACACACTTCATATGCGGGTCTTATGTATCCTAATGGAAATAATTCCAAGCGAACAAAAGATGTATCCGTGTCAGAGATACAAAACATAATTAAAAATGCCATTACAGGAATCGTTCCAAAAGATGAGAATGGTACAGAGGTTGGCAAAGGTCATTTGGATAATGAAGAAGAAATCAAAAAAATAGATTGGAAATATGAAGTCACAGACATTCAAAAGCATTAGACTCAAACGAATATTTATTGTAATGGTGATGTCACTAAGTGTTATTATATGTTTCACACAAACAGTATTGATTAAAGATAAGGTTACGCCAAATGAGTATCCGGGAGGTTTAATAAATGGTTTTTTTAATGATGATGGTGGAGTGAATATGTATATATTAGATACTACATTTCAAGCGAACATGACTTTTCTGCTTGGAAAGAAAACGCTACACCCATATATTATAGTAGATATTGACAAAGCCAACATTCAATATAATATCACCGAAAAAGAATTAATAAAATCGCCATATTGCTATCTAACAATAGCAACATCCGGACATATCTTTTTTGATTATATATGCTTTGGAACAATACCTATTGGCAAGGCTAAAGGAGAGACATTTGTGGACTATGGCTATTTCTCATATTGGTTATGGTTGGATGATTCAAAAAATTGGGATATATATGAACGGATAGGCTTTTGGAATAAAGAAGATCTCGAAAAAAGCCCATACAAGAATTTCTATGTCGTGCCATTTGACCCACCAACGAACAAAGCTGTATTGTGCATGATGAAAGCAAAACTCATAAATAGATTTACCGGCATTCTTATGTGCGTTGACTATGTTTCTACAGATCCATCAAAGCCACTCACATCAGTTCCTGACGATGAACGCATAGCTCCATACAAATTCGACAACCCGGAGGTGTTTTATAAGGTGCTATTTCCATATGCCAACAAATAGTCACACAAATAATAATTCTCAAAAATCTGCGGTTTTAGCCCAAATGATTACACACAATCATCTGTCATCGTCGTATGAGACGGCGGCGATATCGTCGTCGGCGTGGGTTGAGGCTTCGCTGGCGCGCGAGTATGACGCCATTGGTCGTTTGGCGCGTGTCAATCACGGCGCGGGAGTGGCGGTAACAAGCTATGGCTATGACGTGCATGGCTGGCTTGTGTCGCAGAGCACGGCTTTGTCTTCGGGAAAAGTCGTGGCTTATGCCTTGGAGTATGCGCCGTGTTTCAACGGCAACGTCTCGCGACGCGTGTGGAGCGAGGGTGCTTATCGCTATCATTATGACGGCATGAATCGTTTGTCGGAGGCATTGTTCTCGCCTATCGAGGGCGGCAGTGCGGATTTCTCGGTGTCGTATGCATACGACTCGCGGGGCAACATCACTGACATCATGCGCAACGGCGTCATCGACCGCACGGAGAACGTGGAGACATTCGGCGAGCTGGAATACCTGACATATACATACGATGGCGGCAACCGCATATCATCGCTGTCTGTCGAGTCGCAGGCTTTGCCGTTTGACGGCATCGCGGGTTTACACGTTAACGGCAGTTTTGATATGGCTTACAATGCCGCCGGCGACCTCGTGCGCGACACTTCGCGCGGAGTGTTGCGATGCTCGTGGAGCACCGACGGGCGTCCCCTGCGCTATGACCTTGACGGCGGACACAGCCACTGTCTGCGCTGGGACGGTCTCGGCAATCATCTCTCGACGTCGTATGAGACGGCGGTGACACCGCCGGCGGCAGGGCAGATTGCCGGGCGCACGCGCCGCACGTCCCTGCGCGCATACCTCGGCGACGGGCACATCTTGCGAGGCGGTGCCGGCAACTCCGTCGCCGACTCCTTAGAGATGCTGTGCTTCGACGGCGGATATTTTGACGCCAACCTCCGCCCCCACTACCTCATCGCCGACTACCTCGGCAGCAACATCGCCGTCATCGACGAGAGCGGCACCCTCGTCCAATCCACCTCCTACTACCCCTACGGCACTCCCCACCGCAGCCCCAAAAACCTCACCGCCGCCTCCACCACCTCCTCAGCATCAGCAGCATCATCGGCAAATACCTCCGCCACGTCTCTCCCCTCCGTGGTGGCAAGCACCGTCTCACCCTCTCCCACCACAAACCCCTACCTATTTGGCGGCAAAGAGCTGATGACGCAAGACGCCCTCAACGAATACCTCTACGGCGCACGAACCTATCTCCCTGCTGCCACCCGCTTCTCCTCCATCGACCCCCTCTGCGAAAAATACTACCACCTTTCCCCATACGCCTTCTGCGCCGCTAACCCCATCCGATACGTAGACCCATCAGGAGCGCGAATATTCTTGTCACAAGACATGACTCTCAAACAAATATTCACAGTCCTGCTTGACCTGCAACGTCTCACCGACGACAAATTAGTGTATCAAACACAAAGCGATGGGCGCAGAATGATCAAAATCGCAAAACTTGGCAAAGGCAAACACACCGCAGGAACAAATCTTATTCGTAGGCTAAATACATCGTCTAAAAATGTGACCATGACCTATGACCAACTCTCAAAAGATAAAACTAATACATTCAGACATAGAGCGATAAACGACGACAATTCGACAAATGGCACTGGCAGTGATGCCAGAGTAAATTATTCATCTACTCAAAAAGTTGATGTTACGACATCTAATGCAACAGGTCGTAAGCCAACCAAGCAAATGATTCCATCACATATTTGTATTGCACATGAGCTTATACATGCATTACATTCAACAGAGGGGACACGATCTAAAGAGCCAAAAGTAAAATATTTATACTCTTTTCAGGATATGCCAATTAAAGTGGAAGCTACCCCGGAGGAATTACGCACTGTTGGTTTGTTGTACGTGTACCCCGGTGATATTACAGAAAATGACATCAGACGAGAACAACAATTAGGATACAGATTAAATTATGGTGAACAATAAATTAGTTAGAACTTTGATGCTAAGTATTGCAACAGTATGTATTGCTGTTGTGCTGTCGGGTTGTGGCAAAGGACACCAAGAGACACGAGATGAGTCGGGTTCTCCTTCTGCGGAGTTGCCATCGTTCTTTTCTTTGGATATTTGGACTGATTCAATAGCTGTGTGTCTGACATTTGAAAAAGACCACATTATTACGTTAAACACGCATAAAAAATCAGGCGAAACTGACACCTTAAATTCAGCAATAGATGATAGCCTTGCAGAATATATAAATAAGCATATATGTTTGGCGCAGTATGAACTTGCACACCTAAGTGATCCAATCGAGTCTTGCAGACTTGATTATGAAGGAGAGCTACTCATCCCACGACAAAAGGGCAATATGTCAAACAAAGATACGTCCACCCACCAAAGTCACAAAGAAGCCATTTTACTCGAAAATAAATATGGTAAAATTCCGGGAGTGAAAATATTGATGGGCACTTTTAATAAGTTTATACAAGACAACGATATATGAAAGTTCTTTTGCCTTTAATAGCACTTGCTTTGTTACAAGCAGCGGTCTCTTGTCATAATTCCAACGAAGAGTTTAAGAAAGAAGATAAAACCGCGACACATCGACACATAAAATATTATTCAGACTTATATTCCTTTGAACTTATTGATGACACGCTGTATTACGTTCGGGATAAGGTTTGTCACAATCAAACGATACAAACCATACCTGTAACGTCAGATGATTTAAAAATCATAGACAGTTTGGCATCAACCATCGATTATACATACATCTATGGCACAAGCCAAACAGATCTTTATGAAGATGCGCTTGTCATTGATGGCGAAACGGTGTATTATTCATGTGAGCAATTGCGATTTAGACCTGACGGGGAAGTTTTGCCGACAAATTTGAAAAAAATTCACACGACTTTGGAACTTATAGATAAGCTCATATGCCTTGGCGACAGCACCTTTTATAAACGCTGGGAATGGTATCCATACGCGCCACCATCGCCATCAGATGACAAATAAGTCAACGTTCGAATAAAACATTTCAAGCCCGATTGTTCATGTTTATAGACAGGGACAGATCACCGACACCGGTCGGCGCAGACAAGCACTATATTCTATATATATCAGCGATTTATCTTTTATGTTTGGTTGGTGGGCAGAGATTTAGTAATTTTGTGACTATACGAATGTTCTTTTAGTCATCACAGACGGTTATGAGCGATTTTGATGTCACAATACTCGGTTGCGGCTCGGCAACACCTTCCCTGCGACACCTCCCGGCTTGCCAAGCCATAGAGTATCGCGGACGTGTGATGCTTATCGATTGTGGCGAGGGCGCACAGCTATCCATGCGTCGCGCACGGTTGAAGTTTTCCCGACTCACAGACATTTTCATATCTCATCTGCACGGCGATCACTTTCTCGGCTTGCCGGGATTATTATCGACGCTGTCACTTCACGACATAGGCGGCGAGATTACCATACACTGCTTTGCTCAGGGCATAGAACTACTGAAACACATACTGAGCGTTGTGGCACACCCCTCATCATTCCAAATAAAATATAATGAGCTTGACCATCGTGGCGGTCAAACAATTTTGGAAACGGCGGCGCTAAAAGTGTCAACCTTTGCATTATATCACCGTGGAGTGCCATGTGTGGGCTTTCGCTTTGACGAAAAGCCGAAACCGCGCCACATCAACGGCGAGATGGTGCGCTATCACCAAGTGCCGACATACCAAATAGAGAGTTTGCGCTATGGCGCCGACTATATAAAGCCCGACGGCACCGTCATACCAAACGAAATGCTGACAAGCGATCCCGACCCGGTGACTTCGTATGCCTATGCCTCTGATACCACATTTGACAAGCGTGTGGCTCGCGCCGTTACCGGTGTCGACACTCTTTATCACGAAGCCACCTACGGCGAAGACCGCAAGGCGAACGCCACGCAAAACGGTCACACAACGGCGGCTCAGGCTGCCGAAATTGCCCGCCTCGCCGGCGCGAAACGCCTTATCATCGGGCACTTCTCAAAAGCATACGACGATCTGACACCTCTGCTGCAACAAGCACAGGCAGTATTTCCAAACACAATCCTCGCCGACGAGGGCATGAAAATAAATCTGTTATGAAAGCCGTCGACGACACACATCGCCACTACATGTCACTCGCGTTGCGACAAGCACGGCAAGCCGCCACGCTTGGCGAAATTCCCGTCGGCGCCATCATCGTATGCCGCGGACATATCATCGCCTCGGCTCACAATATGACACAGCAACTCAACGACGTCACCGCCCATGCCGAAATTCTCGCAATAACCTCGGCAGAAGCGACACTCGGCTCAAAATATCTGACAGACTGCACCCTGTATGTCACCCTCGAACCATGCGCCATGTGCGCGGCAGCCATAGGTCATGCACAAATCCCCGAGATTGTCATTGCCGCCGATGATCCCAAACGCGGATACACCACCTGCTACTCCCGCTCGCCCTTTCACCCTCGGGCAAAAGTCATTACCGGCATCCTTGGTGACGAAGCCGGCGCAATACTCTCGTCTTTCTTCAAACAACTTCGCAAAAAAGCCTCCAAACCCTAATGAAATACTTTTTTATTGCCGGCGAAGCCTCAGGCGACATCCATGCCGCTCCCGTGATGGCTGCCATCAAAGAATATGACCCTGACGCCTCGTTTACCTTCCTCGGTGGCGACAATATGTTGCGTGTCGCCGACACCACTCCCGTCGTTCATATTCGTGACATGGCATACATGGGCTTCTCGGAAGTGTTGAAACATCTCGGAGACATTCGCCGCAATATGAAGGCTACACGTCAGGCGATAGCACAAACACGCCCCGACTGCCTGATACTCATCGACTATCCGTCATTCAACCTCAAAATCGCACGATATGCCCACAAGCTCGGCATACCCGTGTTCTACTACATCTCACCCAAAATCTGGGCATGGAAAGAGTGGCGTGCACGAGCCATCAAACGATTGGTGACACACATGTATGTCATCTTTCCCTTTGAGGTCGAATACTACCGTCGTCGCCACGGCTATGACGTGACATATGTCGGCAACCCCTCGTTGAGCGAAATTGACAAAGCTCTGACTGCAATACCCGCGCGCAGCGATTTTGCCAACGCCAACCGGCTAAACGAGCGCCGAGAGTGGGTGGCACTCCTTCCCGGCAGCCGTATTGGCGAGATACGCAACAACCTGCCGATTATGCTGTCGGCACTCGCCACATTCCCTCAATACCGCCCGATAATTGCCGCCGCCCCGGCTATCGACCCGGCAATATATGACACCTTGGCGCCGGGCACACCGCGAGTCAACGACACCACGACTCTTCTCGCCCACAGTCGCGTCGCATTGGTCACCTCAGGCACCGCTACACTCGAAGCTGCCCTCGTTGGCACGCCCCAAGTGGCTGTTTATCGCGCAAACGGCTCTCGCCTGTCATACAACATCATGAAACGTCTGTTGCACGTAAATCACGTCACCCTCCCCAACCTGATTGCCGACCGTGAGATAATCCCCGAGATGTTGTTGCATTTATGCACACCCGACAACATCGCTTCGCATCTCGCGCGCCTGTTGCCTGATGGCTCGGAACGACAGACCATGCTCGACGATTATGCCGCCATACGGCAAATCCTCGGCACACAAGATGCTCCACGCACCATAGCCGCCGATATCACTCGACGACTCTCGGCTTTACAATAAACCGCCACCCTTAAACGTTGTTATTGTCAGAGTCTCTCCTCTGCCACTCATCATAATCAGACATCACAATGATTAATATCACTCAACGATTTACCATAATTGCCACGGTTGTCATCGCCGCGATGCTTGCCATGACGGCATGCATCGAAGACGGCATCTCAACTTCTGCTGCCGACCAGCCGACTTTCTCCACCGACACATTGTCTCTCGGCGTTGTATTTACAGACCAACCAACGACAACCCACCGGCTCACCGTCTATAACCGCCACGACAAAGGCATAAACATCGACCACATCGCCATCACCGGTGACGATGCTCAATACTTCCGCATCAATGTCGACGGACAAAGCGCAACAACTTTTGACAACGTAGAAATACGCGCCAACGACTCCATATACATCCTTGTCGCCGCCACCCTGCCAACCAACGGCGAGGCAAAACCGCGCGACGTCTCTGCCGAGCTGACATTCACCACACTGGGAGACACGCGACACGTCACTCTTTTTGCCACCGGGCAAGACGTCACTCGCCTGCATGCCCCACGCATCACAAGCGACATGCACCTCACCGACGACCTGCCATATCAGGTGTTTGACTCACTCGTCGTCGACCCGGGCGTAACACTCACCGTTGACCCCGGAGCCACGATACACTTCCACGACCACGCATCGCTAATCGTTCACGGCACGCTAAAATGTCAGGGGACTCTCGACAAGCCCGTCAACATCACCGGCGACCGCACCGGCAACGTCATCACCGACATCACTTTCGACCTTATGTCTCGTCAATGGCAGGGCGTCACCTTTACCGCCACATCTCACGACAATTATCTGTCACACACCTCCGTACGTAACACCGTGGCAGGCATAAAACTCATTGGCGACAGCGACAACCCGGCGACACTCGATGCGCCGACACTCACGGCTGTGAACTCGCAGCTGCGCAACTCGGGCGACCTCATCATCGACTCACAATATGCCTCGATAGTCGCCTCAGGCTGTGAGTTTGCCGAAGCCGCCTCTGGCATCATCAAACTCCTCGGCGGCAACTATCGCTTTGACCAATGCACATTTGCCAACTACTATCTGTTCTCTGCCATCGGCGGACCTTCACTGCAATTCGTCGACCCGACAGAAACACCGATTACCGCCCTGTTTACCAACTCGATAATTTACGGACTCTCGGCGTCACTGTCTCACGGCGACCTCACCGGCACAAAAATCACCCTCGACCACTGTCTGCTCAAAGAAGCCGGCAGCGATGACGACAACTTCATACAATGCCTATGGGACAAAGACCCGCTATACTATACCGTGCGCGAAGACTATATCTTTGACTATCGCTTAAAACCCGAGTCGCCCGCCATCGGTGCCGGCTCACGACAACTGATGCTCCCAATGTCAGCCACAGACGCCTATGGTTTGCCACGTGGCAATACCCCCGACCTTGGCGCATACGTATTCACCCAACCACAAGAATAAAAAATATCGCCCGATATGAAACAATACCTTGACCTGCTGCAACACATACTCGATGACGGCGTGCACAAAGGCGACCGCACCGGCACCGGCACCATCTCAACATTCGGCTATCAGATGCGCTTTAACCTCGCCGACGGCTTTCCCCTGCTCACAACAAAAAAGCTGCATCTCAAATCCATAATACACGAGTTGCTGTGGTTCTTAAACGGCGACACAAACATCAAATATCTCAACGACAACGGTGTGCGCATCTGGAACGAATGGGCTGACGCCAATGGCGACCTCGGGCACATATATGGCTATCAATGGCGCTCGTGGCCCGACTATGACGGCTCGCACATCGACCAGATATCACAAGTCATCGACACCCTCAAAAATGACCCCGACTCACGACGCATAATTGTCAGCGCATGGAACGTGGCAGACATAAAGAACATGAACCTGCCGCCATGTCACGCCCTCTTCCAATTCTATGTCGCCGACTCCACTCTCTCTCTGCAACTATATCAGCGTAGTGCCGACTGCTTCCTCGGCGTGCCGTTCAACATTGCCTCCTATGCTCTGCTGCTTATGATGGTGGCACAAGTCACCGGACTGCGCCCCGGCGAATTTATCCACACTCTCGGCGATGCTCACCTATACACAAACCATTTAGAGCAAGCCCGCCTGCAACTGTCACGCGACCCGCGGCCACTGCCCAAGATGCTCATCAACCCCGATGTGCACGACATCTTCTCTTTTAAATACGACGACTTCACCCTCACCGGCTACAATCCCCACCCACACATCGCCGCCACGGTTTCTGTCTGACAAAAAACAATGCTCACGATGACACCCACCAACCCCGATATAGCAATCATTGTCGCGATCACCCGCGATGGCGCCATAGGTCGCGGCGGCAACCTCATATATCACCTGCGTGACGACCTGCGCCACTTCAAAACTCTAACCATGGGGCACGCAATAATCATGGGGCGCAAAACCTACGAATCGCTGCCCAAACGCCCACTCCCCGGACGTCCCAACATCGTCATCACCCACGACCGCCAATACCCCGTGGAGTCCGGCGCATACCTCGCCACTTCGCTGCCACAAGCCATTGATGTCGCCCGACAGCTCATTGCCACTTCCGACGGCACGATCGCCGATGACGCAATATTCATCATTGGCGGAGCTCAAATCTACGAGCAAGCCATGCCACTCGCCACCACCCTACACCTCACAACAATAGACGCCGATGCCCCCGACGCCGACACCCGTTTCCCCGAGATTGACAACAATCAATGGCTCGCCGTCGACTCCTCACCGACACTCACCGATGCGCCCTCAGGCATCACCTATCGCTACATAACCCTGCGGCGCAAACCCTAACCACGCATTCACCTCTTGGCAGAATGAAAAAATAGCTCTACCTTTGTCGTCGCCTAAATGTCACAACACAACCGGACAACGCCCCGATAGTTCAACGGATAGAATAGAAGTTTCCTAAACTTTAGATAGGAGTTCGATTCTCCTTCGGGGTACAAAATATCGAAGGGACTGCACCAACCTTAACGCAGTTCCCTTTTTCTTTTATCACAAAACTCCTACTTGCGTGTTTTACTATCGTCAAGGCGCACATTCACCACAATCTGACCATCTTCAACAAATTCGTTCAAAAGTGCGGACGAAATGTCAATATGCACTTGGTGTTTTGGCGATTCTTTCAAGTACACGACTCGCAAAAAATCATAATCAAGTATATCCGATATTCTTATAAGTCGGTCAATATCAATACTCTTCGAGCGTATTATATTATACACGGTCGTCCGCTCAACATGCAGTCGGCGAGCAAACTCGGCATAAGACAAGCCACACGCCTTAATGCGAGTGTCAATCAGTTGACCGATATGTATTTGCGCTAAATTATTATACATAAAAAGTGTGGCTGCAAATGTGGATATCAACTCAGGTCCTGCTAAATACCTCAACAAATATACACGACAGCCACACTTGTATATGGTGCGGCTGCCACAGACAGCACACAGCAATACAAGCTCACAGCCGGCGCGTTTCCTCTTTGTTGTTAACATTGAATTTAGCAGGTTCAAGTTGTAAAGAAACGTTCCGCTTTCGCAAAGTGATGATTGAGTGCCACGAGAGTGACCCAATCATCGTATGTCACCGACAAAGATACTAACAATCTGCTTGCTTGACAAATAAAAAAAACGAGTAGTATAAATTTTCCACGCTCGATGTAGCGCATAATCACGCCCGTATTTGCTGCCATACATACCTCTGTGCGTACCTTTGCCTAACGTTTAATTAATGATAATAATATGAAAAAACGTATATATACGCCCCTGTTCTCTTTGTTTTGCTGTGTGTTGATTGCCTTTACGGCATTTGCCGGCACAACAGGCGGCATACCCGATAACACACCTCCCGGCGATTACCAATTCATCAGCGTGTATGAACTAACCCCCAAGAATGACACTACCGCATCTTACACATCACGGTCAGCACATTACTATCCGATGGACGGCACCGTGGTTGTCGGAGGGTCATCTTATGACATTGAAACCAATCCCAACTACAATCAAAAGAAAGAGCCGACAGCAGACTTTCGCTACATCGTCGGCAGCTACTACACCAACTTAGATTAGTTCACCTAATGTTTAACAAATAAATTCAACCAACATGAAAAAATTACTTATCTTAGCCATCGCCCTCTGCGGCATGATCTCAGCCAACGCCGAAGAACCGAAAACCGGACAAACCCCTGCACAAGAAGCGAAAGAACATTGTGCAGAGTTTAAGCTGAATGCCGTACCAAGCACCAAAGAAGACGCTCATTTCGTTATTAACAGAGGTAATAACTCCGACAACAAAAATGAAAACTCTTCGAATTGGGACGGAAATGGTAAAGTGGGCGCAAATGTTACCGTGTTAAGTGGAGAGATAGGCGGAAGCTACAATAGTGGTAATACAAACACCCAAGGCAGCCAAAGCCAATCAAAAACAACTTCATATTACCAATGTAAATAAAAAACAACATCGCCGTCGAATTTAAATTCTCCGGCAGATAGACACTCTGCCAACACGAACAAAGGATAACCAAATCCTCATCGTTCGCCAAACCACCACATCAAACGCCCGGCATCTCCCCCCACGATGTCGGGTGTTTGGTGTGGTGAGGGATTTTTATTTATTTTGCAGTGATCTTTGGCATTTTTGCCATTGATTTTCTTTCGCACGACAACGAACTATCTATCAAGATATGGAGCATGTGATTTTATATGCAGTGGTACCGGTGGCTGTGGTGATGGCTTTGGGCTTCATCTGCGGTCGCCGTGGCGCGTTTGACATTGCCGGTGCACGGGTGCTCGACAAATTAGTACTCGACTTCGCACTGCCGGCAGCTCTCTTTGTGTCTGTGATGCACAGCGATGTATCACTGCTGAGACAAAACATTTGTCCGGCGATCATCGCCCTGTGTGTCATCATGGGGTGCTTCATGCTCGTTTATTTCGTTTATAAGCACTGCTTTAAAGGCAACGGTGGTGGCGAAGGCGCCGTGATGGCATTGCTGTGTGGCTCGCCGGCAATAGGCTTTATGGGTTTCGCCGTGTTGCAACCGATTTTTGGCGCCACGCCACAAGTCGGCATGACGGTGGCTATCGTGGGCATCGTGGTCAACGCCGTGGGCATTCCCGTGGGCTTATCCTTGCTAAACATCAGCAGAACCGGCACACCGTATTCAAGTTGCAACATATGGCACGCCATACTTGGCGCACTGAAACAACCTGTGGCGTGGGCACCGCTCGTGGCAGTGATTTTGGTGACGTGCGGCGTGCATTGGGACGAAAGACTGAGCCCGTCACTCGAACTGTTGGCAGGCGCAAGCGCCGCGACAGCCGTATTCTCGGCAGGCATCACCCTGTCACAAACACGAATAGTTGTGAACAAACAGACACTGTTGGGAGTAGTGATGAAAATAGTGCTGATGCCGGCATTGTTTCTGGCGGTGGGCATCGCGCTAAACCTAGACAGCACAATCACACAAATGCTTGTCGTGGCAGGCACCCTGCCACCGGCATTCACCGGCACCATGATTGCCGGACGCTATGACACCTATGTCGCCAACGGCACCTCATCCCTGGCACTAAGCGTGATAGCCTTCATCCCCGCCTGCCCCCTCTGGCTCCACCTCGCCGCCTCCCTCACCTAATCCCCTCCGTTCATTATTCCTTGTCATACGTTCATGAATGACAAGATTCGCCAACAAAGCCAACAATCAAAGACTTTGGTGACACATACTCTTATCAAACAGAAATATCTGTCAATATCCCAGCTGTTTCAGTTTTGATGCCGCATCAGACACCCCTTGTGCAGCAGCCTTGCGATACCACTTGACTGCCCCCGCAATGTTTTTGTCTACACCAGCACCATACTCGTAGCAAAGTCCCAGATTGTATTGGGCTAAAGCATGCCCTTGTTCAGCTGATTTATAATACCATTTCGCCGCCTCGGCATAGTCCTTGACTACACCCCTTCCCTTGGTATAGCACACACCCAAGTTGTATTGGGCTTTGACATAACCCTGCTCGGCAGCCTTGCGATACCATTTGACTGTGTCATAATAACTTTGAACAACACCGGTTCCATCTTTATAGCATACACCAAGCTCGTATTGCGCATCTGCGTCCCCTTGTTCAGCTGCCATTCGCCACCACTTCGCCGCTTCGGTATCATTTTTCACAACGCCGGCGCCCTCAAAATACAAATAACCAAGAATTGTCCGTGCCTTAATAAGACCTTGTTCCGCCGCCTTGCGAATCCACTTGAATGCTTCGGTTTTGTCTAGTGTCACGCCCACACCTTCACTATAATATGCGCCTAACGTCATTTGTGCCGTTGCATCCCCGGCAATAGCTTTATGATATATTTCCTTAACTTTACGCCCATTTTCATCGTTGGTAAAAGTCGGTTCGACTGCCCATGCGCCGATGACAGCCATCAATGCCACTGCTATTATAATTAGTCGTTTCATAAAATTCGTTTAAGGGGTATTTATATTATTTCTTAAGCAAGGGTGCAGAATCTCGCTTATCATCTCACCAATGCTAATCGCAAAATTAATAAATTTTGGCAACTATCGTGTATGATTTGCCATTGTTTTACGCAACAAGCCGAATATCATCAGTCGCATAACGACTTAACAACGAACAAGGGAGACTGCCGGCGAGGGCGGTCTCCCTTGGTCTGGAGGATGATGAATGTTCGGTTAAATAGAAGAGTTAGGGGCGCGAGTTTGAGCCTTTGAGTTTGGCTGTCGCTGTCTGTGTTGTGGTGCCGACTTTGACGGTATAGCTGCTGCCGCTGACAAGTCCGGGGCAAGTGATGAGGGTGCCGCCACCACTGCTGCCGGGGCGATTGCCACCTCCACCGGGACCTCCGCCGGGACGATTACCGCCACCCGAGGTGCCGGTGTATTCGGTGGGCACGGTGAATGTTGCGAGCGTCGTTGTGCCGCTAAGAATTGATACTTCTTGTCCGGCAGTGACAGATGCCGAGAGTGTGACATAGGCTTGTGTCGACTCGGCGGTTGAGGGCTCTGAGTTGCTGCCACCGCCAACGGCGAGGAGTGTGCCACCGGTGATGATGACTGTGTATCCTTCTTCTTCGTTGGCATCGATGCCACACTCGGGAGCCGCGGCGCCGAAGGCACGAATGGTACCGCCCATAATATAGAGATTGCCGTTAGAGTCGAGACCATCGTTGCCCGTGGCGATGACTGTTATATCGCCGCCTTTGATATACATATGTGACGATGAGTTGATGGCGTCGTCTTTGGCGTGGATTGTGATTGTGCCACCTTCGATGGTGAGTGTTGATTTGCTCTCAATGCCCTCGGCATTGTTGCCGGTGGTGGTCACATTGATCGTGCCGCCGGTGATAAGCACATCGCCGTCAATTTTCATGCCTTTTGCCGACGATTTGTAATCTGAGTCAAGGCGATCGGTATTGCCGGTATAGTTGTCGTATGTTGTGCCATTGACATAAGCAAAAACACCGCCTGAGGTCTTGATGTCAAATTCGCCGCCGGTGATCGTGAGCGTGCCGTCGGCATTGATGCCCTTGCCGCCGCCACCGGTAGCCGTGAGGTTGAATTTGCCACCCGAGATTTCGACATTGCCGTCGGTGCCGAAACAAGCCGCAGCCTTGGTTTTGAGTTTTGTCGAATCCCACACACCGGTGCCGGTGGCTGAGATGGTGATTTCGCCATCGGTAACGTTCACGCCACCATCGGTTTTGAGTCCCTTTGTGGCAGCTCCGGTCACAGAGATATTGAGCGCACCGCCGTTGATGTATGCCATACCGGTGTCCTCGGCTTCGCGATCGGTGTCATCTTTGAACGACACCTGTATGCCATCGTCTTCGACACCAGAGATGGTCACGGTGCCACTTTCGATTTTAAAATATTGGTTACAGTTGATGCCGTCTTTCACGGCTTTTGTGACGTTGAGCGTGAGTTTTTTGACCTCGACATATTCTTTGGCATAAATGGCATGCGAGGTATTGCCGATAACGTTGAGTGTGCCGGCTCCTTTAAGCTCGAGATGACCTTTACAGTTGATACAGCCTTTTTGAGAGCCTGAGGCGCAGTCGGTAAGAGTGTTGACAGTGCCCTTCTTTGCCGACATGGCGATACGTTTGCCGTTCTGTATGTCGATTGGCGCACCTTTGGTGTTCGTCAGCGTCAAGCCTTGCAGTTCGACAGTGGCTTTAAACGACCCCACGAGCGTGAAACAGCCGTCTGACGACTCTCCGCTAAGGGTGTATGTGACTTCGCCACACGTTGTAGCCGACACCTGATCACTCTGTGTCAGTGTCACATAGGCACCATCAACAGTGGCTGTGACGAGACCCAAAAGATTGCCGGCAAGGTTTACGTGAGCCTGAGTGCCGTCATAGGTGACTTGTACCGTCGACGGTGTCACCGTGCGGTTGTCGGTATACATGCGCGTGATTGACGCGGTTGCGAGATCCACGCCGTTGATGGTGAGTGTTGTGCCATCGGTGACTGTCATACGACCGGCGTCGGTGTCGGTCATCGAATATGTGACGTTGCCCATTTCAAGATTGAATGTGCGGGCAACAGAGACACTTGTGCCGAGTGCGACACCAAGAGCCAATGCTATAATCTTATTTCTCATTTTACAACAGTCTTAATGGCATTAGCGCCTTGTTTGACAATAACCGTGCGCCCGGCGGGCACAGCCTTCGCGATCTCGCTCATCGAGGTGTATCGTCCGAGATATATGCCGCCCAGATCATAAACATCTATCGGCATCGTCTCATCGACGGCAATCTTATCGACACCCAGAGGCGTGTTGGTGAAATAGAACGCTGTGACATCTGTCATGGCAAATGTCTGATTTTGTGAAGCATCGACAGCCGTGGCAAGTCCGTCGGCTATCGTAACCTGAATTGTCGCGGCATCGAAGACATACTCCGTGCTGCTCTTGTCGACAATGACAAAATACTTGGGGTCGGCGGTCTCGTCTGCCAACGCCGTCATTGCCACAGCCGCCAAAACAGGCATCATGAATAATCGTTTCAAATTCATAGCTGATAAACAAATAAATTAGTTAAACCCAATGTTAATAATCGCAGAGAATGTCTGTCGACAGCCTCTTGCTCATGGTTTCCGCATTGGACTGCATTATAATGACAAAACGCAACATTTACAGCCCACTGAGGTCGCAAATATATATATTTTTTCAATAATACACGTCACAATGTTTCAATAATTTTATTTTTACAGACAATACAACACAAAAGCGACAATCGCCCGCTCAGACACAATCTATTAATAAACAGCATTTTACCATCAATTATAACACACACTTTTTTGGTGTTTTTGTAAAAAGAAAAAAAATTGCTACCTTTGCCTTGATACTCTCGTGTCTCAACGAGAACAGATTGGTGTTTTACTTAACAACCGATTTTAAACAACTAAAAAAAACATTGCTCGCCGGATTGACACAATTTGCCACGGGTTTTCATACCTGGCAGCCAAACATCACCTCCGGCACATGAAGCAAAAACATAATCGACAACCCCCATGAAACAAATGCAAATATCTATCCCCGTTGCCGTCATGACATTTGACGAGCTCAACGATGATGACCGCGCGTTGGTCAGTGCCGCCCGCCAAGCGACATATCGCTCATACGTGCCTTACAGTCATTTTTCGGTGGGAGCCGCCATACGCCTTGACAACGGAGAGACCGTCACGGGTGCCAACCAAGAAAATGCCGCCTACCCTTCGGGCACATGCGCCGAGCGCACAACATGCTATTATGCTCACGCCACATATCCCGAAGCTCGTTTTGAAACGATAGCCATCGCCGCTCGCGGCGTTGACGGCGAATTTGTCTCCGACCCCGTGTCGCCGTGTGGCGCCTGTCGCCAAGCCCTGCTCGAATACGAGACTCTCGGCGGGCGCAACGTGCGCGTGATACTTGTCGGCGCCGACCACGTATATGTCATCAACTCCGTGGCAGAAATGCTACCATTCGCCTTCACAAAATTTCGCGACTAACCACTTCCAACCTTACAAATGAGCGACACGACCTCTCACGACGATCTATTTGACGCCACCGACACAGATGCAACAATGCCGGCGACACAGTACACCGAAGACAACATCACCACCCTCGATTGGCAGGAACACATACGCCGCCGCCCCGGAATGTATATCGGCAAACTCGGCGATGGCTCGGGTGTCGATGACGGCATCTACGTGTTGTTAAAAGAGGTAATCGATAACTCGGTGGACGAATTCATGATGGGATATGGCAAACAAATTGCCATCACCGTCGATGAAGGCACTGTCACCGTTCGCGACTATGGACGCGGCATTCCCTTGGGCAAACTCATCGATGTCGCCAGCAAAATGAACACCGGTGCCAAGTATGACTCGGCGGCATTTAAAAAATCGGTAGGTCTCAACGGCGTCGGCATCAAAGCCGTCAACGCCCTGTCCTCAAAATTTGAAATATCATCAACACGAGACGGCGAAGTGAAATATGCGGCATTTGCCCGCGGTCTGCTCACCGATGATGCCGACATCACCGCCTCTGACGAACCCAACGGCACATTCGTGCGCTTCACTCCCGATGTCGACATATTCGGCGAATACGAATACCGCGAAGAGTATATCGTCGCCCTCATCAAAAACTATACATTCCTCAACACATCGCTCGTCATAACCTTCAACGGCAAACGCTATGTCTCTCGCCACGGACTGCTCGACCTTCTCAACGAAAATCTCTCAAAAGAGCCTCTTTACGAGCCGATACATCTCAAAGGCGATGACATCGAAGTTGCCATCACCCACGCCCGTCAATATGGTGAAGAATATTACTCTTTTGTCAACGGTCAACACACCACACAGGGCGGCACACATCTGACAGCATTCAAAGAAGCCGTCTCGCGCACCATAAAAGAATATTTCGGCAAAAACTTCGAATACTCTGACATACGCAACGGCATTGTTGCCGCCGTGGCGATAAAAGTTGAGGAACCGGTCTTTGAATCCCAAACAAAAACCAAGCTCGGCTCACGCGAAATGGGTCCGAATGGTCCCACGGTCGCAAAATTTGTCGGCGACTTCATCAAACGCGAACTCGACAACTACCTCCACCGCAATCTCGAGGTAGCCGATGTCATACTCAAAAAAGTTCAGGAATCAGAGCGCGAGCGCAAAGAGATGGCAGGCATCACAAAAAAAGCTCGCGAGAAAGCAAAAAAAATCAACGTCCACAACAAAAAATTGTTAGACTGCGTTGTGCACCTCTCTGACACCAAGGGCAGCGACGAACTCAAAGCTGCCTCCTCCATCTTTATCACCGAGGGCGACTCTGCCGCCGGCTCCATCACCAAGATACGAGACGTCAAAACCCAAGCCGTGTTCTCGCTACGCGGCAAGCCGAGGAACACCTATGGTCAGACCAAAAAAGCCGTGTATGAAGACGAAGAGCTCAACCTGTTACAAGCAGCCCTCAACATCGAGGACGGCATCGATGGTCTGCGTTACAACAAAGTCATCATCGCCACCGATGCCGATGTCGACGGCATGCACATACGCCTGCTGATGATAACATTCTTCTTGCAATTCTTCCCCGACATCATCAAAAAAGGTCACGTATATGTGTTGCAAACACCACTATTTCGCGTGCGCAATCGCCTCAAAGCCCATCGAGGCTCCAAAAACCGCGACAACGGTGATGACGAGACATACTACTGCTACAACGACGACGAGAGACTCGCCGCCATCGAACGCCTCGGTGCCAATGCCGAAATAACACGATTTAAAGGTCTCGGCGAAATATCACCCGAAGAATTCCGTTCTTTTATTGGTAAAGACATGCGCATCGACCGCGTAACACTGCGCAAAGACGACCATGTCGCCGACCTCCTCAAATTTTACATGGGCAAAAACTCCATGGAACGTCAAAACTTCATTATTGACAATCTTATCATCGAAGATGACACCCAAATCTCATAAACCCGGTGACCGCATCGCACTTATGGCAGGGACTTTCGACCCATTCACCGTCGGTCACGCCTCCATCGTAGAACGTGGACTGGCGCTATTTGACCGCGTAATAATCTGTGTCGGCATAAACGCCGCCAAAGCCGCCGCCGACCCCACGCTCGTCACACATGCCAATGACCGCGCAAAAACAATAGCCGACATATATGCCGACGAACCGCGTGTTGACGTCATTGCCTCCGGCGGTCTCACCGCCGATGTCGCCAACGCCCACGGCGCCCGGTTCTTATTGCGAGGCATACGCTCTGTGCGCGACTTCGAATATGAACGCGATATGGCAGACCTCAATAAAAAAATCGGCGGTCTCGAGACTGTGATGCTCACCGCCGACCCCGAGTTTGCCTGTGTCTCATCATCTGCCGTGCGCGACATCGCCTCACACGGCGGCGACGTCTCATCATTCATCCCCACAACAGACAACGCATAACCACAAATAATCAAACACACTCTATTCCCGACAAAACAATGAAACGAACTCTCTTTCTACTCATCGCCGTTGCGATAATAATCACATCAGTGACACGCGCACAAGTGCGCTCGCTGACCCCCGATCAAAAGCTACGTTATGCCGAAGCCATCATCGAAGGCTACTACGTAGACTCAGTGGCATCAGACTCACTTGTAAACCAAGCCATCATATCGATGCTCGCCACTCTCGACCCACACTCATCTTACTCATCTCCCGAAGAGACGCGCGAACTGACACAACCACTCTCGGGCAAATTCTCAGGCATCGGCATCCAATTCTCAATTGTTCGCGACACCGTGTGTGTGGTGCAAACCACTGTTGGCGGTCCTGCCGAGCGCGTAGGCATGCTCCCCGGCGACCGCATAATCTATGTCAACGATACCTTGTTCACCCACGCAAAAATGACGATACCCGAAGTGCATAAATTCCTGCGCGGTCCCAAAGGCACGGTTGCCAACCTTAAAGTCAAACGCGGAGACTCACAAGAACTCATCAACTTCCGCATCGTGCGCGACGACATACCCATTTACAGCATCGACGCCGCCTATATGGTCACACCCGAAGTGGGCTTCATCTCCATATCCCGTTTCGCCGAGGAAACCGCCGACGAGCTTGACAAAGCCATCGACAAGCTCGCCAAGAAAGGCATGAAACACCTCATTCTCGACCTCGAAGACAACGGCGGAGGATTTCTCGGTGCCGGATTTAACGTGGCTGCGCGCTTCTTAAACTATGGCGACACTGTGGTCTACACCATAGGTCGTGTCACCGAACCCACATACTTCCGTGTCGAAAATCGCAACTTTGGCTCACTCTTCAAAGACTCAAAATATAAAATCAAAGAAAAAAGCCCCATTGACCGCCTCGTCATCACCGTCAACCAATACTCGGCATCAGCTTCTGAGATTGTTGCCGGCGCAATACAAGACAACGACCGTGGCGTCATCGTCGGTCGACGCACGTTTGGCAAAGGTCTCGTGCAACGTCCCTTCCCCTTCCCCGACGGCTCGATGATACGCCTGACAACCTCACGATACTACACTCCCGCCGGACGCTGCATACAAAAACACTATGACAAAGGCCACGGCGAGGAATACCAACTCGACATGCTCAACCGTTACAACAGCGGCGAATTATTCTCTGCCGACTCGATACATTTTGACGAATCGCTCAAAACCTACACGCTGAAAAATCATAGACCCGTATATGGCGGTGGCGGCATCATGCCTGACAAATTCGTGCCTCTCGACACCACATACTTCTCGACATACTATCGTGACATCGTGGCAAAAGGCTCCATATCAACCTTTGTTGTCAACACCATCGAAAATCAGCGCAAAGAACTGCTGAAAAAATATCCCAACGAAGAAGCTTTCTACAACAAATTCACCATCACACAAGAACTGATCAACGGACTGGTGGCACAAGCCACCGAAGATGGCGTGAAATTTGACCAACAAGGCTTTGACAAGTCTGCGGCACTGATCAAAGGGGCACTCACAGGTTTATTCGCCCGCGATTTATATAAAGACGGCACATACATCCGCGCCGTCAACCATCTCAACCCGGTATTTAACGAGGCTGTACGCATCATCACCGACCCCGAAGCATACAACTCGTTACTATCACCCTCACAACAACAGTAGTTGTCAGCCTGCCCAGCACCGGGCATAAGTATAAAATTTGCAAAAACCGCCGAGCTGATAACCTCAATATATTTATGGTCTCGGCATAAAAGCATAATTTTGCACCTCAGACACGTCACAAGCATTCTTGTAACAACTATTTAAATTTTAATGATGCGCAAACCGTCAACCGCCATTTTAGTCATAACGATGATCACAGTGCTGAGCCACATACTCGGCGCGTGTGGTTCTCGTGGCACATCAGGTGGCGACAGCATCACAGACACCACCGACTCAGACGCATACCCCGCCGGCATCATTGACAAAACACCCGATCCGCGATGGGCACTACACCTCGACTCTATGCCCGATGAGGGATGTGTGAAACTTGTCTCATATCCTCCTGCCGGATCCTTGCGCAAAAACTTTTGTGACTCAAACTACCTCCACTATGCCGCCGGCAAGCAATATGGCATCGAACCGGTTACAACTCTCGACGACATTCTCAACACTGACAAAACGTTGATAAAAATCTACTCGTGTCGCGAATACTTTGTTGACTCCCTGCGCCACTCATATCCATACCTCGTGCCACGCGCCGCACGGTTGCTCAGCGATATCGGTCGCACATTCAACGACTCCCTGCGAGCTCGAGGCGGTGGAAACTATCGCCTCAAAGTTACCTCAATATTGCGCACAGATCAATCAATCAAACGTCTGCGTCGCGTCAATCGCATAGCCGTCGACTCATCGGCACATCGCTTTGCCACAACATTTGACATTTCTTATTCACAGTTTATATGCAGCGAACCTACCGGACCTCACCGCACTCAGGCAGACCTTAAAAACCTGCTCGCCGAGGTGCTCCACGATTTCCACTGCCAAGGTCGCTGTCTCATCGTCTACGAACGAAAACAAGCATGCTTTCACATCACTGTCATCGACAGCGATTACGTGAGACCTTTGCCACCAAAGCCCGACGACGAACCTGACGACAATAAGAAACACGACAAATAGTTATCATCTTCACAATTTTGACTTATCTTATCCAAAACTCGATTCATCACAATGAATATGACAACAGACAACATACAAGATAACGTCTCTGACGGTTCAATCAAAACATCAGAACAACAATCGCCGGCAACCGCCAATAATCCGCGCCCCTTGTGGAAAAAGATAATCAAGGTGACGCTCTTCTCCATCATGGGTATAGTATTGTTTGTCGCCGGTCTGCTGATGGCAACATTGACCACATTGCAACCCGAGCGACTCACACCGCTGATTAATGCCGTGGCAAACAACAGCCTTCGCGCAGATATCTCTGTCGGTCGTGCCGAATTGTCATACGCCGCCACCTATCCCTATCTCACAATCAACGCTGATGACATCTCGATAACATCACGCGACACAAAAGCTCTCGATGAGGAATATCGCTCAGAGCTCCCCGAATGGACAGACACCCTGCTGACTGTAAAAAATCTGCATGGTGGCATTAACGTAGGCTCTCTGCTCGGTGGCACGCTGAGTCTCAGCGATGTTGTAATCGATGCCCCTCACGTAAACATTGTGATTGTCGATGATGAGACGACAAACTTCAACATTACCGAGCCGTCACAAGACACAACGGCTTTTGACTTTGCATCACTGCCAACCATTGACATCAAACGTTTTGAGATCACCAACCCCGGTCCCGTGCGCTTCTATAACAATATGATGGGCTCGATGCTTCAAGCAGACTTCACGGCGATAAAGCTCAGCGGCGAAAAATCTCCGCTATATCGCCTTGACTTCAACGGTAATATTGACGCCCCGGTGATACAAGAATGGCTATCTCTCGACGACTTGCGCATAGGTCTTAACGGCGATATCCGTTGGGCACAATCCAAGCCCACACACATTGCTCTCGACAATTTTGCTTTTGAGTTGGCTATATTCAAAGGGACCATATCAACAGACCTTGATTTTGGCGAACCGTTAACAATCAACTCACTTGACCTCAAACTCGCACCCTTGTCGCTTGCCACATTGTTGCGAACCATTCCCGAAGACCTCACAGACGAATACGAGATACCGCGAGACATAAACACAAATGCCATACTCAACATCTCCACAAAACTAAAAGCGCCATACAAACCCGATACCGATGCGCTACCCTTGCTCGAAGCTCAGGTAGACATACCCACGTGTATGCTTAAATGGAGAGACATCGACTTCCGCTCATTAGAGACATCGGTACTCTTAAATATACCGAGTCAGAACCTTGATGATATGACAATCGATGTGAAAAAGCTCAACATCTCGGGACCGGCGACCGACATTTCAATAAAAGGCACGTTCACAAACCTGATCAGTGACCCGCATTTCAACAGCGACATAAA
Source organism: bacterium (assembly GCA_963600695.1). Classification (GTDB taxonomy): domain Bacteria; phylum Bacteroidota; class Bacteroidia; order Bacteroidales; family Muribaculaceae; genus CAG-873. Next base: position 25,639 of record CAVCBR010000008.1, read on the forward strand.
CACCGACACCGACTTGCGAAGCCTGCCACCGACACTGCGCAAACTCTTCCCGGGCACGATCTCGGGACAACTCACGGCTAAAGCTCACGTCGAAGGCAATGTCTCGATGTTCTCCCCCACGGGATTTCAACGACTCATGGTCGATGGCGATGTCGGTCTGCGCAATTTTCATTGGGCATCAGATAACACGGTCAACACTCTGTATGTTGACCGTGCTTTGTTTAAATTTGGCACACAAAAACGTGTGGCACACAACGGCAGTCTGTCAGCACCCCTGCTGTCGGCATCGATCGAAGTCGACACCATCGCCGCCAATCTCGAAGATTTGACACTTAACGGCAAAGGTCTTACTTTTGGTGTAGCATCTAAAAATGAACGTCCCTCGGCACAGGCTGTCGTACACCCCATGGGTGGCGGTGTCAAAATAGCACGACTCGACATGGTGTCACTCGCCGACTCCGTGCGCTTAAAACTACGCGAAATTGACGGCACTGCCATCGTGCGCCCATATGAAGGAGATGTAACACGCCCACAATTCATTTTTGACCTCGCCATGCGACGCTTCTCGTCAGGCGATAACACTTCGCGCGTGAGCATAAATCGCGCGAACCTCCATCTCTCAGCATATCGCAAGCCTGAAACCGCACGTCAACGCCTCGTAAGACTCAGTGCCGACTCACTGCGCCGTCGTCACCCCTCTCTCGACATCGACTCTGTCATCACCCTTGCCGAACAACTGCATCCACGCGTCAATCGTCACCGACGCGACAACACAAACCTCACAGACGACAACATCGAGGTCATTGATTTTGGTATGTCAAAAGGCATGCGCCGCCTGCTCAACCGCTGGGTCATCGAAGGCTCTTTGACTTCCAAACGCGCACGACTTTACACGCCATACTTCCCACTGCGCAATAAATTCAGTGACATCGATTTCACTTTTAACAACGACTCTATAAACATAACCAAAGTCGGCTATCAAGCCGGACGCACCGATCTCGAACTCTCTGGCAATATCACCAACCTGCGTCGCGCCTTGACATCGAGAAAAGGGCGACAGCCATTAAAAATCAGGTTGTTCTCTCACTCAGACACAATAGATGTCAACCAACTCGCAACCGCCGCATTTGCCGGCTCGGCATACTCGGCAAACGACATCTCAGCCGTCAACCTCGGCGACATCGATGACGACAACGACCTCGACGCCATCATCGACAACCAAACGCAAAACGACTCCACGGCGCCACTATTGATACCTCAAAACATTGATCTTGAGCTTGGTCTCTGTGCCCATAACGTCCTTTACTCAGACCTCCTGTTACACAATATGACCGGCGACCTCATGGCTTATAAAGGAGCTCTCAACTTGCACCAACTCGAGGCTCACTCAGATGTGGGTTGCATAAATATGTCTGCTCTGTACCTCGGTTCAAACCCCGACTCGCTGTCATTTGGCTTTGGTCTTAATTTGGAACATTTTGATATAAACCGCTTTCTGAAACTCGTGCCGGCTGTTGACTCGATAATGCCGGTTTTGCGCAACTTCTCAGGCGTCATTTCTGCCGACATCGCCGCCACTACCCCCATCGACCAATCGATGAACCTGCGCCTATCCCAACTCAGTGCCGCCATCAAACTCACAGGCGACCAACTTGTGCTCCTCGACCCCGAGACATTCAAAACCGTCTCAAAATGGCTGTTTTTCAAAAACAAAAACCGCAACATCATAGACCACATGGCTATAGAAATGGCTGTCAACAATGGCGCGTTACAGGTATACCCGTTCATCTTTGATTTTGACCGCTATCGCCTCGGCGTGCAGGGACACAACGACTTTGCCCTCAACTTTGACTACCATATCGCCGTCTTGAAATCTCCGGTGCCGTTTAAATTCGGCATCAACATCAAAGGCAATCCCGACAAAATGAAAGTACGTTTGGGGCGTGCAAAACTCAACGAAAAAATGTCGACACAGACAGCCTTTGTCGACACCACTCGCGTCAACTTGCTGCGGCAAATAGAAAATGTGTTCCGCCGCGGTGTTCGCGATGCCGGCTCTCGCTCATTGCACCTTGACCACGCACCGCGTGCCTCACGCCTCGACAACGACACAGACACACTGTCTGCCGCCGACTCGCTCCAATTCTATAAACACGGATTAATCGACGAGAAACCTGAGGCTGTGCGAATTGCCGAGGAAAACGCCACACATCAAGCAAAGGGCAAAAAGAACAAAAAACAAAAACAATCAAAACAGCCCACCGACAAATCTCACAAACACGACAACACCGAGGCTGTCATTTCCAACAAAAAAGAATGATTGATAACGCATATATAACAAAATGTGTGTCTGACTTTTTGTCACGCACACACAAGCCAAAATTATCTATTGCTGCGGCATTATTTGATATGGACGGCACACTGTACGACTCTATGCCATGTCACGCCGATGCATGGATGCAAATGTGCCGAGCAAACGGCTTGCACGCCGAGCGTGACGAATTTTTCCTTTTTGAAGGACGCACCGGAGCGTCAACGCTGGGCATTCTGTTTGACCGCCAATTTAGCACACAACCCACTGACGAACAAATCAAAGAACTATATCATCAAAAGACTGTCAACTTCCGTGCACTGCAACCGGTACCCATTATGCCCGGAGCACAGAGCCTCACGCAACAATGTGTCGATATGGACTTGCGTTGTGTCCTTGTCACCGGCTCGGGACAATCTTCACTTATCGACAGGCTGCCGATAGATTTCCCCGGAGTCTTTGACCCGACTATGTCTGTAACATCTCATGATGTCACACACGGCAAACCTCACCCCGAGCCATATCTCAAAGCACTTGAACGCGCCGGTGTCACAGCCGACAAAGCAATAGTCTTTGAAAACGCGCCATTGGGTGTGCGCTCCGCCGCCGATGCCGGTATCTTCACCATCGCCGTCGTCACCGGTCCCATACCGCGCAAAGAAATGCAAGATGCCGGAGCCTCCATTATCTTTGATTCCATGCCGGAATGTGCCGCGGCTTTCCCGACACTGATACAGTTGCTCTCCAACCCTTAACCATTTTATTCGCTTCACGGCAAAATGTCACAACAAATCATCTTCACAAACAATCCGACCGCCGAACTTGATGGCGAAATAACACGTATCACGCCATCACACGTCTTTGTCCTTGTTGACACTAACACCGGCAAATATGTGTTACCCCGAATACAAGAGTCGGCAAAAACACTGACAAACGCCACAATCATAACTATTCCCGACGGAGACGAGAACAAAAATCTTGACACCCTGACCAATATTTGGCAACAGCTCACCGCCGCACAAGCCTCTCGATCTTCCGTCCTGATAAATATCGGCGGCGGTGTCGTCACCGACATCGGCGGATTTGCCGCCGCCACATACAAACGCGGCGTCCATGTCATAAACGTGCCGACAACGCTGCTCGGAGCCGTAGACGCTGCCGTGGGCGGAAAAACCGGCATCAACTTTGGCGGTCTCAAAAACCAAATCGGCTCATTCTATCCGGCTGACACTGTAATCATATCCACTTGTTTTTTCACCACTCTGCCTCGCGAACAAATATTGTCGGGATATGGCGAGATGCTGAAACACGCTCTGCTTGATAGCGAAAACTCAATAAACACACTGCTTCACGTTTCTCCTGTCGATGATATGACAACACTGCTCACACACCTCAAATCAAGCATTGAGGTCAAACAACGCATTGTGGCAACAGACCCCTGCGAAAAAGGTCTGCGACGTGCATTAAATCTCGGGCACACCATCGGTCATGCTTTCGAGTCATTGGCATTACAGCGCAAGCGTCCGATACCTCACGGATATGCCATTGCTCACGGACTTGTTGCCGAGGCAGTGCTTGCTCACATACTCAAGGGTTTCCCGTCATCGACACTTTTTGCGCTTGCCACATATATCCGCGAATATTACGGCACCTTTGCGCTAACATGTGACGACTATCCCACATTGTTTACATTCATGCGACAAGATAAAAAAAATACAGATTCGGCGCATATAAACTTCTCACTGCTCACTGCTCCCGGCGATGTCGAACTGAATGTCAATACCGATGACGAGCAAATCGCCACAGCTCTCGACATCTACCGCGATCTTATGGGCATTTGAACACACTGATATCGCACATTATTACACCATTAACTATACAATGACAGCGACCTCGTTTTGAAGCCGCTGTCAGCATTTATACGGTTGCGGTCACCGGCGTCAGCCGACTACCACCTTGTTGCCATTGACGATATAGACGCCGGGGGCGAGTGAAACCACTGTTTCACCATCAATCTCCAGCTGTTTGACCATGACACCCACAACATTATATATGGTAAACGTCTGCTTGGCGCCGGAGGTGATTACAACACCGCCTCGAATGCCGCGCACAACAAACGTATCATCGTCAGGACTTATCTCATCGACACCGACAGTGCCATTATCGCCATTATAGATAGCGACACGGCTCAAATCGATACTGGCGCCTACGATGTTACCGAGATCTATGCGCAATCGCTGACCGGCATATCCCCAACCATACGTCGAGCGCATCGCCGAAATATCAAGAACAACCTTGCGCCACTCATCGCTCGCAGGCATAACTCCGTTATACTTGCATGAACGTGCCGGCGACTCGGGATAGCAGAAAAACAACTCGACGGTGTTAACATCTACCGATGACTTATATTCAAAATACAATTTTGTGGCATCATCATTAAGATTTACATCAAGAGGCACAGAGAACACATAGGGGTCGCTGCCTATTGTTCTCACCGCCCAACTGCGATAATACGCATCCTTCGGTCCTCTGAAATCAGATCCGGCGGGTTGTGTTTCGACATCATGAGACAAAGCAACATCGTGACAATTATAGTTGTCGAGCAACAGATTGCGTGCCGATTCAAAATTACCCTTATTAATGCAGATATTACGAATTTTAAACGTAAGCCCCGACTGAGTTCCCGGGTCAAAGCGTATGTAATCGCCTTCGAAGCCCCAGCCGTGAGTGCGGCACAAATCTTCGATATTGACAACAACACGTTTCCACGACGTCGCCGCCGAGAGATCACCGATTTTTATCGAACGTTGCTCGCCGGCATAGTCTACAAAATATAACTGAGCACCGGCAACTTTTGTCGATGCCTGATACTCAAACATCAAGGTATTCGCCTCTGATGTGAGATTTGCCTGTAAAGGCGTTGTATAAAAGAACGGGTCGCCGCCCGTAGATGTCGTTATTGTTGCATATCCGGCAGAATTGTCGATCGCCAATGTGCAATTATTGGCTCCGGCAGAACCCACAAAGAGGGTGGCAACATCTGTTTTTTCGCCACTGTTGATACAGATGTGGCGTATTTTAAATGTTCTGCCTGACACACTTCCGGGGTCGAGTCTTAACTGGCTGCCGACACCACCCCAGCCATATTGCTTAACCAAGGGCGTGAGGTCTATATATGCGCGTTTCCACTCGCTTGTCGCTTTGAGATTTACCTTCACCGAACGCTCTTCGTATGCCAACGGCGAAATGAACACTTGAAACTCGTTGATATCTTGATCACACTTATAATCAAACGCCAACACATTTGAATTGTCAGACTTGGCAGCTGTCATCGCCTGTGTGTTGATGCGCGGATCTGTGCTGTTTGAGACAAGCGTATAATACTGATATGTACCATCATAGGTGACCGACACACCTACATTTGACGTCTGGTCAAGCTCGAGGCGCATACTCTCTTTACCGCTGGTGCTCACGCTGTTATGTATTTGTTCCCAATTTGAGATGCCGATTACCGACAGATATTTATCAAAGACCGCCGACTCATTGGCTGTTCCGGCTGCCTGCCAAACATACCACGAGGGTTTTGCATTCAAATCCTTGTCACGCAAGCCGAGGCACAGACCCTCTGCCGGGTTGTCAAACCAATTGTGCCACATAATGGCATCGACGCCCGAATTTTTCATAACCTTCTTCCATGCCCAAGCAGCACCGGCGGCTTGCACATTTAAGTTGTCCGTGCTGTTGTCAAGCGAGTTTGTGCCATTTTCAGAGAAGAACAATATACGTTTCTCCACTCCGCGAAAATAATGCTCTCTGCGTAACATCCAATCCGATATTACCTCGATATTTTTAAACGTACTGAACCCTGAATTTTCGTTATATGTAGCCTCGGTGTCAGTACTCCAAAATTTAGGTTTGAAAAAATCTTGAGGATAAGGGTGAGCGGCGACACCCCAACGATAATCACCCTCGGCATTGCTGTAACATACTATGTTGTCAAGCATACTCTTAGTCGAATAGCCGTCGGTGCTGTGCGACTTGTTCCAACTTGATGTGAATGACGCCAAGATATAAGCATTGCTGTCATATTGATGCACGATATTGGCGACAAGACGCATAGATTTCTCGTATGTGTCGACATACCTCAACAACGGTTGACCGGTGCCCATATCTGTCCACTCCTTGTTTTGGTCAACCTCATTATGCATAATCCAATGATGTATGCGTCCGTTACCTTTGATTGAATATCTGTTTGCAAGATAATCGATGGTCGCGGCATAAGCCATAATACTGTGCACATTTGTCATATCGGGCATTGAATAATGTCCGGTGCCGCCATACTCGGGGTGCAACAATGCAGTGCCATACTCCGCCTCACCTCCTCCGGGGTGCACAAGCAAGATGGCAGCGACAACGACACCCTTGTTCTCACATTCTTTGAGCACTCTGTCATTGCTTTCCTGCACGCCGGCATTGACATAATAAGTATGACCATTATAAACGTATGGTATATTATAGCCTCCGGTATTGTTGCAAGATAACACCGTGTTAAGCACAATGTTAAACGTTGCCGACGTCAACCCCAAAGGGTCTATGTCTTTAACACTCGCATCGCCGATGCCACCAATGCCCTTTTTGCTTTTGAGAATACCGGGTTCAGGCGTGCGCACTGCCACAATATCATCGGCATAGTGTGCATGAGACAACAGTTTGTGATCTCCATCGACAACCGCCCATTTTGACAGCAAATGGTCATAATTCAGACCATCGACATCTTCAAAACGTTTCACTTTTACCGAAAAGCCTCCGGCATCGAGATTTGCGACATCATAATAATTTGTCATCAACGTGGCACTGCCGTCAAGACGTATGCCGACAAGTTTGCTGCCACCGGTCGATGCATAACCTGAAATATAAACATATGAGTCGTCAACCTTGACATTTGTTATTCTTGACGGATACTCACCGGCAAGATAACGCTCGACACCGCGAGCAAAAGTATTGCGGTCTGCCGTAGACATCACGGTATGTCCAAACACGCCAAGTTGTCTGATTTTAATGGTGACGCCCGATTTATTGCCAAAGTCAAAACGCAACTTACTGCCGGCTTTGCCCCAACTGAATGATGACCGTTGTGTGGCAATAGGTATTGAGACGTGTGTCCACGTCGAGCACTTTTTTATCAGATTTTTTACGTGCATCGAACGTTGCTCGCTCTCCGGATCTCGAAAGAATATTTGCAAGTCATCGATATCCTCAGATGACTGATAATAAAACTCGATACGAGAGTCCTTAGTGTGCATATCAGACGCCACCCCCAACGTGGTAATATGAGGGTCTGTGCCGGTGGTGACAATCGTTGCATACTCGGCGTTTGAGCCATATGTCAAATCAACCTTTGTCGATGAGTCAAGAGTAAACATCGTTGTGGCGTGAGACACAAGTGCCGTCACAGACATTAAGGTCAAACAAAAGGTCTTTAATCGTTTCATGGGCAATATAAAGTATTATAAATCAGTATTTAGTTTTACATTTTAATATCAATCGCATGAGGTTGAGTATTTATAATGTCGGCTACAACCACACAAAGGTATCATTAATTTTTGACATATCAGCCGACTTGTGCAAAAACTCACAAAAAGGCTTAAAGTTTGAAAATTGTGAGATTTATAACAAAACAAGTGGCTGATTAAATATTTTTCACTAAATTTGGGGCGTGATAAAGTCGACTCTTGCAATCGGCACTTCGTCAAGCGTGTACTTTGCCGGCGAGGTGTGTGTTGCTACCTCGGTACTACTTTTAATCAAACATGTGTTATAATTATCAATCCTTCTAACTCTCATTAATTTATGGAACAGAACGATCCCTCTTTGGTCAACACTCCTGCCGAAGAACAATCCTTGACTTCCACCGTCGAAGCCGGTGAAGAAACTGCTATCGCACCTCTTGCCGAAGAACCTTCCACCATCGAAATGCAAATCACCGACTCTGAGCGCGAACCGGCACCCAAAACCATCGACGAAGTTCTCGAAGCCGCTCGTCAACTGCTCGCGCGTGATGGCGCTGACATCTCTCGCGAAGATATAAATCGCCTGCGCGGTCAATTTGCCATGCTCAATCACACAGACGCCACCAACGATGACACCACCACTGATGCCGATGTTCCCGAAAACACCGACAATGAACCGGCAGAAGGAGATGCCGAAGCCCCCAAAGCCACGCCTGCCACAGTCTCCGAGGCTGAGCAAACATTCAAACAACTACTCAACGACATAAAAGCCAAAAAAGCAGCATATATGGCAGAGGTTGAACAACAAAAAGCCGTGAACCTCGCCGCCAAAAATGACATTATCGCCCAAATCATCGCTCTCGCTGAAGACACCGACAATGTCAACCGCACATTCCCCCAATATCGCGAACTCCAAGATCGCTTCAACTCGCTGGGCGAAGTTCCCGCTACCGAAGAGACCGTGATTTGGAAACGATTCCAAGAAGCTCGCGAGCGCTACTCGGATAACCTCAAAATCAACAAAGAGTTGCGCGACTATGACTTCAAGAAAAACCTCGAACAAAAAGAATTACTCATCTCAGAGGCACAAAAGCTCAATGACGAAACAGACGTCATCACCGCCTTTAAGCGTCTCCAAGACCTCCACGCCAAATGGCGCGAAATTGGTCCCGTCGCAAAAGAATTGCGCGAAGAGATTTGGCAACGTTTTAAAGACGCCTCGGCTGATGTTTCAAAACGCTATCAAACATTCTTTGAAGAGCGAAAGGCTCGCGAAGTCGCCAACGAACAAGCAAAAACAGCCTTGTGCGTGAAAATCGAAGAACTCGACTTCTCATCGCTCAACACATTTGCCGCTTGGGATCAGATGACAAAAGTCATCATCGAAGCACAAGAAGAGTGGAAAAAGCTCGGCTATGCCTCACGCAAGCTCAACACAGTATTATTCAATCGTTTCCGCGCCACATGCGATAAATTTTTCGCTGCCAAAGCCGCATACTTCAAAGAAGTCAAAGACCGCATGGCTGACAACCTCGCCCGTAAAACGGCTCTCGCAGAAAAAGCCGAAGCTCTCAAAGACTCCAAAGAATGGAAAAAGACCACCGATGCCCTTGTCGAACTGCAAAAAGAATGGAAAACAATAGGCACTGTCACAAAAAAGCACAGCGACGCCGTTTGGCATCGTTTCCAATCTGCCTGCGACTACTTCTTCGAGCAGAAAAAAGCTGCCACCTCCGGTGTTCGCCAGACAGAGCATGCCAATCTTCAAGCCAAACGCGACCTTATTGCCGAGCTCGACAAAATAACTCCCGAGACACCCAAAAACGAAGTCATTCAACTTATCGCCAACCTTCAAAGCCGTTGGAAAGAAATCGGTCACGTGCCCTTCCGCGAAAAAGACAAAGTCTATGAGCAATTCCGCAACCGCATAAACGAAGTGCGTCACGCGTTTGACCTGCGCGAAAGCCGCGAACGTATGGAACGCTTCGCCTCAGACATGAGCCAAATCGAAGGCGACCAAACAAAGCTAATGCGTGAACGCGAACGCCTTGTACGCAACCTCGAAACACGTCGCACCGAATTGCGCACATACGAAAACAACCTCGGGTTCCTGTCATCAAAATCGAAATCAGGCAACTCATTTATCAAAGATTTCGAACGCAAAATCGAGCGACTTAAAAACGACATCCACACCCTCGAAGATAAAATCAAACTCATCGACACCAAACTTTGAGTCTTGACACGCTCCAAAATCAGACTGTCGGCAACCTCATAAACTTATGTTGCCGACAGCTGATTTAACCCTCCTAACTACAATCCGCTCAATAACCGAATATTCACCATCGTATTAACGTAATGACCGAGAAACTGCCTACCGGCCGATATGGACATCACATACAAACCCTGCTGACAATTTCAGACATCATTCTTGTCAATTTACTGTTAATTGCCATCATATACCTATGTCACAGCACAGAAGTGTGTACCAAAATGGCAAAACTCATCATCGTCAGCAACGTTGCCTATATTCCCGTGATCATTTGGCAGACAAGACTGCGATACAACCGCCGTGCAATAGTTATGGAGCACATTGCAGTCAACGCCTTTGAGGCAGTCGGAATGCATGCCCTGTTCTTCTTGTCGATACTACAAATACTGTCGTGTCACATGCCTTTTGACTTCTACCTCGAGTTTTATGGCACACTCATCGTAATGCTACCGCTGTGGTGGCTGATAAATCGTTTGATTATAAAACGTATGCGTCGTGGAGGTCGCAACTTTGTGCGCGTTGTCATTGTCGGCACAAACCGCACTGCTCGCCGTTTGGCAAAAGAACTGACCTCCGACACCGGATATGGCTATAAAATTTATGGTCATTTTGACGATGAATGCAAAAACGGTTTTGACGGCACGTATCTCGGCAAAATTGAAGCCCTCGACAGTTATATCAAAGAGCATTGTATCGATGAAGTTTTCTTCACGCTGTCAGGCGAAGCTGCCGAATCACTGACACACGTAGCAAAAATTGCCGATGACAACATCTGCTCATTCTACTATGTGCCACAAATCTCAAAATATGTCAATGCCGGATACGAACTGCACAACCTTGGCGCCATGCCCGTGCTGACCTTGCGACACAACCCGCTCAACGCGCCCCTCAACCGCTTTGCGAAACGTACATTCGACATCATATTCTCATCACTATTCCTGATAATATCCCCGATCATCTTCATACCGGTGGCAATAGCCATCAAGATTTCATCTCCGGGTCCGGTGTTCTTTAAACAGCAACGCACAGGCTATCGCGGCAAATCATTCAACTGTCTGAAATTCCGCACAATGAAGGTTAATGCTGCCGCCGACAAAGCACAAGCCACAAAAGACGATCCACGCAAGACCCGCGTCGGAGAATTCTTGCGCCACACCTCAATCGACGAACTGCCACAATTCATCAACGTCTTTCTCGGCGATATGTCGGTTGTGGGTCCCCGTCCCCACATGCTCAAACACACCGAGGACTATACCCGACTCATTGACCAATATATGGTGCGTCACGTAGTCAAACCCGGCATCACCGGTTGGGCACAAGTCAACGGTTATCGCGGACTCACCGACGAAGTGTGGAAGATGGAACGACGCGTGGAATATGATGTTTGGTACATCGAGCATTGGCACTTCTTCCTCGACTTGAAAATCATCGTGCGCACTATCATCAACGCCATTCATGGCGAGTCAAACGCCTTCTGACAACACAAGGACAATATGTCTTCATCAAAAATCAACAAAACCAACGCCGCGCGACTCCTCGATCGCGCAAAAATTCCATATTCACTTGTCCCCTACACTGTTGACGAAGCCCATCTCGATGCCACGCACGTGGCTGACAGCCTCGGTGAGGACATCAACCGCGTTTTCAAAACCCTCGTCCTCGAAGGCACCGGCGTCGGACATTTTGTCTGCGTTGTTCCCGGCAACACCGAGGTCGACCTCAAAAAAGCCGCTCGCGCCGCCGGAGCAAAAAAAGCAGACCTCATACCAATGAAAGAATTACTCCCACTCACCGGATATATCCGTGGCGGTTGCTCGCCAATAGGTATGAAAAAGCCTTTTCCGACATTTTTTCACACCACAGCCGTTGATTTTGACACGATATATGTCAGTGCCGGCATTCGCGGTCTGCAAATAGCCATCAACCCCCAAGACTTAATAAAATTTGTCGGTGCCGCCATTGTTGACCTCACCCACCACACAGACGAGTAATGAACACTTTTGGTAAAATATTCACCCTGACGACATTTGGCGAAAGCCACGGCAGTGCCATCGGCGGCATCATCGATGGTGTGCCCGCGGGCGTACCCATTGACATTTCATTCATACAACATCAACTTGATCGCCGACGTCCCGGACAATCAGACATCGTCACACCGCGCAACGAATCTGACCGAGTAACAATCCTCTCAGGTCTGTTCAACGGCATCACAACCGGCACACCGATAGGCTTTACAATTCCCAATACTGCCCACAACTCAGCCGACTATGGCAATATGGCAAATCTCTATCGCCCGTCACACGCCGACTTCACTTATGAAGCAAAATACGGCATTCGCGACTATCGCGGCGGCGGACGCGCATCGGCACGTGAGACAGCGACGCGCATCGTCGGCGGCGCCGTAGCCTCAACCATTTTGAAACGTATGGGCATAAATATCCTCGCCTACACATCTGCCGTCGGTAACATCACAACAGACATCTCACCTCTAAGCGTTTCCGAAGACATGGTCGAAGCATCACCGACAAGATGTCCCGATGCCCAAGTTGCCCCTAAAATTTATGACCTCATATCCAATGTGCGCAAAGAAGGCGACACCGTCGGTGGCATCATCACCGGCGTCATCACCGGCGTGCCGGCAGGTATCGGCGAACCGGTTTTCGACAAGCTGCAAGCATCTTTGGCGTCAGCAATGATGAGTATCAACGCCGCCCACGGCTTTGAATATGGCATGGGATTTGACGGCGCACGCCTCACAGGTTCTGAAACCATCGACATTTGGGAACCTGCCAAGAACGACCCGCGCGGCATACACACGACGACCAACAACTCAGGCGGCATACAGGGCGGCATATCAAACGGCGAGCCGATTATATTCCGTGTGGCATTCAAGCCCGTAGCCACACTGTTGCGCCCGACAGTCACTGTTGACCGCGATGGTAATGTCACAACTCTTGATGCCCACGGTCGTCACGACCCATGCGTTGTGCCACGCGCCGTGCCAATTGTCGAAGCCATGGCGGCGATGACAATACTTGATGCCATACTGTTGCAACGCACACGCCGTTTATAACCACATCACCAATCTCTGTGACACTCTGCCTCATGGGAAAACCCTATCGCGACTATGCCGACTATCTCGCCGATAAATTCGGCGACGGCAAGGTGCAAAAAATCACCATCAACCTCGGCTTATCTTGTCCGAATCGCGATGGCACAATAGGTAGCGGTGGGTGCATATACTGCAATAATAAATCATTCTCCCCGACTTTTGCCGACAACCGACAATCTATCGCCCGACAGATAACCGACGGCAAACACTTCTTCGCCGGCAAATATCCACAGATGCGCTATCTCGCGTATTTTCAAACTTACACATCGACTCACGGCGACATATCATCGCTTATCGATGCCTATAACAGCGCCCTTGACATAGCCGATGTTATCGGCATTGTCATTGCCACCCGCCCTGACACTATGCCCCAAGCGTTGCTTGACAAACTCGCATACATTAACAAACACCGCGCTCCGGTAATCATCGAATATGGAGCAGAATCCTCACACGACAAAACCCTCAACGCCATCAACAGATGCCACACATGGAGCCAAACCATTGACGCCGTGACTCGCACACACGATGCCGGCATTGATGTCGGGCTGCATTTCATATTCGGTTTGCCCGGTGAAACTCAAGATATGATGTTGCAGACTGTCGATGCCATAAACACACTGCCCGTTGCGTCCGTAAAATTTCATCAGCTGCAAGTCATCGCTCAAACACGCTTGGCTCACGATTTTCTTGAAATGGCAACTATGCACGGCACTCAATCAGCGTGCGACACTCTGGACCTAAACGTGAGAGACATCGACCAATATATTGACTTTTGTGCATCGGTCGTAAGACGTCTGCGCCGAGACATCGCCATTGACCGTTTTGTTTCACAAGCTCCCGCCGAGATGCTGATATTTCCGCGTTGGGGCGTGAAAAACCATGTATTCACCGACAAACTCAAAATCGCATTACGACAAAATTAGCAATCATTATCTCACGAAACGCATTCAAATTTCACTTATACAGCATAAAAATATATCGCACTATTAATCAATAGATTAAACCAATCATAAACACATTATTTTGCAGACGCCGGCGTTTTTTTCGTCATATTACCGATAAAGCACGGATTTTTTTATAAATTTGTAGCTTAGAATATTTTTATCATGTCGCAAACGCTAACCGGTAGACACGCCCCCGATATGTCGGCATGCGACTAACAACAATATAAAATTACGCTTACAAATGGCTAAGCTACAACTGTATATCACCAAATCTACCGCCGGGTTCAAATTTGCCTGCAATATCAACCCCGCTGAGGATATTCGCGCACGCATCACAGATTTGCGCGATGCGGTTTCGACGATTGACTACGACTCAACCGAGAAGAACATTTTTTATATGCTCAAATCAACCGATGACGGCATTTTTGTTATCATTCTCCGCACCATTCCCCCTCAGCCCGGCTCACACCTTGCAGCTTGGATTTATATTGCCAACGACATCATAATCTCGGCAGACGAACTCGAAAACATTGTCCGCACCACCACGCGCAAGATATCAAGCTCTGATGTTTCAAACAGCGACATCGCCGAATTACGCGAAGTTTTCAAAACCGACTATGCCATAGACCGTGAGGCTCCGACATTAACGGCGTCTCATCGCGGTGGCGAATATGCATGGCGCATATATGGCGGGGACGATGCTCCGGCGCTACACGAATTTTTCGGACGTGGCAGGTGGCAACAATCATACCTGCCTTTTGCCGGCGTCATACTTCTTGATGCCGAGCTTAATATTTGTGCATCGGGCACAGACATCTCAGACATTCCTCTTGGCGAACAAGCCGTTATTCTTCCGCCCGAAGACAGTGCCGACGGCTTTAAGCCCTACATCTTCGGACGACTTCTCGACAAACCCATGCGAGCGACTCTCGGCAACGAACTCACAATCGCTTGGCGCCGTCCGGGTTTTGAAGATGTCAAACGCACTGAGACCATCACAACAAAAGAATTTACGCCCACAGTGGTTGTTACCGATGATTCGCGCAAAACCATCGCGCCGACATCATTTCTAATAACGTCTCAGCTCACACATAAGGCCGTCACCGATTGTCAGATACGTGTCAACGGCGTTGACATTGTTGCCGGTGGGCACTCTTTCACGTGCAACGAACTCGCTTCTGCCCTTGTTGTCATAAGTTGCGAAGGCTACTTCCCCTATTCGGGACATCTCGACCTTGCCTCGACAACTCGTGCGCTGATACAACTGCAAGAACGATGCAAGACATACGTCTTTGAAGTACCCGTAAAATCAAGCGATCTCGGCGCACCGATAAAATTCGAAATCAATAGCAAGACACCTCTCACTGACTCGCCACTCGAAGGCTATCGCCTGCTTGACGACATACAAGAAGGTCCCACTCGCACAAATCACTTAGGCTATAAAGGATCACCGCTTGGTGCTATGACACAAAAAATTGTCTACATTGTCATTGGCGTGGTTGTCGGCATCCTCCTCACCCTGCCTTTTGGCAAATGCTCATCATCACACAGCCCGGCACTTACACCTACCGGCGCGTCAGACACGACAGCCGTTGACTCTGCCTCCAAGGTCTCATCCACAACATCAGAAGTCGCCGCCGAGCTCACAAAAACCACCCCTCTCATAGATGAGCCTGTCAAGCAGGACAAAAACGAAGTGACAGAAAACGATAAGCAAAAAGAAGAACAGGCAAAAGCGCAGAACGCATCTGTCGCCGATGCTGTCAAATACCTCGACTCATCTAAAAAATGGTCACGTGAGGACATGGAAAAATACTCCGCTCTCAACGGACTGTTTGACGATATGAATAACTTGCGTCTGCAACGCATAATCGACGTTTGGGGTCCTAAGCTCAACAACTCCCAAAACTTTGCAGACATCGCCAAACATGCCAAAATGGGTCTTAAAAAGAAACATCGCGAGGCACCTTACAACAAACCCGGCGATAACGAAATCAGCGTGCAATCATACCTCAACACCATTGACCCCTGATTTCACCGCCGACAACAAGCGATTATCACACGACATTATACTTCTGAAGATATGAATTTGACCATCAAAACAGCCATCGCTCTTGCGATGACATTTGTCACAACAACAACCGCCGGTGCCACTTCGCCGGCGGTTATATCACAAACCACTGCCGACGGTCACACGGTATATGTCACAGCCGTCACCGATCACATACTCAAAGTCGACAACTTTGCACCGGGCGAAAAATTGCGCACCTCGCGTGCTGCCGTTCTCGACATCTCGGGAGCCGTTATCCCCGAGGGCGTTGTCATTGATGCTACCTCCTCGACAAAAACCATCAAGACAGATGCCGGTATCGTCGCCACTCTCGCGACTGACGGCTCGCTCACAATAAATGCCGGCAAAGGTCGCCAACTCACCGATGACGGCAAACGCACAGCGATAAACGGCAAACGCATAATCGATCTCACCGTTACCGGCAAAGGCTCATTTTATGGTGCCGGCGAACGTGGGCACCGTCTGAATCTGCGCGGAGACACTCTTGTAATGTATAACCGTCAAAATTATGGCTATACAGGCTCAGACCCCCGCATATCGCAGATGAACATAACGATGCCTCTGGCTCTTTCGTCTGACGGCTATGCCGTATTGTTTGATGACTATGCCGCCGCCGATATGATTCTCAACGATCATATTGTATATCGTTCGGAATCACAAGAGCCGGTATCATACTACTATATCACAAGCGACGGCTCGCTCGCCGACCTCACCATACAGGTCACTGCGCTCACCGGTCGCCAAGAACTGCCCCCGCTGTGGTCATTAGGATACATAACATCAAAATATGGCTATCACGATGAAACTGAAGCGCTCGACGCCGTTGACTCACTAAAAACTCTCGGCTATCCGCTCGATGGCATCGTCTTAGACCTGTATTGGTATGGCAAAGAACAAGACATGGGTCGTCTTGAATGGGACAAAAAGCAATGGCCCGACCCCAAGTATGTCACAGACTATCTGAAAGCCAAAGGTGTCAAACTCGTCACCATCACACAACCATACCTTTTACGCAACGGTCGTGGCGTAGACAACTACAACACCCTAGCTGAAAACGGAATGCTGGTAAAAGACGCCACTACCGGCAAACCCCTCGATGTTAAAATATGGGTTGGCGAAGGCGGTATGTTTGACGTGTCAAATCCCGACACTCAGCTATGGCTCACAAACCGGCTTGATTCTCTCATGAAAACCGGCATCACCGGCTGGTGGGGCGACCTCGGTGAACCCGAAGTGCACCCCGAGAACGGTCTTCATGCCAACGGTCTCACCACGCGCCAATATCACAACCAATATGGCAATGACTGGTCAGAGATTGTCTACAACCTATTTAAGACAAGACACCCCGACCAACGTCTACTGTCAATGATGCGTGGCGGAACAACCGGTTTGCAACGCTATGACGTCTTTCCATGGTCGACAGATGTATCACGTTCTTGGGGCGGGCTCGAGCCTCAGGTGCGCATCATGCTCAACTCAGGTCTCTCGGGCTTGGGCTATATGTCACACGATGTCGGCGGCTTTGCCATAGACGAGAAACACCCTTATGATCCCGACCTCTATTTGAGGTGGATGCAGCTCGGTCTGTTCTCCCCTATGCTTCGCACCCACGCCCAAGCCACAGCAGAGCCATACAACTATCCGTCAATACAATACTCACTAAAAAAGATTGTTACCGACCGTTATCGCTGGCTGCCATACAACTATACGCTCGCGTGGGAAAATGCCACCAAGGGCTGGTCTTTGGTGCGCACGTTAGACTTCCACGACGCAGAGCCTTGTGGCAAGTATGACAACATCTCAGACCAATACCTGTGGGGGCGCGATGTGATGGTTGTGCCCATTCTCAGAGACGGACCGGCACAAGACGAGCGCAAAATTGTATTCCCCGAAGGCAGCGATTGGATTGATATACTCTATCCCCGTATGCAATTCCGCGGTGGCACAAAAGTAACTTATCTGTTCTCAAACGAAATGCCGGTATTTGTGCGCGCCGGGGCATTTATCACCACTGCCGAATATCCTATGCGCTCGACAGAGAACTATCGCGTCAACAACTACTGCGTGAACTACTATCCCAAGAAAGGTCTTGCGTCTACCGGATACCTATTTGAAGACGACACAAAAACGCCGTCAACATTATCGGAAAACAAAGGGCGCATAATAACTTTCACTGCGACTCCGACAGACGGCGACAAGTTTATCGACGTCTCTTTTGCCGCCGAAGGCACCTACAAAGGAGCATCAGATGTCAAAACCATGACATTCACCATCAATGGTCTTGACAAAGAGCCGGCGTGGGTCGAAATCGATGGCAAAAACGCACGCATACTTTGGAACAAAGAAAAAGGGATAGCCTCCGTGTCGTTTGTGTGGAATGTCACTCGCACGGCATCGATACGCATCAAACGTTGACATCACTGAATAAGACTCATATACAAAAAAATAAGACAATATGTTTTCCGGAATTATCGAATCCACGGCTCGCGTCACCTCCATAATACACGACGGCTCAAATATCCACATCACACTGACTTGTGACTTTGTTGACGAGCTGACCATTGACCAATCGGTAGCACACAACGGCGTATGCCTCACGGTCGTATCAATCGACGGCGATTGCTACACAGTCACTGCCGTGCGCGAAACGCTCGAACGCTCAAATCTCGGCTTGCTTAACATCGGCGACCGCGTCAACATTGAACGCTCCATGAAAATTGACGGGCGTCTTGACGGTCATATCGTGCAAGGGCACGTCGACACAACGGCAATATGCACAAATATCACTGATGCCGACGGTTCAAGATACTTTACTTTTGAATATGACATTGACCCGACACTCATCGCCAAAGGCTACATGACCGTCGAAAAAGGGTCGGTAACTGTCAATGGCGTAAGCCTCACAGTGTGCGATTCGGAAATGAAAAGCTTTCGTGTTGCTATAATCCCATACACTCTCGAGCACACCAACTTTTCAGACTTCACAATCGGCACTCGTGTAAACCTCGAGTTTGACATTATCGGCAAATATCTTGCTCGTCTTGCTTCTCTCACTCGCTAACCTCCGAGGACATTAACCACCACTAACGACAACAAGCCAATGGATCAAAACGACTTTAAACAACTCGGCGTGCGCGACGACCTGCTCCAAGCCATCAGCGATATGGGATTTGTGACACCGATGCCCGTGCAACAGCAGGTAATACCTATACTCCTCACGTCAGACTATGATGTAGTCGCTTTGGCTCAAACCGGCACCGGCAAAACCGCGGCATTCGGCTTGCCTGTAATACAACGCATTGACATCGACAACGTATGTCCTCAAGCACTCATTCTCGCACCGACACGCGAACTGTGCCTGCAAATAGCCTCAGACCTCGCCGACTTTTCAAAATACACGCCGGGGCTTGAAATCCTGCCCGTTTATGGCGGTTCGTCGATACAAAGTCAGATACGCGCCGTGCGACACGGAGTGCATATCATCGTTGCCACCCCCGGGCGCCTGATTGATATGATCAATCGCGGTGTCGTTGACCTCTCGTGCATACACACTGTGATACTCGATGAGGCTGACGAAATGCTTAACATGGGCTTCGTGGAATCAATCGACGACATACTCACTCATATTCCCAAAGAGCGCAAGATGTTGCTGTTCTCAGCGACAATGCCCTCAGATGTAGAGCGTATCGCTCGCCGGTATATGAACAATCCCGAAGAAATCGTCATCGGCACTCGCAACGAGGGCGCCGCCAACGTCTCACATATATATTATATGGTTAACGCTCGCGACAAATATGCCGCACTGAAACGAATCGCCGATGACAACCCCCGCATTTATGCCATCATCTTTTGCCGCACACGCCGCGAGACACAAGAAGTCGCCGACAGCCTCATTCAAGACGGCTATAACGCCGAGGCGCTGCATGGTGATCTCTCACAACAGCAGCGCGACATTGTAATGAAAAAATTTCGCGACCGCGTGATACCATTGCTCGTTGCCACAGATGTTGCCGCTCGCGGTCTTGACGTCGATGACCTAACCCATGTCATTAACTTCGGCCTGCCTGACGACACCGCCGTTTACACACACCGGTCAGGACGCACCGGTCGTGCCGGCAAACGTGGCATCTCTGTCGCCATCATACATTCGCGCGAAAAGAGCCGGTTGCGCTCCATCGAGCGTATGATTGGCAAAGATTTTGAGCGCAAAGAGGTGCCCACACCCCAACATATTATCGAGAAGCAACTTTACAACCTCGCCGATCGCCTCGAAAAAGTCGATGTCAACGAAGAAGACATTGCCCGATACCTGCCGGGCATATCTCGCAAACTATCATGGCTCTCAGGCGAAGACCTGCTTAAACGCTTACTCTCTCTCGAATTTAATCGTCTGTTGAACTACTACAAAGATGCTCCGGTAATAGACATTGTCAACGACAAAAAGGATAAACGCAACAAAAAGAACGAGTCCGCCTCAAAACCGCAAAAAGAGCAAAAAGAGCAAAAAGAGCAATATCAGCGTCCCAAAAACGACAAAGAAAAAGATCGGCGCACTGCCGACAAGGGATTGGCTCGCATATATATCAGCGCCGGTAAAAACGATGGCTTTTATGCCGGCAATCTCATCGATGTCATCAATAAATTTGTTTCCGGTCGGCGCGTAGAAGTCGGGCGAATAGACCTGTTGCCGACATATTCGCTGTTTGATGTGCCGGCAGCTGATGCCAAACGCGTTGTCGGCGGATTAAAAAAAGCCGACTTTTTTGACAAACGCCTATTTTGCGAAGTTGCCGACCCTCAAAAAGACTATTCTCACTCTTCAAACAGACGTGTGCGGCGCAAAGACAAACAATGACAAGACGTTACCTCTAACTATGACAAAAAAAATAACAATACTCTTATTCTTAATTGCTGTCACACTCAGTGTCAAAGCACGAACAATTGCCGAATACTTCGGCGATACGCGTGCCAATGCCGCTTTCCAATCACTGTCAACGGTCTCACGCCTCGATATGATCGACTATTATAAATCGGGAATGTCAAACACATCTGCCACCGAGCTTAATGGCGCGGCACACATTCTGACAATGAACGACACCTTGATGAATATTGAGTTCTCCCAAGGAATATCAATGACGTTGGCTGTGCTCCCCGGCAAATCTCCGGTGTTAATGGTTATCGAAACATTGCCTCTGCCCGAAATCGACTCGCGCATCACTTTTTATGATGAACGATGGTCTCCGTTCGGCGATAAGCTTATGAAGCAACCGCGCCTTGTCGATTGGCTAATCTCAGACGACAAGAATAAACGTCAGGATGTTGAGTCAACAATACCTTTTTTGTTGTCACGCGCCGATTATGACCCGATGACACAAACACTGACACTGACGTCCACACTCGAGCAGTATTATCCGGCAGAAAAACCCAAACAGCTATCCCTGCTGAAACCCACGTTAAAATACCATTGGAACGGAAAAAAATTCAATCTCATAAAATAGTATGGCTGATACTGCGATAAGCCTTCTCACACTGACAAAAAATCTGCAATCCACCATAGCAGCCAACCCGGCATTACAAAACGTGTGGGTCACAGCCGAGACCTCTGACCTGCGTGTCAGTGGCGGACATTGCTACCTCGAGCTCATCGAAAAAGACACTAATGGCAATGCTCTCGCACGTGTACGCGCCACAATATGGGCTTCGCTTTGGAGTCGTATGTCGGCATATTTTTTGGCACAGACCGGCGTTAAACTCGCCTCGGGGATAAAAGTCTTGGTGCGCGTGAACGTGAATTTCCACTCATCGTATGGACTATCGTTAAACATCACCAACATCGACCCATCATATACCCTCGGAGACGCTGTGCGTCGCCGCAATGAGATAATTGCCAAATTGCGCGCCGAGGGGTTATTGGAACGCAACAAACAGCAGCCATGGCAACGCCCGACACTCAACGTGGCTGTTATTTCAGCTGCCGGTGCTGCCGGATATGGCGATTTTGTCAATCAGCTGTATTCTTCGACACCCAAATTTAAGTTTGTCGTTCGACTATTTCCGGCAATACTTCAAGGCGAGCGCACGGCGCAATCAGTGCTTGATGCTCTTGATGCCATCGCCTCAGACACCACCGACTGGCAATGCGTTGTCATAATCCGTGGCGGCGGCGCGACCTCAGACCTCGCGGCATTTGACAATTATGAGCTCGCAGCGCGTATTGCCAACTTTAATGTGCCGGTCATTGTCGGCATCGGACATGAGCGCGATGTCACCGTGCTCGACTATGTTGCCGGCGCACGCGTAAAAACACCCACTGCTGCCGCCGAACTGCTGATAGCACAAGCGTCTGCCGAACTTGACTGTCTGAAACGTTTGAGCGATACCATGTTGCGTAGCGTCTCAGAGCGCATCTCCGGCAACCGCCAACAGTTGGCATATATGTCGGCACTCATTCCCGGCTTGGTGAAGAGCTCATTAATGCGTCACAACGCCAAACTCGATCATGCGACACTCACTTTAAGCACGAGCATCGCACGAGTTATTCCTCCGGCACGCAGCAATTTGCAACATATCGCCGAGACTATTGCCTCTTCGTGCAAAAATCGGCTGAATGATGCACGACGCCGGCTTGATGCGACAACCAATCTCGTCAAAGCGCTATCTCCGGAACATGTTCTCAACCGTGGCTTCTCACTGACGCGCACCGCCACCGGAAAAATTGTCACCGATGTAACCGATATCATTCAGGGAACTACCATTGTCACAACTCTCAAAAACGGAGAACTCTCCTCGACAATCACAGACATTTCTATCGCAAACAAACAATAACACTATAACTACAATGTCAACACCAAACTATGCCACAGCTCTCGCCGAGCTCGAAAAGATTGTTACCACTCTGCAATCTGATAATTGTGATATAGACGCAATGGTGACACTCACACGACGTGCCACAGAACTCATCGAATTGTGCCGCCAACGCCTCACCGCCACCGAAGAGGAAATGCGCACCATTCTTGCCAAACTGCAACCCGAAAATTAACAGCCATGCAACAAGATTTTGACAAACTTTGGCAACAAATGTTGTCAGGCGAGGTTTATGAAGCCCTCGATCAACGACTGATAGATATGCTCTATGACACTCGTGAGTTGATATATGATTTAAACACCCTACGCCCGAGGCAACTTGACGAACAACGCGCCCTATTACATCGCCTGTTTGGCAAGTGTGGAGAAAATCTGACCCTCAACACGCCGTTTCATTGTGATTATGGCTGCAACATACATATCGGCGACAACGTCATCATCAACTACAATCTCACCGTTCTCGATGAGGCATTGGTAACAATCGGCAATAATGTTTTTATCGGTCCCAACGTCTCAATATACACAGCTTGTCACCCCTTAGATGCAAAGACACGCAACACCGGCGCCGAGTGGGCATTGCCGGTGACCATTGGCAACGATGTGTGGATTGGTGGCAGCGCGGTCATCATTCCCGGCGTGACGATAGGTGATGGCGCAGTGATAGCCGCCGGCTCGGTGGTGACGCGAGATGTGCCTGCTCACTGTGTCGTTGCCGGCAATCCTGCCGTTGTCAAAAAGCACATAGAATAGAAGTCATCTGTGTCAAAAACATTTTTACACAAATCAATGTTTATCTCATAGAGCATCTGCTTCTCTCTCAACAATATCTTTTAACGACAATCTTATATTTTGCGCTATGAACGATTTTTACGAACTCATAAACCGGAATCGCCCCACGCTTGTCGACTTCTTTGCTACATGGTGTGGGCCCTGCAAAATGCAAGCACCGATACTCGAAGATCTGAAATCACATATCGGCGAGACGGCAACAATCATCAAAATTGACATTGACAACAATCGCGAACTTGCCGAGCAATACCACGTGCAATCTGTGCCGACTCTCATCTTGTTTAAAAGCGGACATATCGTTTGGCGCTCTGCCGGTGTGCATCCGGCAGATATGCTCGAGGACAAAATCAAAGAGCATCTCGATTGACATATTGAATTTGTGTGTGTGTGAACACTTATCGCTTTTGCCACATTCATCATTATGCACAAAATCGTTATTGCCTGTGATTCTTTTAAAGGCTCACTGTCATCGGTCGATGTCGGTATGGCATGCCGGAGGGCGGTGTTGCAGGTATATCCACATTGTCAAGCAATTGTTATACCTCTCGGAGATGGTGGCGAGGGCACAATGATGACACTCACGACGGCTCTTAATGGTGAGGTGGTAGTGTGTGAAACCGTTGACCCGTTGCGTCGTCCCATAACGGCAACTTATGGCATCATCAACAATGACACGGCAATCATCGAAGTTGCTTCAACTTGTGGGCTGACATTATTAACGGACAACGAACGCAACCCGATGGAGACAAGCTCCTATGGCGTTGGCATAATGATACAAGATGCCCTCAATCGCGGGTGCGGCAAAATAATCGTCACGCTTGGCGGCAGTGCTACAAACGATTGCGGCATCGGTATGCTGTCCGCGTTGGGTTATTGCTTTACCGATGACGATGGTTGTCAGGTTCCGCCTTGTGGCAAGGGGCTCAGCCATATCTCACACATCGATAAGAGCAATGCCAATTCTCGTTTGTGCAACACCGTCTTTGTATGTGCTTGTGATGTCGACTGTGTGCTTTATGGCACACACGGTGCGGCTCACGTTTTTGCTCCACAAAAAGGTGCCGACCCTGAGATGGTTGCATCGCTTGACAAAGGCTTGCAGCACTTTTCGCTGCTTATGGCAAAAGACACTCAACGAGAGGTCTCCTCGCTTCCGGGCAGTGGCGCCGCCGGCGGCTTGGGCGCGGCGTTCGCCGCTTTTTTCAATGCCCCGCTACACTCGGGCATAGACATTATGCTTGATGCAACAAAATTTGACGACATCATTGCCGATGCCGACCTCATCGTCACCGGTGAAGGCAAAATCGACAATCAAACCGTGATGGGAAAGGTTGCTGCCGGGGTTATGCGCCGAGCCAAAAAACTTGGCATACCGGTGATAGCCATAGCCGGCAACATAAACAATGTTGACAGTCTAAACAATGAAGGTTTTGACGCCGTGTTTTCCATACAACCGGCACCGGTGACGCTGTCACAAGCCATGACACCGGAGTTTGCCATGAATAACGTACAACGCACTTTGGCGCAACAACTTTTGCTATTGCGCCGATTTGGACATTAAAAAATCTTTTCTTTTGGTTCGGTTTCCTGTCGCGACCGCTTATGGCAATGCCAAAATAAGAGCTTGAGCAACCACAACTCTCAAAAACATCGTCAACGGATATACCGTCGAATATGCCACGGCAGGCTGGTCGTTGCTTGTCGAGTTTGAGGCGTATGCAAGAGCCGGTGGGTCAGTGCAACCACCCGAGACAAGACCCATTATCGTCAAATAGTTGATTTTATATTTACCGCGAGCTATGAGTCCCACGATTACAAGCGGTATGAGTGTTATGGCAAAACCACATAATACCCAAATCATACCTTGTTGCGTAAACACCGTGTCGACAAAACCTTTGCCGGCAGCGATACCCACAGAGGCAAGGAACAAACAGATACCCAATTCTCGCAACAGCAGTGATGCCGACGACGAGGTATATGTCACAAGTTTCGCCTTATAGCCAAAGCGGCTCAAAAGTATGGCAATCACCAATGGTCCGCCGGCAAGACCCAACTTCATGCCAAAACCTATATCTATCGAACCGATAATGATACCAAGGATTATGCCGACGAAGATTGTTATCAAATTAGGCTGATTGAGGCGTTTCATAGAGTTGCCGAGCCGAGAGGCAAGACGTTCGATGTCTTCGAGATTACCGACAACGGTCAGGCGGTCACCCATTTGCAGGCGCAAGTTGGCTGATGCCAACAGGTCAACGCCGGCACGATTGACGCGTGTAGCGTTAAGGCGATAACCGTTATGCAAGCGCAACGAGCCCAAAGGCACACCGTTAAATTCGCTCTTTGTGATAACTATGCGGCGTGAGAACACCGGCGTCGGTGTCGACTTCCAATCCATTTCGACTTCATCGCCAATGACGGCGCGAAATCTGTCGGCATCTTGTATCGAACACACTATAAGCAATGTGTCACCGTCGTGTATCCGGGTCGATGATGTCGGTATAACCATCTCGCCTGAGACGGTCATTATGCGCGAAACAACAAAGTTACACTGTATGATGTCGTGGAGCTGTAACAGCGTGCGTCCGTCGATAAGGTGATTTATGGCACGCACTGTCAACAGATATGGTTGCAGTTGAGAGTTTTGCGCCTCATTCTCAATCTCTTTGATTTCGTCATCGACTTTGATCTTGAAACAGCCTTTGACGATAAACATTGCCACGATAATGCCAATCACGCCCAAAGGATAGGCGGCGGCATAACCCTGAGCCATAATGTTGGCGGCATCGGCATCTCCGGCTTGCGTGACAGCCTGTTGTGCGGCAGCAAGCCCCGGCGTATTGGTGACAGCACCACTCATAACACCAACCAACGCATTTTTGTCATCAAGCCAACCAAAGCCATATATCATAAGCACCAAGGCGACATTCAAGGCTATAATCAACACGGCGAGACCATTTAGTCGCATACCTCCGCGCTTGAATGATGAGAAAAAGCCGGGTCCGACTTGCAAGCCTATCGAGAAGATAAACAAGATCAAACCAAACTCTCTGATAAAACTCAATATGCTCTCATCGACACAATAGCCGACAGACCCCATAATGATGCCTACAAACAAGACAAAGGTCACGCCGAGTGACACGCCACAGAGCTTCATCTTGCCCAAATAAATACCGGCGGCGATAACAAACGAATACAGCACCAACGTTGATGCTATTGTCGGCGCACCGGTTGCCGGAAGAAAAAGCTCTTTAATCCATTCCATATCTTTTTGAAATCTTTCTTTTAATTACAAGCAGGTACCATCGTTTTCACACACGACAATCACCCGCCCTTTTCAGAGTGCAAAATTACAACTTTTTTCTGACTCCAGACGCTTTTGCTTTTTATGCGCTCAGTATTTTTTTGACATTGTGCAATATATGTCAGAATTATTAGTAATTTTGATGTTCAAAACGAGCAATATGTCATCATCGCATCCCCCCTCTTGTTTTTTGCGACATGCTTAGTGCTCTCAACTTATATAATTATCTCAATAACAACAATAAACATAGATTTATAAATAATGATAAGATGAAAAACGACATTCCCGTATTACTGCTCACCGGCTATCTCGGCGCCGGCAAGACGACATTATTAAACCGCATACTCACAAATCGTCGCAATATACGTTTTGCAGTGATTGTTAACGATATAGGCTCTGTCAATGTTGACGCCTCCCTGATACAAAAAGGCGGTATCGTCGGTCAGGACAAAAATGCCGGCGACCTCATAGCTCTGCAAAACGGTTGCATCTGTTGCTCCCTCAAAATGGATCTCGTGCAACAGCTTGCCGACATCATTGCCACCGACCGCTTTGACTACATCGTCATCGAAGCATCGGGCATTTGCGAACCGGCACCCATAGCCCAAACCATCGCCGCCTTCCGCCAAGTTGCCGGTCCGCTTGCCGCCAATGGTGCGCCACGCCTCGACGCCATTGCTACGGTTGTTGATGCCCTGCGTCTTGCCGCCGAATTTGACGAGGGCGCGACACTCACTCGCCACGACCTCGCCGAAGATAACATTGCCAACCTCCTCATCGAGCAAATCGAATTCACAAACCTCATCCTTCTGAACAAAATTTCAGAAGTCACCGCCGAGCAATCTCGCCACATACATGCCGTGATACGTGCTCTGCAACCAAAGGCTCGCATCATCGACTGTGACTATTGTGATGTTGATTTTAACGAACTGTTAAACACCCATCTCTTTAACTTTGAAGATGTGGCAACATCTGCCGCTTGGGTCGAGCATCTCGAATCTGCTCCCACCGAAGAACAGGAAGCCGAAGCACACGGCGACCACCATCACCACCACGATGATGATGATGACGATCACGATGAACACGAGCACCACCATGACGACGACCATGATGAAGACGACCATAATCATGATCATGAACATCATCATCACCACCATCACCACGAAGAAGGGCACGAGCATGGCGAAGAATATGGCATCGACACTTTTGTCTACTATCGCCGTGACCCATTTGACTTAAACCGCTTTGACTATTTCGTTGCCAAACATTGGCCAAAAAATATCATCCGCACAAAAGGCGTGGCATATTTCTCAAACGAGCAGGATATGTCTTATCTGTTTGAGCAAGCAGGCACGCAAAAGAAAATCACGCCCTCGGGATATTGGTTTGCCACGGCTCCCGCCGACGAGCTTGAAAAACTTATGGCTGACGAGCCGGGACTCGCCCGCGATTGGGATGATGTCTATGGCGACCGCATGGTAAAACTCGTCATCATCGGTCAGCACCTCGACCGCGAAGCCATAACTGCCGAGCTCGACAAATGTCTGACAAAATTCAAACAATCATAACCACTACGACAATGAAAGTTTATACTCGCACCGGCGATGCCGGCACCACCTCTCTCGTCGGCGGTACCCGTGTTGCCAAAAATGCCCCGAGACTCAATGCTTATGGCACTGTCGATGAGCTGAACTCGTGGCTCGGCGTCCTCGCCTCTCACCCCGAGGTCGGCGAAGAACACCGACAAATGCTCCAAACAATACAAAACACTCTCTTTGATCTCGGTGCCGAGCTTGCCACCGAAGCCGACAGCAAATGGCAACCGCGCAAAATCACACAAGCCGCCATCGACAATATCGAAACCGCCATCGATGCGCTCGAAGCACGCTTGCCACACCACAATCGCTTCATACTCCCCGGTGGGTCGCAAGCTGCATCCTTTGCCCACGTGGCGCGCACCGTGGCGCGCCGTGCCGAACGCCTAATTGTCACCCTCGCCGAGACCGCCGAAATTTCTCCCCTAACCCTGCGCTACATAAACCGTCTCAGCGACTATCTTTTTGTGCTCGCACGTGCTATAAACATCGACAACCAAAAGCCCGAAATCTTTTGGGCACAAGACTGATCTAACCCACAACGCCCCATAACGACCGAGGCAGCATCGCAAAATCACGATGCTGCCTCGTTGCTTAAATCTTATATCACCTATCAGTTGTGGCTATCAGCGCACGAGATACTTCTTGCTGCCTTGGGGCGAAACAAGAATGTAAAGCCCTTGGGGAAGATTGTCAACATCTTCTTTGGCGCAATTATCGGCAACCTTGATGCCACTGAGATTATAAACATCATACGACGATGCCTCGGGCGTGTCAATGGTTATGTCTTCAACTTCGGCAAAGCTGCCCACGCATGCATAACATACATATCGAACCGTGTACCAACTCTGCAGATAAGAAACTTCAAATTTTGCCACACCGCTTTTGCGCCCTTTGATGTCATAGGTTTTGCTTTCAGCGTCTGAGGCAACTTCTTCAACATCGAGAAATTCCACATCGTTACTAACCATCTTTACTTTTGAAACATCAAAATCCGAGACCTTTGTGTCAAACGTAAGTTTAAGACGCTTGGCTTCGCCCTCGCCGATATTGAAAAATCTGTCTGATCCTCCATTAATCGACAGATTAAAGGGTTTTTCAAGTATATTTGAATAACCGCCCCAATAAGCATTGGCTTTATATGCATCGACGCTGCCGGCGGGCACCATAACCCATGTCATATATTTTGCGGCATTATAAAACGGATCTTCGCTGCCAATAGCGGGAGGCGTTTTAGCGTCAAACATAACATATCCGGGCATTACATCGGCAAAAACACCGGATGCCAACGATTTCACGTTACCCATAAATTCAATGCTACTTGAATTATTTTCAAAAGCATAATCTTTTAAAGATAGTGTTTCAGGCAGCACAAGGCTCGTTATTTTACCATTGGCAAATGCGCGAGCACAGATCTCTGCCTTACAGCCGGGCTCAAAAATGAGATATCTTAAAGCAGGGCAATTATCGGCAGCATTTTCATCAATCTTTGTCACACTTTTTGTAATGTAAAGCGATTTGAGCTGTTCACAACCGTTAAAAGCGTTCTTGGCAATCGTTTTTACATTATTGCCACAACGCAAGGAGGTAATTTCTTGACCTTGAAAAGCCCCTTCCCCAATTTGCACGACCGAGTATGGCTTCGCTGCGAATACGAAATCCACGACATCAGGAATGATTATATCGCCCTCTCTGTCACTACCCTGCAATTTGCACACTTCGACAGTATACTCTTCTTCGGAAAGCACATTATAAGACAAGCCGCCGACGGAAAAAATAGTCGCGTCAGCTGTTGTCGATGCCATCAAAAACGATGCGACAACCATAAGTGAGTAGAATTTTTTCATATCATCTTTATTTTTCTGTTATTATTTTACGATTTAAGCGTGATGTGTTGCTCGATACACAGACCCTTCTATTAGTGCAAATGTAGACAAAAACGAGCATCATAACAAATCAAAACAGGTATATTTTTAGCACAACAAAAAAAATACCTTTCTCCACCTCAACGGGGGGGGCTAATACAAGCAGAAACGTTCAAAATTTGACCCGCCGGTATAACGCCACCTTTTGTCAAACAACAAATAATATGCAACTCAGACTTCCCCCAACAACAAAATAAGGCAACATGTCTGCTCCAATTAAAGGCAGACAGTTGAGCCAATTCATAGACATAACGCCGAAGCAGACAATGGGGTCTATGCGCTCAATACATAGCATAGCTAAATAATGCTTTATAAATTATTTGGGAACGCCACATCTTATATTACCGACATAAGTCTTTGGCTCTCAACGCCATAAAATGCAAAATCCAAATAAGCGGATTTAAATCCACTTATTTGGGGTGGAGTCAAAATCCATATCATTCTATCATATGGCTAATAGTATTCTTTCCTGTCTTTCATTATGTCTCCCTTCGAGAATTTAATGGCTGTTATGACTGATTTTGTGACTTCCTTATAAATTTTGATGCGGTTGCCGTGTCCACTTTTACACTTCGTTATCGAATTTACACTTTGCTGACGAAGAACTTACCGACCCGTTTTTGGGGAGTTTACAAACACATGTCTATAATCCGCGTCAAATCGTTGATTTTAAGGCTAATATCTTAAAAACGGTTGCAATTAACAAAGTTTAACTGGGGGGGGGTATTAATTATCAAACTTCCATTAAATTTGCAAAAGATTCAAATTAGACTCTGAGATGCGGTTTTTATTAACCTTTAAATTTAGTCTATGGCTGGATTTTTAATGACATTCTTCGCGCACTTTATGGCAATTGCTGTTTGGTACTGCATAGAAGAAAAGATGCTATCAAAGAAAAAAAGATGAATTTGTTAGAGTGGTTTCCACTCTAACTTTTTTTAGAAAAAAATCAAAAATAACCCTATGCGAAAGTATTTGTTGTACTTATTTTTGGGCTCATCTGCATTAATAAGCTATACCCAAGGCCCTTACGATGATTTATTTGTAACTTATCAACCGGAGGATTCACAGAATTTGCAACCACAGCAGCAAGCTCCTAAGGGGCAATTGATGTATGGTTATATCGCTACTTCATCCGGCTTAAAAAGAATTAAAATCCTTGTTGCTGCATACAATACAATGGGAGTTACTTCGGTATATGTTTTGTCTTATTGCAATAATTCTTATGGCTCGAATTATTGGCAAAATTGTCGCACTATAGCTTCTCCTGTTTCCGAATATAGTGATGGTACATATATCAGCAACAATTTTGAGTACAAAGCTAATTTAGGAGGCACGACAGTGTATTTTTGAAATGAACAAATATATCATAACAAGACACAAGTCGAAAAACGATCTCAACAGGGGCTAATGGATATCCGGTTGTCTCTGTTGGCACGTTGCTAAAACAAATAAGGCTGTCGACTCTGTGAGCTAACAGCCTTATTCAGTACCCGGACCCGGGGTCGAACCGGGATGGGTTGCCCCACCGGTGTTTGAGACCGGCGCGTCTACCGATTCCGCCATCCGGGCTTGTGAGTGCAAAGGTACAACTTTATTTCGGATTGTGCAAACGGTGTTTTATTTGTCAATAAAAAATTTGTTGAATTTTGGCGATCTTGGGTAACTGCGCCAATATCTGTCGATGTTTTCATCTCGTGCCATTATGCCTCGCGGGGGTGGCAAAGTAGTTTGAGGTAATGATGAGGCGACTGATCTCCCATGCCTCCATAGCTCGGCGGTATTGAGCCGCGTCAAGCGTGCCGATGATGTTTCCGGCATGATCGACGGCGCCACTCACATCGTGTCGCAACAGGTTTGTGCCAAGTCCGTGCCAATAATAGTTTTGCAGTCCGCAAACGTCAAGGAGCGTGGGATAGATGTCGATTTGCCCCACATAGTTTTCACTAATCTTTGCCGGCAACCCGGAGTTGAGAATGATGAGGGGCACGCATTCAGGCTTGCCGACAATCGCCGATGGACGATGGGCATCGAACAGTCCGAATGCCATATGATCACCGGTGATGGCAATGATGGTGTTGTCATACTCACCGAGTTGGCGTAATTTGTCAAGAATATATTTTATATAGTCATCGTCACGCTCACAGATTTTAAGGTAGTGAATGGTTTGAGCATCAAGATCACTTTTATCAAACCGCTCGCCGCCACTGATCTTGCCGCTGTAAGGGCTGTGTAGCGATAATGTGACAATCATTCCCGCCCACGGTCGCTTTTGCCCGGCAAGGTAGTCGGCGACATAGCGAGACAGGTAGTAGTCGCGATTTGACCATGTGGATTCTTCCTTGGGATCGATGTCTTTATGGCTTTTAAAATCATCAAAACCATAGGCGCGGTGAGTGACGGTCTGGTTCCACATCGCCGGGTCGTCACAAATGATGTCGAACGTGTGATAGTTGCTCCACTCTTTAAAAGCCTTGAATATCGACGGATACACGTTATCACCAAAATCATTGGCGGCGGCATAGTCGCGCAACGGCAACAGCCCCGAGACAGCCATCATCTGCCCGTCGCTCGAAGTACCGACAGAGATTTGCGGCACGACATTGCGCCAATAAAGCGTGCCCTCGCCACATCGTATCAGCGAGTCGAGGTGAGGCATGGCAGGTTTGCCACCGACTTCATAGTCTATCGCCCACGATTCAAACGATTCGACCACAATCAGCAGGAAGTTCGGTTGTCGCCTTGTGGCTGTATCACCGCCTGTCGTGGTCTGTGACAATGCCGTGGCAGTGAGTTGTCGCGTGTGAAGATATGCCTCAATGCGCTTTTTCTCGCCGGCAGTCAACGTATGTGACGGCGTGAAGTCGCCAACAGCGCGAATGACGTATGCAAACAATCCGTTGTAACGCATATAGCCGGTGCGGTTTACATACTCGCCTGAAAATTTTGCCATGGCAGCATCCGTCAGAGTCGCTTTTTCTGTTTCAAAAAGCACACTGTGCTCGGTGGTATATGCAACAGTCGACAGCCCTTCGCCACACAGCCACATAGCGACAAGTGCGACGCCCCAAACCCGAGCCGTGCGCCTGTCGGGCGGCACTTCACGCAGTCGCCGCTTAAGCACCATTTGCCACACTACTATCATAGCGACAAGAGGCAACAATAACAACAAGTCTGACAGCCGCAATGATGACAACGCGGCACCTATAACCATACCATCTATATTGCCCCACCAGAACATCGTCGTGAACGGCATGAGAGTGGCAAAATTGCGGTAATAGACAATATTCACCCACACAAACAGCGTCAGCACACCGAGCACCACCCACAAGCCTCTACGCCATCGGCGAGAGACAACCATCATTGGCAATGCCACCAGTCCGGACTCGGCAACCGGCGTCAACCAAAGAGTCAAAGGCTCAGGGTCAACAGTCGTAAACACACGCAATATGGTTAGCAACAAATAAAACGCTAACCATACCACACACGTCGCTATCAACAGATAGCGAGCGTCACTTGTGCCGTCCGAAACCTTTGTGCCACTCATAATTAGTACAGTAATGACTTTTTGGCGTTGCTACGCCATCCGGCTTTATATTTTTGATTTGTAAAAAATATCAGCAAGTCGGCTTGATATTTATGCTCGGTGAAAAAAACTTTTTTATCTGCCTGATACTGATGGTCGGTAAAATACCAAATACCCTTATTCTCAGACGCCTTGGCTTGATACTGCCGGTCGGTTTTATATACCACCAAATCTGCCTGATACTCATGATCCACGACAAACACCTTGATGTCTGCCTGATATTGATGATCCACAGAATAAACCTTTTGTGCCGACACGCCAAGCGCAGCCAACACCATTAACACAAGCGACAACACGAACTTTTTAATACGCATCAAAACGACTTGATTAAAATCATTAATAATAAACGCATTATCCTTACAGGACAACGATACTGCAAAGATAACAATATCCCGATAAAAACAACACCGAAAAGGTCATCAAAAAATTTGTGAAAAATCATATCATAATGACTATGATAACAAAAAATGCGCTATCTTTGCACACCGAAAATAAGAAGCCATAGCGTCGTCATCGTCGCTATTGGCAGACAAAATGTTGACTAACAACAAAATCACACGCTATATGTATTGGACTCTTGAATTAGCGTCAAAACTCGAAGACGCACCTTGGCCCGCAACCAAAGAAGAACTGATTGACTATGCCATGCGATCAGGCGCTCCGCTCGAAGTCATCGAAAATCTCCAAGAAATCGAAGACGAGGGCGACACCTATGAATGTATTGAGGACATTTGGCCCGACTATCCGTCAAAAGAAGACTTCTTCTTCAACGAGGACGAATATTAATCGCCCGGAGTAACCTCAACAACTTACGACATCAATATCGACAAAGGGGCTGTGCATATTTTGAACTGCACAGCCCCTTCTGCATCGCAACATATCAACTTAGACCAACACAAGCGACTTTTTTCGGTTTGTGCCCCTTTTTCGAAATTCCACAGCGTTAATAATCATTTATGAACCGAATGGATAAATTCACCATTCCAAGACTATTTTGAAAAGGCAGAGAACTATATGCCCTTGAACGGACGAGAGAAAATAACTTTCAGGAAATTTGTAACCTCCCTCCATTTACAGTATTGCACCAAATAAGTTCGAAAAAGTGGGCACAAGCCGAAAAAGCGGTGCATAGGGATAAGAAGATAGATTTTTAGTGCTAAAAATTAGGCGTAAAGTTTGACGAGGCGGAAAATAAAGAAATTACGGTCTCGG
>CAVCBR010000009.1:0-60978 GCA_963600695.1 bacterium
TGCCTTATGGCTTCGCACGTTACATCTGTGCTTAATTTTATTTAGGACAATATTGTGAAATCACAATTGCTTTTGATGCTGTATTTTGTCATTTGAAAAAAAGTTTTTACCTTTGCGCAATTACTTATAGCAATAGAGATTATATACCAACATACTTAAACTAAAACCATCTTAAGTAATGAAAAAAACATGGTTATTCATTGCCATCGCATGTGTGGCAATGTCTTCACATTCGCGCACCATATATTATGATATGGGCACTGACAAAACGGCTCCTTATGTGCATCTGTGGAGCAATTCGGGTTCTATATATGACTGGAACACGCCACAAGAAAAAATGACCGCCGTAGCAAAACTCATCAATTCCGACGGCGAGAGTTACGTGTATGCGTCACACTTCACCGGTGATGCACAAAACGCTTTATTCTTTTCGGGCGATGGCACCGGCAACGGTGGCTCCACGCACAAATTCAGCGGCGACCTTACTTTTGAGGGAGAGAGCACAATGTTCGGCTACCCCGGGACCGAAATGCCCGACTACTCGTGGTCGGCGCTCGGCAATTTTGACGGCACGTGGACAGACTACACTCTGACACACGTTGCCGGCACAGATACCTATCGCTCTGAGCCGATAACCATCGCCACCGATAACGGCGAGTTTGTATTGCGCATCACAACACCTCTCACAAAAACCGGTTATGCCTATCTCAAAGGCGGAGCTGCCACGCAATACATATCGCCGGCAAACCTCAAAATATCACTTACTCCCCCGACAAGCGCCGATGACCCCAATATTCAGGCATCACTTCACGGCACATACGTGATACAGCTCGATATGTCAACCCTCGAGGACATAACGCTGACGATGATACCATCGACCCCGGTCAGCGAGATGACATTGACATCGTCTGTCGCCGACAACACATTATTTTATAAGAGTGTGTTACCGATTACACTGACGCCATCGTCAAACGTTGCTTCGTGGTCTTACCGCATCACTAAAAACGCCGTCGATCAAGCCCAACGCACAATATCATCAGCCGACCCGGCAACCTTAGAACTCGGCCGCGGAGACAATTACGGCACAATCTATACCATAAACTGTTCACTCACCGATGCCTATGGCAACACCACAATCGTGACCTATAATTATACCAAACAAGTCGATTGGTCTGCCATACTCGGTGGCGACAACTATTACTTCTATGGCGACATGAATTTGTGGTCGATTGTCGGCGTTGAAGAGCGTGATGGCGAAAATATTGAATATCAAGATCGCACCACCGGCGAAGGCAAAACCCTTGCCGAAGTTTATCGCGAAACAATAGCCGCCGACAATGTCCATGCCACAGATCGCTATGCCTCAATCGAAGAAATGATTGACAAATGGCGTTTTACAAAAATCACTGACAACAACATATTGCCCTCCGGCATCACAACTTCACGCGATGCCACATGGTTTATGCTTGATATGTCAACATTGGTGTCGAGTGACGGCACCCACGGCGACGGACGCCTGTGCGGACAGTTCAAAATATGCCCCGGATATCTTAACGCCAACAACGATGGCACTTATTTCGGCGCCGTTTCAGCCGATCGTTATTCTGAGGGCAACACCGTCTATCCGAATACACTTTACACCACTGCCAAAAACAACCGCGGGCGCAACCTCCAACTCGGCAGCAACAGATATGACAATGCCGTGATATACTTCTGCCCCTCACAATCACTGATATACATAGACACCCCGACACAAACCGAGAATTATCTGTATTATTGGAACAAGGGTGAAGATATGCGACCCGCACAAATCACATTTACAAACGCCTCGCAATACAACTACTACACCTCCTACGATGCCACCACGTTCATCGTGGAAAATATGGAAGAAATACCATACGGCACGACAATAACCTCAAACGGCTATACATACACCGCCACTCCCGAACAAGGACACATCTATCGCATAAAACTTCCAAACTCATCTGAACACCGTTCGCCGATAAGTTTCATTGCCGGCATCACCGCCAACTCGGGCAGCACGGTATTGCGCGAAGTGCGTTGCGAGGACATCTGGCTGATTGAGTCTGCACCGTTAGATGTTACATTTACAACCTGCAATCCGCAAGTCAACAAAGGTCCGATACACTACAATGTGCTCACTCCTCGCTTTGACAACAATCAAATAGTGGGTTATGACAAAGTTTTCGCCACCGATGCCTATATGACCTATGACAGCGACAATGACATGTGGGTAGGCTCACAAAAAATTCCGGCAAAATATGCCTCGGGCACAAAATGTGAATTTTACACCGCCTATGGCGATGTCATCAGCGTCGCCGTCAACGGTCAGGAGACTGTGAGCGGCAGCTATGACATCTGTGACAATGATGACAACATTGCACTCCTGTACACCCACCTCAAAGGGACATACACGCTTGGAGAAGCTCAAACCTCGGCACCGTTGCAAATCGAAGCCGAAGTTTATGAAGACGACAACACCATAAACACATCATACTCCGACATCCTTTATACGTTTGAGGTTTATGATGCCTATGGCACTGCCGTGCTGACGACAGATGCCGCCAACAAACCATACACCGAATGGGCACCGACAACCGCCGGTTGGTACAACGTAAAAGTCACCGCTCGCAACACCGCCACCGGCAAAACTTATCTCGCCCTCGACCGCTATCCGGTGTTTGCCTCTGCATCCACCAAAGCTCCGACACGGCGCACGGCAATCACTCCCTCTGAAGATAAAGTGTATTTTTGGAACAATAACAACTCCTATCCTTGGTCGGCGGTTAAAATCTACACCACCGAGCAATCATGGCCCGGAGTGGACATGACACTCGAAGACCCCGCAAACAAAGTATATTCGGCGCCCACACCGACCACCAACCTCATGATATTCAACAATGGTCAAGGTGGCAACAGCAATCAAACCGACGACATCACCGACAGCAACATCAAAGGTGGGTATATTTATGGCTTCCGCAGTTCCAAATCATCGGCATCACACGAATATGCTCCGCAGGAAATCACAATATACTTCGCCAACACCAATCAATACTCCGACGTACGTTGCTATGCATGGGACAATGTGCTGACCTCAGGCACAAACAACTTCCTGTACACCGCAACTTGGCCCGGCGACCAACTCACCGAGACAGTCACCGATCGTGACGGCAACACCTATCTGAAATTCACGTTCACCACTACCGGTGTCCACAAAGTCATTTTCAGCAACAACGGTAGCACGCAAACATCAGATCTCGACATCATCAATGGTCACATATATGCGGCTAACAGTGAAGACCTCGGTGAATTTATCCCTGCCGGCACCGTTCCCGACGACCCATTCGTTCCCGAAGCTCTCGGCGACCCCGATGAGGCATATTATCTCGCCGACTTCATCACCGACGGCGCCGGTATCGGTAACCCCGGCACGGCATACCAATATGCCTACCACACAGCTCTGTCCCTGGCATACACAGACAACACCCACAGCGCGACAATTGACAGCAAAACGTCTTATGGCTGGGCAAAATTTGAAGATTATATCTATGGCACATCATCGTATGACGACTATGCCGGATATGCCCGTGCCGACGGCTATCGCCCCACCAAAAACGAGGCATCTGACAATTGGGCAATAAGCAATAATACCTCAACAACCCACCACTGTCAAAATTGGCACCCGGCATATTATCGCATATACAAAACCTCAACCATCGCCAACGGCACACGCCAAAATTCAGCCCTGCGCACCTCAACATCTCATGGCGCACAAGGCAACGTCACCGGGCAAGTGACACGTGTCGCTCGCACAACATTTGTCTCGGGCGATGACGCTATGACCGGTGTGAACAACATCTTCGATGAGCAACCCACGGTCACTGACGATGAATATTACGACCTCAGCGGACGACGACTCTGCGACAGACCCACAACCCCCGGCGTTTACATCTGCCGCCAAGGCAAAACAGCGACAAAAGTCATAATCCGCTAATAACATCTCTCAATATCACCCGGAGGCTCCCATGATAGCGCGTGAGAGCCTCCGCTTTTTATAACCGTCCGGCAAAAGTCCACACCCATCACTTGCCCCAAACAATCGTGCAGTTTTAACTGTGTTTCGCCTCTTAAAGAACGATTCAGGCATTCGAGCATAGACGCGGTGCAAAAAATTGTAAATTCGATAACGAAGAATCCTCAAAAATTTGGTTTTTGAAGTGGTTGCCGTGATTAAAACAATTAAAATTTGGTTGATTAATAGTTTTTGCATACCTTTGCACAGTTTTTTCACCCTATAACGATTATGTATATGGGACGTTCTTCGGCTTTTGACTTACCACTCGGCACTCTTTGTGAAGGCAAACATACGTTCACCTTTGATGTCGATGGGGCGTTTTTCGAAGCTCACGATAGTGACGAAATACGCGGAGCCGAACTCTTGGTGTCTGTCGATGTCAAGGCTATTCGTGACACCTTTGCGCTACACATCCGCGCAACCGGCAATGTCACAATTCCATGTGACCGCTGTCTTGACGATATGACCCTGCCGGTGGACGCGACATACGACATAACGTTGAAATATGGTGACTGCTATGACGACAACAGCGACACCACGATTATCATTCCCGATAATTGTCGCTCGTTTGACGTCGCGCCGTTGATATATGACACCGTGGTGCTTGCCGTGCCTTTGCAACATTTTCATGACGAAGGCTTTTGCAACCCCGCGATGGACGAGATTATCGCCGCCCACTCGGGAGAAATCAACGATACAGAGGCAGACATTGACCCTCGATGGAATGCCCTCGGCAAACTGCTTGACAACAAATAAACGATCATAGACGCCACATCATCGTCTATTGATAACCGATAAAATAACAATATATTAACATATAACAGAACAATGGCACATCCTAAACGCAAACAATCAAAAACTCGCACAGCAAAACGCCGCACTCATGATAAAGCTGTAGCTCCGACACTCGCACTCTGCCCCAACTGTGGCGCATGGCACGTATATCACACCGTATGTGGCGAATGTGGCTACTATCGCGGTCGTCAAGCCATCGTCAAAGGCGAAGACATCTGATAACATCAGTCAACAACCATAACTCGGCATAAACGTCGCCTCGCGTCTTCACCCTGATTATAGGTGGTGACGCGCGGTGACTTGGTATAGTTGTACACCGACAACGGTTGACGCCGATTATTTATTCCCTCATAAAATCCATAATTCAACGCAAACGACAAACAGTTAAGTCACAATGATCAACGCTCGCATTTCAGGTCTCGCATCATACGTTCCCGATGACATCCTTGACAACGACATGCTTTCAAAGATGGTTGACACCTCAGACGAATGGATAACGACACGCGTCGGCATCAAGGAACGTCGCATTCTCAAAAAAGAGAACACCGGCTCATCTTATATGGGCATCATCGCCGTCAACAAGTTGCTCGAAACAACCGGATTGGCAAAAGACCAAGTAGATCTTCTCATCTGCGCGACCTCCAACCCCGATTTTCGTTTCCCGTCAACCGCCTCGATCATACATCACGGCGCCGGTCTCACCTCGGGTTATGCTTATGACATACAGGCAGCTTGCGCGGGCTTTATCGTGGCTTTACAAGATGCCGCTTCATACATACGCGCCGGCGTTTACAAAAACGTCATCATCGTGTGCACAGAAAAGATGAGTTCGATGGTCAACTATGGCGATCGTCAGACATGCGCCCTCTTTGGTGATGGTGCTGCCGCTGCTCTCGTACAAGCCACAGACACCCCCGATGTCGGTGTGCGCGACGCCGTGTTGCACGTTGACGGCTCGGGTCTCGAATATCTCGTGATGCTCGGTGGCGGTTCTACGCACCCGACAACACAGGAAACTCTCGACAAGGGCTGGCACTACCTCTTCCAAGACGGTCGCCATGTTTACAAACACGCCGTCACCGATATGCTCACCTCTACCCTTGACGTTATGGCTCGCAACAAACTCTCGGTTGACGACATCAAGTATGTTGTTCCTCACCAAGCAAACTTGCGCATCATCGAAGCCGTTGCCGACAAAGCCGGCGTGCCCATGGACAAAGTGCTCGTCAACATACAATATCGCGGCAACACCTCAGCGGCATCAATTCCCATCTGCCTTGATGAGAACAAGCACCTCCTGCATCCTGGCGACAAAATCATCCTCACCGCTTTTGGTGCCGGATTTACGTGGGGCGCGATGTATCTCATTTGGGATATGTAATCATTTGGCAAATTCTCACCATAACATTCACCATAATTACAAAACGACACAAATGGCAACCGCGGCACACAAAAAGCCTGAGGTTGTCGTTTGTGCCATTTTTATTACAATACTCTCCTTAACAATATAATATCAATATGGCAACACAGACAAAAGCCGGGTTCGTAAACATTGTCGGCAATCCAAATGTTGGCAAGTCGACACTGATGAATATACTTGTCGGCGAGCGACTCTCAATAATCACAGCAAAAGCCCAAACCACGCGTCATCGCATCACAGGCATTCTAAACACTCCCGAAGCACAGATCGTTTTCTCAGACACGCCGGGGGTGCTCGCCCCCAAATATAAATTACAAGAGTCGATGCTCGCCTTCTCTCAAAGTGCGCTGATTGATGCCGACATACTCATCTATGTCACCGACGTCATCGAGAAGACAGACAAAAACGCCGACTTTCTCGCCAAGGTTGCCACTCAAAAGATACCCACACTGGTGATTGTCAACAAAATCGACCTGCTCAAAGACCAGCAGCAACTCACCGACATCGTTGAGGCATGGCACGCGCGTCTGCCTCACGCCCAAATAATACCCACATCGGCACTCCACAATTTCAACGTCACGCCCCTGTTGCGCATCATCACCGACCTGCTCCCCGTTCACCCGCCATACTTCGGTCCCGATGCCCTCACCGACAAACCGGCACGATTTTTTGTCACCGAGATCATACGCGAAAAAATACTCACCAACTATGACAAAGAGATACCTTATGCCGTCGAGGTCATTGTCGAGCAATTCAAAGAAACAGACGCCGACATCAACATCTTTGCAACGATACTCGTTGAGCGCGAGTCACAAAAAGGCATAATCATCGGGCACGGCGGCTCTATGCTCAAACGCATAGGCACACTCGCACGCGCCGACATCGCCAAGTTTTTTGACAAACGCATAGACTTGCGCCTCTTTGTCAAAGTCGAAGCCGATTGGCGCAATCGCGAGAACAAACTGCGTCAATTCGGCTACATAGAGCAATAACGCCGCGTTACACATGCCGCCTTTCATCACGTACTTCGGGCACATTGTCCGAGCGGGATAGCGAGAATTACAAAATTATTAACTACCTTTGCATCAACATCAATCCACCAAGATATGGGACAAATAGTAGCCATCGTAGGCCGACCCAATGTCGGCAAATCAACACTCTTCAACCGCTTGACACAAACGCGCACCGCCATCGTCGACCCCACTGCCGGCACCACTCGCGACCGCCAATACGGCAAAGTGGACTGGAACGGCAAAGAATTTTCGATCATCGACACCGGAGGCTGGGTCGTTGGCTCAGAAGACATTTTTGAAGGCGAAATCAACAAACAAGTACATCTCGCCATAGAGCAAGCTGACGAAATCCTCTTTGTCGTTGATGCCACCAATGGTGTCACCGACCTCGATGACCATGTCGCCGAGATACTGCGCAAAGCCACCAAGCCCGTGACGCTCATCGCCAACAAAGTCGATGACAACGAATGGCTATATAATATTGCCGAATTTTATGCCCTCGGACTCGGAGACCCCTACCCCGTGTCGGCAATCAACGGTTATGGCACCGGCGACCTCCTCGACCATGTCGTTGCCACCCTGCCCACGCCCGACGAGGACAACCAAGAACAGCTCGACGATATACCCAAAATCACCATCGTAGGTCGCCCTAATGCCGGCAAATCATCGCTCATAAACGCTTTTATAGGTGAGGATCGCCACATCGTCACAAATATCGCCGGCACCACGCGCGACTCGATATACACGCGATACAACAAATACGGCTTTGACTTCTACCTCGTCGACACCGCCGGCATACGCAAGAAAAACAAAGTCAACGAAGACATCGAATACTACTCCGTGATACGTTCGATACGCGCCATAGAATCGTCAGACGTCTGCATACTCATGATTGACG
Source organism: bacterium (assembly GCA_963600695.1). Taxonomy (GTDB): domain Bacteria; phylum Bacteroidota; class Bacteroidia; order Bacteroidales; family Muribaculaceae; genus CAG-873. The sequence goes on from CAVCBR010000009.1 coordinate 8,223, forward strand.
CCACACGTGGCATCGAAGCCCAAGACGTCAACATCTTCTCTCTGATACAGCGCAACAAAAAAGGCATCGTTGTCGTCGTCAACAAATGGGATCTCGTCACCGACAAAACGCCCGAAGCCATCGAGCACTTCAAAAACGCCATACGCCAACGCTTTGCCCCCTTCACCGACTTCCCCATACTCTTCACATCGGCACTGACAAAACAACGCATATACAAAGTGCTTGAAACAGCCCTCGCCGTTTACGAAAACCGTCGCCGCCTCGTGCCCACATCACAACTCAACGAGTATATGCAAGAAATGATTGCGGCATACCCACCGCCATCAAACAAAGGCAAATACGTAAAAATCAAATATATCACCATGTTGAAAGGCGCGCAGATACCGACCTTCATCTTCTTCTGCAACCTTCCCCAATGGGTCAAAGAGCCATATCGCCGCTATCTCGAAAACAAGATTCGCGAAAAGTGGAACTTCTCAGGCTCACCCGTCGCCATCTTCATGCGCGAAAAATAACCACTCGTTTTCTTTGACTTATTGTCTCACCTCGTTGTTGAAATTCGGCGTGGGGCTGTGGGGTGAAATTCGGTTTTTTTGATTAATTTTGTAGCGTGGTGTGGAGTGGCTTTATGCTCTTCATGTCACGATGGGTGCTTTATGCGCTCTTTTGGTATTTTAAATAATGATTAATCAGTTTTTTACGTTCCATTTGTATGTCTACTGATACTTCTTGTGCCGCCAATAGATTGCGCGCGGCATTTACCGTTGAAAATTTCAAGCAATGGCTGGCACGTCCTCAGGTATGGGGCTTTTTTGTGTCGATAGCTGTCATGGCTGTTGTGTCGATAATGTTTTTTGCGCCCAACAACCTCGCCGGCGACACGCTCTCTCAAGCCGACCAAGTGCAAGGTGCGGCAAACGGAGCCGAGGCACAGGCTTATGAGCAGGCTACCGGCGAAAAGACGCTGTGGACAAACTCGCTGTTTGGCGGTATGCCGACATTCCAAATCTCGCCGTCATATGAGTCAAACTCACTGTTCACATGGCTCAACGAGGTCTATGGGTTAGGGCTTCCGACGCCATCCAATCTGCTGTTTATGATGATGTTTGGCTTCCTCATAATGTGCTATTGCTGGAAGATGCGTTGGTATTACGGACTTCTTGGCGCCTTGACTTGGGGCTTTTCGTCATATTTCATCATCATCATTGGTGCCGGTCATATCTGGAAATTTGTCGCCCTCGCCTATATGCCGCCGGTGATCGGCGCGATGGCTCTTGCATATCGCGGACGTTGGCTCTCGGGGGCAGCTCTTCTCGCGCTTTTCGCTACTCTCGAACTCAACGCCAACCACCCTCAAATCACATATTATGCCGGTTTCATAATCCTCGTTCTCGTCATCGCGTGGCTCATTATCGCTATCAAGGATAAGAAACTCAAAAATTGGTTCAAAGCGACAGCGGCGTGCCTTATCGCCGGCGTGCTCGCACTCGGCGCAAATCTGCCGAACCTCTATCACACATACGAGTATGCCAAGGAGACAAAACGAGCATCGAGCGAACTCACTGCCCCCGCCAACGAAGTCACAGAAGATAAAGCTACCTCCGCCGAACGCCCCACAGGCGGTCTTCCCAAATCTGAAATCGGCGGCTGGTCAAACACTCCCTCCGAAACATTCACTCTGTTGATACCAAATCTCAAAGGCGGAGCATCAGCACGTCTCGTTCACGGGCAGATGCAACACGTTCCGGTTAGCGAACTCCCGGCAGCAGCACAATATGACGACGACCCGATGTTTGCACAATACGCCGACAGCTTCCCTCAATATTTCGGTGGCAAATCAGATAGTGGCGGCACTAATGGCCCGTTCTATGTCGGCGCTTTGATTTGTGCACTTTTCATCCTCGGCTGTTTCATCGTCAAATCACCGATAAAATGGGCGTTGTTGGCGTTGACAATACTGTCGGCACTCCTCGCCATGGGTAACCACTTTGAGATGTTGACAGACTTCATGATATACAACGTCCCGCTATACAACAAGTTTCGTGCCGCAGAAACAACGTTGGTGATCGCCGCCTTCGCTATGCCCTTGCTGGCAGTGATGGCATTGCAAAAACTGTTCACCACGCCCGACGCCCTCAAACGCTACCGTGACGCTATCATCGCCTCTTTTGGTTTTACTGCTGTGTTGTGTCTCGTTGCAATTTTCATGCCGACAATGTTTGGCGACTGCCTCAGTGCTCAAGAGACAGAAATGTTTGCCAAATCGATGGCAGGCGCAAACTCGTTTGAAATCGAACAACTAAACGAGTTTATAGATGAAATCAAAGACGTGCGTTTAAGTATGATAAAATCTGATGCCACATGGTCGCTGTTGTTCATCATACTCGGTTTTGGTGTCATATTTTACACCCTCAAAAAAAGAGCAACCAAACCAAATGACAATATGGCGCTGTCGATGGGTGTTGTCGGCATTGCCGTCATTGTGTTGTTTGACCTATATTCGGTGGATAAACGTTATGTCAACTCAGACAGCTTTGTTACCGACACCGCCTCATACACCGATCCCCTTGCGCCCGATGCCATAGACCAACAGATAAGTCGTGACACCACTTATTATCGTGTAGCCGACTTCGACAACTTTATGGGCGCGGCACGCTCGGCACATCACAATATGGTCGGTGGCTATCATGCTGCAAAACTCAATCGCTATAACGATCTCATCGAACGCGGTGCTATAACCAATCCCGGTGTTCTCGATATGCTCAACACCCGCTATCTCATCTCTCAAAATCAAATTGTGCCAAACGATCAAGCCCTCGGCGCGGCATGGTTTGCCACAAATCTCACATACGTTGACAATGCCGACAAAGAATTTGCCGTGCTCACAGCCATTGACACAGTGCCGATGCTCAGCGACTCAACAATAGTGATGCAGCCCATGCCTTCGTTTGATGCTCGCAAGATCACCGTTGCCGACAAACGCTTTAAAGATATTCTCGGCGAGTCCGGTCAACAGCCGGCTCCCGGAGACACGATAATACTCACTTCACACTCTCCCAAGACCCTCTCATACAAAACCCGGTCTGCACACGGCGGTGTGGCTGTGTTCTCTGAGGTTTACTTCCCCTGGGGATGGCAAGCCACAATCGATGGCAAGCCGGTTGAAATCGGACGCGTGAACTATGTGCTACGCGCCATACGCGTGCCTGCCGGGGATCACACGGTAGTTATGACCTTTGACCCGCCATCGATACGCACCACCACATCGATTGCCTACTGCTCGATAACCATCATCTATCTGTTGGCAATTATCGCCCTGCTGATAAACATTTGCACCACGGCAAACAAAAAATCTGAGGACAACAGCACAAAAATTGGCGACAAATAAAGACAACTCGCAAGTCAGATGACGTTCAATATACCCAAAATATTAAACACTTGGCGACATGGTCGCGGCTTTGGCATACACTCGCCGTTGGCGTTTCATTTGCTCGCCGACGTCATTCGCCGTCCCAAGGGAGCGTCATACTACGACGAAACGACACTTGCCGAGTCGTTTGTCGATCGCAAACATCGCCGCGCCGCGCGTATAGCTTTTCGCCTCGCCGCCGACTGTCGCCCGATGCAGGTCACACTCTTGGTCTCGGATAACGATATGTCCAAGTGGAGAAACATCATAGCCTCCGCAGCGCCCCACGCGACTATCTCAGCGACATACCTGCCGTCAGACTCACAGATGATCATCGTTGACAATGTCTCGAAATATGATTCAATGGTAGCCGCCGGCGATGAATCTCGCGACATATCACGCACTATACTCTTTACCGGTCTTGACGATCGCAATCTTCGCCGCGCCTTCGTTGCCGGTTTCACAAAAGGCACGTTTCCGGGGTTGATTATCGACTCGCGTCGCCATTTGGCGATAGCCGTGCGACGACGAGGTCTGCCCCGTCAAGTGTTCTCGGCGAGGTTCTAAGACTTCGGTGTAACATACAATAAACAAAAGAACAACAACGTTATACTCTAATAGATATAACCCTCTTAAATGATCGAAAAAATAGTTTTTGCCACAAACAACGCTCACAAGCTCGACGAACTGCGCAAGATTGTCGCCGGCAGGTTTGACGTGTTATCGCTCGGCGATATAGGCTGTGTCACAGACATTCCCGAGAACGAACCGACGTTACAAGGCAACGCCATGGCAAAAGCCCGATGGATTTGCGACCGCTATAACATTGACACCATAGCCGACGACACCGGTCTCGAAGTCGATGCCCTCAACGGTGCACCCGGCGTACACTCGGCACGATTTGCTCCCGGCACAGATCACGATGCCTCCGCCAATATGCATCAATTGTTAACACTTATGGCAAATACTCCCACGGAGCAACGCTCGGCGCGTTTCCGCACCGTAATTGCATTCTTGCGTCCCACCGGTACAACCTTTTGTGTCGAAGGTCGTGTCGAAGGCAAAATCCTCCGTCAACCACAAGGCGAGGGTGGCTTCGGCTATGACCCGGTGTTTGTGCCCGATGGGTACAACGACTCATTCGGCACTCTTCCCGCCTCGGTCAAGAACACCATCTCTCACCGCGCAAGAGCCTGTCACGCATTGATCGCCAAACTCCAAGAATTAGGAATAATTTCATAACAACAAAATAAGAAATCACCCAACATACAACCCTTCACGATATGCTAAAAAAAATCATACTTCTCATAGCTGCCGCTCTTGCTGTCTGCTCTACAAACGCACAAACCTCGGTTGGTGAATGGAATGTCTTCCCAATGTTTGACGGCTCGGCAACAACACTAATCGATGCCAAGACAAAAGTCTACTATGTATCGTTAAATCGACTGTATTCATACGACAAAGAATCAAACGAAACATATTCCTATTCAACACAAAACAAACTCTCCGACACCAATATTACCTCGGCATACTACAATGCCGACGGGCAGTACCTCCTTGTCGCTTATGAAACCGGCAACATTGACATTGTTTATGACAATGGTCGCGTTGTCAATCTCCCCGACATCAAAAACGCTTCTCTGATGACACAGAAAACCATCAACGATGTTGACTTCTATGACGGCAAAGTATATATTGCTACCGTTTTTGGCATAGTGATTTATGATGACACCAAGTGGCAGGTTGTCGAATCGGGCATCTATAACAAAAGCATAGACTTCATTGCGGTCTCTCATGACCAAATACTCATTTACCCGGCAGATTCATATTCCATATATCGCGCTCCGATATCCGGACGCCACAACACGTTTGAGAAATTTAAATACTGGTTTGGCTCCTATCTCCTGTCGTTTGATGCTGTGGGCGACAATCTTGTTTATACATACGGCAACGACCAGACCGCCGTTATACAAAAAATCGATTGGGACAAGTTTGATCGCTCCATCATCATGACAGGCATCAAACCGACAACGATGAGCGTAGGTGCCGATGGCATCATACACATCGTCACCGAGACCCAACTCATACGTGTCGATGACTTGGGTAATACAATAGACAAAATCGATCTTCCTGATGCGCTGAAAACACAGATGATAGCCTTCGAAAAAGACTTTTCGTCAGTCTGGGGGCTTGATGCAAACGGTCTCGCCAATTATGACCTCACCTCAGACCCGGTGACGGTGCTCGCCGACAAAGCCAAGCCTGACGCCATCACCGTCCCCGAAGTTGCATACATGCGTATATCGGAAGACGGCAAACGCACATATCTCTCCAATATCGGATCAACCGGTTTCAAATCTTGTGGCGCCATCAATTATGACGGCACATGGATTGCACAGCGCACAAATTACATAGAAAATGGTGTGCCACACGATATTTCACTGCATGACGCTTCGGCAGATGCCACCACATCCATCAATTATCAAAAAAATCTCAACAGCAAAGATATGTTTGGCGGTGTAGGTCGCTTTGCCGTAGACCCAGACAACCCCGACCGTTACTATATCGCCAACACTATCGAGGGCGTATATGTCATAGAAAATGGTGTGGAACTAGTCAAATTTACCGACAAAAATGCTCCGCTTGACGGTCAGGCATGGTCGACGACACCACGACCATTTGACGTCAACATCGACCCCGATGGAAACCTTTGGGTGGGACAATGGGCGCTGAAACAATACGCCACTCTTTCGCCATACGCCGTTCTTCCAAAATCGAAACTTAAAGGCGATCTCACACAGGTCACCAAAGACGATTGGGCGATGTCAAAACATCTCGGTCAAGACCGTGCCGGCAACGTCGGCTGTGGTTGGAAAGACATGGGCTCGCTGTTCTGCAAAAAATCAAATATGATGTTTAACTGGAATGGCTCATATCAATCATACATCGTGGCATACGACACCAAAGGCACTTATGCCAACACCTCAGATGACGTCATCTATGCGATGACCAACCTCACAGACCAAGACGGCAAGACATTTACTCCCGAACGTTGGGTATGCGCCGTCGAAGACCAACGCGGACGCGTATGGTTTGGCTCGACATCCGGCGTTATCGAAATAACCAATCCGGCAAAAGCCACAGACCCAACGATGCACATTAACCGCATAAAAGTGCCGCGCAACGATGGCACAAACTATGCCGACTACCTCCTCGATGCCGAGCAAATCAACGACATCGCCGTCGATGGCACAAATCGCAAATGGATAGCCACCGAGAACGCCGGTGTCTACCTCGTGAGCGAAAACGGAGACAAAATTCTCGAGCACTTCACCACCGACAACTCATTGTTGCCGTCCAACACCGTTTTATCGGTAATATGCGATCCCAACTCAAATCTCGTTTACTTCGGACTCAAAACCGGTCTTGTATCATACTCATCAACGGCATCACCGGCTGCCACCGACTACTCAGAGATTTATGCATATCCCAATCCAGTGCGTCCCGATTATACCGGTGTCATCACCGTTACCGGACTTATGGAAGACTCGCTTGTTAAAATCGCCGACGCTGCCGGCAATGTTTTTGCCCAAGGTCGCTCAAATGGCGGTATGTTTGTTTGGGACGGTTGCGACGCCTCCGGTTCACGCGTGCACTCGGGAGTCTACTATGTGTTCGCATCTCAAAATGCCACAGGCTCCAACTCGGGTGCCGTCACCAAGATACTTATCGTAAACTGACACCCACAGATAATTCTCTCCTCTTACACTCTCCTTATTTATAAATCATCACATTAACCAACAATCAAAATCACAACATCAAATCGTGGATTCCACACCACTGAAATATAATGATGAAAACGATCGCTCGCTCGGACTCACAGGCATGGCAATAGCAATGTTTGCGCTTGACGGCGAGCAATTCGTGGCATCAATATCCATTGATGCCCCTTCGGGACAAGGCATTGTCCTCGCCCCGGAGTTCAGATTTAACGGCAACCCATCGTTCTCGGCAAAACTCGTATGGAATCAGCTGTTGAGACAGTTTGAACTTGCCGCCGCCATGGTTATGGGCAACGCTATGTGTCGCTCATATGTCGGTCGCTATCGCCGCCTCGATAACAAAGTCGAAAAATTTTTGCGCACTATCATAGACGATGAAGGCAAAGCCTCTTGTCAACTTGACCGCGATGAAACACGGCGCATTTTTGACAAAACATACGACTTCCTCGACCGCCTGTTTAATCACTCGACAGTAGCATCGACGGCACAACAATTAGCCACCGCCTTGCGCGAACAACGCTCGCTGTCATCTGCCGAAATCAACGATCTGCTGTCACCTCTCGCTCGCTAACACAGACTGCCTATGCTCAACTTTACCCCTTTGGCTCGCATATTTATGAAACACCGCGTCAACGCTTCACGCTCGTGGCGCGGTGACGGCATACGCAAAGCGCAACAAGCCGTGCTCGCCGACCTCACACGCTATGGGGCAAAGACAAAATTCGGCACAGCTCATCACTTGCAACAGACAGACAATCACGAGACGTTCGCAACGATGTTGCCAGCCTGTGAGTATGCCGACATACGCACTTATGTTATGCGTATGATCGAAGGCGAAAGCGACGTCTTGTGGCCCGGACGAGTGAAACGCTTTGCTCAATCATCAGGCACCGGTGACGGACGCTCAAAATTCATACCCGTTACCGACCGCTCTCTATCTATCAACCATTATCGCGGAGCCGGCGATGTCGTGGCTCATTATCTCTCGCTTTATCCCGAGAGTCGTATGTTTGCCGGACGCGGATTTATCCTCGGCGGCTCGTTTGCCACCGACCTCACTCCGCCTGCCGGCGTATGTGTCGGCGATCTGTCGGCAAACCTGATAGACGCAATAAACCCGATAGTCAATCTCGTGCGCGTGCCCTCAAAAAAAGTGGCACTTATGGCTGATTGGCGTGAAAAAGTGCCGGCTTTGGTCAAAGCCTCGTTACACGCCGACATCACCAACATCTCAGGCGTGCCGTCATGGTTTATGACTGTTATTAAAGAAGTAATTAAAGCCGCCGGTGCAACGACAATACATGACGTTTGGCCAAACCTCGAAGTATTTTTTCACGGAGGCATATCAATGGAGCCATATCGCGACCAATATGCAATGCTCACCAATCCCTCGCGCATGCACTATATGGAGACATACAACGCCTCCGAAGGCTTCTTTGCCGTTCAAGACCTACGCGAACCCGGCTCTATGTTGCTGCTGCTTGATGCCGGAGTCTTTTACGAATTTGTACCTTTGGCTGATGCAGATGACCCCCACGCCCGCACTTATGCCGCATGGCAAGTCGAAGAGGGTAAAACCTATGCACTTATTATCACCGCCGCCAATGGTTTGTGGCGCTACCGCATAGGAGACACCGTGCGTATAATCTCTGCCGACCCTCTGCGCATTGCCATCGCCGGACGCACAAAGCACTACATAAATGCGTTTGGCGAAGAAGTTATGGTCTACAACACCGATCGTGCACTCGCCTCGGCTTGTGTTCAATGTCACGCCTCAGTCGAGAACTATACCGTAGCGCCGGTTTATGCCGATGGCGGACACCGCGGACGTCATCAGTGGCTCATAGAGTGGTCAACGCCTCCGTCTTCACGCGAGGATTTTGCCGATGCCCTCGACAAAGCTCTTCAAAAGGAAAATTCAGACTATCAGGCAAAACGAGCCGGCTCGATATTTCTCGACCGCCTGTCAATAACCGATGCCCCCACCGGAATTTTTGACAAATGGCTGGCTGCCACCGGCAAACTCGGCGGTCAGCGCAAAGTGCCACGCCTGTCCAACGACCGCCATATCATTGATGCAATAATTAAATACATATAAAAATATAAACTCTCCAAATACATCAAACAGCTATGAATAAATTTAAAACGTTTGTCAGTGTTGCTGCCCTAACACTCTCGACAATGTCACTTGTTGCCGAAAACACGGCAGTGCCTCAATCCACACAAAAAAAAGCCGACTATGTATTCTACTTCATAGGTGACGGCATGGGCATGGGACCGCTAATGGCAGCCCAAAATTACAACCGTCTCGTACGACATGGACAAGACACGCTCACCATAAATCATTTTCCCGTGGCATCATGGGCTATGACTTATAGCGCATCAACGCCCATCACCGACTCGGCGGCTGCCGGCACGGCACTCTCAACATCACACAAGACGCGTAACGGTATGCTCGGTATGGGACCCGACACTGTTGCCGTGACTTCTATTGCTCGCCATTTCAAAGATCAAGGTTGGGGCGTGGGTCTCGTCACCACGGTATCACCCGACGATGCCACTCCCGGAGCATTTTACGCACACGTGCCATCACGCTCTATGTACTACGAAATCGGCTGCCAAGCTGCCAAATGTGGTTATGACTTTATTGCCGGTGCCGGTTTGCGCGGTCTCGTTGACAAAAAAGGCAACCCCACCGACTTGCTCAAAGTTTTTGCTGACAACAATGTAGCTGTTATCCGCAACGCCGACTCCTTGAAATACTTCCCCGGTCGCGTATTGCTGCTCGGTCCCACCGGCACAGCTCCCAACGAATGTGGTTACACAATCGATTCTATTCCCGGTGCTCTCACCCTGCAAACTATGACTCGCGCTTGTCTCGATCGCCTGCAACACAACACCCCTGACCACTTCTTTATGATGGTCGAAGGCGGCAATATAGACCACGCTCTCCACGGCAATGACGGAGGCGCAGCCATCAAAGAGCTCATAAACTTTGACAAAACTCTGAAGATGGCTTATGATTTCTATCTCGCACACCCCGACAACACACTGATTGTTGTCACTGCCGACCATGACACCGGCGGTCTCGCCCTCGGCAACACCACTCTTCACTATGCCGCCAATCTTGAGCTCATCGATGGTCAACGCATATCAAAAGAAACATTCTCAGACTATTGCAAAGCCATTTTGCGCTCTCGTCGCGTCTACACTTGGGACGATATGAAAGAATATCTGTCGACAAACCTCGGACTGTTCACAACCGCTAAAATCGCACCCGAAAAAGAAGCCGCACTCAAAGAGAGTTTTGAGGCAACATTTAAAATGCGCAACTCTGCCGACGAAGAGACCCTTTATAAATCATTCAGTGCGTTTGCAGTCGATGTCTTTAAAGCCTATAATGACGTTGTCGGCTTTGGATTTACCACCGGCAGTCACACCGGCAATCCGGTACCGGTATTTGCCATTGGCGTCGGTGCCGAGCAGTTTATCGGTATCAACAACAATATCGAGATACCACAGAAAATCGCTCGCGCCGCAGGCATCGGTGACTTGCTTAAATAATCCCCCGTCTCTCATAAACAATCAACATGACCCTGTTTGACTGGATACTGCTCATAGTCATTATCGCCGGCGTATGGCTTGGCTGGCGACGGGGAGTGCTCTCACAAGCCGGAGCTGTTGTCGGCTGCATCGCCGCCATCATACTCTGTCGCATATTTGCTACGCCTCTCGCCGAACATTTCAGTTCACCCGATGACTCTGCACAAACACGCCTTTTGCATACAGTATTGTCATATGCTCTGATTTTTGCAGCATGCTATTTCGGTGCACGAATGATTTCATCAACCCTGCACTCGATACTTTCCGGATTAGAACTTCGCGGTATTGATAAAATTGCCGGTGCCATTTACAAACCACTCGAATTTGTGCTGATACTCTCGATTTTTATAAATCTGTGGGTATCGATTATGCCACAAAGTGAGGTGCACTCATCACAAACAAAAGTGCGCACTATGGTTATGAACTTTGCGCCGACGGTACTCGGTTCTGAAACAGCCAAGGACATTTATGCCGCCATAGACTCACTCGACAGCAAAGCAGCAGCCACCTTCGCACCCGACACGTGCGCCACACCAAAACAAAACAAACAACACGCCACACGTGTTAAATGACCATAGGTCTCTTTTTGTTACCATTACAAATGTCAGATAAAAACAAAGATAAACGTTCCTCCTCAGCAGATGACGCCATCTCGGGCGAATACAAGTATGGCTTTGTCAGCGATATCGACACCGACATCATTCCTCGCGGACTCAACGAGGACGTCATCAGATTGATTTCGCACAAAAAAGGCGAACCCGATTGGCTTTTGGATTTTCGCTTAAAAGCATATCGCCATCTGCTGACTCTTGAACAGCCTCATTGGGGACATCTGAATATTCCACCCATAGACTTGCAGGCTTTGAGCTATTATGCCGCCCCAAAAGCCAAAGAGGCACCCAAAAACATCAACGAAGTAGACCCTACACTCATAGATACTTTCAACCGTTTGGGCATACCCCTCGAAGAACAAAAGCAACACCTCGGCATGGCTGTCGACGCCGTTATGGACTCTGTGTCGGTGCATACCACTCATCGCGACCGGCTCGCCGAGTTGGGCGTCATATTCTGCTCCTTCTCCGAGGCAGTCAAAGACTACCCCGATCTGGTAAAACGTTACCTCGGCACCGTCGTCCCATATACCGACAATTACTATGCCGCCCTCAACTCGGCAGTATTCTCGGACGGCTCGTTTGCATATATCCCCAAAGGCGTACGCTGTCCGATGGAGTTGTCGACATACTTCCGTATCAATGCCGCCGGCACCGGACAATTTGAACGCACACTCATCGTCGCCGATGACGACGCTTATGTCAGCTATCTCGAAGGATGCACGGCTCCGCGTCGCGACGAAAACCAACTCCACGCCGCCATCGTTGAGATTATTGTCGAAGATCGTGCCGAGGTCAAATACTCCACGGTTCAGAATTGGTTTGCCGGCGACCACGAAGGACGTGGCGGCATATATAATCTCGTAACCAAACGAGGTTTGTGTCGCGGATATCGCTCAAAAATATCATGGACTCAGGTCGAAACCGGATCGGCGATCACATGGAAATATCCCGGGTGCATATTACGCGGCGATGAGTCTGTGGGTGAATTTTATTCCGTGGCAGTCACAAACAATATGCAACAAGCCGATACAGGCACCAAGATGATACATATCGGGCGTGATACACACTCGACAGTCGTATCAAAAGGCATTTCTGCCGGCAAATCACAAAACTCTTATCGCGGACTCATATCCGTGGCACCGTCTGCCGCTCGCGCCCGCAACTACACGCAATGTGACTCATTACTGCTGTCGGCGACATGTGGCGCACACACTTTCCCATATATCGATGTCAACAATGACTCAGCCGTTGTCGAACACGAGGCGACAACGTCTAAAATCTCCGAAGACCAGCTCTTCTACTGCAACCAACGTGGCATACCAACCGAAGAGGCAGTCTCACTCATTGTCAACGGATATGCCAAAGAGGTGATGAACAAACTTCCCATGGAATTTGCCGTCGAAGCTCAAAAACTCCTTGCTATCACTCTCGAAGGGTCTGTCGGATAACACCCCTTCTCTCATCATAACAACCATACCACTCACAAATATGACCCCACTGCTAAAAGTCACCGACCTTCACGCAAATATCGATGACAAAGAAATACTAAAAGGAATAAATCTCACCATAAACCCCGGCGAAGTCCACGCCATAATGGGACCCAACGGCTCGGGCAAAAGTACGCTCTCGGCAGTACTTGCCGGAGACCCTCGCTACAAAGTAACTGCCGGCTCCGCCACTCTCGGCGATGTCGACCTGCTCGCTCTGCCTCCTGAAAACCGCAGCCACGAGGGTCTCTTCCTCTCATTCCAATATCCGGTGGAAATTCCCGGCGTCTCAATGGTTAATTTTATGCGTGCCGCCGTCAATGCCAAGCGCAAATATTTCGGTCAAGAGCCGATGACCGCAGCCGACTTTCTCAAACTCATGCGCCAAAAACGTGCTGTTGTCGAACTTGACTCAAAACTTGCCTCTCGCTCTGTCAATGAAGGATTTTCGGGAGGTGAAAAGAAACGCAACGAAATATTTCAAATGGCTGTTCTCGAACCACGCTTGTCTATTCTTGATGAGACTGACTCGGGTCTTGATATTGATGCCCTGCGCATTGTTGCCGGAGGTGTCAACAAACTCAAAACCGCCGACAACGCCACCATAGTCATCACACACTATCAACGCCTTCTCGACTATATCAAACCGGACTTTGTTCATATCCTCTACAAAGGGCGTATTGTTCACACCGCCGGCCCCGAGTTGGCTCTCATACTCGAAGAAAAAGGCTATGATTGGATTAAAGAACAAGTTGACAATGTATAACCGAAGGTTTCTCAACAATGACTGACGCGTTAACACAATACTTATCTCTTGTCGGCGAACATCGTGCAACTCTCGATGCTCACGCTCCGGCTGTGCTCAACAATCTGCGCGATGATGCCATCAAGACATTAACAAACACCTCTCTGCCTCATTTTGACAAGAAAATAGGGTATGTTTTCACCTCTCTCAACGACCTTTTCACTCCGGATTATGGTCTGAATATCACTCGCCGTCCATTCTCAGGTGACATTGCCGATGCTTTGCGCCTGTCCATACCAATAGTTTCGGCGGCACCACTCATTGTGGCTAATGATTATGTAGACACAACCCAGCCAATCTTCTCGCGCCTGCAACCGGGGTTGACGATTTGCACCTTTGCGCAGGCGGCAAAATCTTGTCCCGAGCTCCTCGCGCGTCACCTCAACAAACACATACCTTCCGGGGCTCGCGAGGTCGACATAAATACCTTGCTCGCACAAGACGGCATACTGATACATGTCGAGCGCGGCGTGACTGTTTCGCGCCCGGTGCAAATCATAAATCTTTTGTCTGCGACTATGCCCCTGATGGCTGTGCGCCGCTTACTCGTTGTCCTTGACCAAGGGGCAACACTCAAACTCATCACCACCGACTTCACTCATCCGGATTGCAAGACGTCAATGACGTCAACTGTTTCCGAATTTGCCCTTGCACAAGATGCCTCATTAACGCTATATGACATTGAAGAGGCAAATGAAAGCACAACGCGCGTTTCATCATTGGGTGCTTCGCTAGAAGACACTGCTCACATGGAAGTGTTTCCGATTACCCTCTCCTGTGGACACACTCGCAACAATTATACCATCAACCTCAATGCCCCCGGCGCCACCCTCAACATCGCAGCATGTGCCATAACGTCAGGTAAATCTGTTGCCGACTCCTCGGCTACCGTCAACCACAATGCTCCGCGATGTCACTCAAATCAGGTCTTCAAAAATGCCCTTGACGACGACTCGCGTGCCGCGTTCGAAGGCTTGATACGCGTCTGCACAAACGCTGACCACACCGAGGCATATCAGGCAAATCGCAATGTTGTCGTCTCTGATAAAGCTCGTGTGCACACTGCTCCTCAACTCGAAATATATTGTGATGACGTAAAATGCAGTCACGGCGCCGCTACCGGGCGTCTTGACGAACAAGCCCTGTTTTACATGCAGAGTCGCGGCATTCCTTTGGCTGAAGCTCGCACTATGCTTATGCAGGCATTTATGGCAGACATCATCGATCGCATAGAACCTGACTCGTTGCGCAATCCTTTGCGCCGTCTCATCGAGCACCGGCTTTCACACGGCACCATAGCCGGTATTGCCGAGGCTGATGCTCTGTGCAACCAATGTGGTGCCTGCTGACTTCAAACAAAACTTGACACTCGTCTATGACATCTCTCACCGACAACGATATTCTTGATATTCGCCGCCAGTTCCCGGCTCTTGATCGCAAGGTTTGCAATCGCCCGTTGATTTATCTCGACAACGCCGCGACATCTCAAACTCCACGGTGTGTCGTTGATACCATTGTACAACTCTACACCGACCATCACGCCAATGTGCATCGCGGCGTGCACACCCTGTCACAAGAAGCCACCGACCGACTCGAAGCCGGACGCTCGCGTGTCGCATCTTATATCAATGCCCCGTCAACCGAAAGCATAATTTTTACGCGTGGCACAACCGAAGCGATAAATCTCATCGCCGACTCTTATTGCCAACTGTTATCCCCCGGTGACGAAATAATTGTCACCGACATGGAACACCACTCAAACATCGTGCCGTGGCAGCTGGCAGCCAAACGCAATTCTCTGGTATTAAAACACGTTGGTTTGACTCACGATGGGTCTCTTGATATCGACAATCTTAAAACTCTTATCTCAGAGCGCACACGCGTTGTCGCCTTTGCTCACGTTTCAAACGTGCTCGGCACTGTCAACCCGGCAAGAGCCATCATAGACATTGCACATCGAGCCGGAGCCGTTGTCGTTGTCGACGGTGCCCAGGCTGCTCCTCATGTCAAAATTGATATCAAAACGCTTGATGCCGATTTTTATGTTTTTTCATCTCACAAAATGTATGGACCAACCGGCGTCGGTGTCCTCTATGGTCGTCCGGATTTATTACGCAAAATGCCCCCTTATCAAGGCGGTGGCGAGATGATAGACCATGTCTCGTTTGACGGCACGACATTTGCCGACATTCCGTTTCGTTTCGAGGCAGGCACACCCGACTTCACGGCAATCTCAGCCTTTGCCTCGGCTCTCGATTTTATAGATAACATCGGTATCGATCGCATCGCCAACCATGAGCAAAGACTTCTTGCTTATGCAACCGATGCTCTTCTCAAAAACATTCCCGACATACGCATATTTGGCAATGCTCCCCATAAATCAGCAGTTATATCATTCCTTTTGCCTCATGCTCATCACTATGACACCGGTATGCTTCTCGATAAACTCGGTGTCGCCGTGCGCACGGGGCATCATTGCGCCGAGCCACTGATGAATGTGCTCGGCGTCTCGGGAACGGTACGTGCATCGTTTGCCGTCTACAATACTTTTGCCGAAGTCGATGGCTTCGTCGCCGCGCTGTCTCGCGTTGCCGAAATGTTGCAATAATTCCTCGTCAAACCACTTACTTTATGTCTATCAACAAACTTATACGTATTGCCCTGTCAGCTCTCGTCACAATACTTCTTGTCGCATGTTCCACGCCTGACACCTTTAAAATAAAGGGCACGATGACCGATGGCTCGACACTTAACTTGCGCGTCATATACTACTCTGACGGCAAGTTGCAAAACGCCATCATCCCATCAGACAAAGGTGCTTTTGCCTTCACCGGTAAAATTTCTCAACCCACAATCATAGAGATACTCGCCAATGACTATTCGCCGTTTGCCCGCATTTATGCCGCTCCCGGCGACGAACTCGAAGTCTCTGTCAACCCAAAATCCATAAATCTCACCAAAGTAAAAGGCAACGACATCGCCGAGCGGTGGACATCATTTCTCAACGCCAATGCCAAGACGTTTGACGGACGTGACGTCACGAAAGCCAATGCTCTAATCGCCAAATACATAAACGAACATCGCGAAGATGTCGTGTCAACACTCCTGCTCTTGACAACATATGATCGCGCCACAGACCCGGTGGCTGCCGAGAAACTTTTAACATCGATTGCAGCAGATGCCCGCCCGGCATATCTTGTCGATGCATACTCTTATTCATTGACTCGCGTGGCAGACAACGCCGCCAAATTCAAAGCCGTGCCGTTTTCTTATCTTGATGAACACGACTCGATAGCCGACTTCAACCCTCGCAAACAGCGTGTGGCGCTCCTCGCTTTTTCCACCGAAAACTCAGGACGCACAGACTCTATTACCCCAAAACTCCGCGAGCTCCACAAGAGCAACAAACTCGGTGATAAATTGCGCATTATCGACTTCTCTCTTGACAACGACACCCTCACTTGGCGTCGTCAGGTGAGAGCCGACAGCACTTCATTTGACCATGGTTGGGTCGCCGGCAGTGTCGCCGCGCCGGCAATCGCTCGCTTTGGCATACCGCGCATACCATTTTTCATCGTCATAGACTCCGTGGGCAAACAAATATACCGCGGACCCTCTATCAACGCAGCATGCAAAACCATCGAAAAATTTAAATAATACCACTCACAACACATCAGCCACCATGCTTGTAAAAACCTATGGAGCCGCCATACAAGGCATTGACGCAATCATCATCACTGTTGAAGTCTCTGTGACACGAGGTACAATGTTTTCGATGGTCGGTCTGCCGGATACCGCAGTAAAAGAATCACACGACCGCGTGCGCTCGGCAATCTCCGAAATCGGTTTTGAATTTCCGCGACGTCAAACAGTCGTCAATCTTGCGCCGGCTGATGTGCGCAAAGAAGGCGCTGCGTATGACTTACCAATAGCCGTTGCAATTCTTGCTGCCTCTGAGCAAATTTCGGCTCCCGACCTTCATCGCTATATCATTATGGGCGAACTGTCACTCGACGGCTCCGTGTTGCCTGTGCGAGGAGCCCTTCCAATGGCGATAGCCGCACGCGATGCCGGTTATGATTCTGTGATACTTCCGGCAGACAATGCCGCCGAAGCCGCCGTGGTATCAGGACTCAAAGTCTATCCGGTAACCTCTTTGCGCCAAGTCGTTGAACATCTCACCGGCACAACAACAATCGCCCCACTCACCATAGACATTCAAGCACACTTTGACACCCAAGCCGCCAACGACCTCACATCGCTTGACTTTGCCGATGTCAAGGGACAAGATAACGTGAAACGTGCCTTTGAAATTGCCGTTGCCGGCGCTCACAACATAATCCTTATAGGTCCTCCCGGCTCAGGAAAATCAATGATGGCAAAACGACTGCCGTCAATTATGCCTCCGCTGACAATCGACGAGGCACTCGAAACCACAAAAATACACTCGGTGGCAGGAAAACTTGCTCGCGGAGCGCAACTTATGACTTCACGCCCTTTCCGCTCGCCACATCACACAATATCACCGGCAGCACTTGTCGGCGGCGGCACAAACCCCATGCCCGGTGAAATTTCGCTCGCACACAACGGCGTGCTCTTCCTTGACGAATTTCCCGAATTTTCACGCAATGTACTCGAAGTCCTGCGCCAACCTCTTGAAGACCGCCATATCAACGTCTCGCGCATAAAATACTCTGTCGACTACCCTGCCGGATTTATGCTCGTCGCATCGATGAACCCCTGTCCGTGCGGTTATTACAATCACCCCACTCGACCCTGCACATGCTCCCCGGGACAAGTCGCCAAATATAAAAACCGCATCTCCGGACCCCTGCTTGACCGCATAGACCTTCAAGTCGAGATTATGCCCGTGTCCTTTGAGCGCCTCGCCTCAGACACTCCCGCCGAATCGTCACACGACATTCGCCAAAGAGTTATCGCCGCACGTAAAATCCAAGCCTCACGTTTTGCCGACATTCCCGGCGTGCACACCAATGCCCAAATGACTTCGCGTATGATACGCCACTTCTGTCCGCTTGACGACAAGACAACCGAGCTGCTGCGTATGGCAATGACAAAATACGACCTGTCGGCGCGAGCTTACGACCGCATACTGCGTGTGGCACGCACCATCGCCGACCTCGATGCCTCACCCTCAATCAGCGCCAAACACATACGCGAAGCCGTCGCCTATCGCGCCCTCGACCGCTCGTCATGGGGTGCCACCACGCCATTCTGAACCACACCCCACAAAGCCACCCTCGTCCCCACTAACACAACCTTTCCACAATAAAAAAAGCCCGCAAGTGGGTGGCTTGCAGGACTTTGGGTGGTGTTCCGTGGAGTATAGCGGACTCGAACCGCTTACCTCAACACTGCCAGTGTTGCGCTCTACCAGATGAGCTAATACCCCGATTTTTGCGTTGCAAAATTAAAGTTTTTATCGGCGATGACAAAATTTTTATACGCATTTATATTTTATTAGTGTTTATATATTGATTTTAACAACGCCGTAACGCTTTTATGCCTACCTTTGACATCAAAAGTGTCCCAACGGGGCTGTCATACCATAATCATCTCAGATATTATATACCTTATTCTCTTATGCGCAAACTCAGTGTTTTATTGTTTGTTTTGTTCGCTTTGCTGTCTGTGCAAGCGTCTGCCGGGTGTGAGTGCTGTGAGTGTGGCGCCGACTCTGTGATTGTTGGCGCGGCTCGCACCGAAAAATACATTTCATTGCTTAAAGGTCAACGTGTGGCTTTGTTTTCAAATCATACGAGTATGGTCGGCAGTCGCCATACGCTCGACATCATGCTTGACAACAGCATTAATGTTGTTACGATATTCTCTCCGGAGCACGGATTTCGCGGTAAAGCCGATGCCGGCGAACATGTGAGTTCGAGTGTCGATCCGGTGACCGGCATATCTATATCATCGCTGTATGACGGCAAAAAACGTGGTCCGGCACAAAGTGTCATCGATGCTCTCGATGTGATAGTCGTCGACATACAAGATGTAGGTCTGCGTTACTACACATACTATTGCACAATGATAGATCTGATGAATGTTGCCGCACGCAACGGCAAGAAGTTTGTCATTCTCGATCGCCCAAATCCCAATGGTATGTATGTCGACGGTCCCATTCTCGACATGAAGTATAGCAGTGGTGTCGGTCGTTTGCCGATACCTATTGTGCATGGCTTGACTCTCGGTGAGTTGGCTCAAATGGCAAATGGCGAAGGGTGGCTTGCCGATGGACGCAAAGCAGACCTAACTGTCGTCACTTGCCTAAATTATACCCATCAAACACGTTATCGCCTGCCTATCGCGCCATCACCAAACCTGCGCACAATGCACGCCATTTATCTCTATCCGTCAACGTGTTATTTTGAAGCCACACCGGTATCTCTCGGACGAGGCACAGACATACCGTTTGAGTGCTACGGACACCCCGATATGACAAACCGCAAGTTTGAGTTCACTCCGCGCAGTGTTGACGGTGCCAAAAATCCGCCACAGCTAAACAATCTGTGCCATGGCGTTGATTTGCGTGGCATTTCTGACGAAGATGCCATCGCCGGCGGCGTCAATCTTTCGTATCTCATCGATGCTTACCGCGACCTCAATATCGGCGACAAGTTTTTCACTGCTTTTTTTGAAAAGCTCATCGGACGTGGCGACATACGTCAGATGATTGCCTCCGGTATGTCTGCCGACCAAATCAAAAAGACATGGGCTGATGATGTTACCAAGTTTAAGGAACAACGTCGTCCATATCTCCTTTATGCCGAATAATAATTAACGATACAAAACAATAATCACCTTTTAAGCAATATGACACCGACAATAGTCATTATCACAATAGCGGCATACTTTGCGATGCTTTTGACAATAAGTTTTTTTGCCTCTCGCGGCAGTGACAACTCAACATTTTTCACCGGCAATCGCCGTGCGCCATGGGGCTTGGTGGCGTTTGCCATGGTCGGGGCAGCAATTTCAGGAGTGACATTCATCTCCGTGCCCGGTATGGTCGAAGCCAAGGGTTATAGCTATCTGCAAATGGTATTGGGCTTTATCGTCGGATATTTTGCCATTGCCTATATTCTCGTGCCGGTGTTTTATCGCCGCAATCTTATTTCGATTTATGGTTATCTCGAAGACCGATTTGGCAAGCAGACGTATCACACCGGCGCATGGTTCTTTTTTGTCTCAAAAATACTGGGTGCCGCCGTGCGCTTTTTTGTCGTGTGTGCCGTGCTTCAACTTATGGTGTTCACGCCTCTGCACATTCCTTTTTATATCAACGTCATTGTCACCATTGCCCTCATTTGGCTCTACACGCTGAACGGTGGTGTTAAAACTTTGATTTGGACCGATACGCTCAAAAGCTTTTGCCTCATAATGTCGGTGGTTTTGTGCATATGGTTTATTGCTGACAATCTCGGTTTTTCGTTTGGCGAGATGGTGTCGGCAATTTCGGGCAGTGAAACCTCGCGCATGTTTTTCTTTGACAATCCTATGGAAGGCACATACTTCTGGAAGCAATTCATCGCCGGCATATTTATGGCGATAGCAACCAATGGTCTTGACCAAGATATGATGCAGCGCAACCTTGCTTGTCGCGACTCGCGCCAAAGTCAGAAGAATATGATTGTCAGTGGCATCACTCAGTTTTTCGTCATCGCCCTGTTCCTCTTGCTGGGTACGCTGCTCGTCATTTACTGCAACACCAAGGGTATTGCTATGCCTGAGAAGAGCGACGAACTGTTTTCGACAGTTGTCACCGACTCGGCGATGCCGGTGTTTGTCGGTGTTCTCTTTGTTCTCGGTCTTATCTCTGCGGCATATTCAGCCGCCGGCTCGGCATTGACCTCGCTGACCACATCTTTCACCGTTGACATCCTCGGAGCGCATAAAAAGGCGGGCAGCGAACGACGTCTGACGCTCACGCGCAAGCTCGTGCATGTCGGCATGTCTGTGATTATGGGTGTCATAATTATCATATTCTACTATATGAGTAATGCCGACGCCATCTCTGCCGTGTACACCCTCGCCTCATACACCTATGGTCCCATACTCGGTCTCTTTGCTTTTGGTCTTACCAACCGCCGTCCGGTGCGCGATCGCTTGGTACCGGTAATCTGCTTACTCGCACCGGCGTTATCATGGTTTACGCAGTGGGCATTGAACGAATATGCCGGCTATACCGTCGGTTTCGAGCTTTTGCTCATCAATGCCGCCTACACTGCTCTCGGGCTTCTCTTCCTCTCCAAACCCACAGCAAAAGACATCGTAAAATCTTAAACCTCACATCTCGTGGCTCGCAACCTGCTTAACAGATATATTTGGATTCTCGACACCATAAAGCGGCACGGACGCATAACGCGCCGCGACCTCGACGAGCTATGGTGTCGCTCGGCAATTGGCGATGGCGAAACCCTGTGTCGCCGCACATTCTACAACTATCGCCTTGCCATCGAAGAGCTTTTTAATGTCACCATCGCCTGTGACCCGGCGACATATGAATATTATATCACCGATGACGATGAGCACAATCAAAGCGTCACCGACTGGCTGCTGAACTCAACGGCTGTCAATGATGTGCTCTCAAACTCGCGTGATGTCTCCTCTCGCATTTTTCTCGAAGACATACCTTCGGCTCGCGAATACCTCGGCATCGTCATCGATGCCATAAAAACGTCACACATCATACGCTTTGACTATAACAACTTCTCGCGATCACGTCCCGCCACCGGCATACGCCTCGAACCATACGTGCTCAAACTCTTCCGCCAACGTTGGTATGTCGTCGGCATGAATGTCAAAGAGCGGCGACTCAAGACCTATGCCCTCGACCGTATGAGAAACGTGACTATCGAAACCACGGCATTCGTGCTCCCCGACAAGTTTGACCCCGAGGCATACTTCCGCGACTCGTTTGGCATTGTCGTCACACGTCAGGCAGCAAAGCATATCGTCATTCGCACCGACCACTTTCAAGCCAAATATCTGCGTGCCCTACCCTTGCACCATTCTCAGCAGGAGTTTGTGCATGATGCGTTCTCACTGTTTCATTATGATATGCGCCTCACCGACGACCTTGTCGATGAACTTATGTCTTTTGGTCAGCGCATAACCGTGATGTCACCTCCCGAATTGCGAGCAATGATCCTCGACCGTGTCAAGGGTATGCTCCAAAACTATAACGACAACGACAACAAGTAATACTCCAACAGCAATGGCAACGACCAACCGCAACATCAACATAGACCTCGTGCGAGCCATTGCCATAGTTGTGGTCGTTGCCTTTCATTCGCTTGTGCCGTCGACAGACAGCCTCGGCGATGCTTTTTTCAACCTCACGACAACAGTGTTTGTCGTTGTCTTCTTCTTTTGCTCGGGGGCTTTGATTTTTCCCATTGACTCGGGGCGCAAGTTTGTCACCAAACGGCTCAAAGCACTACTGCCGCCATTTGTCATCTGGTCGGCGGCTTATCTGTGGTTGAATGTCTGTGTCGATGGAGAAACCGTGGTGCCGGCAGCGCGACGCATACTATGGTTTATGTTCACGCCGATGCGTGGTTTTTTGTGGTTCGTGCCGGCAATCATCGGACTTTATCTTGTCGCCCCATTCGTCTCGCGATGGCTGACGACTGCCCGTCGCAGCTCGATAGAATGGTTCTTGTTGCTATGTCTTATTGGCGGACTCACACCATTTATCGCGGCTCAAACCATAGTTCCGGACCATGGAGCATCAACATTTGTCGGTCCGTTCTTCAACTTCATCGGCACACTTGTCGGTGGCTATTATCTCACAAAATTCCCGATACAAAAACAATCGCGCCGGCGCAAAACGCTGTTCGTGATATGCGCGATCGTCACCGTGGCTCTCACGATAAAACTCATGTTCACGGCATGGCGTTGGGGATATGTCGAAGCCATATACAACCCATTGGCGGCAAATGTCACAATTCTTGCAGCTATGGTTTTCGCCATCGTGATGATGTTGCCGACACCGCGAGGCGCATTTGGTCGCATCGTGACATCTGTCTCCAAATGCTCATACGGCATATACCTGTGTCACATCGCCGTGTGTCAATACCTGCTGCCGTCATTGCCATTTGACCTCACGCCGTGGCAGTCTGTCGCGACAACCCTAATCATCTCCTACCTCGCCACCCTCTCATACCGCACAGCCATCCACACCATCGCCCGCGCCATCAAAGCATAATCTCTGCAAGCCACCGACACCATCTCGCCAACACGCATACCATAGCGCTACATTTACCACGTTCGCCTTTTCAACATCAACGTCTGTTGCCGGTCAGGCATATACATCTCAACGCTGTCATAATGCAACAGCCGACAATGCGGCAGGCGGGCAAATGGTTTTGTGCCCGGCACCAAAGTTATGGTATCTCGCGGAAAATCAACTATTAACTTATCATGCTCGCGTTCATCAAATATTATCATATCATCAGACACAACATATTTGCCCGCCGATGAATAATATTGCCAATCACCGGTAAGTAGCTCTAAACTGTAAGCACTGTCATCTTGACTTAGAGACATCATCACATATACGCCCGAGCTTTCTCCACAATACGTGCAGTTTTTGCCTTTATCACAAAATTTCGTCGTATCATTATCTGGGTAGCGACTCGCAATTACCTTTGTATTGCCACCCACAAACAAAGCAACTGCGCTCATCATCACAATTACCGGCACGAGAGCAAAACGATATTTATCACTTCTCAACCTTGACATAAAGACACAAACCGATACGTGTTACAATTTACTTGTGTTTAAGCAGTGCCACCATATGTCCGTTCTTACGCGGTAGCCTCATAACAAGTAACGTGTCGCCCACGATGCGTGCATTGGACATATCAGCAATACGTGTCATCGATGATAAGTCTTGTGTTACCTTTGCTATCAACTTCCCCATTGCCGATGTATCTGCCACCGGAGCACTTGCCTCAGCGTCAAAAAACACCGAGTCGCTGCTGCTATGCCACCGCCCGTTGGCAAACAAGACACTACCACCCCTCCTATAACGCA
Organism: bacterium; assembly: GCA_963600695.1. GTDB lineage: Bacteria > Bacteroidota > Bacteroidia > Bacteroidales > Muribaculaceae > CAG-873. The sequence goes on from CAVCBR010000009.1 coordinate 32,987, forward strand.
AAACAAACGAAGAGTCCGGCGACAACCTAACCATAGCCGAAAACAACCGCCTCTCAGCATAATATTCACCCACGACACCATCGCCACATCGAGAAGTATCACCACTTGCCACAGTCGACTCACCTTTTGACACTGCAACCACCGCGCCATTTGTTACCAAAGAAGCACAGCCCACAATCGCCATCACAAACAGAGCAATCAATATATAGCCAACATACCTGTCCATAACCCCATTATCTAAAAATCTTCCGGGTCAAAATCAAGCCTCTTATTCTTCTCTATAACTTTTATTGACCACTTGTCTTAGTTCTTCATCCGAAACATCACGACTGAATATGTAATATACTTTTGTGCTTGTCTCACTTGCTCCATCATATCTGGCACCGGAAGTAACTGATTTAGTTTCTTCCAAGTTCCACCCCTGTAGTGACATATAATTCAGTGCGCCAACAAGAGATATAAACCTTATATCTTTACCATGTTCATCTTTGATGATCTGCCTCTTTTTATTCGTACCATCATCTAGTTTGATGCATTTTTTGTAAAATTCCATTTCTACAAAAATCTTTTTTGCCGTCAAATTGGCACAAACAAAAATAACGAAAAGTAGAGATATTATGATTTTTCTCATCGATGTAAAATTTAAAAATTTGTTTACTTTTGAATCGTATTCACTGGGTTGGCTGTTATATGTAACCGGCAAGTGCAAATTTAGCGTTTTCCCGGTTCTTACAATGCTCTGTTTTCCATTTTGTGTCGATTTTTTCAAACATATTCATTAATTTTGCAGTTGTCAGCCACGGATATTGGCTAATTCAGCCACCGGTGTGACTGTTAATGCTGTTGGCGACTGCCACCTCAGACTATGTCACGATGTCCCATAACAATAAAGTTTGTCGATTTTTGGCAAACGTTTGATGCCGAGCATAATCGTTTTGTCGATGCCCTGCGCTCGCGGCGTCGGGTGACGGTGTTGCCCGCGTCTTCATGCGAGACTCCCGACATATTGTTTTATTCGCGAGGTCCGGGGTGTGAGCATTATCGCTACGATTGTTTGAAGGTTTATTTTACCGGAGAGAATGATTTTCCCGACTTCAACGAGTGTGATTATGCTCTGTCGTTTTATAACTGTGATTGTGGCGGACGCAACCTGCGCTATCCTCTATATATGCTTTATGAGTGCGACCTTGCCGCCGATGCGCCGCGCCTTGACGATGCCGAGGCATTAAATCGCGGCTTCTGCTCGCTGGTGATGAGCAATGCTACAAACTGCCACCCACGGCGTCTCGAGATCATCAATGCCGTCACTTCGTATCGCGAGTTGGCTTACGGCGGAGCTTTCCGAAACAATGTCGGCGGACGTGTCGCCGAGAAAATTCCGTTCATCGCCAATTACAAGTTTAACCTTGCCCTCGAAAATTCGCTGATGCCCGGCTATGTCACCGAAAAAATCCTCGAACCCTTTGCCGCCGCCACCGTGCCCATTTATTGGGGCGACGATGCGGCAAAACAAGATTTCAACCCCGAGGCTTTTGTCAATGTCAATGACTATGACTCTTTTGACTCGCTAATCAGAGAAATCAAGCGTCTCGACAATGACCCGGCGGCATACCTTGCCATGCTGCGCGCACCAAAACGCGTCGGCGAAACAGTGGCAACGCTCGACTCACAACTTGCCGACTTTCTCAACGGCATCGCCGACAACCTCGAGCGACGCATAACGCCTTATGGCGAGATTTATAATCGCACGCACCGCAACCGCACACTTATGCCGCTGTGGCAAAACCGCCTCACACGCCGCGCCGTCAAACTTCTCTCACGTCTGACAAAATGAACGGCTCGCTGCGCACAACGCTCTTGCGTCTCAGTGCCTTTGCCTTACTCGCAGCAGCACTGATAATGCTCTTGGCGTCAAGCGCATCGCCTCTGTTTGACGCCACAACGTCAGACTATGCGACATTCACGTTTATCGCCGATGCCATACGCGACGGCGCCACGCCCTATGTCGACTATTTTGACAACAAAGGTCCGCTGTTATACATCATAGACGCCACCGGCAGAACATTGTTGCCGGGAAAATGGGGAATATTCGTTCTTGAGATAATCTCGCTTACAATCACTTGCGAATTATTGTGGCGCACGGCTCACACTCTCGGTGCATCACACCATCTGAACATTCTTTGCACCGCAGTCTCGGCTGTCATCTTTGGCTATCACATCGTTGAGGGCAATACCACCGAAGAATGGTCTTTGCCGCTCATTGCCCTCGCACAAATGCTGTTGGTGCATTTGTTTGTGACTCGCGAGCAGAAATCGCCGCAGACTATTATCACATACGCTGCCGTGGTCGGTGCCACGTTTATGGCGCTCTTGCTCCTGCGTCCCAACAACGCCGCCCCGATCGCCGGAGGCATTGTGGCGGTTGCGATATGTCTTGTGACGAAACGGCAATTTAAGACATTGTTTTTATCTTCCCTCTCGTTTGTCGGCAGCGTGGCTGTTGTGCTTATACCCATACTCTTATGGCTCAATGCACGAGACGCAGTCGGTGCAGCCCGGTTTGCTATCGTCGATACAAACATACAATACTTCTTCACATGGGATCCGGAAGCAACCTCACCGACACGCATGGTGACAAATTGCCTGCAAATGGCAGTGGTGTTTATCGCCCCCATAGTCGCTCGCCGTTACGACCGTCGTCACGATTCACGGCTGTTTATGCCGACACTTGCCACGGCAGCGGTGATATTTGCCACACTGCTCACCGGCACAGGGTGGTCACACTACTACCTCCTCGTGCTGCCCTTTGTGTGGCTCACGACCGCCATGACTCACGGCATGCGCATGCGCTCAAAAATCATCATTATTGCCACGATGATACTGCCGGAATTTGCTTTGCACCCCCTCGCCATACCCTACGCGGCAAAAACAAACATCTCCCGGAGCATCGCCCCGTATGACGACACACAAACTCTCGACACACTCATCACCTCGACCATACCCGAGGACGAACGCACATCAATATATATGGCATGCGCTCCCGGCGACATCGACGCATTCACTCGCCTCGGCATACGCCCCGTGGGTCGCTACTCCTCTATGCAAGACCGCGCCGCCGCCCTTGGCGCAAACGTATGCCAAGACATCGCCGAGGCTTTTACCGCCGCCGAGCCACTGTGGATCATAACCTACCTGCCCATAGAACGATACACACCGCCACTGCCGGCAACAACACTCGCGAACTACACCCTTGTCACATCTGCCGAGCCTTCGCCACTTGGCTACGCCTATCGCCTGTATCGCCTCAAATAGCCCGATTATTTTTGACACAAGCCGAAAAAGCGGTGCATAGGGATAAGAAGATAGATTTTTTAGTGTTAAAAATTAAGCGTAAAGTTTGACGAGGCGGAATATAAAGAAATTACGGTCTCGGACACTGCACATTTGTGCTCTGAAAAATTTTCACTTTTGAATTGAATGCTTCTCCGATGCGTTTGTCGCACGTCGGCGGAAATAAAACGCAAAAGACCTTCACTACATCAAGCTCTCCTCCGACGAATTGAAAATCGGCGAATTCCATTTAACAACAGCAATAACGAGTCAAATCGCCGATGAGATAGATGTAATCGCCAACCCGACCAAAGTTGATGTCTTTTAGCGATTATCTCTTAATAGCTAGCCGATTATCCAAAATAAATTTGTAATTTTGCTACATGAACGACCTTACAGTATCAAATATCGAGCGGCAGAACGTGTTGAATAACCGCTACGCCATGGCTGCTCTTCAGGAAAATCTTGGTTTTACTGGGATGCTTTTTGAAGGCGAATATCGTTTTACCAAGAAAATGGTAGCGGATTTCTATGAGGTAGATTTATCTACCATAGACCGTTACTTATCTCAATATGCAGAGGAATTAAAACACAATGGATATGTTTTAAGTAGGGGCAAGCACCTGAAAGAGTTTAAGTTGCAATTTGCTCACGTCATAAATGAGGCGAGCAAAACCACACAACTCGGATTATTCAATTTCCGAGCCGTACTAAATATGGGAATGCTCCTAACCGAGAGCGAAAAAGCAAAACGGGTTCGTGCAAGAATCCTTGACGTTGTTATCTCGACAATCAACTCAAGTGCGGGTGGTGGAACAAAGTATATAAACACTCGTGATATAGATTTCCTTCCAGCCGCCATTGAAGAGGATAATTATAGAAAAAATTTCACAACCGCCGTAGGCAGATGCGTACAAGGTCATAAGAATTTCAAGAAAGAACTCATCACTGAACAGGAACAATCACCGGCCATGCAGCCGTTCATCTATGATGCACGTTCAAAGATGGCATCGCGTGACGTGGCATTCCGTGATGTATTCCATAATAACATCGCCGGATATCTTCGTGCGGTCACACCTGAAGAATTTGACCGTTTCATTGGGGATAAGTCTATTGACTTCGATGAAATAATGCAACTCCCGGAGAACAAGGAAGTCCTCAAACGTCTAAAACAAGCCGAAGATGAGTGAGGAATTGAAGTACATTGACTACGATGAGGCGTTGGTGGTTTACAGCAAGACTGTTGCTGCCAGCGGTGGCGGTCTGCAAGGAATAAAAGACGATGGCGGTATCCGCAAGGTACTTGACTTTGTGCAGAATGACTTGTATTATCCGACATTCGTAGAAAAGCTCACATATTTGGTCTTCGGCTTGTGTACCGGTCATTATTTTGAGGACTCCAACAAGCGAGTGGCTTTGACCATCGGAGTATGGTTCCTTGTACACAACGGATACTATTGGCATGCCTGCAACTTCATGCAGTGTATGGAGGCAATCATCTACCATGTCGCCGCCGGACGCATCAATAAAGACCTGCTTCAACGCATCATAGGGTGCTATATGGCAAATGAGGACTACCCCGAAGACCTCAAGCTCGAAATTATCCACGCAATCGAAGAACAACATATTGATTCTAACCAATAGTCTTAATTTAGCTGTCTTTAGCTATGCTTGATCAATCATTTAGTGCGCATAAATTTTGCATAATTTATAATATAGAAAATAGAAAAGGGGACTGTGCCGGTTGACACAGCCCCCTCGATTGTCTGATTCTATTGATAGGTAATTATTTGTTACCTTCTTCGATTTTGGAGATCAACGGATCAACGCCCCATTGTTGTTGTGAGAGGCGCAGATAGTTGTTATAACGCCAGTGTGCATTGTCTTTGGCGGCTTGGAAGAGTTCGCCGGCTTGCTCGGGATATTGTTTGAGCACCGAGGCATAGCGCACCTCGCCTTTGAGGAAGTCTTCAAATTTATCCCACTGCGGCTCTTTTGAGTCGAGGGTGAAGGGGTTTTTGCCTTCGTCTTCGAGTGCGGGATTGTAGCGCCAAAGGTGCCAGTAGCCGCATTCAACGGCGCGAGCTTCTTCTTGTTGGCTGCGACCCATACCGGCTTTAAGACCGTGGTTGATACACGGAGCATAGGCGATGATCAGCGATGGTCCGTCGTATGCCTCGGCTTCGCGCAGGGCTTTGAGGGTTTGAGCGTTGTCGGCACCCATAGCGATTTGTGCACAATACACATAGCCATAAGTCGATGCTATAAGACCGAGGTCTTTTTTGCGTATGCGCTTGCCGGCAGCGGCAAACTTGGCGATGGCGCCGATAGGTGTTGCTTTTGATGCCTGACCTCCGGTGTTAGAGTAAACTTCGGTGTCGACAACGAGCACATTGATGTTTTTGCCCGAGGCAAGAACGTGGTCGAGACCGCCAAAGCCGATGTCATAGGCGGCGCCGTCACCGGCGATGATCCATTGTGAACGTGCGGCGATGTAGCCTTTGAGCTCGGTGAGTCCTTTGCAGACATCACAACCGCAACCGGCAGTCAGCGGAGCGAGTTTGTCGGCGACTTGGCGTGTGATGGTGGGGTTGTTTTTGTTTTCGAGCCATTGTTGTGCCAAGGCTTTGATTTCGTCAGAGCAGCATGAGCAGGTTTGTGAACGTTTCATGAGCTCCTCGACGCGATCGCGCATTTTTTCGGTGGCAATCTTCATACCGAGACCAAATTCGGCAAAATCCTCAAACAACGAGTTTGCCCACGCGGGACCGTGACCGGCGGCATTAACGGTATAAGGTGTCGAGGGCACAGAGCCCGAGTATATCGATGAGCAACCAGTGGCGTTGGCTACCATTTCACGGTCGCCAAAGAGCTGACTGATGAGTTTAACGTAGGGAGTCTCGCCACAACCCGAGCATGCGCCCGAGAACTCAAACAGCGGTGTTGCGAACTGGCTGTTTTTGGCAGTGGCGGTGATGTCGACGAGGTCTTGTTTGCTCGTAACGTGGTCTGTGCAGTAGTCCCAAACTTTTTGCACGTCGAGTTGGGTTTCGAGCTCGCGCATTTCGAGAGCTTTCACGCCCTTCTTGCCGGGGCAGACGTCAACACAGTTGCCACAGCCGAGGCAGTCGAGAACGTCAACGGCTTGCACAAATCGAGTGCCTGCCATAGTTTTGCCGATAGTGGCGAGGGTAGCGTCTTCGCCAAAAGGAGCGGCAGCCATTTCATCGGCATCGAGCACGAAGGGACGTATGGCGGCGTGGGGGCAGACAAAGGCACATTTGTTACATTGTATACAGTTGGCGGCATCCCAAGCGGGAACAAAGGCGGCGACACCGCGTTTTTCATAGCGTGCCGTCGATTGTTGCCATGTGCCGTCGGGTATTGCCTCAAAATCACTGACTTTGAGCAAGTCGCCGTCCTGAGCATTGATGGGGCGCACGAGTTTGTTGATAAACTCGGGGTCGTGATTTTCGACAGCAGCGTCATCGGCAAGGTTTGCCCACGAGGGATCAACGGTGAGTTCGTGATATTCGCCGCCGCGATCAACGGCAGCAAAGTTTTTGTCAACGACGTCCTGACCTTTCTTGCCATACGATTTCACGATAAATTTCTTCATCTGCTCTACGGCGAGGTCTACGGGGATAACCTCGGTGATGCGGAAGAATGCGCTTTGGAGTATGGTGTTCGTGCGGTTGCCGAGACCTATCTCCTGAGCTATGCGCGTGGCATCGATATAGTAAACTTTGATGTTGTGGGCGGCGAAGTAACATTTCACCTTATTGGGAAGGTTTTTGGCAAGTTCGTCACCGCTCCAAATTGTGTTGAGCAAGAATGTGCCACCATCGCGCAGACCGCGAGTGACATCATACATATGGAGGTATGCCTGCACGTGACAAGCAACAAAGTTCGGCGTGTTTACCAAATATGTCGAGCGTATGGGTTCGTCGCCGAAACGCAAGTGCGAGCAGGTGAAGCCACCCGACTTTTTAGAGTCATAGGCGAAGTATGCCTGGCAATATTTGTCGGTGTTCTCACCGATAATCTTCACTGAGTTTTTGTTTGCACCAACAGTGCCATCGGCACCGAGACCATAGAATTTTGCTTCGTATGTCGAGGCGCCACCGAGGGCGATCTCGTCTTTTGCCGGCAGCGAGGTGAATGTCACATCGTCAACGATGCCGACAGTGAAGTGGTCTTTGGGTTGGGGCAGAGCAAGATTTTCGAACACGCCGATAATCATTGCCGGAGTGGTATCTTTTGATGCCAAGCCATAGCGTCCGCCGACAATCTCGGGGGCATCGGCTTTGCCATAGAAGCACTCTTTGACATCGAGATAAAGAGGCTCGCCGTTGGCTCCCGGTTCTTTTGTGCGGTCGAGAACTGCGATGCGTTTTGCTGTTTTGGGCACGGCGGCGAGGAAATGTTTTGCCGAGAACGGACGATAGAGGTGCACGGCAACCAAGCCGACTTTTTCACCCTGAGCCACGAGGTGGTCGATAGCCTCCTGTGCAGCCTGTGTTACCGAGCCCATGGCGATGATGACGCGCTCAGCGTCTTCGGCGCCATAATAGTTAAAGAGGTGATATTCGCGTCCGGTGATTTTGCTAATCTCTGCCATGTAATTCTCGACGATGTCGGGAACGGCGGCATAATGCTTGTTGCAAGCCTCACGATGTTGGAAGAACACGTCACCGTTCTCAGCCATACCGCGAGCCACGGGGGCATCGGGGGTGAGAGCGCGACTGCGGAATTTGGCGAGAGCCTCGCGATCCAACAGCGGCTCGAGATCTTCGGCGTCTATTTGCTCGATTTTTTGTATCTCGTGTGAAGTTCTAAATCCATCAAAGAAGTTAACAAAGGGCACAGAGCTCTTTATCGTCGACAAGTGAGCGACACCGGCGAGATCCATAACCTCCTGCACCGAACCCTCGGCGAGCATGGCAAAACCGGTTTGACGCACCGACATCACATCTTGGTGGTCACCAAATATAGACAAGGCGTGTGATGCCAATGTGCGTGCCGACACGTGGAACACACACGGCAACAACTCACCGGCAATCTTATACATGTTCGGTATCATCAACAACAAACCTTGTGAGGCTGTGTATGTTGTCGTTAACGCTCCGGCCTGCAACGAACCGTGAACGGCGCCGGCAGCACCGCCTTCGGATTGCATCTCTTGCACCAATACCGTTTCGCCAAAAATGTTCTTGCGTCCGGCGGCTGCCCATTCGTCTACATACTCTGCCATCGTCGATGACGGAGTGATAGGATAAATGGCTGCCACCTCAGAGAACATATAGCTCACGTGGGCTGCTGCCTGATTTCCATCACAGGTCAGAAATTTCTTTGATTTACTCATAACTTAAATATTCTTTGAGTTTTGTTAAACTTTTAATATTCCATGTGTTAACAGCCGACGAAGATTATCGGCAGGCATTTGTGCCGGGGCTTGCGCGCGCCCACCATCTGCGGCAGTCGGCGACCTGATAAATGCCCGACATCAAATTTCGTGCAAAATTACAAATTTTTCCAACAACCACCACTATTTACACCCTATGCTTTTTCACCTCGATAACATATTTTCACTCATATATGTTTATTGTCGCTCGCCGGCATCAAATTATCTCCACGCTCTTTGCACCGTTGGATTTGGCGATTACACAGAGATTGTTTAATTTTGTGGCACAAATAAAAGATATGGGAGGATTGCCGGTCTCGGAAACCTGTTTGCCTCCGAGTCACAACGACATAACTTCCAAAAAGCATATAAATAGCTTAATATTATGGCAGAAAACAAGATAGCCGGCATTATGCGCGCCGGGGCATATTCGCCAAACCATATCGGCAACGATGCAGCCATTTTTAATATCACCGCTGACCAGTTGCGAAAACGCGGCTGTGAGGTGAAAATTTATTCCGAAGAGCAATTCAACGCCGGCGATGTCAAAGAGGACATCATCGTCAACATGTGTCGCGAGCAACGCTCGATAGCATTGTTGCAGAAACTCGAAGACAGCGGTCGCCTCGTGATAAATTCGGGCTATGGCATCGAAAACTGCACCCGTGAACGCATGACGCGCATACTCCTCGGCTCGGGGATACCCTACCCCGAAAGCCTCATCGTCAACACCGATGAGGGCGTTGTCGCCGCTCTCGAGCGCGCCGGCTTTGACCGCTGTTGGATAAAACGCGGAGACTTTCACGCCATGCACAAAGAGGACGTGTCATTCGTGCGCCATCCACAGGAGGCACAAGAGGTATTGCAAGAGTACTTCTTGCGCGGCATCAAACGCGCCGTCATCAACAAACATCTTGATGGAGACCTCATCAAATTTTACGGCGTAGCGGGAACACCATTCTTCCACTGGTTTTACCCCTTCGAGGCAGGTCACAGCAAATATGGTCACGAAGCCATCAACGGCGCTGCCCGCGGTCTGGCATTCGACATCAACTATCTCAAAGACATCTGCGCCAAAGCGTCTGCCGAACTCGGCGTGGTGATATATGGCGGCGACTGCATAGTCTCAGACGATGGCGAAATACGCATCATCGACTTCAACGACTGGCCGAGCTTTGCACCATGTCGCGATGATGCCGGTCCGCATATCGCCAAAGCAATTATGTCGGCAATTAAAAACCGCTGACAGGTCCCCGTTGCCATCGGTCAAAATGTGCGAGAGATCGTGCATCAGGTGGCGCATAGTCAAAAAACGAAACACTTATAAACAAAGCTCTTACATCATAACATAGAAATGACTGACAACTCAACGACCACAAATCAAGCCAAGGTGTCATATCGCGATACGCTCAAAAGCGCCGACACCGAGGAGCATATAGACCTCGCGTTCTATCGCCCGATAGGATATGCCTGGGCATGTCTCGCCCGGCGTCTCGGCGTCACCCCCAACGCCATCACCATAGCATCGATATTCCTGGGCATCGCCGCCGGCATAGCCTTCTACTTCGACGACATGTGGATAAACATCGGAGGCATGCTGCTGCTGATATGGGCAAACTCTTTTGACAGTGCCGACGGTCAGTTGGCACGTATGACAAAACAATACTCGCGACTCGGGCGCATACTCGACGGCTTGGCGGGTGACTTCTGGTTCTTAACGATATACGTTGCCATCTGCCTGCGCGAGAACGTCACCTCAGACTTCTTTGCCGCCCACTCGTGGCTGATATGGGTTATAGCCGTGACCACCGGACTATGCCACGCCAAACAAGCGGCAATGGCTGACTACTACCGCCAATTCCACCTATACTTCCTTAAAGGCGAGGGGGGTAGCGAGCTCGAACGCGCCTCGGAACTCAAAGCCAAATATGCCACACTCTCGTGGAGCAAAAACTTCTGGCAAAAGCTCGTGATGATGTTCTATACAAACTACACTGTCAACCAAGAGGCGTGGACACCCGCCATGCAGCGACTGCGCCGGGCACTCGCCGACAAATACGGCTCCGGCGAATTGCCGATGACACTGCGCCGCGACTTCCGACGCTCGTCACTGCCTCTGATGAAGTACACAAACATACTCTCGTTCAACTGGCGCACAATAGCTCTCTTTGCCTCTCTCTTTGCCTGCATGCCATGGCTATACTTCGCCTTCGAGTTCATTGTCCTCAACCTGCTGTTGATATACATGATGATACGCCACGAGCGCATTTGCAAACAATTCAGCATCGATGTCGAAAATGGAAAATACAAATAACCCGATACTCGACGGCGTCCGCGGAATAATCTTTGACTATGGTGGCACCATAGACACCCGTGGCGACCATTGGAGTCATATTATACGCGCCGGTTGGCAATACGCCGGCATCACCGCCGACGACAAAACCTTTCGCGACTGCTATGTCGAAGCAGAACGCGAACTCGCACGCAACCGCCATATACTCCCCGGCGACAACTTCCACACCCTATTGCTCAAAAAAATGCACATCGAGCTGTCACACCTCGCGACTCTCGGCGGCATCGACAACAGTGACATTGACGCCAAAGCCACGGCTGTCGCCGACTACTGCTATGACTATGCCCGCACGTGTGTCAACGAGGCACGCCAAGTCTTGCAACAGCTCCACGGGCGCTACCCCATGGTGTTGGTGTCAAACTTCTATGGCAACGTCGACGAAGTCTTGCGCGACTTTGACATACGCCAATACTTCAACGGCATCATCGAGAGCGCCGTCGTCGGCGTGCGCAAACCCGACCCACGCATCTTTGCCCTCGGCGTCGTCGCCTTAGGTATGCAACCTCAAGAAGTCCTTGTTGTCGGCGACTCCCTGAAAAAAGACATCTATCCCGCACGCACATTGGGCTGCAAAACAGCCTGGATCAAAGGACGCGGCTGGACTCCCGACGAAGACACAGCCACCGACCCCGCCCAAATCCCCTCCCTCGCCGCCCTCCTCTAACATATACCCGTGAAACGTGAGAATGAAAGCGATTTTATTAATTATCTTTTAACTTAAAGATAATGAGTTAGTCGAAGATTTTTTAACACTTCCAAAATGTGAAACGTTTCGATCTTATGGGCGACAGCACAATGAAGGAAGCCCAAAAATTAAACCTTTGGTAAGCAAAACACCGTCACATACTACTACAACACCACCCCTCCGCTCTGATCAGACACCGAGAGGGGTGGCGTTTTTATTGAAGACAATGGAGAGTTCCGAGTCTTGTAATATTGTGCCGTGATGAGGTTTTGTGAATAATTTGGGACATTTTGTCGGAAAATCAACATTTTTTACTAAATTTGACGCCAAAATCATAATAATACCACTCAAAGATTTAGAATTATGTTTAAAAATCATCCTAAAGGTCTGATCCCTGCCGCCCTTTCGAATATGGGCGAACGCTTCGGCTACTACATTATGGCTGCGGTGCTGTCATTATTTCTCTGCTCCAAATTTGGCATGAGCGATGCAACGGCAGCCTTGGTCTATTCCATATTCCTTGCCGGCATCTATGTGCTTAGCCTTGTAGGCGGTATCATCGCCGACAGAACACAGAACTACAAAGGCACCATTAAAGCCGGTGTCATAATTATGGCTTTGGGTTATGTAGGTCTTGCAATTCCTATCAATTCTAACAGCAATAATGCCACATGGCTGCTCGCGTTTACCTGTTTGGCTTTGGTTCTGATTGCTTTTGGCAATGGTCTTTTTAAAGGCAATCTTCAGGCTATCGTCGGTCAAATGTACGATGATATGGAAGCTAAAGCCGCAGCAAAAGGCGGTGATGCACTGAAAAAAGTAAAAGGCAAACGTGATAGTGGCTTCCAAATCTTCTATGTGTTTATCAACATTGGCGGTCTGATAGCTCCTTTCGTTGCGCCATTGCTCCGCAGTTGGTGGCTCGGATTGAGCGGTTATAAATATGTGGCTGAACTTCCGGCTCTATGCCATAAGTTCATTGCCGGACCTCTCAATGCAGAAGACTCCGCCAATATTGTAGAATATATGGCAAAAGCCGGCATTAACACAGCACCGACCGCTGAAGTATGCCAAAACTATCTTGATGTGTTTAACCAAGGTGTACACTTCGCGTTCATTGCCTCTGTGGTTGCTATGCTTATCTCTTTGAGCATCTTCATTTGGAAACGCAATCTGTTCCCAACTCCCGGAAAGAAAGAAAAAGCCACGATTACATACTCGCAAGAAGAGACTCTACAACAAGCCAAGGAACTCAAACAACGTCTTTATGCATTGTTTGCTGTGCTTGGCGTGGTTATCTTCTTTTGGTTCTCATTCCATCAAAATGGTGTTTCTCTCTCATATTTTGCACGCGATTTTGTGAAAACTGGTCAATTCCCGCCTGAATTCTGGCAGGCAGTGAATCCATTCTTCGTGATTGTGCTTACTCCGTTGATTATGTGGCTTTTCAGCTCGCTAAGCAAAAGAGGCAAAGACATCTCCACTCCACGAAAAATTGCCATAGGTATGACAATCGCAGGTCTCGCTTACGCATTCCTTGCAATATTCTCATACGTTGCAGATTATCCATCTGCAGATCAATTTACAGCTATGGATGCCAGTGTGCGCGAAAGCATGAAAGCCGGCGCGTGGGTAATGATTGGTACCTACTTCTTGCTCACGGTGGCAGAGCTGTTCATTTCTCCACTTGGTCTCTCTTTTGTGTCTAAGGTCGCTCCTAAAAAAATGCTCGGTCTCTGCCAAGGGCTGTGGTTGGGTACAACCGCAATTGGAAACATCTTGTTGCCAATCGGTGCCATAATGTACAACAAACTTGATCTTTGGATATGCTGGGGCGTATTTATTGTTGTCTGCCTTATCTCAGCCGGCATAATGCTCGGCATGGTTAAATGGCTCGAGCGTGTTACTGCCGACAAGCCTCAAACCAAAGTAATTTAACTGTTGATAAATTCATAACAAAAAAGCACTCCCGCGCCCATCGTCGGCAACGACGACGCGGGTGTTGCTTTTTTAATCCGGCATACGACATCAATTCAACGTTCAACTTCTCACAGCACAAAATGTCTGACCAACTATCGGCAATAGGATTTGACGCCAAGCGTGCTCTCTCTAACGCGACAGGACTCGGCAATTATTCGCGTTTTGTTCTTAATGCCGTGGCACAAGCCTCTCCGGCGTCACGACTCGTGCTGTTTGCACCCAAAGCCGACCCCGGACGCATGGCTCGCATTGCCGACTTTGCCGCCCTGCCTCAGGTATCGTTGGTCACGCCACATACACCTATGCAGCGGCAACTGTCGGGTTTGTGGCGCATTAGCGGTATTGCCGGCGACATACGCCACGCCGGTTTGTCGGTGTTTCACGGGCTGTCTAACGAACTGCCCTTGACGATAAGGCGTGCCGCCACTCCGTCGGTGGTCACCATCCATGACCTCATTTGGCGACGCATACCCGGCGACTATGCCTTTGTTGACCGCAAGTTGTATGACCTGAAATACGGACGCTCTGCACGCAACGCCGACCGCATCATTGCCATCAGCCGGTGCACGGCACGTGACATTGTCAACGACTTTGGTGTTGACCCTGATAAAATCGATGTCATCTACCAAGGTTGTGACCCGGCATTTGTGCCGGCAACAGACACAGACATCGCCCGTGTGCGCAAAAAATACCGACTCGGAGACAATCCCTATATTGTCGCCGTCGGCACCGTGCAGTCGCGCAAAAACCAACTGCTCGCACTCAAATCTTTGCGAGGCATAGACGCCGATGTGCGTCTTGTCATTGTCGGCAGGCACACCTCTTATGCCCGCCGGCTATATGAATACCTCAACCGCCACCCCGGGCTTGCCGGGCGCGTCACGTTTGTCACCGATGCGCCCTTTGGCGACCTGCCGGCATTATATTCCGGAGCCGTGCTCTCTGCATACCCTTCGCGATACGAAGGTTTCGGCTTGCCCGTCATCGAATCGCTTGCCTGCCACACGCCGGTGATCGCCGCCACCGGGTCGTGCCTCGAAGAAGCCGGCGGCGAGGGTGCCCTATATGTCGACCCCGATGATGACGAAGCCTTTGCCCGACAAGCATCAAACATCATCTGTGACGACGCACTGAGGACACAACTCATCAGCAACGGCACAAAACATATAGCACAGTTCAACCCCGAGACATTTGCCCGACTGACACTTGACAGCTATCGCCGCGCCATCTCAACCCACAACAATACATAACTCCTCACTCATAAACGAACCCAAATATGTCTGACTCAAAAACAATCCTCATTGTCGGTGCCGGTGGCTTTATCGGCGGCTTCATAGCCAAACAGGCTCTCGCGCACGGATATGACACATACGTTGGTGTGCGCCAATCGACATCTCGCCGCTATCTCGCCGACCCGCGTCTGCACTTTGTCGTCTTTGACTATGATGATCCCAAGCAGGTTGCCGAGACTCTTAAAACCGCAGCGCCCGACGGGCGTCCGTTCACCCATATCATTTGGAATCTCGGCGCCACAAAGTGTGCCAATTTCGCCGACTTTGACCGCATAAACTACAAATACGTGCGCACTTTTGTCGAAACACTAACCGAGTTAAACCTCATACCACAACGATTTTTGTTTATGAGCTCGCTGTCGGCACTCGGTCCCGGCGACGAGGCAGGCTATACTCCTCTCGATGAGAACACCATTCCCATGCCCAACACTCGCTATGGTCTCTCAAAAATCAAGGCAGAGACCATGCTTGAAACAAATCCCCGGATACCCTGGATAATATTCCGCCCGACAGGTGTTTATGGACCTCACGAGAAAGACTATCTGATGATGATACAATCCATCGATCGCCACTTTGACTTTGGCGTGGGCTATCGCCGGCAGATGCTGACATTCATATATGTCGAAGACCTTGTCGATGCGATGTTCAAAGCCCTCGATGCCGGGGACACCGTCATTCACCATAAATATATTATTTCCGAGCCACGTGCATACTCACAAAACGAATTTCGCAAAATCGTCGCTCATCGGCTCGGTCGCCGGTTTGTAATCCCCGTGCGCCTGCCACTGTGGATAGTCAAAATCGCCTCAGCCATCGCCGAAAAATGTGCCGCCGCTCGCCATCGCTCATCGACCCTCAACCGCGACAAATTTAAAATCATGCGACAACGCAACTGGACGTGTGACGTTACCCCAGCAATTCGCGACTTTGGCTTTGAAGCAAAATTTGACCTTGTCAGCGGCATAGATGCCACCGTCGCCGCCTACCTCGCCGACAAACAAAAGCATTAACCGCGTGCCTCGCCCCTCATTATCATAATGATGTCATAACGATGAAGATAACAATACTCACAATCATCACCCTCATACCGCTGTTTTTCTATCCGTCACTGCTCAATGCCGGAGTGCCCGAGACCGAGGGACTCGTCACACTCATCAAGTTATACCCCATCGTCATCATTGTCTATGCCCTGTGTGCGCGAATATGCCGCCGCGAGCGACCCTACGTCTCCTACATACTCATCGTCATGTCATTGCTGACATCTGCCGCCGCCTACTCTCCGCTATTCATCAATCTAAAATAAGAGATATGTATAAATCAGTGCCACATACCGGTTTATCAATCAGCCTTGCCATAATGGTCGTTATAATGGGACTTGCCTCATGCAGTCACAACAATGACCCGGAGCGACAACTTTCATCGGCAGAGAGCATCATGACGACTGACCCCGACTCGGCACTGACCCTCTTGAACACCATCGACATAAAACGCTTAACATCTGCCGAAGAAGCTCAATACGGCGTTTTGACGAACAAAGCACGCGTAATGAGTGGCAAAACCATAGCACAAGACAATCGCCTTGATTTCAGTATCGCTCACTACACAACTCAAAAAGACAGCGTTTCTTTGACCGAAGCACTACAACTCGCAGCGATACGCTCACGCCACCGTCGCCGACAAGATTCAACCATTTTTTATTTAAACCGAGCAATAAATGCCACTCCCGACAATCAAAAAAATGTAAAGTCTCAACTTCTCTCGGATATAGCATATCAGTTGACTCAGCCGACGGCACAAAAGGATTATGTCGCCGCAATCGCCTATGCCAAGCAATCGCTGCAATGTGCCACAACGACAGCCGCCAAAGCGCGTGCACTACACGATATTGGTCTGTTTTATTCTTACATAGGGCTGAATGATTCGAGTCTATATTACATCGAAAAAGCTATCGACATAACCAAGCCCGATACACCCGATTATACAGGATTTGTCCTCAACTATGCAGCACTCCCCTCTACCGATTACAACACATGTAAACGGCTGTTATCATCAATTGGCGACAAAACCTTGGGAGTACATGTCACATTGGGTTTTCTATATTTAAACAACGGACTTTTAGATTCGGCATCCGTCGAACTTACAAAAGCTCATACCCTGTATATGGCAGACCCCGACCGATATTCAATAAACACATTCAACAATCTCAGACTGCTTAAAGGTTGTGTCGACTATGGCTGTCACAAAAAAATCATCTCGTCAGACGGCGTCATTACTAACGACTCGATACAAGAGATGATAAATCTCGACCGTCGCCTTTCGCTCGAGAGGAATGAGCTCAACGCCTATTTGCAGACTCGGCTGCTTGAACAAAAGGTCGAGCAACAAAAAATGTGGCTATACATCCTGTTAGTTGTCATCGCCTCCACGCTGATAATATTTATAAACTATTTCAGATGGCACAAAAAGCACAAACGACTGCAACAAGAGCTAAACCGCCAACGCATATCTCAAATACTCATAGAAGCGGCTGACGAAACTATTGACGAAGACCGGTTGCAAGCAATCATCTCACAACGCGTCCAACTGTGTACAACGCAATTCAGAGACACCGGATATTATGCCTATCTGCAAAAACAAGAAGGGGTCACCGACAATGAAGCATTCATGCCACTAAAACAACGCAACGCCATTCAAGAAAAACTGCTTGAATGTTTTTCTGACTTTGTCATCGACCTTAAAAAAGATGGCGCAAAACTCAACCTCGAAGATATTACATACTGCCTGCTGTCATTGTTGAACATCAACACCAAGACAATTTCGAGATGTATGGGTGTGTCAGAGGGAGCTGTCAGAACACGTAAATCGAGGCTGAAAACAAAGCTCTCACCCCTTATGTATCAAACTGTGTTTCATGATACAACAATCTGATTGTCACAATATTTCCAACGCATTGTAACATTTGTGTAACGCGCGAAAATAATCGTAATAAATGTGTAACTCTGTTTTTTTGAGCACAGGCTGTGCTTCATGCTACTTTTGCAAAAACAAAAAAACAGATTGACAATGAAACATTTTATTACAATTATTCTGTGCTTCACAAGCATACTTGTGGCTCAGGCAAAAATCAACGGCGCGATAATCGACACCGCGGGAAATCCGGTCGAATTTGCCAATGTCACTCTATGGCAAGACTCTGTCTTCATCACCGGTGTCGTGTCAGATGTTGATGGAAACTTTTTGTTTGATAAAGACTATCCTTCGGCTAACACATTAAAAGTCACACTCATCGGTTTTGTGCCATATTCAACAGAACTGAAAAGTACAAATACCGGGGCAATCACCATCACACTCAACCCTGACTCATACCTCCTCGACGAATTTACGGTAACCGGTGAGCGACCGACTCACAAAATCACCAAGGGTGGCGTATCGACAAAAGTTCAAAACACAACGCTCAGCCTGCTCGGAAACGCTATGGACGTCATTGCCCAACAACCGGGCGTAAAAGCAGATGACGGCGACATACAGGTTTTTGGCAAAGGCACTCCCGAAGTATATTTGAACGGACGCAAATTGACAAACTACAACGAATTATACCAACTGTCGGCAAAAGAAATTGATAATATCGAAGTCATCACATCTCCCGGCTCTAAATATGGCGCCGAGGTCAAATCTGTCATTCTCGTCAAAACAGTAAAAAAACAAGGCGACGGCCTCAGCGGCACTATGACTGCCGGCATGCGATTAGCCCATTATTGGGGGCAGTCTGACAATATGTCGTTAAATTACAGAGTCGGCAATGTCGACATTTTCTCCTCGTTTGCCTTTGACTATGCAAAACGCTATCAAGAACAACGCAACAACACATCAATCTTATGCGGAAATGATGCATACAGCCTTCTGTCAGACATCACAATCAAACCCAAAAGCACCTTTTATAACGCCGTGGGCGGCATTAATTGGCGCATCAACAACAAAAACGCCATCGGCGTGAGGTATGAATACCAAGGTACGCCTTCAAACCCTTCGTCATGGGTGACACACGAGCTTGAAAAGAAAAACGGAAAAAGCACCGAGCAGGTAGACTATCTCACCGACTGGAAACGTAGCAACACGCCCTCAAACATTCTGAATGCCTATTATAACGGCTCCTTCGGCAATTTTTCTGTTGTCGTAAACAATGACTTTTATTCAAGCACAAATCGCGCAAAACAAAG
This sequence comes from bacterium, assembly GCA_963600695.1. Classification (GTDB taxonomy): domain Bacteria; phylum Bacteroidota; class Bacteroidia; order Bacteroidales; family Muribaculaceae; genus CAG-873. The sequence continues at coordinate 52,248 of CAVCBR010000009.1, forward strand.
CATACAACAAAACAGCTCTGTGTCAGGCAAAACCGATATCATCAGCAACAACAAGGTAAAAAGCACCCTGTATGCCTCAAAAGGTGTTGTGGAATACAAATTAGGGTCAAACACCCTTGAAGGCGGTTACGACTATACACACACCGACAGGCAAGACTACTACAAAAATGAAGGAAACTCTCTGCCCGATGCCGATGACAGGATTAAAGAGCAAACCGTGGCAGGTTTTGTCGGCATCACCATCCCAATCAACAAACTTGAAATATATGGAAATCTAAGGTACGAGCACACCAACTCCGATTACTACCAAAACGGCATTTTCAATCCCGAGCAAAGTCGCAAATATGACAGACTGTTCCCCAACATCGACTTTTCATTTCCAATCTCAAAAGCAAACTTCACCCTATCTTACAACCTCAAAACAAAAAGACCGAGATACAGCCAGTTGAGCAGCAGCATTCAGTATGACGACCGCTTCACATACGAAACCGGAAATCCCCTGCTGAAACCCGAACTTATACACGACATATCACTTGCCGGCATATACAAATGGATATACTTCGCCGCGAGCTATCAATCTGTACACGATGCTATTGTCGGCGTTGTCGAAGCCTACAACGAGGGCGAGCCTATAAACCTTATGACATACAAGAACTATAACAACGTCCCCAAATATAGCGTGATTTTGTCTCTCTCGCCGAGGGTTTCACGTTGGTCACCGCGATTGATTTGCAACCTTCTCGGACAATCACTTGAAATACCTTCAATCGGTGGCGACAAAAAGCTCAACAACCCACTGCTGTTCGTCAACTTTTACAACAGCTTTTCTCTCGGACGAGGATTTACCGCGACCGGCGACATCGTTTGCCACACCTCCGGCGATATGGACGTCGTCACGATGAAACCTTCATGGCAAATTAACCTTGGCATAACCAAGGTGCTCAAAAACTGGTATTTTCAACTCAACGCCACCGACATCTTCAAAACCGCACGAAACTCCATGATTACCTATGGCACACAAATGAAACTTGACAAGTGGAATTACAGCGATACACAAGCTCTGAAACTGACAATTCGCTATTCGTTCAACTCGGTTATGAACAGCTATAAAGGCAAATCTGCCGGTCAAGCCGAAAAAGCACGACTCTGACACCTTTCGACAGTATTACTTCTCAATACTGCCACAAGATCGTGTACCTTCCACGCCCCACAAAACACTTTGTGGCGTGAGGTACACGATTTTTAACTTTGAGACAAGCGATATTCTCATCGTTTTTACATACCTTTGCAGAATATGAGAGACAATCATCTCTCGTCACTACTTTTACCAACCAAGACAATAACAAAATTCAACAACCAAAATGAAAAAAATACTCTTAGCAACTCTCGCCGTGGCAGCATTTGCATTCACGGCTTGTAACGATGAAAACAAAACAGTCACCGTCGTAAACTATGACTTTGAACTCTCGGCATCTGACTACACCGCCGACGGCTATTGGACCGAAGTCTACAACGAGACATACAAAACAATCGGTTGGACTCCCGACCTTCAAACCACTCACTCGGCATCTTCGACCGAATATAATGGCGTCACCTATAAATCATGGACAGGCATCTGCCCCACAGAGTCGACAGACAAAGCCGACCACACCGGCGATGATTGGACAAAATATCAATGGGGCAGCATAACCGGTACCGGCGCTAACGGTTCGAGCAAATACCTTGTGTGCTATTGGGACGTCAACGAAACGACAACCGAAGTTCCCTCGCTCGTTTCTTGCGGACTCGGCACATTCTCAGGCGGCAACTTTGAACCCCAAACCATCTATGTCACCAACTCGGCTTACGGCTATTGGGCAATGCGCAACGGCACGGCTTATTCACATGCCTTCACCGCCGACGATTGGTGCAAACTCACCATTATCGGTGTTGACGGCTATACCGTCACCGGCAAAGTCGAAGTTTATCTTGCTCGTGGCACCGAAATCCTCGACCAATGGCAAGCCGTTGACCTCACTCCGCTTGGCGAATGCAACGCCGTTTACTTCCAAATGTCATCATCTGACACCGGACAATGGGGTATGAACAATCCCGCATACTTCTGTCTCGACGACCTCACAGTCCTCTATCAAAGCAAATAAGCAACCGCCACAACCTCCTGTTATGGAAATAGATGATCATCATCACCATTTCGACCACCCCGAAAACTCGGCAGAATATGCCGGGCTCACGGTCAATGCCGGTGTGACACAGCCGCCGAGCGTAAACCCATACCTCGCCTCACGCCCCAAACGCAAACCTCTGCCAACGGCGTCCGAGCTCGTCGAAGGCATCGTCAAAGGCGATGTCACCATGCTCTCACGCGCCGTGACCTTGGTCGAATCACTCGCCCACGCCCATCAGGCAATAGCACAGGAGGTAATCGAAAAATGCCTGCCATATACCGGCAACTCAAAACGCATAGGCATCACCGGCGTTCCCGGTGCCGGCAAATCCACGTCTATCGACGTCTTCGGTCTTCACGTCCTCAAAAATCCCGACGCCAAACTTGCCGTCCTCGCCATAGACCCCTCCTCGGAGCGTTCAAAAGGCTCCATACTCGGCGACAAAACCCGCATGGAAAAACTCGCCGTCCACCCCAAAGCCTTCATTCGCCCTTCACCATCGGCAGGCTCTCTCGGCGGCGTGGCACGCAAAACGCGCGAAACAATCGTTCTGTGCGAAGCCGCCGGCTTCAATAACATCTTTGTCGAAACCGTCGGCGTCGGTCAGTCCGAGACCGCCGTTCACTCGATGGTCGACTTCTTCCTGTTAATACAACTCGCCGGCACCGGCGACGAACTTCAAGGCATCAAACGCGGCATCATGGAAATGGCTGACGGCATCGTCATCAACAAAGCCGACGGCGACAACATCGACCGCGCACGACTTGCCATGGCTCAATTCCGCTCGGCATTGCAACTCTTCCCCACGCCCGACTCAGGCTGGCACCCCGAGGTGCTCACATACTCCGGATACTTCGAAATTGACATCGACAAAGTTTGGGACATGATTGACCGGTACTTTGACTTTGTCAAGAAAAACGGATACTTCGAACGTCGGCGCACAGCTCAATCGCGCTATTGGATGTATCAGACAATCGACGAGCAACTGCGCGCACGCTTCTATGACAACCCCTCGGTGCAAGAGCTCTTGCAATACAACGAAAACCTCGTTCTACAAAATCGTCTCTCCTCATTTGTTGCCGCCCGCCGCGTGCTCGATGCCGCCGACAATGTCACAAACAAATTCAGATAATGAAACGCCTGCTGTTTATACTTCTCTCCGCGCTGCTCACCCTCTCACCGACTTTTGCCAAAGACAAAAACAAGGACAAAGACGCTCCGCAAATCACGCTCGAAACCCGTGAACACGACTTTGGCAACATCAGTGAAAACGGTGGCGCCGTGTCATACGAATTCCAATTCACCAACACCGGCACGACTCCGTTGATTATCATCTCGGCAACGGCACAATGCGGTTGCACACGCCCCTCATACCCTCCCGAGCCAATCAAACCCGGACACAAAGCGAAAATCAAGGTCACTTACCTGCCCAAAGGTCGCCCCGGAGAGTTTAACAAAACAATACGTGTGCGCACCAATGACCCGACAGCCAAGCGGCTGAACCTGAAAATCCGCGGCGTCGTTATCCCGTGACAAGCAACAACCATCACCGCTAGCCAAACGTTGCCACTCAATGTATAAAACTCATGGAGACACCTCGCGGCGCCTCCATGTTTAATAATAAACCAATCATTATCACATTTCTTGCAATGAAAACAGCTTTTTCTTCTGTATTTATTCCAAGTCTTACCTTAATCCTTGTATCTCCATAACAAAACCACCGCCGGCTTTGTTTAACGATAACGCAAAATATACACAGTTTAACTATGCCGGGCACAACTTTTGCCCGTAGTAGTTGCTAACTTTGCAACACAAACAACAAGCAATCCACTTAAAGACAACAAACAAAACCACCATACGACATGGAAAAAGACAAATCTAAAAAATCCGCAAAAAAAAGCGAAGACCCCAAGGCTGTTAAACTCGAAGCCCTCAATGCCGCCCTCGGCAAAATCGAAAAAGACTATGGCAAAGGCGCCATCATGCGCCTCGGCGACGACTGTGTAGACGACGTCGATGTCATTCCCTCAGGCTCCATCGGACTTGACTATGCCCTCGGTGTCGGCGGATATCCTCGCGGACGCATCATCGAAATCTTCGGTCCCGAATCCTCCGGAAAAACAACACTCGCAATCCACGCCATTGCCGAAGCTCAAAAAGCCGGCGGCATCGCTGCCATCATCGACGCCGAGCACGCCTTTGACCGCTTCTATGCCCAATCTCTCGGCGTTGACGTCAACAACCTGTTCATCTCACAACCCGACAACGGCGAGCAAGCTCTTGAAATCGCCGAGCAACTCATACGCTCATCGGCTATCGACATCCTCGTCGTCGACTCTGTCGCCGCCCTCACCCCCAAAAACGAAATCGAAGGCGAGATGGGCGACCGCAACGTCGGACTCCAAGCACGACTTATGTCACAAGCTATGCGCAAGCTCACCGGCATCATTTCGCGCACAAACACCACCTGCATATTCATCAACCAGCTGCGCGACAAAATCGGCGTGATGTTCGGTCCCTCAGAAACCACCACCGGTGGCAACGCTCTTAAATTCTATGCTTCGGTGCGCCTCGACATACGCTCACGCTCGACAATCAAAAACGGCGAAGACATCATCGGACGCCGCGCCGTCGTCAAAGTCGTCAAAAACAAAGTGGCACCACCATTCCGCCGTTGCGAATTTGACATTATGTTTGGCGAAGGCATCTCGCACGCCGGCGAAATCATCGACCTCGGCGTTGATTATGACATCATCAAAAAATCAGGCTCATGGTTCAGCTATGCCGGCGACAAACTCGCCCAAGGTCGCGACGCCGCCAAACGCGTCATCGCCGACAATCCCGAGCTCGCCGACGAAATAGCAGAACAAATCACTGAGGCTCTCAACGCCAACAGCTCGCGCCCAATGCCCCACAAAGCCGACAGCGTCAAAAACGATGCTCAACCCGCCGGCGACTTTGACACCTCAGAGATTGACGAATTTTCCATTGACGAAGACCTATAATCCCGACTCACGACAATGAACTATGCCATAATTGCCGCCGGCGAAGGTTCGCGACTCGTTCAAGAAGGCGTCGCCCTGCCCAAACCTCTCGTCGACCTCGACGGACGCCCGATGATAAAACGCCTCATAGACATCTTCATGGCGTGCGATGCCAAACAAATATCAATCATCGTCAACGAGCAGATGACAGCCGTCAGCGACTACCTCAAAACACTTTGCCGCGACTACCCCATAAAACTCGTCATCAAATCGACACCGTCATCGATGCACTCCTTCTACGAAGTATCACGCATCTTTGACAACCCCGACGACAAATTCATACTCACCACCGTCGACACAATCTTTCGCGAACAAGACTTCCGCCGCTATGCCCAAGCCTTTGCCGCCGACAACGATGCCGACGGGCGTATGGCAGTCACGACATTCATTGATGACGAAAAGCCCCTGTATGTCGACACCGACAACGACCTATACATCACCGCCTTCCGCGACAAACCCTTCGAAGGCGTGAAATACATCTCGGGCGGCATCTACGGACTTGATCACCGTGCCGTCACAGTGCTCGAAGGCTGCATGGCAAAAGGCGTGAGCCGCATGCGCAACTACCAACGCGCACTCATCGATGCCGGACTCCGCCTCCGCGCCGACGTCTTCGACAAAATCATTGATGTTGACCACGCCGGCGACATCGAGACCGCGCGCAAATTCATCGCCGCCGTCTGACGCTCCTTCGCGACGTTCAGCCATCGCCCGGCACTCGGCACCCGGCACAAAAACGCCCGACACCACACCACTCCCCATAAACATCAACCGCGACAGGCATCCCACCCGTCGCGGTTACGTTTATATCCCTTGGTCTATATTTACTCGGCGGTGAAAAAATGTATGGCGGCTTTGCCAAGCCCGGGATAGCCGGCTGTGGTCTTGTACACCCACCCCTGCAACACAAAGCCATATTCTTTGCCCGGAGAGGTCTTAACAAAAATCGAGAGCACCCGAGCATCGTCATTTATTCTGACACCGCGCAACATCGGAAATATATCTTCTTTGCCCTCATAATAGTCGCCGGCAAATCCGTCATTGACGATAGGTTTGTCAAAATACACCTTTATTTCAAATTTGTCATCGGCTTTGATACCGCGAGTGCCTTCGGGTATCGATGTGCCAATGATACGCGGCTGTCCGCGGCGCATATCACAATATCTCTGAGCGACATCAATCTCGTTTATGGCAGCGACAAGCTGAGGCGTCACATCATATAAATTTGTATATTGATTGCGATTGTGAATATACATACTCATCACGTCAACAATCTCGGGAAGTGGAAAAAATCCCGTGGCGACAGACATCTTGACATGCTCCATGACTTCGGCACTATCCTCGGCACATGTAGCGTGGGCGAGAGCATATTGTTCCTCCACGGCACGCACCATCGACTCACACAACACGGTGTGTCCGCCGGCATAGGCTTGCGCGGCAAGCTCGTCTTCCATCAATTGGGCTGTCAACGCCGCATTGCCATTAAACGCCGCCTTGTTTTTATCTATTATGGGATTGCACACCGGGTGCGAAAATTCATGCACGATAAGACTCTCCATATTGTGAAATACCGGCACACCATTATCATCTTTTTGTGAACAGCCGACGATAATGACCGCTCTATCGGCTTGACCGGCACGACGACACGTTGCACCATAATTGCCGACATTCAACAGGCTGACGGCGATGCGTCCCGGTATCTCCACACCAAAGAAATTTGACAGCCAATCAAGATCGACATTCGACACCATACGACGTGCGTTTGTCACAACCTTATCATAAAACGATGCTTGCGACAAATAAAAATCATGAAACCGACAAGCACGATACACCTCGTCCATGAGCTTCACAATCTTGGCATCCTGTCCCGAGTGCCAACGCTCATCTAACAACGAAACATCGGCACCGGGCAACAATACAAAATGCCCATCGCATATTGCCGTATGCGCAACCAACGTCGCCACGGCATCAAAACTGACACCTTGTGCACCGCGCACCTCTCGCAACATCGTCACAGCCTCACTGTCGCGATAAGGCGACAACAAAGAATCTATCGCCGAGACATACCCGGCGTTGATATCATTATGATACTCCTCATATCCGGCAATGCGACACATAGCACTGACAAACTCAATTTGCTCCTCCACGTCGACAGGCACAGCCATAACCCTAAGGCTCAAGACAACAAACAAAAGACCGACTAATCGTTTCATCTCAACTTAATTTGAAAAATCTTGCCACAAAGATACAAAACATCTTCCACCCTCGACAACCGCATCAAAATTTATTATTACTCCCCGCTAAACATTTTTTGATCAATCGAAAATGTTTGCCGAACAGTAAACGTTATAAATGACGCGCAAAAACCATTTCTATTCCAAAAAAGTGACCAAATGACCGGTTTTTGGAATAGACTATGGTTCTCAAACGCAATTATTACCTAAATCAGCTCATTGCCGGCAGACACATGGGCTTATCAAGACTGTCGCCGGACTTTCTCAGCGAGCGCTCATGCCGGGCGAAGGTTTGGTGTGGGTTATTTATATGGTTATACTCTAAAAATCAACCACTATTTGCGCGTTTTTACAAGTATAACCTGAAATTTATGTGTTTTTTGCTTGCTTTTATCGGTATAGTTTGGACATAAGCAGACAATGCGCGATGGGGGGGAATAGGTTACTCGCAATCGGAATCTGTGCCGTTTTCACGATTGTATTGCGCCTCATATTTAACCATGATTCGCTCGATGTCCTTTTTAAGTTCAGGGATATGGCGTACTACCAAACTCCACAAAAAAGTTGGTTGCACATTATCGTAAGCGTGTATGATTCGGTTGCGGGTGTCAATTATAGCTCTCGCATTGGGAATTTCCACTGATGGATCTGCCTTTCTTATCCGATTTATGGCTTCGCCCATTATTTCAGTCTTACGCTCCACAACACATTTACGCATAATGTCTTTCTCAAACAAATCATATCGGTTGGGAAAGTCAACAAAGCAACTCTGCATATCGTTGATTGCGTCCAACACATCTTGAAGATATGTCAGGATTTCTTCAGTCGCCATATATCATCTGTTTTGTACGGTTTACATTGGCAATGAAGTATTTGTTCCGAAGTCCCCCCTCTTCAATCAAATCAACCTTTCTGCCAAAAAGCCTCTCCAATGCGTCACGGAAATCAAAATAGTTTGTAACATAATCCCACTTCTCATGGTCCGTGGTGTCGAAGTCTACAATCAAATCCACATCACTTTGGTCATTGAATCTATCGGTGAGGATAGAGCCAAAGACAGCCAACGTCCTGACTCTATGCTTATGGCAAAGGTCAACGATTCGTTGTATGTTCAATTCTATCAACTTCATAGGCTGTTGTGTTACACGTGCAAAGATAGCAATTCCTTCTGATATATAAACGCTCTGCCATTGAAAATATGGCACAAGCCAAATATTCGGTGCATGGAAATTCAGAAAAGTGTTAAATTTGCGGAATGAAAACAGAAGATGCTTTTTGGATGTTCCTG
>CAVCBR010000010.1:0-47846 GCA_963600695.1 bacterium
AAATGCTGCCGTTCTACTACAAAAAAACTCGCGAATAATCCCGCGAGTTTTTTTTTAATCCTACAAGTCGGCGCATTTCGGATGGTTACACCAAATCAATGTTCCTTTCAAGCAAAATTATGAGGTTGAACCGGACATTCGGCATTTTATGGTAAACGAGAATTTCGGCTGATATTACAGACAAAACAGGTATTGTGTATGTGGCAAAAAATCATTAACTTTGTGGGTTAGTGACAACTTTTCGACACGAATACACATATTCGTCTGAGTGTCAGATATTTGTTATCACAACCAATAAACTTAAAATACGAGTCGGGGCTGTATGTCCCGGCACAAATAAAGACAATCACAATCACCAACAAGCATACGGTTTTATGAGCCACGACGACAAGAACAAAAACGAATTTGAGGATAACAATCAAGAATTTGCCCCCGGCACAGCATCTGACGACAGCGCCGACGACGCAATCGAGGGCAAGGACGCCAACGATGATGAGGGGGTGACTGACGGCGACAATGTTGACTCGGGCGACATTGACTCGGGCGACGACGCTGTTGTCTCGGGAGTGGCGATGCCTTTCACCTCGGCAGAAGATGTGGTGAAGCATCATCTCAAAGGCATGTATCAGACGTGGTTTTTAGAGTATGCCTCATACGTAATTCTGGAACGCGCCGTGCCTCACATTGAAGACGGACTGAAACCAGTGCAACGACGCATACTGCACTCGATGAAGACGTTAGACGACGGACGTTTCAACAAAGTAGCAAACATTGTCGGCAACACCATGCAATATCACCCTCATGGCGACGCCTCGATAAATGATGCGCTGGTGCAGTTGGGACAGAAAAATCTCTTGGTGGAGACTCAGGGTAACTGGGGTAACATACTGACCGGAGCCTCGGCGGCTGCCGGACGTTATATCGAAGCTCGCCTGTCGCCGTTTGCCTTAGAGACACTTTATAACAAGAAGGTCACCGAGTGGACAAAGTCGTATGACGGGCGCAAAGACGAGCCGGTGACCCTGCCTTCAAAATTTCCGCTGTTGCTGGCACAGGGTGCCGAGGGTATCGCCGTAGGTCTGTCGTCAAAAATCCTGCCTCACAACTTCAACGAAATAATAGACGCGGCTGTGGCTTATCTCACGGGCGAGGACTTTGTGTTGTATCCCGATTTTGTCACCGGCGGCTATATCGACGTCTCGCGCTATAACGACGGACAGCGCGGCGGCAAGGTGCGCATACGCTCAAAAATCGAGAAAATCGACAACAAAACATTAGCCATCACCGAGATACCTTATGGCAAGACAACCGGCACGATAATTGAGTCGATATTGAGTGCCTTTGAGAAGGGAAAAATCAAGATACGCAAAGTCGAAGACCACACGGCAGAGTCGGCACGCATCATCGTGCATCTGATACCGGGTACTTCGTCAGACAAGACCATCGACGCGCTATATGCGTTCAGCGATTGTGAAGTCAGCGTGTCGCCCAACTGTTGTGTGATAGATGACCGACACCCGCATTTCTTGGGCGTGAGTGATGTCTTGCGCCACAGTGCCGACCGCACACGCTCGATATTGCAACGCGAGCTCGAAATAGAACTTGGCGAAGTCGAAGAATTGCTGCTATTTGCCTCGTTAGAGAAGTATTTCATCGAGAAGCGCATATACAAGGACAAAGCATATGAAGAGGCTGTCGACATCGATGCCGCCGTGGCTCACATAGACTCACGCCTGACGCCGATAAAGAAGAAATTGATACGCGAGGTCACACGCGATGACATCTTGCGCCTGTTGGAGATAAAGATGAAACGCATCTTGCGGTTCAATGCCTTTGAGGCTGACCGCATCATCGAGGGCTATAACGAGCGCATCGCCAAAATCAAGGAGAACATCGCCTCGATCACAGAATACACGATAGCATGGTTCAAGGCGTTGAAAGAAAAATATGGCGCGTCATTCCCGCGACACACCGTTTTGCGCAATTTTGAGAACATCAAAGCGACACAAGTCGCCGACATCAACGAGAAGTTGTATATCAATCGCGAGGAAGGCTTTATCGGCACCGGCTTGAAGAAGGACGAATATGTATGTCCGTGTTCGAGCATCGATGACATCATCGTCTTCTATCGCGACGGTCATTACAAGGTGATGAAGGTCGCAGACAAAATTTTTGTCGGCAAAAACATCATACACATCGCCGTGTTCAAGCCCAAAGACAAACGCACGGTCTATAACGTGATATATCAGAACGGCAAGGGCGGCGCTTATTATATGAAGCGTTTCAACGTCACCAACATCGTTCGCGGTCATGATTACAACCTCACACCGGGCGCCGAGGGCAGTCGCGTGTGCTGGTTCTCAGCTAATCCCAACGGCGAGGCTGAGATAGTCAAGGTCACGCTCAAACCGCGTCAACGCTTGAAGACCTTACAGATAGACATCGACTTTGCCAAGCTCGCCATCAAAGGGCGTGATGCTCTCGGAAACCTCGTGACACGCAACGAAGTTCATCGTTTCTCACTCAAAGAACGCGGCACATCGACATTGGGAGGCTTGAAGGTATGGTTTGACCCTGACGTCTTGCGTCTCAATTATGACGGTCGCGGTGAGTATCTCGGCGAGTTCCAGGGCACAGACCTCGTGCTTGTCGTGAAAAAGAACGGCGAGTATGTTACGACATCGTTTGACGCCACAAACCATTATGACGGCAATATACTGCGCATCGAGAAGTTTGACGCCTCAAAAGTGTGGACGGCGATCCTCAACGATGCCTCCCAAGGCTATCCATACATTAAACGCTTTGCCTTTGAGGCGACGACGCGCCCCCAACGTTTTGCCGGCGATGACGAGGCATCGACATTGATAGCGTTGAGCGACAAAACCGGAGCACGCTTTGAGGTGACATTCGGCGGTGGCGATTCTTATCGCGAACCACTGATTGTCGACGCCGTGGATTTTATTGGCGTCAAATCTCTGCGCGCTCGCGGCAAACGTCTGACAACATATACTTTGGGAACTGTCACCGAACTCGAACCTCGCGAAATGCCCGAACCCGAGACACCGACGCCCGACGATGACGCCGCCGAGGTCGAGCATGAGATACTCGAACCCGAGCGCAGCGATGACGAGGTGCGCGACGAAATCAACGGTCAAGAACGTTTGTTTTGACACACCCGGTCTCATATAACAAACAACACAGACAGCCCACACAAGCAATGACACTGACACAACACATAAGACTGAGCCTTCCGGCGATTTTATTGTCGGTGATAATGATGGCGACGAGTCAACGCTCACTTGCCTCAGGCACCAATGCCGAGAGTGACAGCATCACTGTGCGCCCGGTGACATCGGCTTTTGCCATTGAGGCAGGGTCGTCACACCTTGCCGACACCTACCTCACACCTTTGCGCTACCGCGGCACACGCTTTGCCTTTGACTATCGCCGGCGTCAAGCCATGGCTTTTGACCCCGAGCATTGGGAGATGTCGCTGGGCGGTGCCGTCGGCATCAATCGCGATGAAAATCCGGCTAAGAACGCCACGATGTGGGGTTTGGACTTCAACCTGTCATGGAGCATGACTCATCGTTGGCACGTGGCGCCACAGGTAAATGTCGGTGTCGGCGGTATGACCAAAATCGATGCCGGCGTGTTGTATCTTGCACGCAACGGCAACAATCCATGCTCGGCAAAGGGAGCGTGGCAACTCGGCGCCGAAGCGTTTGCCTCGTGGCGATTGTCTTTGGGACGCTTGCCCCTGACACTGACGTATGACGTACGCATGCCCCTGACGGGAGTATTTTTCACGCCCGACTACGGACAACTGTATTATGAGCTGTGGCTCGGCGAGCGTGACGGGCTTGTGAGCGGTATGTGGCTCGGCAACTATTTTGCACTCGACAACCGCGTGCTCGCCGACCTGCATTTCGGAGCGACAACACTGCGCCTGGGCTATCACCTCGACATCACCTCGACAAAAGCTCGCGGCATAGTCTCGCGAGACGTGTCTCACACGGCGATCGTGGGCATCGTCTGCGACTGGCTGTCGATAGACCGTCGTCGCGGATTGTCACCACACACACGCATCATCACGGCATCATATTAAACGACACGGACATTATGAAGATATTGACACGCATAAAGATTTTGGCATTGAGTCTGGCAGCCTCGGTGATGCTCGCCGGCTGTCACAGTATCGATGAGCCCGACAACACCGTTATGGGCAATTTTGACACTCTGTGGACGCTGGTCGATGAGCATTACTGTTTCTTTGAACAGAAAGGCATCGATTGGGCGGCAGTGTATGACAAATATGCCCCCTCGGCACGTAATTGCCGCACAGCCACGCAGCTGTTTGACGTCTGTGCCCGCATGCTCGATGAGCTGTGTGACGGTCATGTCAACCTGTCGGCACCGTTCAACACATCATACTATCGCCGGTGGTGGAGCGATTATCCGCAGAATTATGACGAACGTCTCGTTGAGCAGTATTATCTGGGCATGGATTGGAACACCGCCGGAGCTTTGCGCTACAAGACGTTGAAGGAGAACGTGGGGTATGTGCGCTATGCCTCATTTGCGAACACCCTTGGCGAGGGCAATTTGGACGCCGTGTTGTCGTCACTTGTGCTGTGCAAAGGTTTGATTATCGATGTGCGTGACAACTCGGGTGGCGACATGAGCAACGTCGAACGCTTCGTGCGCCGCTTTATCACCGCGCGCACCCTCGCCGGCTATATCAGCCACAAAACCGGCAAAGGGCACGGCGATATGTCAAAGCCCTATGCCTATTACTACGAGCCGTTGGCGGGACGCCCGGTGTGGACAAAGCCGGTTGTGGTACTGTGTAACCGCTCGACATTTTCGGCGGCAAACAACTTTGTCAGCGTGATGAAATCCCTGCCTCAGGTCATCATCGTCGGCGACCGCTCGGGTGGCGGCTCGGGCATGCCCCTGTCGGCAGAATTGCCCTGTGGGTGGAGTGTGCGCATGTCAGCGTGCTCGGTGCTCGACCCCGATGGCGTCTCTACCGAGAATGGCGTGGAACCTACCGCCGGCTATGCCGTCGATTTGGACACCGAAGTAGCCGCCGGCGGCACAGACACAATGATCGAGGCGGCAATACGCGCCATAAACTCATCACCGGCATCTCAGACTGCCTCGCCACACAATTTCACATCACACACCAAGCGATAATTCACAACCCCCTCAAAACTCTGACCCAAGCAAACATCAATAAATGAAACAACAAAACATTAAAACATATTTGGTGACCGGCGGCGCCGGATTTATAGGCTCTAACTTCATCAAGCATCTAATCGGGAAATATGATTCACAGGTGAAGATTGTCATCGTCGACGCACTGACATACGCCGGCAACCTCGACACCATCGCCGCCGAAGTCGAGCGCGAGAATGTCGAGTTCGTACGTGGCGACATACGCGATCGTCGGGCAATGACAGAATTATTTGCACGCACCGACCCTGACTTTGTCGTCAACTTTGCTGCCGAAAGCCATGTCGACCGCTCTATCACCACGCCCGAGATTTTTCTCGAAACAAACATACTCGGCACACAGTCGCTATTGGAGGCGGCACGCAGTGTTTGGCACAACGCCGACGGCTCATGGCGCGAGGGCAAACGCTTCTTGCAAATTTCGACCGACGAGGTCTATGGTGCTCTCACACGCGACTATGACGAGGCTCACACGCTTAACGTCGGCGAGGCTTTGCTTGGCGTTATCGCCGGACGCGAACACCCGGTGACATACGGCAAAGAATTCTTCACCGAAGAGACACCGATAGCTCCGCGCTCGCCCTACTCTGCCTCAAAAGCAGCGGCAGACATGATTGTCATGGCATATCATCACACATACGGCATGCCGGTCAACATCACACGCTGCTCAAACAACTATGGTCCCTATCAGTTCCCCGAAAAGCTCATACCACTGTTGATAAACAACATCACCGAGGGTAGAGAATTACCGGTGTATGGTCGCGGATTGAACGTGCGCGACTGGCTGTATGTCGACGACCATTGTCGCGCCATAGAAACCGTATTGCATCGCGGACAACTCGGGCGCGTGTATAACATCGGCGGTTTTAACGAACAGCAAAATATCGACATCGTGACCACCGTCATCGACCTTGTCGCCGAAATGACCGGCACAGAGCCGCGCCACGACCTTATACGCTATGTCAAAGACCGCGCCGGGCACGATATGCGCTATGCCATCGACCCCGAACGCATCGCCGCCGAGCTGGGGTGGTATCCCCAGACGCCGTTTGCCCGCGGCATACGCCAAACCGTGGCGTGGTATCTCGAAAACCGCGAATGGACGCGCCGCGTGACTTCGGGCGAATATCGCTCGTATTACGAACGCATGTACGGCAACCGCCGCTAAAACATTCTCTTGTCTATTCATCAAAAAAATATAACTTAACACAGGTAAGTCACAGAAATGAAAGGTATAGTTCTCGCCGGAGGCGCCGGCACGCGATTGGCACCATTGACACGCGGCGTGTCCAAACAATTATTGCCGATATATGACAAACCGATGATTTATTATCCGATATCAGTGTTAATGCTCGCCGGCATACGTGAGATATTGATAATTTCGACACCCGTCGACCTGCCCCTGTATCGCCGACTGCTCGGCGACGGCAAAGAGCTGGGAGTGCGCTTCGCCTATTGCGAACAACCATCGCCCGACGGTTTGGCACAAGCATTCATCCTCGGTCGTGACTTTATCGGCGACGATGATGTGTGTCTGGTCTTGGGCGACAACATATTCTATGGTCAGGGCTTCACCGGTATGATGAATGATGCCGTCGCCGATGCCCGACGCGGTTTGGCAACGGTGTTTGCATACTCTGTGCGCGACCCCGAGCGCTTCGGCGTGGTCACCCTCGATGCCGACGGCATGCCGGTGAGCATTGAGGAAAAGCCTCTCAAACCCCAAAGCGACAAAGCCGTCACCGGGCTGTATTTCTACCCTAACGACGTCATCGAGGTGGCAGCGGCTCAACGTCCGTCGGCTCGTGGCGAACTCGAAATCACCGGCGTCAACGCCGAGTATCTGAACCGCCGACGGTTGCGCGTGAAATGCTTTGGTCGCGGATTTGCGTGGCTCGACACCGGCACCGTTGACTCCCTGCTTGACGCCTCAAACTTTGTGGCTGCCATCGAAAAACGCCAGGGATTGAAGGTCGCCGCTCTCGAAGAGATAGCATACCGTCGCGGTTTTATTGACAGCGACGCCCTGCGCGAGGTGGCTCAAACCCTGGCGACAAACGATTACGGACAATATTTGATGCGCTTGGCAGATGGCAAATTGTAACAACGAACACAATAGCCGTGAAGTCGGCAAACTCATAAATATCGCCAAAATACCTGATTGGCGTGGCAACTTATCGTTCATCGAAAACGGCACCCACCTGCCCTTCGTCATTGAGCGCGTCTATTGGATATATGACATACCGAGCGCCAGATATCGCTCGGGGCGCGCCCTGCGCACCTGTGACGAACTTATCGTCTCTATGAGCGGCAGCCTTGACGTAACGCTCAACGACGGTCGTTGTGGCATCACTCGCCACACCCTCAACCGTCCGTGGCAAGGACTTTTGGTGCCACGCATGACATGGCGCGCAATAGACAACGTGTCGTCCTCAGCCGTAGCAATGGTTTTGGCGTCTGCTCCATACAACGAGGCTGACTACATACGCAATTACGATGTCTTCAAAAGCGAAACGCAGACACCGCCGGCAACCATAGTGGCATCGTCACAACACAGCCCGTGCGCCACGGCAAGTGTCGCCGACGGACATCTCACGGCAGACGTCAGAGGCGTCAAAGAAATCACTCTCGAACGTCATCGCGACGAGTGTGGCTCACTATCAGTGGTCGAAAACGGCGGCGACGGCGTGCCATTTGACATCAAACGCGCATTCTATCTCTATGACGTGCCGGCAGACGCCGAGCGCGGCGGTCATTCACATTATCAAGCCCGCGAACTGATGATCGCCCTCAGCGGCTCGTTTGACGTCGTTCTCGACGACGGACGACAACAGCGACGCTTCACCCTCAACCGCCCCTATCGCGCCCTATACGTGCCCTCGGGTCTGTGGCGCACGATGGACAACTTTTCATCTGGAGCCGTACTGTTGGTATTGACATCTGAAACATACTCAGAGGCAGACTACGTGCGCGACTATGAACACTTCAAAACACTGACTGCCGATACCGGTAACAAAAAACACTATCAAGATATAAGCGATGAGCAACATTAAATACAAGTTCTTAGAGCTCTCACAAGTCGATGCTCCATACCGCCAAGAAATCACCGACGCAGTAAAACGCGTCATCGACAGCGGATATTATATCGGCGGTGCCGAAGTCGAAGCGTTCGAGGACGAACTCGGAAAATACCTCGAACAATTCGACGGCGAAAGAGTGGTGGCTGTCAGCAACGGACTCGACGCCCTGCGCCTGATACTCCGCGGATACATAGAAATGGGTCAACTGCACGAAGGCGACGAAGTCATCGTGCCGGCAAACACATACGTCGCCTCAGTCTTGGCGATCACCGACTGCCGACTGCGCCCGGTGTTCGTCGAACCCTCACTCGAAACCTACAACCTCGACACCTCGCTCATCGAACAAGCTATCACACCGCGCACCCGGGCGATAATGCCCGTGCACCTCTATGGGCGCACCTGCTGGGACGCCACCCTGAGCCGTATCATGAGTTGCGACTCAACCATACGCATCATCGAAGACAACGCCCAAGCCATCGGTGCTTACAGCTCTCGGTCAGGCAGCCGTGGCGGTCATTACACCGGCTCACTCGGTCACGCCGGCGCATTCAGCTTCTATCCCACAAAAAACATTGGTGCACTGGGCGATGCCGGAGCCGTATTCACCCACGACAAAGAACTCGCTGCCGTCATTCGCGCCATGCGCAACTATGGCTCAGACCGCCGCTATCACAACATATATCGCGGACTCAACTGCCGCTGCGACGCAATACAGGCAGCGATACTTCGTGTCAAACTCAGACACCTTGACGACATAAACACCCGCAGAACAATTGCGGCTCGCACATATAACGAAGCTATCGACAACAAACACATCGTCAAACCTTTGGGTCGACAACCCGGCATCGACGATGACTATTTGCACGTCTATCACCAATATGTCGTGCGCATTGACGAAGACAGCGAACTGCTACGAGACCAATTCAGACAATACCTATTGAAAAACGGCGTCGAAACCGACGTGCACTATGCCGTGCCCCCACACCGTCAACCATGCTACGTCGCCGAATACGGACACCTCTCACTGCCGATAACCGAGCGACTCGCGCGCACCGTGGTATCTCTGCCCATAGCAAACATCACCCCCGACCAAGCCCGCGAAATAGCCCAAATCATCAACCGCTGGCACCCCTACATTTGGTAAGCTGAGTTATTACTGTCCGCTAAACATTCTCGATTGATATAGAAAAAGGGTGCAGTTCAAAAATAGGCGCACCCCTTTTTGTTTGCTCTGTCTCTGTTTTTAGGTTTATTGAGAATTATGATTTGGGCGATAAGCAATTAATATGTAACTTCGCAGACAAGAAACAATAGCATAAACACAAGTATGAAAAAATCATTCCATATAACCGTCGCCGTCTTAATCTCGGGGGCAATCGCCATCAACGTATTGGCACGCAACACACGCTCTGAAATAGCTCGCAATCTGCAAACATTCAACGAGATATACAAAGAGGTACAACTCAACTATGTTGACACCATCGACCCCACGACAACCATGCGCACCGCCATCGATGCCATGTTGCAACAAATTGATCCCTATACCGAGTATTATGCCTCTAACGAACAAGAAGAAATACTCTCTGTGTCTTCGGGCGAATATGCCGGCATCGGCTCCTCGATAATGAAGCGTGACACGTTGATAGTCCTCGCCGAACCGCGTTGGGGCTCACCCGCACGGCTTGCCGGCGTAAAACACGGCGACATCATACTCGCCATCAACAACGAATGGCTCACAAAAGACATCACAACATCTCAGGCAAGCTCAAAACTCCGCGGACAACCCGGCACAGAACTGACGCTGACCGTGCGCCGCCCATACGTCTCTGACTCAATAAAAACCATACACATCACGCGCAGCACCATTGCCATCGCCCCCTTGGACTATTACGGCATACTCGACGGCGGTGTCGGATATATCAAAGTGACAACGTTCAACGACAAAACCGCCGGTGCATTCGCCCATGCCCTCGGCGAACTGCGCCGCGACGGACGTATGAAGTCGCTGATCATCGACCTGCGCGACAATGGTGGCGGACTGCTCGAAAGCGCCGTGCAACTCGTCGGCAACTTCGTGCCCAAAAACACCAAAGTCGTTGAAACCGTGGGACGCGATCCGCGACAAAAAAAGACATACAAGACAACACACTCACCCATAGACGTCAACATACCGCTGGCAGTACTCATCGACGGAGGCACGGCATCATCTGCCGAAATCGTCGCCGGCGCCCTCCAAGACCTCGACCGAGCCGTCATCATCGGCTCGCGCTCATATGGCAAGGGACTTGTGCAAAACGTGCGCCCGCTACCTTACAACGCCTTGATAAAAATCACCACCGGTCGCTACTACATACCCTCGGGACGTCTGATTCAAGCCATCGTCTACAAGCACGACGGTGACGCCTCTGACAACGCCTCACGCATTCCCGACTCACTCACCACCATATTCCACACCGCCGGCGGTCGCGAAGTGCGCGACGGTGGCGGCATAACCCCCGACAGCACGATAACAAACCCCGAATTAAGTCGCCTCGAATACAAACTCATCGCCGAAAACTGGATTGACGACTATGCCAACCGCTTTGTCAACACCCGAGACATCACACCGGACGCCACCACATGGCAGCTTCCCGACTCAACATTCGATGACTTTGTCGCCAAACTCGACCGCAAAAGATTTAAATACGACCTCCCATACGAAAAAGGCATAGAATACTTGCGCGACGCCGCCAAAATCGAAGGATACCTCAACGACTCACTCACCGCCGAACTCGACAAACTCTCTGCCATGCTCAAACCAAACCTCGACAGAGACCTCGACAACCACCGCGCCGACATACTCAAAGTGCTCAGATACAGCATTGACCGCCGCTACTTCAGCGATAGCGACGTCAACCGCCGCAGCCTCACCGGCGACAGCGTGCTCACAACCGCCATCACAATACTCTCAGATCCCCTGAAATACAAAGCCATACTCGCCCCCAAGGTCAAAAGCGACAAGAACACAAACGCCAAAAACAATAAAAACACAGGCAAACGATGACACTCGCCGACCTCACAAAACGCTTTGCCACACCGACACGACGCCGAGCCATACGACAAGCCCTCGCCACCGGCAAACCGCTGACACTCTCACGACTCGCCGGCTCGTCACAGGCTATGATGTTGGCGACACTGCCTCCTGAAACCAAAATCCTCGTCATCGCCTCAGACAGTGACGACGCCGGCTATATGTACCACGACCTCTCGCGACTCGTCGGCGAAGACGCCGTGGCATTCTTCCCCTCAGGATTTAAACGCGCACTCAAATACGGACAAATCGACGAACCCTCACGCATACTGCGCACCGAAGCCCTCGCCCGCATCACCGACACCACCGACGCCCCACGCTTTATCGTCACATGGCCCGAAGCCCTCGCCGAGCGCGTGGCATCACGCGGCGACCTCTCGGCGCTGACTATAAACTTCACCCTCGGCACAACCATCGACCGCAGCGAACTCACCGACAAATTGCGCCAAAACAACTTCAACCAAACAGACTACGTCTACGAACCCGGACAATTCGCCGTGCGTGGCTCGATAATAGACATCTTCGGCTACAACTCAGACATACCCGTGCGCATAGACTTCTTCAGCGACGAAATAGACTCGATACGCACATTCAACGTCGAAACACAACTCTCAGAACAAAAACTCGACCACGTCTCAGTCACCGCCGACATCACACGCAAAACCGACGGGCACCAATCACTGCTCGACGTCATCGCCGACGACACCATAATTGCCCTGCGCTCAGGCAACGACACCATCGCACGCGTCGAAGCCGTCGCCAACGCCGAAATCTCAATATCGGCGACAATCGCCTCACAAAGCGACGGTATGGCTATCGCCGACATACGCTCACAAATCGTCGACGTCGACACCTTGCGCTCACGATATGACGCTATGCGCAAAATGACATACGGCGGCGGCTCCGGCGACGACAAACCGGCAAAACCCACCGACGGCACCATCGCCATCGACTTCAACTGCGCCCCACAAGCCATATACCACAAAAACTTCGACCTCATCGCCGACTCTTTCAACCGGTTTCTCCACGACGGCTACAAAATCTTCATACTCAGCGACAGCGAGCGACAAATAGAACGCATACACGCCATATTCGACGACCGTGGCGATGACATCACATTCACCCCCGTCGACACCACACTACATCAAGGATTTGTCGACCACCCGACAAAAACATGCGTCTTCACCGACCACCAAATCTTTGACCGCTTCCACAAATACACCCTCGCCTCAGACCGCGCACGTTCAGGACGCCTGGCACTCTCCATCAAAGAACTCAGCTCAATCGAACCCGGCGACTACATCGTTCACGTCGACCACGGCATCGGCAAATTTGCCGGACTCCTGCGCACTAACGTCAACGGTCACACCCAAGAGATGATAAAACTCGTCTATCAAAACGACGACATCGTCTTCGTCTCGATACACGCCCTCCACAAACTCTCAAAATACCGCGGACACGAAGGCGAGCCCCCACGCATCAGCAAACTCGGCTCCGGAGCTTGGAACAAAATCAAAGAACGCACAAAATCCAAACTCAAAGACATAGCACGCGACCTCATTCGCCTCTATGCCACACGCAAAGAACAACAAGGATTTGCATTCTCACCCGACTCATTCATACAACACCAGCTCGAAGCCTCATTCATCTACGAAGACACCCCCGACCAACTCACAGCCACTCGCGCCGTCAAACAAGACATGGAGAGCACAAAACCCATGGACCGACTCATCTGTGGCGACGTAGGCTTCGGCAAAACCGAAATCGCCATACGCGCCGCCGTCAAAGCCGCCGTCGACTCAAAACAAACTGCCGTCCTCGTCCCCACGACAGTGCTCGCCTACCAACACTTCAACACATTCACCGAGCGACTCAAAGACTTCCCCATACGCGTCGACTACCTCTCACGCGCACGCACCCCAAAACAAACCAAAGAAATCATCGCCGACCTCGCCGACGGCAAAATCGACATCATCATCGGCACCCACAAACTCATCGGCAAAACCATAAAATTCCACGACCTCGGACTCCTCATCATCGACGAAGAGCAAAAATTCGGCGTCGCCGTCAAAGAACGCCTCAAACAACTCAAAACCTCAGTCGACACCCTCACCCTCTCAGCGACACCTATACCCCGCACCCTCCAATTCTCACTTATGGGCGCCCGCGACCTCTCATCGATAACCACTCCGCCCCCAAACCGCTACCCCATAGTCACCACCGTCTCGACACTCAGCGACGACCTCCTCAAAGAAGCCGTCGAGTTCGAACTCTCGCGCAACGGACAAATATTCATCATCAACCCACGCATCGAAGGTCTCGGACGACTCCAAAACATGGTCAACCGCCTCGTCCCCGACGCACGCACCGTCATCGCCCACGGGCAAATGCCCCCCGACCGCCTCGAACAAACAATCATCGACTTCGCCAACCACGACTATGACGTCCTGCTGGCGACAACCATCATCGAATCAGGCATAGACATGCCCAACGTCAACACCATCATCGTCAACAACGCCCACCGCTTCGGGCTCAGCGAGCTGCACCAACTACGCGGACGCGTGGGGCGCTCATCACGCAAAGCCTTCTGCTACCTCATGGTGCCCCCCGACGCCGACCTCACACCCGTGGCACGACGCCGCCTCCAAGCCATAGAATCATTCTCAGACCTCGGCAGCGGCATACACATCGCCCTCCAAGACCTCGACATACGCGGTGCCGGCAACCTCCTCGGCGCCGAACAATCAGGATTTATCGCCGACCTCGGATACGAAACATACCAAAAAATCCTCCGCGAAGCCATGGTCGAACTCCGCACACAAGAATTCCCCACCCTCAACACCCCCACTGACGCCGCCACCACACCCAACGAGCCCACCGGCGGCAGCGACACCGGCGAAACAGACTTCGTCGCCGACACCACCGTCGAAACCGACCTCGAACTCCTCCTCCCCGCCGACTACGTCCCCGGACAAAGCGAACGCATAAACCTATACCGCCAACTCGACTCCCTCGAACGCGACGCCGACCTCGACGACTTCGCACGACAACTCCAAGACCGCTTCGGACCCATACCCGAAGTCACACGCCAACTAATGCTCGTGCCACGCCTGCGCCGCCTCGCACGCCGCCTCGGCATCGAAAAAGTCGCCCTCAAACAAGGCAAAATGCACCTATACTTCGTCGGCGACCAAAACAAAGCCTACTACCAATCAAAAGCCTTCGGACGCCTCCTCGCCTACATCAACATCAACCCCCGTCGCGTCACCATACGCGACAACGCCTCAAAACGCTCCTTCACCATCTCAGCCGTCCCCACCGTCCAAGACGCCCTCACCATCCTCCAAACCATCTCCACCCTACCCCCCGTCTGATTTCCCCACCCAACCCCACTCCCCCACCCATGATAAAATTCCTAAAAACCAATGCGGTTCCGATAAGCCTCTTCATTCTGATTATACTGCCGGCGATGGGTGCATTCATACTGCCGTGGTTATTTCATTGGCTGTCTTCGAACCGGATCGCCATAACAATACCCTACACCATCATTTCACTCAGCGCAATCGCCATAATCGCCATTAACTCAAACATTATCTCCAAAATCGGAGGCGTGCTATGTGTCATCTATTGGTTGCTCAACTGGCTCGGGTATCACGACTCATGCTCATTTGAAGACACCTATTGGTTTTATCAATATGAAAACTATGATATGGTCTTAGTGCTTGATGCAATATTTATCCTCGGCTACATACTGCTGACATGGGGAACACGCCTATGGCTTATCATCAAAATAATCTATACCATAGCAATACTATTGATCCCGGTCAAAGATATAATTTACTGCCACATACGCCTCACCGAAGATCTTGGCGAATACCCTGCCGACCTGATGAATACCAATATTCTTATCTCCCTATTCTCAATATTCCTTTTCATTGTAACTCTGCACCTACTCATCGCTTACATCTTCACCCGAAAATCCCCACCCCGCTACAACCCCACCCGATACCTCCGCAACCACCCCTCCCAAACTCCACCTCCAACTCCCCCACAACTAAACACCAACAAATAACGCCAACCTCACACCCCATCTACCCCAACTCAATCAATCACCACTCAACCAACTTCCACCCAATATGAATAAACTATTACGTATATCACTGACACTCGCCGCAGTTCTCGCACTAACTCTCCCCTCCGCCCCACCTGTACAAGCCGAACCATACCCCGTCCCTCCAATCCAAAAACCTACCCAGGCACCAAAGCCCAAACCACAGCCACAACCATCAAAGCCACGCAACACTTCTTCGCACGATGACAAAATTTTTACAATCAATGGTGTGTCTTTTACTATGGTAAAGGTACGTGGCGGTACATTCACTATGGGAGCAACTCCAGAACAAGGTAACGACGCTGGCAATGATGAAAAGCCAACACATAAAGTGACGTTATCGGACTACTATATCGGACAAACCGAGGTGACACAAGCTCTATGGCAAGCGGTGATGGGTAATAATCCGAGTTATCACAAGGGTAATGATAACTACCCGGTGGAGAATGTTAATTGGACTGATGCACAGACATTCATATCCAAGCTTAACAACATAACCGGAATGTCATTCCGTCTACCGACTGAGGCCGAGTGGGAATTTGCCGCCCGCGGAGGCACAAAGTCAAAAGGCTATAAATATTCCGGTTCAAACAATATTAATTATGTTGCTTGGTATGAAGACAACTCCGGATACAAGACTCACCCTGTCGCCACAAAAGCCCCCAATGAATTGGGCATCTATGATATGTCAGGCAATGTAGGGGAATGGTGTCAGGATTGGTATGGTATGTATTCGTTACAAAGCGATTACAATCCTACCGGATCAAGTTTGGGCTCTGATCGCGTGCATCGTGGTCATAGTATGAATAATGATGTGTGGTATATGCGTGTTGCGGCACGTGACAAGATGCATCCCAACAATCCCCCTCTTTGGAACATTGGCTTCCGCCTCGCCCTCTAAACAGACTGAGCCAACGCAGGCATCTCAATCCAAAATATCCTAAGCCAAAGGATCATATTCCTCCATCTAAATTTTCCCACCAATCCTCTAAAAACCAACTCTCAATAACAATTATAATGGCTAAAGAGAAAGAAACTGATTTTATCATAAAACAACTACTTGACGCTGCTGACATTCATTGTCAAGCAGAGTTTTGTTCTATAGCCGAAATTCAGAATGCTTTACAAACAGCATCCAAACGAGGTACAGGCAAAGCCGGTTTTCCTGAATTTGTCGGACAGTCAGACGACTTTATCATTGTGATAGAAGATAAAGCCTCATCTGAGTTTCAGGTGAAATATGTTAAGAACGATGATAAGAGCACGTTGCTAATGGACACCAAAAGTATAACTGATTATGCTGAAAATGGTGCTTTACATTACGCTCTTCACATAATAAAGAATACTTCGTTCAAGAAAGTACTCGCTTTTGGGTGTTCGGGAACAGAGGCAAATAGAATTGTTATTCGCCCAATTTATGTTACTCCGAACGGCTATCAACTACTTCCCCGAGTCAAGAATTTTGAAAACTTTTCGTCCTCAAATATTCGTAAATATTATCACGAGACTATTTGCGGTAAAGAACCACCTGAACGCGTTGAATTAAAACAAATTCTCGACAGAGCGCGGAATCTGCATCATGATCTTTGGGCGTATGGTCAATTGGGTGATACTGAAAAACCGCTTGTCGTTTCTGCAATTCTCTTGGCATTGCAAGAAGAAAAGTTCAATAACTTTTCTACAGAAAACCTTACAGGTGATGAAATAAATACTGATGGTCGTAAGATTTTTGATGCACTCTCATCCCATATGGATAGAGTAAAAGTTCAGCCTCAGGTTAAGAAAGATCGTGTGCTTGATCAATTCCGCCTTATTATCAATCGTCCTCATTTATCTGCATATAATGATAGTCTTGGCAAATCACCTCTTCGCTATTTTACAGAATATCTTCGTTCCCAAATACTCACCGCTATATGTAACAATTCTCCCGAAGATGTTTTGGGTAGATTCTATGGCGAATTTATTAGTTATAGCGGAGGTGATGGTCAAACGCTCGGTGTTGTATTGACACCCAAGCACATCACCAGCCTTTTTGCCGATTTAGCTCAAATAAAGCCTAATGATAAGGTTTTTGACCCATGTTGCGGCACAGGTGGTTTTCTTATTGCGGCTATGCACCGAATGCTTTCAAAAGCTAAAGAAAAAGACAAAGATCAAATCCGCAGAAACAATCTCCATGGCATAGAATTACGTGATGATATGTTCTCTATTGCCACTACTAATATGATTTTACGAGGAGATGGAAAAAGTAATCTCTTATGTCAAGATTTTCTAAAAACAAGCACAGAAATTCTTAGAAAAGAGAATTTCACCGTTGGCTTGATGAACCCACCATATTCTCAAGGCAAAAAGAAATCTACTGCGCATCTCACTGAGCTCAAATTCATTTGCCATCTTCTCGACTCTCTTGCTATTGGTGCTCGATGCGTTGTAATTGTTCCACAAAGCACGATGGTTGGCAAAACGAAAGAAGACAAAGCAGACAAAGAATATATCCTTGCAAACCACACATTAGAGGGTGTCATCACGCTTAACACCGATACTTTCTACGGAGTCGGCACAAACCCCGTCATTGCTGTGTTTACCGCTCGTCAGCCACACCCCAAGGACAAGCTCTGCAAATTTGTAGATTTCAAAAACGATGGCTATGAAGTATTCGCACACATCGGGCTTATGCCAACATCTAAAGCCGATGAAATGCGCAAGCACCTTCTCGATTGTTGGTTTCAAGGAAAGTCTGCTCCAAATTCATTCATCGTTAGAAGTACAGTAGAAGCTGAGGACGAATGGCTTCATTCGTTTTATTACTTCAACGATGAAATTCCAACTGAGGCAGACTTCGAGAAAGCTATGGCAGACTACCTCACTTTTGAGTTCAATATGCTAACCCATGGCAGAGGTTATCTTTTTGAACAAGCAGGAAAGGAGGTTTCCAATGTCTGAAATTCAATGGAAAGTTTTCCAATTTGTTGATGTATTTGATATTCGCAAGGGCTTTTACAACAAGAAACCGCCCTGCGTGGAAAATGGTGCTTATCCGTTCATCGGTGCAACAGACTCCAATAACGGCATAACAGGCTTTACCACTTATGAAAATATTGAGGCAAACTCAAAGATTGGTTATGGTCCTAACGAGCCGACAACCAAAAAGATTTTCCCTGGTAAGGCTATCTGCGTCACTAACAATGGCTCAGTTGGATATGCTTACTATCAAGAGGCGGATTTTACTTGTACACACGACGTAAATCCACTGTACCTCTTAGATAGACCTCTCAATCGGTATATTGCTCTATTCCTAATTGGGTGCATTGAGAAACAACGAGTTTGTTTTGAATATGCACGCAAATGGAGACCTATGCGTATGGTAAAATCTAAAATATTGTTACCAACGCAAGATGGTCAAATCGCATGGGATTATATGGAATCTTTCATGCGCAGAAAAGAACAAACTCTCTTAAAACCAATTACAGAAAATCTATGCAAACGACTGATAAACAACGAAATAGCGGGGGGGGGGTAATCTACTTCACCCGAATTGGCAAACGTTCAATTTATCTGAGATTTTCACAATCTTACCGGGCAAGCGCTTAACTAAAAGTGATATGTCAGAAGGAAACCGACCATTTATTGGAGCATCCGATTCCAATAATGGGGTTACGGCTTGGGTTGATAATTCTAACGAGAGCTTAGACTCAAATGTTCTTGGCGTAAATTATAACGGTAGTGTCGGAGAAGTTTTTTATCATCCCTACGAATGCATCTTCTCTGACGATGTTAAGCGGTTGCACATAAAGAATGGTCAAAATTCTAAATACATTTTCTTATTCCTGAAGACAGTATTGCTTCAGCAAAAATGTAAATATGAATATGGGTATAAGTTCAACGAGCAACGAATGCTACGCCAAACAGTGCTATTACCTGCTAATGAGGACGGCACTCCTGATTGGGCTTTTATGGACTCATTTATGCGTTCATTAGAAAATCGTCTTCTCGAAAAAACGCTTGAGATTTTCAAGAATAGAGTAAATGTTAATAAATGCAAATTAGGGGGGGGTAATTTGGAAGCCATTCAAACTCACCCAATTCTTTGACATTAAGAAAGGAAACCAAAATAACATGTCGTCACTTTCCTCTGGGAACACTCCGCTTATTTCTGCGAAGAACTGTGATAATGGGCTAAAAGCATTCGTCATGCCCAATCACAAATCTTTGTTTGACGGTCATGTTTTAACTCTCAATCTTGACGGTGACGGAGGGGCAGGTATAGCATACTATCAGCCATTTGAAATGGCCATTGATTCACATGTTGCGTCTTTGATCCCAAAGACACCAATGTCTAAATATCAACAACTTTTCATTTCAATGTGCATCACGAAGCAAAGAGATTTATTTGGGCATGGATACTCATTAAACAGTTCACGGCTTCGCGCACTCACAATCATGCTTCCTGTTGATTCCAAGGATTCTCCTTGTTGGGAAATGATGGATTCATTTATGCGATGTAAGGAGTCCGAAGAAATTCTTACATATCTTAGATATGTTGAATCTACAAAATTTTGTTGACATAAATAAAGCAGGCGGAGGCAGTCGCGGGTTGCGGCTGCCTCCGGCTTATTTGGAGGGGTGTTTATAATGTTCTAACTTGACTTGGTCTTGACTTCTCTTAGTCTTGATTGACTTGTCTTGATTTGACTTGTTTTTGTCTTGTCTTGATCTGACTTTTTTGTCGTTAGGATATTATAACAGGGGGTATCTCAGGAGAGATTGTCTGTTTGTGGGTTCGGCAGGGTTATTTGACAAGGACTTTGCGGGCGGTGCCGTCTGAGTACTTGTAGATGTAGATGCTGCCGGGTGCGGGGTTGGTGACGCGGATGCCTTCGAGGGTGTAGATGCCGAGGAGGGTGGCATCAGTGGCGGTGTCTTGCTCGATGGTTTCCACGCTGTCCCATTTTTCGTAGTCGATGACGGGAGCGATAGCCATTGACAAGGGGTCATCGGTGTTGGCATACCATTTGTAAACGCCGGTGCCGTTACCGCTTGCGTCTTGTTCTTCGAGGTAGTGCCATGCCGTGTTCTTGGCACCGGCTGTGCGACGGTGGCAGAAGATTGCGATGTCATCTGAGGTGTAGGGGGCTTCGTCCATAGAGTTGTTGGGGAAAGGTCCTACGGTGACAAAGTATTCTGTGCCTTTGGGTATTTTGACTGTCTCGTTAAATTTGAAGATTGTGGCGAGGTAGTCTGTTTCGCTGTATTTGAGGTCGCCGGCTTTTACAGATGTCGAGGCGAGGACGTCGCCGGGGGCTCCGTCTTTGTCAACGGCATTGATAGTCATCGGTATGAGGACTTCGGGGTCGATGGTTGTGACTGAGGCAAAGTAGACGGCAACGCTGTCGATGGTGGCGGGAGCGAGCGGAGCTTTGTATTTCTCGGCAAACTTCTCCATGCCCAACCAGTTGCTGCCGGCATAATTGCCATACCAGCCGAGTTGCACTTGTTCGAGGCTTGAATTTTCCTCTGAGCTGATGTTCCAAACATATTGGGCGCCACCGGCTTGGATAGCGTATGTCAGTATGTCGTTAGATTGACCGGCATCGTTCTTAGCTGTGAGACCGACGCTGACAGTGCCTTTTTGCACGTATGTCACCGTGGGGTTCTGCTCGGTCGAGGTTTCGACGTCGGTGTTTTGGAATACCCATTTCCACTCTGTGGGGTTGCCTGTTGAGAGGTCTTTGAAGGTCACGGGAACTTGCAAGGGAAGGAATACGCCGACAAACGGTGATTCGTATGCTTCTTCGGGCAGACCGATGAGGGCTGTCGGAGCAACTTGTGATACGACGACAAAGTTTTTGCGCTCGGCGGTGACTGTCTCTTCGCCACGTTTCACGGTGAGGGTTACGTCATACGAGCCGGCTTTGGCGTAGGTCACAACAGGGTTGGCATCGGTAGAGGTTTCGATGTCACCGCCGGGGAATGACCATATCAGTGACTCGGGTTCGCCTTGCACGATGCTCGTAAATTCCACTTTTTCGCCTTCAAAGATATGTATTGTTTCAGCGGCAGCGGGGTCGTCGCGCACGATGCGGAAACCGTCGAGAGCGAGGTCTTCACCGCCGAAGGGGTAGTTGAAGCCGAATTGCACTTTCTTGCCGACATAGGCAGCGAGGTCAAACGAGAATTTGTTCCACTTTGTGGTGTTGTAAGCCTCTGCTTGTGCCCAATCAAAGGCGTTGAGAAGTTCTGTTACTTGATTAGCTTCGACGTCATAGACATAGAATGTCCATTTGCCGTAAACGAGGAAGTTAGGAGCGAAGTTTGCGTAGAACTCGACTTTGTTGCCCTCTTTGATTGTGAACTCGGGAGATACCAGGCTCGTAGATGTTGAACCGGAGCCATATTCAACGAATATCGAGGTGACGTCGTCTGATTTTATCGATTTGAAGCCTTTGTCGGCAAGTTTCCAACCTGTGCCGATTGTCCAATCTGCCATACCGTCGGCAGAGTCAAACTCTTGGTCATAGTCGACAGCCACGGCTTTGTCGGTAGTAAAGTCGGCTTTCAGGGGAA
This sequence comes from bacterium, assembly GCA_963600695.1. Classification (GTDB taxonomy): domain Bacteria; phylum Bacteroidota; class Bacteroidia; order Bacteroidales; family Muribaculaceae; genus CAG-873. The sequence continues at coordinate 22,064 of CAVCBR010000010.1, forward strand.
GTGTCACGTCAAACTCGGCAGTCACCACGGGGCTGTTGACATTATAGCCGCGAGTCATAACATAGAGTGTGCATGATTTGTCGATGGTCAGCGTTGCTTCTTTACCCTCAACAACAGTGCTTTGAGTGTTGTCGCTGTTTTTAAAGTCGTCGATGCTTGTTGCCGTTGTCGAATACCACACGGCTACGGCATTCTCATCGTCTGTCGAGATGTTGACGGTGACGGCGTCGTTAAATGTGCCGCCCATAGGAGTTACCACCGGAGCTTTCAGCGGCTCTTTGGCAATCACGGTGACGGTCATTGTGGCAGTCGCGGGATAGTATTCGTCGTTGCCGGCGAATGTCGCTGTTATGGTGACATCGGTGTTCTCTTCGACGTATGACGAGTAGAGTGTGCCTTTTGAGTCTACCGAACATACCAACGATGCCGATGACTTGTAGGTGATGGGAGATACCTTGTTGGGGTTGAGCAGATCGGCATATCCGTCGTCACCGGTGACGAGCGAAATTTTATCTTCGTAAAATTTGATTTGCGGGTCTTTGCGAATGACATATTTAGCCTCGACAACATCGCTGTATTCCGAGCCTGAGAGGGTCACGGCTTTGAGTGTTGTCGTTTCGGAAATGGCGATGGGTGAAGTGTATGCTTTGCGAGTGCCGTCAGCGAGTTTGGGGTTGCTGCCATCGGTGGTGTAATACACGCCGTATTCACCGGTGAGACCGGCAACTGCCAACGAGACAGTCTGAGCCTCGTCATACGTACCGGCTGCCACCGAGAATGTCGGCGCTGGCACTGACGAAGACTCTATCTCATAGTCAATTTCGATCTTTTTGAGATAGAGCGGACCTTTGGTGTCGCTCGTCTGGTTGAGTTTGATTTCGATGAGACCTTCTTGGGCATCGGCATCAGCCACTTTAAATTCATAAGCGGTGACATCTTTTGTGAGGTCGGCGGCAGTTTTCTCGCCATATAGATAGCTTTTGCCGTTGACGCTCACGCTCAAATCACCGGTCATACCTTCTTTTTGCACGCGAGCCGACACGCGCACGGCTTTGATTTTGCCGGCGAGATCGCTTGTCGAGAGTGTGGCAGATGTTGCCGGCTTGTCGGCGCTGCCTATATATTGTCCATAGCTTGCCGTGTAGGCAAAAACAATGGTACCCTCGGCAACGGCTTTCCATTGCAGACCGTTAAGCTCGGCGGTGTAGAACTCTTTTTCAACCGCGCTGCCACCAATGTTATAGAAACCCTGACCGCCGTTGTTTTTTGAAGTGTTCCACTCAAACGACCATGTCGAGTTGGCCGCAGAGGCTATTGTCGGCAACAATGTCGCCAACACAGCCAATAGTGTGAGTAGTCTTTTTTTCATAAGCATATTATTAATTAAAAATGATTATTTCTTGCAAATTGACAGCACAAAAGTACTATTTAATTCATAATTCTCAAAATTTTTTATTAAATAGTCAAAAAGATAGCTTTCGACGCAAAAGCAATAGTAAAAAGTCACGCCCGGCATAGCTCTTGGCGTGTCGGGCGTGTTATTTGTGGTAAAATGATATGTTAATATTCGTCCCAGCTTTTAATCTCGATATTGTCGACGGGTATCGATGTGAAGGCATCGATAAACGCGGCTGCAAGTCGGGCATTGGTGATCAGCGGTATGTTGAGGTCGACGGCAGCGCGACGTATCTTGTAGCCGTTTGACAGCTCTGTGGTTGTCAAATTTTTGGGCACGTTGACAACGAGGTCTATGGAATGATTGTGAAGCAAGTCGAGAGCCTGAGGCTGCATATCGGGCTGTGACGGCCAGTAGACTCTCACCGCGGGTATGCCGTTATCATTGAGGAAAGCGTGTGTGCCGCCGGTGGCATAGAGCGTGAAACCATGTTTATGCAGGGTCATCGCCGACTCGAGCATATCGGCTTTTTGTCGCGGCGTGCCGGTCGAGAGCAGCACACCCTTGGTTGGTATGCGGTTGCCGACAGAGAGCATAGATTTAAGCAGTGCCTCGTAGGTATTCTCGCCGATGCAACCGACTTCGCCGGTAGAAGCCATATCCACACCGAGCACAGGGTCGGCGCCTTGCAGTCGCGAGAATGAGAACTGTGACGCCTTGATGCCGACATAATCGAGGTCAAAGGCACTTTTTGCCGGCGGTGTGACCGGGGCGCCGAGCATGGCTTGTGTGGCAAGGTCTATGAAGTTTATTTTCAAGACTTTTGACACGAAGGGGAACGAGCGCGAGGCTCTCAGGTTGCACTCTATGACCTTGATGTCGTTATTTTTGGCGAGGAATTGTATGTTAAACGGACCGGTGATATTGAGGGCGGCGGCAATGCGCTGTGACACCTTCTTTATGCGGCGCATAGTCTCGACATACATCTTTTGTGCCGGAAATTGTATTGTGGCATCACCCGAGTGCACACCGGCAAATTCAATATGCTCACTGATGGCATAGGCGATAATCGAACCTTGCGACGCCACGGCGTCCATTTCGATCTCTTTGGCATTTTGTATAAACTCGGTAACCACCACCGGGTGTTGCTTGGAGACATTGGCGGCGAGGCGCAAGAAGCGCACGAGTTCATCGGCGTTGGAGCACACGTTCATCGCTGCCCCCGATAGCACGTAACTCGGGCGCACAAGCACCGGAAAGCCGACCTCGGCAACAAAGGCATCAATATCTTCAAACGATGTCAGCTCGCGCCAACGTGGTTGGTCGATGCCAAGCTCGTCGAGCATAGCCGAGAATTTGTGGCGATCTTCGGCGTTGTCAATAGAGTGTGCCGAAGTGCCGAGGATGTTGACGTGCATATCGTCAAGACGCGTGGCAAGATTGTTGGGTATCTGACCGCCGACAGAGATGATGGTGCCGTGAGGCTGTTCGAGGTCTATAATGTCCATCACACGTTCAAAAGTCAGCTCGTCAAAATATAGTCTGTCACACATATCATAGTCGGTCGAAACCGTCTCGGGATTGTAATTTATCATCACCGAGCGCCAACCTTGTTGTTTAACGGTCAGCAACGCATTGACCGAGCACCAGTCAAACTCAACGGACGAGCCTATGCGATATGCTCCCGAACCAAGCACGATGACAGACCTATGGTCATGCTCATAAGCAATGTCATTTTCAGTGCCGTTATATGTAAGATACAGATAGTTGGTTTGTGCCGGATATTCGGCAGCGAGGGTGTCAATCTGTTTCACTACCGGCGTGATGCCAAGAGCTTTACGTTTGTCGCGCACAGCCAACAGCGAGGAGTCGTCTTTTGAGTGTTTGTCCTTGAATATCGCACGGGCTATTTGAAAATCGCTAAATCCTTGTTGCTTGGCTTGTCGCAACAATGGCGTAGGTAGCTTGTCAAGGTCATTGTAAGAAGACAATTCACAAGAGGTCTCAAAAATATTGCGCAACTTGAACAAAAACCAACGATCAATTTTTGTGAGAGCGTGTATGCGGTCTACATCATAACCTTTGGCAAAAGCCTTGGCGATGGCAAATATGCGGCGGTCGGTGGGTGACGACAAAGCATGGTCGAGGTCTTCGATATTGAAGTCATGGTTGAAGACAAATCCGTGCATACCCTGCCCTATCATTCTGAGTCCTTTCTGTATGGCTTCTTCAAACGAGCGACCTATCGACATCACTTCGCCGACAGACTTCATCGACGAGCCAATCTCGCGATTTACGCCATGGAATTTACCAAGATCCCAGCGAGGTATTTTGCAGACAATATAATCGAGAGCCGGTTCAAAGAATGCCGAAGTTGTCTTTGTCACCGAGTTTTTGAGTTCAAAAAGACCATAACCCAAGCCGAGCTTGGCAGCGACAAACGCCAAGGGATAGCCGGTGGCTTTTGATGCCAATGCCGATGAGCGACTCAGGCGAGCATTGACCTCGATGACGCGATAATCCATAGACTCGGGGTCATAGGCATATTGCACGTTACATTCGCCGATAATGCCGACGTGACGTATGATTTTTATTGCCAACGAGCGCAAAAAATGGTAATCATCGTTTGACAGCGTTTGAGACGGAGCCACGACGATGCTTTCACCGGTGTGAATACCCAATGGGTCGAAGTTCTCCATATTGCACACGGTGATGCAGTTGTCATAGCGGTCGCGCACCACTTCATACTCCACTTCTTTCCACCCTTTCAATGATTTTTCGACAAGTATTTGAGGTGAAAATGCGAGGGCTTTCTCGGCGAGTTGTCGAAGTTCATCATCATTGTCACAAAATCCGCTGCCGAGTCCGCCGAGAGCATATGCTGCACGCACAATCACCGGATATCCGAGACGGTTGGCGACGGTCAACGCCTCAGAGACAGTGTCAACGGCACTGCTCTTTATGGTTTTGATGTCAATCTCATCAAGACGTTTCACAAACAGTTCACGGTCTTCAGTGTCGATGATGGCTTGCACCGGCGTGCCCAACACTTTCACGTTATATTTATCAAAAACACCATTACGATACAGCTCTACGCCACAGTTGAGAGCCGTTTGACCGCCAAATGCCAACAATATGCCGTCGGGCTGTTCCTTGGCGATGACTTTTTCAACAAAATATGGCGTAACCGGAAGAAAGTATATTTTGTCGGCAAAGCCGTCAGAAGTCTGCACTGTCGCAATGTTGGGATTTATAAGCACCGTGGTGATGCCCTCCTCCTTCATCGCTTTCAGTGCCTGAGAACCTGAGTAGTCAAACTCACCGGCTTCGCCGATTTTTAACGCTCCCGAACCCAAGAGCAAGACTTTTGTGATTTTGTTGTCAGCGGTTGGCTTTTGTGTCATTGTGTGGAGTATTGGTTTGAGGTGATATGCTGTATTGTAATAAGGTGTGGTCAAAGCAAGGAGACAAAGTCATCAAAGATAAATTCTGTGTCTTTGGGACCCGACGATGCCTCGGGGTGAAACTGTGCCGAGAAAAACGGTTTTGTCTTGTGACGTATACCCTCGTTTGTGCCATCGTTGAGGTTTATGAACAACGGTTCCCAATCAGACGGCAACGATGCCGAGTCGACAGCAAAGCCATGATTTTGAGATGTCACGAAGCAACGATTTGTGCCACATTGTCTCACCGGTTGGTTGTGTGAGCGATGACCGTATTTGAGTTTGTAGGTCTTGGCACCGGCAGAGATGGCGAGCAGTTGATTACCCATGCAGATGCCACAAATCGGACGATTGTCTTGCATTGCTTTTTGCAGATGTCGAACTGTGGCAACCGCCATATCGGGATTGCCCGGACCGTTTGAAATGAATATGCCGGCGTAAGGCAGTGTGTTGAAGTCATAATCCCATGGCACCCGCACAACTTTCAACCCGCGCCGCACAAGACAGCGCACAATATTATGTTTCACGCCACAGTCAACGAGAACTACTGTCTTATTGCCGGCGCCATAAGTCGCAACCTCGGTGCATGATGTTTTGGCAACGAGATTGTCGACATTGGGGTCATAAAACGGTATATCATCGGAGCCGTCGACTATGATTTTGCCAAGCATCGAGCCTTTTTCGCGCAGATGCTTTGTCAGGGCGCGAGTGTCAATATCAAAGATCGCCGGCACTTGCTCGTCTTTCAGCCATTGAGACAACGAGCGCGAGGCTTTCCAGTGGCTCATCTCCCACGAGTAGTCTTGAATGATAAGTCCGCGGCAATGTATACGTTCGCTCTCAAACGAGTCACTCAACGCCGGGTTGCCGAGATCGGCTGCCGGCACGCCATAGTTGCCCTGCAAGGGGAACGTGGTGACAAGTATCTGACCCTCATACGAGGGGTCTGTAAGGCTCTCGGGATATCCGGTCATCGCCGTGTTAAAAACGACTTCGCCCGATGACGAGCCTTCGTGACCGAATGATTTGCCGGTGAATGTTGTGCCGTCAGACAAGACGAGTGTGGCATTTTTAGTTTGTCTCATATTCTCTTTGTTTTTGGGGCATTGCTGACCGTCGTTGCAAATATACGAATAAATGTTTTAATTCGGGAGTTTATCGCCAAAGCGTTTTTGTATATCTAATGATGAACACACTATCGCTGAGTGTATTTGGGTATAAAAAAAACGGAGGCGGTTAAGCCTCCGTTTTTTAAATCATCAGTAGACGAGCTGTAAGTCGTCGAGATACATCACAGAACCATTACCACCCGTGAAGTAGTCGCCGTATCGTGATGCCGACCCGACGATGGCGATGTTTGCCGCCTTGACGTTAGTCTTGGTATAAGTGAGAGGTATCGTAAATTCAACCATAGCGTCGCCGGCAGTGGCTTCGGTGAGTACAAGCTCGCCATAAGCTATAACGTTGGCGTCATCTTTTGAGAAGAATTGTTTGGTCTTGGTGTTCACTATCACCGGATAATTCTTGCCTTCATAAGATTTTGTCGACGAGTCGAGAATGGCAATGTATATGATACCATTATCCATATCACCCTTATTGACATTTGGCAGGTCGCTCGATGCGCTTGTTATGGCAACCGGCGTATAGTGTACATAGCCTTTGAGTGCTGTCGGGCGAGACGTCCATGAGCGACCCCAACCAAGCACACCGTTTGTGCCGACAGTAGCAAGATATTCGCCGACAAAGAGGTTACCGGCGGCAAATTTACCGAAGGCGCCGACGCCGACAAATTGGCTCGAAAGTTTCACTGAGTAGTTACCCGAATGAACCTTTTCGGTTGATGAATCGGTGACATTTTTGTTCATTGTCGATGAACCATGGTTACCGCTGTCCCAGAACATTGATTGACCGGCACCATAGAGCAGTCTTACACTGCCGCTTGACGACCAATCTTCGAAGCTTGCGTTCGGCAACTGTGTGGCAGCCTCGGTGGTGAATGTCTTATATTCGACGGGCGTATAATCTGTGGCGGCGGCACAATATTCATATACGGTGCCGGGGGTGAGTCCGGTGATTTCGGCAGAGAGTTTTGTACCCTCAACAGTTGTTGTGGCATCTATCCATGCGCTTTGACCCTTAACGCGATAGCGAAGCACGGGAGATTGTACGTCGGCTTTGAGTATCGAGCCGGTAATTGTTGCTTTTGATGCCCAAACGTCTGTTGAAACAACGTCATCAACAGCCACCGGAGCATTTGAGATGGTAAGAGTCAGCGTTGCATCAGATGTTTTATTATTGGCATCTGTGGCGTGAATGTTAAATGTATAGGTACCCTCTTCAAGTGTATTGAGGAGTGTCTCTTCAAAGTTGATTTTCAACCATGATGTTTCGTCTTCGCTATTATAGCTGTAGATGGTGTTGATACCGGCGTTTTCAAGCTCGGTTTTTATCGCATCGCTCATAGTGAAGAGATTGACATCATTGCCGCCTATTGAGGTCTTTGTGCCGAGGACATCAGAGGTGAGCACGGCACCGGTTAGTTGTGTCGAGCCATAAATAACAACGGCGTGACGACCTACTTTGCCTTGCTCGGCAACGAGAGGTTTGTCGATGTCAAAGTTGAAGCCTTCGATTTGGGGCGAAAGGGCAATGACGATTTCATCGTTAACCTCAACGGCACGTTCGTCAATCTCGATGGTGAAGTAACCGCCACCGATTTCGGCATCAGAACCGGAATATTTAACGTTGAGCACATACTCGGTCGCGGGTTTGGCGTTTTCGATTTTGCCTGTGCGAGTATACGTTTCACCGCTGGGGAGTTTGCCACTCAAAGTATATTCGAGGTCTGTTGATTTTGATGTCATCATAAAGTAACCTTTGCGAGTGTCGCGACCCTCAAAGGTGAGTGTGCCCCCGGCATGACCCACGGTCATTGTGTAGTCAGAGAGCATTTCGTCAATGTTGGCGGCATAGTTTACAGATGCCACGGCATTGGCGATCTTGCATGTGAGGTTGACATGTGTCGTCTGACCGTTGGTGATTTCAAAAGGCTCGGCACCTTTAAAATAGCGGTCGTCGAACGAGGCGGGCACTGAGTCGCCGGCCCACGCTTCGGCTGTGTATGCGCCCGAGAGCAGGTCTATACCATCGGCGGGAACATTGCTGATGCCAACATATTTGCGCACCGGACCTTTGGCGTTTGAGATATAAATTTTGCACGACTCTGAGAGCTCTTCGATAGTGGCACGCGAGCGCACCTTGACATCGCTGTTGAGCGTTGCCGATATCATAAGTTTGCCCTGTCCGTCAAGCAAATATTCGTCATCGTGACATGATGTTGTGGCTGTGGCTAATATAAGTGCCGTGCCAATGATTGTTAATGATTTTTTCATGACTTGGACTTATTATCAGTTAGCAACAAATGTTAGTGATACAATCTTGTTTATGGATTTGGCATCTGTGACCGAAAGCGTAAACTTGTGTGTGCCGGGAAATGATTTGAGCAGTGGCACAAATGTCGAGATGTCAAATGTCAGGTCTTTGGCTCCGATTACCTCATCGCCAACGGGAAAACCGATAGAGCTGAACGACTCGGCATTTTCACCGGGATATGCGAGGTCAAATGACGTGGGCATAAGCTCGCTGACGGCTTGGAGGAAGTTGTCGTTGTTGGTCTCGATTTTTACGAGAAAATGCTCAATGCCGTTTTCAGATTTGATTTTAACGATTGCTTCTGAGATGTCGACAGCATTAGGTTCTGTAAACGAGAGTGTTTCTGATGTGATTTGTATTGCGTTCTCATCTTCGCCGGGTTGTGGTCCCGGGGGTGTGGGGTCGTCGCCGCCATCACCGGGTTTTGGTCTGTCGTCGGGAATGTTGTCTTCTTCGAGGTCGATGTTGTATTTGAGATTTTCGTCTACAACGTCAACGTCAAGAAAAAAGCCATCGCCAAGCGAGATGCCGCCGGTTTCTGAGGGTTTGTCACCTTGACCTTTGATTTTGAATGTTATGATGCGGTGTTGACCGGCTTGCACATCAGTGATGGTGTGACGCAATGTTTCATAGTTGCGACCTATGGTGCCTGTAAATTCGGCGATGAGTGTCGATGAGCCTTCAAGAGCCTCAAAGTAACCCGAGCGTGTCTCGTCGGGCGTGAACACGAGGCGACCTTCGTCATTGGCGATAACCGTGACTTTGGCGTCATCTCCAAGGCGTGAACGCAGTGTATCGTCATATTTTATAGTGACCTTGATGTTGCTGAGATAGCAGGTAACAATACCGATTTCGGTGATGTTATCATTTGTTATCGAGAAGTCTTTTTCACCGATAAACAGAGGGTGTTCCCATTCGGCTTTTTGAACATCGTGTGAAATGACTTTTACTTTATAGTCACCGGGCTCGAGAGTGAAAAGCTCGGGCATATCGGCATAGCGCCATGTTTTGACGGCTGTCTCACCTTTATAGATTGTGACTTTGAAGTCTGAGAGGTCAACGTCGGCACGCGATTTGACAGCAGAAGTCGATGTGTTGATGACGTTTTCGGCATTGTTGACGTCGACACCGAGTGAGCGCAAGTTTACTTGTCCTTCTCCCTTGGGTGCGGGCGTCGGCTCGTCATTTTCGTGGCATGCCGTGAGTGACAATGTCAGTGTCAGGCATGCAAATAGTGTTAATAATTTAGATTTCATATTTCAAGTGAAAATCAAATGCGTTTGTTAATATGAGAGCGAGAGGTCGTCAACAACGAGTGTGGCTCCGTGTTTTGCCGACTCATAGCGATAGTTATAAGTTGATACCTTGATTTGTGTTTCGTCTGTGTGATTTGACGATGCAAACATAACGCGTATCGATGTTGCTTTGGGGGCATTGGCAATGTATGTCAGGGCAACGTTTGCGAGTGTGTATGTCAACGATGACGACAATGTTGCCGATCCGGTGGCAATAACTTTTGTGCCATTGAGCACTTGAACGTTAACCATTCCTTTTTCGTTGGCATCATTGGTGTCGGGAGTGTACATATAATAGAATGACAGACCCGAGGGACGCGATGCGAAGTTATAACCTTCGTTGTATGTCTCGGTACCCGAATTATATGTATATGAGCCGAGGAATAGTTTGCCGGCAGATACTTTGCTGATTTCGGGCTCGGTGTGGTTGTAGTACTCCTCTTTATCTGCAAATTCTTTTTTCCATACGCCGGGAACTGTTCCGGCAGGGTCCCAAGCGACGTTGCGGATAACCATTGCATTTGAACCTCCGTGGGCGGTGAAGCCACTATATGACTCAGGAGTTTCTGTGCCGCCACCGGTACCAACTACTTTGATTTTGGGCACTGTCGACTCCCACGTCAGTGTTGAGTTAAATGTTGAGGGCACTACAAACCATGAGTTGCGTGTCGTGCTTGATGTGGTTTTTTTGTTTACCGATGCCCACGATGTCGGCTCTGAGATGGTGTATGTCAATGTGCTTTGGTAGTTGATACCGGCAGAGATTGACCATTTGCCGCCTTGGTTCAGTTCTGTCTCTTTGAGAGACTCTGATAAGGTTTCAAAGCCGGCGTTGGGGAGATTGGTGGCAGCTTCGGTGGTGAATGTTATCGGCTCGCAAGCCTGATCGGCACTGCCGCTGACGCTGACTTTTACGGTGTAAGCCGTCGCCGGGTTGAGACCGCTGATTTCGATGACTCCATTGCCGGCATTTTTTGTGGTGGCTTTGGTGAATGTCGAGCCGTCAGTCGATACAAACGCTGTTGCTATTGCGGCGAGCGACTCTGCCGACACTTGTGACGAACTTAGTGTTACGTATGCTTTTTTAGCCCATATATTGTCTTCGGTGACTGATGCCGTATAATCGGGAGCCTGACGAGTGACAACGAGCACGTTAGATGTTTTGATTGATGTGCGGGCACGAACGCTGAGGTCTTTATTGTCGGCGGGTACCGGCACTTTTATGCTGTATGTCTGTGAGGCACGTGAGCGCACTCCGACGGTGGCTGTTGTCGTTGTCCACGTGCCACGGTCGTTGAGATACTCGATAGTTACGTTCTTGGGGTCGCCGCCATTGAATTTGAGGTCTGCAGAGAGCTCGCCCTGCCCCATCATCAATGAGGGATTTGAGAGTTCAAGGTCTTGGGGCTCAAGGTCTATGGTGAACGAGAACACTTCGCTGCTCTTGCCCAATTTGTCGGTCACTGAGAGTGAGAATTTTGAGACGTTTGATGTTGCATTCTCGGCAAGTCCCAAAATAAGGTCGTTCATGTCGACAACAGCCATCTTCTCGGGATTTTTCCATAATCCCGTGCCTTTGAGACCGAATTGTTTCAGACGTGCCACATTGGCATCGTCTACGCTCAACAGATTGATTTCTGCCGGGAAGCCTTTTTGTTTAACAAGGTCTTCGCTCTGCGTTGTCAGGGTCACGGCGCTGAGACCGCCACGAGCTATGATATTGAATTTTACCTGCTTGTCGAGCGGTGTACCTGCCACATGGTTGATAACCTCGTCATTGGTAACACCGAGTGAGGTTATTGTGGGCGCCGGGGCATTGAGAAGTTCGTCTGAGAGTTCGATTTCGACATTCTCTTGTGTCAACATTTCATCAAGGACGACTGTGAGCACGGCATCACCGGCACCACCATTGTTGAGGTCGATGGTGATGTGATAGTGGTGGCGAGCAAGAGCCTCAAATTTAGCCACTTGAAGATTAACTTCCTGTGTTGCGCCGGGTTTGGTGAAGATGACATTGAGTGTCACCTCGCCGGGACGCAGATATGCCGGACGTGTCTCGTTGCGAGTGAACGTGATATAGTCACCGCCGGTGGCATGTACTTGTGAACTCCACGTTTGCATATAATTTTTAAATGCGTCTGTGTATTCGATAGACACCATCGTGTTGGCGAGAGAGGCAGTAACCGACACAGGAGTTATGTTGTTTTCGGTGACGGTGACATCTGTCGAGCCAAAGTATGCGGGTTTTTCAAAACCTTCGTTTTCGATAGATCCGTATGCAGCCTCGACGGTGTACTGACCTATATCAAATTTCTCATCTTCTGAGTAGTCGCCGATGGTGGCCCAAGTTTTAGAGAATGTGCCATCTTTTGATTTTATGGTGAGTGAGAGGTCGTTGACCGTGATATCACCATCGGCACGTGACTGCTTCGAACTCTTTACTGTGGTATTGAGCTCGACGTTGGGGGTGATACCGCCTTTGCCGGTCGACGGTTTGTCGGACTCTTGTCCGCAACCTGCCAACGAGAGGGCAAAGAGTGTGAGTAATACACCCGTCAGTTTAGTGTTCCTGATCATAGAAATAAAAATATCATTAATAAATAATGTGTTTGTTTCGTTCTCAATTATATGCCGTCATACAGGCATCAAACGACGAAATATGACGACACAAAATCGCCCCAAAGTTAGTGGCTTTTTTTATGTTTTCCAAACTTTTAGCACAAAAAGTTAATATTTACTAACAATTTGTAACTTTTCTCTGCTTTTTGTGAGAATATTAAACAATATGCGTGTTTTGAGTGCATTTATCAAAGTCACCGCCGGTGTTTGTCGCCAACAGCATAGATAAGCATCTGACAATTAACACAATCAAAGTCTATGCGCATCGTGCGCACTGTGTCGGCACCACAAGGTCTGAGGTATAGCGGCGATGGTAATCGGCGTGCAGTCGGCGTTTTGAGACACGCCCCGAGTTCACGTCTCAAACAATAGCGCGTTGTCATCACGTGGACATCGCTGCCATTGTCGGGTATGGCTGTCTCCATTGCCGGCTCTATGGTTTGTGCTCCGTGAGAGCGATAAAATTCTGAGGCGAGGCGATTGGCAACATTGTCATGGAACGTGAGATTTTCGCTCCACAGCGTTGCCGAGTGATTTTCCGGTCGTCGACATTCATAAGGATATGTGGCGAGTGCCGCCTGCTCGAGACTTTCGAGTGCTTTACGCTTCAAGTCTGTGAGTATCGACTTTGGTATAAATATGTCGCCAAGACGGTCTTCGAAGGTGTCGAGTGTATAGAAAGTGTCGCCGAGTTTTGAAAAAACGCCGTGACGAGCTTCATATTGCGAGGTTTTTGCTTGTTGACTCGTGTCACAATCTATTGATGCTGAGGTATACAGGTTGCGAGCCTTATCTCTGATATCGACGGTGATGCCGCCTGCTATCGGGCGCAAGGTTATGTCGACGGGCAATATTCGGCGCATCGACAATGAGGCGAGCATGTCCTCGTATTGTTTGTCAAAATTGCGATACAGAGTGGTGCCGGGGGCGACATTGACTTCTCGTGCCACAAACAAAGTGGTGCCGTCAGCGCGGTTTATGCGCACGCCGCAAAAGTCACCTTTGCTGTCAAACCACGTGATGCCATCGCCATTATGAAGTGCTTCGCCGGTTTTTATGGTGATTGTCTTATGTCGCGTGTTTATGACTTTGCCAACCGGCATCCCCATGAATTTGGGAGTCAGTGATGATGACAACATTCCCTTGCCGGGCTGTCTTTGTGTCAGGAAGTATGATGTGTATTGTCGGTTAAATGTGCGATTTAAGTCCGGAACAAACGTGGGAGCTGATATGCCTTTTGAGCGGCGACAATAGTCATTGGGACGACTATGGCAAAGGGCATCGAGCGCCGCCGAGTAAGCGGCGACAACATTTGTGACGTATGAGATGTTCTTGAGCCGTCCCTCAATTTTAAATGACGATATGCCGGCATCTGCCATAGCTTCGAGCTGTGACACTCTGTTGAGATCGCGCAGCGACAACAGGTGGCGATGTGACATTATCACCGCTACGTTTTTATCTGTCAGGTCATAAGGCAAGCGACATATTTGAGCGCATTCGCCACGGTTGGCACTGCGTCCGCCACTCACGAGACTCGCACGACAATCACCACTGTAACACACACATAACGCTCCGTGTACAAAGGCTTCAAGCGACACATCAACCCGTGCTGCGACTTGACGTATCTCATCAAGGGTAAATTCGCGAGGCAACACTATTTGCGTGAAACCGCACTCGGCAAGAAACACAGCTTTGTCAACAGTGCGCGTGTCACATTGTGTCGAGGCATGCAAAGCTATCGGTGGCAACGACATTCTCAACAGCCCCATATCTTGAACTATCAGCGCATCGACACCGGCGCGGTAGAGAGCGGCTACTTCTCGCTCAACCTCTGTCAACTCGTTGTCATAAATAAGCGTGTTAAGTGTGACATACACACGTGCGCGGAATTTATGGGCATATTCACACAGACGGCGTATGTCATCGACAGTGTTTGACGCCGTGGCGCGTGCCCCGTGACTCGGACCGCCTATATACACGGCGTCAGCGCCAACGTCTATGGCACGTATGCCGGTAGCGAGGTCGCGAGCGGGAGCAAGAAGTTCGAGTGTGCGTGCCAAAATCTTGAATTATTGTGTTATTGTCGTTTTGATTTATGAGCTTTTTTCTTCACTGAAAATCCGAAGTGACCGATATACTCGCCGAGGTTATAATAGCCACCGTGACAATATACCAGCATACCGGCGCGAACCATGTCAAAAGCTCCGGTCACGGGGTCGATATAGTCTTCATCGGCAATGACATTCATGACTTGGGCGACAAACATATCATGAGTGCCGAGGGGCACAATGCTTTTCACGCGACATTCTATCGCCAACGGCGACTCGGCAACGTAGGGACAGGTATTGACAATGCCGGGAGCGGGCGTGAAGTCACATTCTGTCCATTTGTCATAGTCGCGCCCCGATTTCACGCCACACCAATCGACCTTGCGTGCCATGTCTGCCGTTGTCAGGTTGACGGTGAACATCATTTCGCGTTTGATGATGTCATATGAGTGACGTTGAGGGCGCACGGAGATGTAGAGCATCGCCGGGTCTGAGCAGATTGTTCCCGTCCACGAAACCGTTATGAGGTTATGGCTGTCGCTTGTCGAGCCACAGCTGACCAACACTGCCGGCAGCGGGTAAACCATCGTGCCGGGACGCCAAGATGTTTTATTGCCCATAATGCGTTATACTTGTGCGTCTTTGCCGTTGACAATCGTGGAACAATAGTGACATCTCACAACCACCGGATCACGCGCTATGACATGAAATTTTGTTCTCATAGGCTCATTGTTTGTGATACATTTGGGGTTGGGACAGCGCACAATGCCGGTGAGCATATCGGGCAGCGCCACCGGACGTTTCTCGACAACTTCATAGTCACGAATGATGTTGACGACGGCTGTCGGCGCAATGATGGCGATGCGGTTGAGTGTGGCTTCGTCAAACTCGGTGTCGGCAACTTTTATGATACTTTTTTTGCCCAACTTTACCGAGTCGAGATTAAAGCCTATTGTAATATGTCTATCCATATTCTCAATATCGAGAATGCGAATAGCCTTAAACAGGGCGTTTGACGGTATATGGTCGATAACCGTGCCGTTGCGCAGGGCGGCGACGGCGAGTTCTGATTTGTCGTGAGTCATAGTGTTGCCGTTTTTTAGTTGACTGATAGTTTTAGTGGGTCTATGCCGAGCGAACGACAGATTATTGCCTGACGTGCATACAAGCCATTGCGTGCCTGTTCAAAATAATATGCCTTGGGGTTATCATCGACATCGCGGTCTATCTCATTGACGCGGGGCAGCGGGTGAAGTATTTTGAGATTATCGCGAGAGTCGGCGAGCATAGCATTATGAAGTGTGTAGAGGTTCTTCACTCTCTCATATTCCATGGTGTCCGTAAAGCGCTCGCGTTGCACGCGCGTCATATATATAATGTCTGACGAGTTTATGACCTCGGGTGAGAACTCAGAGTATTCTTCAAACTCTATACCATGCTCGCGGCAATAATCACGATAGACCGCCGGCATACGCAACTCTTCACATGACACAAATTTAAACCGCGGTTTAAACTCTGGCATCGCCATTAACAGCGAGTGCACCGTGCGTCCGTATTTCAGATCGCCGACCATCGTTATGTCAAGATTGTCGAGACGCCCCTGAGTCTTGTATATGGAGTATAGGTCAAGCATTGTCTGCGAGGGGTGTTGATGGGCACCGTCGCCGGCATTGATGATGGGTATGTCTGTCACCTCTGAGGCATAACGCGCGGCACCCTCGAGATGATGACGCATGATTATCAAGTCGACATAGTTTGACACCATTTTTATGGTATCTTTGAGCGTTTCGCCCTTTGATGTCGATGTTGACATGGCATCTGAAAAGCCTATCACACGCCCGCCGAGGCGATTCACGGCAGTCTCAAAGCTCAGGCGCGTGCGTGTCGACGGCTCAAAAAACAGGGTGGCGACAACGCGACCGTCAAGAATTTTGTGATTAGGGTGCTTTTCAAAAAATTCGGCACATCTCAACAGATACTTCATCTCATCGTATGTGAGATCTGAGATTGATACGAGCGATCTATTTTTCATATAACGATATGTTGTGGAGTTACGCAGGCAAAGTTACGCAAAAAAATCGTCACCAAACACTCCTTACTTACAAAACATCGCTTTAACCGCAAAGTTTCAATGTGTGGCGAAACCTCCGGTTGTGTAGCTTTTTGCCATACACATTATCCGAACAGACCGACGGCATCATTTTATTTGACGGAATTTGTGAAGCTGAGGGTGTGGGGTGACGAAATTTTTAGTAATTTTGTGGAGTGACCCGCGTGGGTCTGTTTTTGTGATTTTTCATATAATTTTAATATCTATATTTTTATGGCTACGAAAACCTTCAAGTACCAAAAAATGTTCCCTCTCGGCGCCGATACCACCGAGTATTATCATCTGACCTCAGACTACGTAAAAGTCGAAAACTGGGGCGGACACGAATTTCTTGTCGTTGACCCCGAGGCTCTGCGTGTGCTGGCACGTCAAGCGACACACGACAATGCTTTCATGTTGCGTCGCGAGCACAACCTCATGGTGGCTAAAATTCTTAATGACCCCGAGGCTTCCGAGAATGACAAGTTTGTGGCTCTGACTATGTTGCGCAACGCCGAGGTTGCCGCCAAAGGTCGCCTGCCGTTCTGTCAGGATACGGGCACAGCTATCGTTCATGGCGAGAAAGGTCAATATGTCTATACCGGCTGTGACGATGCCGAACAGCTCTCGCACGGCGTCTATGACACTTATACCACCGACAACCTCCGTTATTCGCAAAATGCGCCTCTCAATATGTATGACGAGGTCAACACCGGTTGCAATCTCCCGGCACAAGTCGACATTCATGCTGAGGAGGGTGACGAATATCACTTCCTCTTTGTTGCCAAGGGTGGCGGCTCTGCCAACAAAACATACCTCTATCAAGAGACAAAAGCTCTTATCAATCCCAAGACTTTGATACCGTTCTTGGTAGAAAAGATGAAGTCTCTCGGCACCGCCGCTTGTCCTCCCTATCATATCGCATTTGTCATCGGTGGCACATCGGCAGAAAAAAATCTCGAAACCGTCAAAAAGGCTTCTGTAAAATATTATGACTCTCTACCCACCGAGGGCAACGAACTCGGTCACGCCTTCCGCGACATCGCTCTCGAAAAAGAGCTCAAAAAACTCAGCGAGGAGCTTGGTCTCGGCGCACAGTTCGGTGGCATGGCTTTTGCCCACGACATTCGTGTGATACGTCTGCCGCGCCACGGCGCATCTTGCCCCGTTGGCTTGGGCGTCAGCTGCTCTGCCGACCGCAATGTCAAGGCTAAAATCAACCGCGAGGGTCTGTGGATTGAGAAACTCGATGCCAACCCCGGCGAACTTATCCCCGAGTCTATGCGTCAGGCAGGCGAAGGTGATGTCGTGAAAATCAACCTCAACCGTCCGATGAAAGAGGTGCTCGATGAGTTGTCAAAATATCCGGTATCTACACGTCTGTCACTCAGCGGCACAATCATCGTGGGTCGCGACATTGCTCACGCCAAAATCAAAGAACGCCTTGACCGCGGTGAGGAGATGCCTCAATATCTCAAAGATCACCCCATCTACTATGCCGGACCGGCAAAAACTCCCGAGGGTATGCCCTCAGGCTCGTTCGGTCCCACAACGGCAGGTCGTATGGATAGCTATGTAGATCAATTCCAAGCCGCCGGTGGCTCAATGATTATGATTGCCAAAGGCAACCGCTCAAAACAAGTCACCGATGCCTGCCAACGTCACGGCGGTTTCTATCTCGGCTCTATCGGCGGTCCGGCAGCAATCCTCGCACAGAACTCCATCAAGAAAGTCGAGCTCCTCGAGTATCCCGAGCTTGGCATGGAAGCCATCTGGAAAATCGAAGTCGAAGATTTCCCGGCATTCATCCTCGTTGACAACAAGGGCAATGACTTCTTCACCCAAATCTCTGAAAAATGTAAACTCTGTGGCTTGAACAAATAATCCACAATCAGGATAACAAAGCGAGTCCGACCTGCCGTTCAGACGGTGAGTCGGACTCGCATTTTATTGTGAGGACAAACAAATTATTGTGAGAACAAGCCAATTATCGCGAGGGTAAGCAGGCAAAACCGGCTCGGCTCAACACCGAGCAGCCAATGCTCTTTGGTTACGATCAAGAGATTAAGAGTAAAACAAAAAAGGAACTGTCCTTGACAATTCCTTTTTTATGTTGCTTTGATCTGTGTTCAGATTATTGAGCGTCAGCAACGGGAGCAGCTTCTTCAACAGTGGGAGTGTCAACGGGAGCAGCTTCCTCTGTAGTAGCTTCTGTAGTAGCTTCAACATTTTCAGCAGCGGGAACAGCATTTGTAT
This sequence comes from bacterium, assembly GCA_963600695.1. Classification (GTDB taxonomy): domain Bacteria; phylum Bacteroidota; class Bacteroidia; order Bacteroidales; family Muribaculaceae; genus CAG-873. The sequence continues at coordinate 40,642 of CAVCBR010000010.1, forward strand.
CAGCAACGCTATCTTTACCGTCTTTACCGTTACCATTACCACAAGAGAACATAGATACGCTGAATGCAACAGCGAGAAGAAGAACTAACTTTTTCATTTTTGTTTAAAGATTAGATAGTGATTAAAAATTGTTTGCTTCAAAAACACCACAAAGGTATGCCATTATTTTTTCACGACAAAATGTTTGTGCTTTTTTTTGCTGTTTTTCTTGCCTGTTTAACAATATTTAAACGTGAGCACCATCTTACTACCGTCGATAATCGCAATTAACTATTTATCATATAATGATTTATAGCATTTCAAAAGGTTTAATCGCCCACGGCGGTTTTTTGTCTCTTTTGAATGATTTTCTTGCTTTCTCACCACAACCATCATTAGCAGATTGTTTCTGCCTTCAATAAATAAGTATCACAATGATGTAATATCACCTTTTATACTTGCTTTTTATGCTCATTGAGCACCATATCGTTCGCTTTTGTGACGGCTCGCGAAATGTGGTCACAAATATTGTCATCGCCGATGATTTTATCGATGCCGGCATTTTGCAACGAGTGGTGCACATTGTCATTGACACCCGACAAAACAATCTTGATGCCCTCGCGCTGTGACGAACGTATGAGAATCTCGAGGTTGTGGAGTCCGGTGGCATCAATAAACGACACCTTGCGCATACGTATTATGCGCACTTTGGGTTTGACTGTGCCGGTGGTTGTGCGCATAAGTTCGTCAAAACGTGTTGCCACGCCAAAAAAGAAGGGACCGTCAATCTCATAGACACTGACACCGGGCGCGACATCAAGGACTTCGTGAGTGGCAGAGTCTGTGCCCTCGGCGACATCGAGTGTCTCGGAATAGACACGGATATGAGTATTCTCCATAACACGACGCAGAAACAGTATGACGGCGAGCAACAATCCGATCTCTATCGCAATAGTGAGGTCAAAAATCACTGTGAGCAGGAATGTGACAATCAGCACGGTGACATCACTCTTGGGAGTGTGGAATATAGCCACTATCGTGCGCCAACCGCTCATATTATAAGCCACAACCATAAGCACGGCAGCAAGTGTCGCCATAGGCACATAATTAATAAGTGGCATGGCAAACAGGAATATCAAGAGTAACACCACGGCATGGACAATACCGGCAATAGGTGTGCGTCCGCCGTTTGAGATGTTTGTCATCGTGCGGGCTATGGCTCCGGTCACGGGTATGCCCCCAAAGAACGGCACAATGATGTTTGCCGCACCCTGCCCTATCAGCTCAGTGTTTGAGTTTGTATGCGAGCCGGTGATACCATCGGCGACAGTGGCAGAGAGCAGTGATTCGATGGCACCGAGAACGGCGATGGTGAATGCCCAAGGCAGGAGGTTATTGATTGTTGCCATATCGAGGGTGAAGGTGTGGGGCGTCGGCAAATCGGTATCCATATTACCGAAACGGCTGCCGATGGTCTCAATATTTATATCTGGAACTATGTGAGACATACCCCAAACGCCCAGCGACACAATGATGATGGCGGTCAATGCTCCGGGTATCTTCTTAGAGATGCGTGGCGTGATGATGATTATGGCGAGAGACACCAATGCCACGGCGAGTGTCGGCAGCGAAATATCGGTCAGCGCCGAGAAATATGCTCCCCACTTGGGAATGAACTGACCGGGAACGTCTGTCAGCCCGAGTCCCAAGAAGTCGTTGACCTGTGTCGAAAATATTGTCAATGCGATACCGGCAGTGAAACCGACAACAATGGGATATGGTATAAATTTGATTACGGTGCCAAGGTGGAACAATCCCATAAATACGAGTATGAGACCTGCCACAAAAGTGGCGATGGCGAGCCCGGGGAGACCGAATTGTTGTATAATGGTGTAGACGATGATGATGAATGCGCCGGTGGGACCGCCGATTTGCACCGAGTTGCCACCGAGTGCCGACACGATAAAGCCGCCGATGATAGCTGTCGTGAGTCCGATTGTCGGGCTGACACCCGAAGCGATGGCAAAAGCGATGGCGAGGGGCAGTGCCACAATGGCAACAACGATGCCCGAAATCAGGTCTGTCTTAAATCGCGATGTGTTATAACCGCGCAAAGTTTTAATCAACTTTGGTTCAAAGTCTATTGCACCTGTAAGTTTCATAGGATGTAATAATGTTTGTAATATATATAATGTGTACCTAAAACTACTGTCGTCCTGCGAGTGGCTCGCGCCGCGATATTGGCGACAGTGATAAAAAATAATGTTCCGCGACACGCTCAACGGGTCTGCGGAATTGGAAACCGGGTGCAAAGGTAACAAAAATAAATGAAACAAGAGTGCCCCACCCTACCGGCGGAGCACTCCGTGTTTATGGTTTTGATGTTCAGGCAGACTCACCGCGAGAGAGTTGTCTGCTTAAAATCTATCAATTATCAGTTGAGAGCGTTGGCAAGATTGAAGTTTGCAAACTCAAGGTCTTTGGCAGCTTTTGATGCGAGGCTCGAGTCGAGGCGCACTGCTTGACGGAGGTTTGTGTTGATCATTTGCTCGTTGTTGGTACGTGCACCGAGGACTGCCATCAGGTAGTAAGTCGTAGCATCGGGTTTAGAGATGCCGGCGAGGGTTTGTTTTGCTTTGGTGTAGTCTTTGGTGAGGATTTGAGCAAGAGCGGCGTTGTTTGATTTAGAGTCGCCAAATGCGCGAGCTGCGGCATTGTTGTCACCGACTTTGAGGTAGTAAACACCGAGAGCATCGTTAAGTTCGGCAGGACCGGCAGCTGAGCCAAAGTAGTTTTTAGCTGCGGGATAGTTGCCTTCGACAAGCTCGATGAGACCGAGGTTCATGCGCGGTTCTGAGCCGGCGGGAGCGAGTTGAGCGGCTTTGGTGAACGATGTTTTGGCGTTGGCATATTCGCGAGCGACATATTGTGTCATACCAAGGTCGTTCCATGTGCGATAGTCATTGGGATAAAGCTCGGTAGCTTTTTTGTAGATAGCCATGCGGCGAGCGTTGTCGTCAGTGAGGGTTGCACAATAGAGCATCTCTTCGAGTGAAAGAGCTTTGGGATCTTTGTCAAAGAGTTGGTTGATCTCGGCATCGCTCTTACCGATAACGTCGATAGAGGCTGTGATGCGAGAGTAACGGAGTTGCGGAAGAATTTCGTCGGCGAGTTTTTCGAAGACGTTAGAGATGTTGTGGATTTCACGCTCGCGTTGCTCGGGATCTTGATACATGCGGAGAACTTCGAGAATGAGGTCTTTGTCTTGAATGTCGCTTTGCGAAACGAGACGTTGGAAGCCTTCCCAATCCTCAGCGGTGAAGTTAGCTGTCAACTCGCCAAATTCGGTGACTTTATCTTTTTTAAGTTGCGAAGTCATGTATGAGCGAGTGTTTTTCTCACGGTTCTCGGCAAGACGTTCGTTGAAGTCGTATGCACCATCGGGAGAGGCGTATGATTGAATGTTGATTTCGTTGAGCACGAGAGATGAGTCGCCGGCTGTGGCATTGATGCGGTCACGCAACTCTTTCATCGCGTCGGTTGAAAGTTCACCCGAGCGAATGTTTGCCTGGTTGATGAGGAATTTGATATCGGCAGCATATTTCTCGTTGATGATGCGTTGGAAAGCATCGGCACCGAGAGCCGGATTAACTGTAGACGCGTCAGCCATAGCAGCGGTTGCGATAACGCCGTTGGCAACTTTTACGCGCGGAAGCACATATTGTTTTTTGCCTTGCTCAACAGAGAATGCAAGCTCGAGGTCGGCTTGTGCCATCTCGGGTGTATAAACGTAAGATGTGGGGATTGTGATGGTTCCGCCATTGTCATACGAAATAACGGGATTGTTGCCACGCACTTTTTCGCCTTGGAAGGTATAGGGCTGCGAGGCGGTTTCGGTGCCGTTGTACACGAGAATGGGTGTCACGGTGAGCACGGCATTCTTTTGGAAATATTTGGCAGGAAGATTGCCGGTAATGGTGGCAGGAACTTTTTCACCTACGACTTCAAGGGGATTGGGGTTGGTGTTGAAGTAATCGGAACTGAGTTGCCCGAGTTTTTTGCCACACGAAGACAGCAACACGGCAGATGCGACGGCGACTGTCAGACAAATTTTTTTGTTCATAGGGATTGGTTGATTATTGTTGGTTAATTATATTGACACTTAGATACTTATGATTACTATTTTTTAGGATAGTTGATCATCGTTGCCTCTCTCTTTGCGCCTAACAGGCGATTGACACCGATTTTCGCGACAAAAATAGCTTATTATTATTGAAATGTCAACAGATAAGATTATAAAAAACGCTAAAAAACGTCGGACGGGAAAAATATTTTTCGAGCCGACGTTTTTTTTGTTATGTCAGAGAGTATCGAACGACACTCATCAAGTGGCTTACATCATACCGCCCATGCCACCCATACCGGGAGCCGGCATAGCGGGAGCATTTTCTTCTTTGATGTCGGCGATGACACATTCAGTGGTCAGGAACATGCCGGCGATTGAGGCGGCGTTTTCGAGAGCCACGCGAGTGACTTTGGCAGGGTCGATGACACCGGCGGCGTGGAGGTTTTCATAAACATCCGTGCGGGCGTTATATCCGAAGTCGTCTTTGCCTTCGCTGACTTTTTGCACGACAACAGCACCTTCGACACCGGCGTTGGCTGCAATTTGACGCAGGGGTTCTTCTATTGCACGACGAACGATGTCTATACCTGTTTGCTCGTCATCGTTGACGCCTTTGAGTCCGTCGAGAGCGGCAAGAGCGCGTATGTATGCCACACCGCCACCGGGAACGATGCCTTCGGCGATGGCTGCACGTGTTGCTGAGAGGGCGTCATCGACGCGATCTTTCTTTTCTTTCATCTCGACTTCTGAGGGAGCGCCGATGTGGAGCACGGCAACACCGCCGGCGAGTTTGGCGAGGCGTTCTTGAAGTTTCTCGCGGTCATAGTCGCTCGTGGTCTGTGCTATCTGAGCGCGAATTTGAGCTACGCGAGCAGCGATGGCATCTTTTGCGCCGGCACCGTCAACGATGGTTGTATTCTCTTTGTTGACTGTGATTTTGTCGGCACGACCGAGCATATCGATTGTAGCGTTTGCGAGTTGCATGCCTTTTTCTTCTGAGATGACTGTGCCACCGGTGAGCACGGCGATGTCTTCGAGCATCTCTTTGCGACGATCACCAAAGCCGGGAGCTTTGACGGCGCAGATTTTGAGAGAACCGCGAAGACGGTTGACAACGAGGGTAGCGAGAGCTTCCTGATCAACATCTTCAGCGACAATCAACAGCGGACGACCGCTTTGAGCCGTGGCTTCGAGGATTGGCAACAGGTCTTTGAGGTTTGAAATTTTCTTGTCGAAGATGAGGATGTAAGGTGAGTCCATAACACATTCCATCTTTTCGGTGTCGGTAACAAAATAAGGTGAAATGTATCCGCGGTCAAACTGCATACCTTCAACGATGTCAATGGTTGTCTCGGTGCCTTTGGCTTCGTCAACGGTGATGACACCTTCTTTTTTAACTTTTTGCATAGCTTCGGCGATGAGGCGACCGATTGTTTCATCGTTGTTTGCCGACACGCGAGCCACACTTTCAATTTTGTCAAAGTCTTCGCCCACGGGTTGTGCCATATCTTTGATTTTTGCGACTACGGCAGCCACGGCTTTGTCAATGCCACGTTTGAGATCCATAGGATTGGCACCGGCGGTGACGTTTTTGAGACCGACATTGATGATGGCTTGGGCGAGGACGGTAGCCGTCGTTGTGCCGTCACCGGCATCATCACCGGTCTTTGATGCAACTTCTTTTACAAGTTGTGCACCCATATTTTGCATCGGGTCTTTAAGTTCCACTTCGCGAGCAACGGTGACACCGTCTTTGGTGATGTGGGGAGCACCGAATTTTTTGTCAATGATGACATTGCGTCCTTTGGGACCGAGTGTTACTTTGACTGCGTCGGCGAGAGTGTCAACGCCTTTTTTAAGCTCTTCGCGAGCCTCTATGTTGAATTTGATTTCTTTTGCCATGGTTGTATGGATATTGTTTGTTATTCGTTTTTATTTATATGTGTTTTATACAAAGTTTTCAGCCGAAAATGGCAAGCACTTCGTTTTGACGCATGATCAGCACTTTCTCGCCATCGATTTCGACTTCTGTGCCGGCATATTTGCCATAGAGAACAACATCATTGGCTTTAAGCTCCATAGGCTCGTCTTTTGTGCCGGGACCTACGGCAACGACTGTACCTTTGAGGGGTTTTTCTTTAGCTGAGTCGGGAATGATAATACCTGCCACCGTAACTTCTTCGGCGGCTATCGGACGGATAAGAACTCTGTCAGCAAGTGGTTTAACGTTCATAACTGTTTTGAGTTTAGATTGTTTATTTTTATTTTGTTTGTTTTGACTTTTACTGTTGCGGACTCTGCCGCGACACTCATATTGTAACACAGACTATGCCAAACCGATGATACTGCCATTTTGTCAGTCGCACCACTGACATATCACATATGCGCGTGGACACGTTGCATATACAAAGCAGAGCGAACGGCTACTTCCATATCATAACGATGCTGCCGGCGGTGATAAGTAACGCACCGATGATGACTTTGGGACTTGCCGGTTCTCGTAAGAATATGAATGCAAGGATAATGGTGATGACCACGCTGAGTTTGTCAATTGGCGCCACGCGCGAAACATCACCCTCCTGCAAGGCTTTGAAGTAGAACAGCCATGACAGTCCGGTGGCTATACCCGAAAGTATCAGGAACAGCCATGTGTTTGAACTGATATCCTTAATGCGATGCACGCCGCTGCCACACAAGGCTATACCCCACACGAGTATAAGTATCACCGAGGTACGTATGGCAGTGGCGAGATTTGACGGTATGTCTTTGACGCCGACTTTGGCACAAATGGCAGTCAACGCAGCAAACAGCGCCGACAATAAAGCATAAACTTTCCACATAATTCTTATGATTTATACCACAACCACTAACAACAAAAAACGTGCCCGGTTGCCATTGTCAGACAAAAAAGAGGGTGTGTCGTAATTGAGTTTTACGGCACGCCCTCTGCTTTTTTGTTCCGCGACTCTGATAATTTATCAAGCGGCGGATTTTTGCGGATTTTTTTCAAGAAATCGGTTTGCAGGCAATAAAAACCAAGATAGGCACAAAAGCAGGTCAAAAAGGGGCGTATTTCCTCCGTTTTTGGACTGTTTCGCCA
>CAVCBR010000011.1:0-44705 GCA_963600695.1 bacterium
AGGACGCCAGCCCTTTTTCTTTTATCAACCGAAAATGTTTAGCGGACAGTAATAAAAAAAATTAAACATTTCATTTAATACTTCCGCATATCTTGACTAAAGACATAGGCAGATGTGTTTAAATAACAAAAGGGTGATGCTTAAAACAATATCGCCCCTTTGTTATTTAATGGATTATTGTAATACTAAAAGACGAAGATTTTACACTATTTTAGGGTGAATTATAGGGGGAAGCCGGCGGCGGTGATGAAGTCGCGGTAGAGTTTTGAGAATAGTTCGTTGTTGTGGCGCGGATAACGCACGTCGGTGAATACTTGTGCAAGGGTTTGTTTGCCGTTCTCTGCGATAAAGCGCTTGCTGTCTTCGCGTTGTTCAATTGATGAATACAGGGCTTTTGTCTGTTCGCCGGTATAATCGTGGTATGTGTCAAGGTGAATGAACCCTTCGACGGGGATGCGCTCGCTGACTTCGCTCATATCCTCGGGGTAGCCTAATGAGATTGTTGTGATGGGGACGACCATGGGCGCGAGGTGCAAGACGTTGGCAATATCTGTGGCGTTGTAGGTCGTGGTGCCCAAATAGCAACAGCCGAGACCTGACATTTCGGCAATGGTCACGAATTGCTGGGCAAAGATTGTCGTGTCCAACACAGCCGACATGAATGACTGAAAGTTGTTGAAGCCATGTTTGGCATCACTCGCCTCACACCATTTTATGAAGCGGTTGAAGTCGGCACAGAAGGTTATCAGCACGGGGGCGCCTACGGCTGCCGGTTGGTTGAAGTGGCAGGGGGAGAGTTGTTTTCTTATATCTTCGTCGATGCTGATCACTGCCGAATATAGTTGCATATTGCCGGTGGTGGGCGCGTGAGATGCTGCCGTCAACATTGCTTTTATTTCTTCGATATCGACGGCGCGATTTGAATACTTGCGAATGGTGCGCCGGGTTGTGAAATATTTATCTATTGCCATACTGAAAACTTATTTATTGGTTTTCAAAATTAGTAATTTTATCAATAATGAACAAATTGCAATCTTTGCTCGTAATAATGTCTGCAAGTTGCCGTGGTTTAACTTTTTAGACAACAATAAGAACATCGCGATATGTGTATTTGCTTGATTGACAGGTTTGTAAATATTCAAAATGGATAATTTTGAAATAATGACGATTTATTTTGTTGAATAATTTTGAAAGCTCGCAAAAAAATAAGAATTTTGCAAAACGATAAAATAGAAGCACGTGTTCCCACATGGTTCATATATCTGAAAAATCTTAATATTTTACAATAAAATAATACCTTACGACAGTGAACTCAAAAATTTACACTTATGACGAAGCTTATGAGGCGTCATTAAAATATTTTGCCGGTGACGAACTTGCCGCACGAGTTTGGGTAACTAAATATGCGTTGAAGGATTCGTTTGGTAACATTTATGAACTCACGCCTGACGATATGCACCATCGCCTTGCCGGCGAAATCTCTCGCATTGAGAATAAATATCCTAATTCTATGCCTTACGATGAAATTTTGGGGTTGATGAAAGATTTTAAATATATCGTTCCGCAAGGCAGCCCGATGTCAGGCATAGGAAATAATTATCAAGTGGGGTCGTTGTCAAACTGCTTTGTTATAGGTCTTGACGGCAATCCGGATTCCTATGGTGGTATTATCCGTATTGATGAGGAGCAAGTGCAGTTGATGAAACGACGTGGTGGGGTAGGTCATGACCTCAGCCACATACGCCCCAAGGGGACGCCCGTAAAGAACTCGGCGTTAACGTCTACCGGCATCGTGCCGTTTATGGAGAGATATTCAAATTCTACGCGCGAGGTCGCTCAGGACGGACGTCGTGGCGCGTTGATGCTGACGGTATCCATACGACACCCTGAGGCAGAAGCCTTTATTGATGCCAAAATGGAGTCGGGCAAGGTGACAGGCGCCAATGTGTCGGTGCGCATTGATGACGAGTTTATGCAAGCTGTGGTGGCTGATGCCAAGTATAAACAATGCTATCCGGTTGATGCCACTACTCCCAAAATAACCAAGGATATCGAAGCTAAAAAATTGTGGCAAAAAATTATACATAACGCGTGGAAATCAGCCGAGCCGGGTGTGCTCTTTTGGGATACCATAACTCGTGAGTCGGTGCCTGATTGTTATGCCGATTTGGGATTCCGCACTATTTCTACAAATCCGTGCGGCGAAATACCATTGTGTCCTTATGACAGTTGTCGTCTGCTTGCCATAAATCTTTTCTCATATGTGAAAAATCCGTTCACGCCCGATGCCGAATTTGATTTTGAGCTGTTCAAGAAACACGTGGCGTTTGCCCAGCGATTTATGGACGATATCATCGATCTCGAAAATGAGAAAATTGATAAAATTTTGTCTAAAATTGATGCAGACCCCGAGACCCCTGAGGTAAAGAGCACCGAGCGTCATTTGTGGGAAAAAATAAAAGACAAGACACTCAAAGGACGTCGCACCGGAGTCGGAACAACCGCCGAAGGCGATATGATTGCTGCCATGGGATTGCGTTACGGTACCACCGAGGCAACAGACTTTTCCGAAAAAGTGCATCGCACGTTGGCTCTCGCCGCCTATGGTTCATCAGTAAATATGGCTCGTGAGCGTGGCGCATTCTCAATATATGATGCAGAGCGCGAGAAAAACAACCCATACATAAATCGCTTGCGTCAGGCATCGCCGGAGTTGTATGAGAATATGGTCAAATACGGACGTCGTAATATAGCCTGTCTGACAATTGCACCGACCGGAACGGTAAGCTTGCTGACACAAACCACTTCGGGTATCGAACCGGTATTCCTCCCCGTCTACAAACGTCGCCGCAAGGTTAATCCTTCTGACCCCGAGGCACGTATAGATTATGTCGATGAGACCGGTGATTCGTTTGAAGAGTATGTTGTATATCACCCTAAATTTGTTGAATGGATGCGTGTTGCCGGTATAGAGGTGCGCGACAACTATACACAAGAAGAACTTGATGATATAGTCGCTCGTTCGCCATACTATAAGGCAACATCAAACGATATTGATTGGCTCGAAAAAGTCAAAATGCAAGGACGTGTGCAAAAATGGGTAGACCATTCGATATCGGTTACAATAAACCTTCCGTCGACAGTAAGCGAGGAACTTGTCAACGACTTGTATGTTGAGGCTTGGCGTTCAGGGTGCAAAGGATGCACCGTTTATCGTGACGGCTCGCGATCGGGCGTTCTCGTTGCCGTCGAAAAGAAAGCCGAGCCCAAACCACAACTCATTGCCACTCCGTCACATGTGTTGAAACGCCCCATAGAACTTGAAGCCGATGTTGTGCGTTTTCAGAATAATAAGGAAAAATGGATAGCCTTTGTCGGACTCGCCGATGGCAAACCTTATGAAATATTCACCGGACTTGCCGATGACGAAGACGGCATATTTTGTCCCAAATCTGTAACAAAGGGCAAAATAATAAAGGCCATAGACCAAGACGGCACAAAACGCTATGACTTCCAATTTATCAACAAACGCGGTTATAAAACCACGATCGAGGGTCTTAGCGATAAATTTAATCCCGAGTATTGGAATTATGCCAAACTTATATCCGGAGTCTTGCGTTATGGTATGCCCATTGATCAGGTGCTGAAACTTGTCGGCGGTCTCGAACTCGATTCACAATCAATAAATACATGGAAGATGGGTGTCGAGCGGGCATTGAAAAAATATTTGCCAAACGGCACAAAAGCCTCAGGGCAACGCTGTCCAAATTGTGGCAATGAAACCTTGATATACCAAGAAGGCTGTCTTATTTGCACCTCATGCGGCACTTCTAAATGCGGTTGATACGCAAGTACGAAGGCGACCGGGACAAGGTTTGCTAAATCATCAAATCCCTAATAACGGCATCTGACATCAACCACGATTTTTCGGGTATGCTCAGATGTCGTTTATTAATGCTTAAAAGCTCCGGATTGATATGTGTTGCCGCTGTTAAAACTTGATTTTGGCAACTATCGGGTAATTCATCGATATCAAGACCCTTGGCGGTTCTCAATCGCGTGAAGATTATGTCGTTTATACGATCTGTGTCATTCTCATCATCAATCGCGTATGCTACTTTATTCTCATCAATCGAGGATAAATATGTGGTAATATTGTTAGGGTTGTAGCGGCGCACAAGACCATCAAAACTATGTGCTGCCGGTCCCAAGCCGATGTATGGCGTCGAGTCCCAATAAGACGAATTATGTTTTGAGTGACACCCCGGTAGACCAAAGTTTGAAATTTCATAATGTTCATAGCCATTGTCCTTAGCCTTTTGTATCAACGAATCATACATTGCTATGATTGTGTAATCGTCTGTTGGGGTGAATTTGCCTGATTTTACTTGTGCATAAATACGCGTTCCCGGTTCAATGCTTAGGGCATAAGCCGAGAAATGCTCCGGTTTAAGCTCAAACAATCTGTTCAGTGATGACAGCCACGAATCGTTAGTTTGCTGTGGCAATCCGTATATCAAATCGAGGCTTATATTATTTATGCCACATTGACGCAGGGTATTATATGCTTCAATTGCCTTCGTCGCTGAATGTCTGCGCCCTACGGCACGCAACTCGTCGTCAACAAATGATTGCACCCCCATACTTATGCGATTGACGCCGAGCGATGTCCAAATCTTAACACGCTCCGAGGTCACATCTTCAGGATTCACTTCGATGGTAAATTCCATAACGTGACTGAGGTCAATTGAGTTGACTATGTGAGCAAGAAAACGAGGATCGACAATCGAAGGTGTGCCTCCGCCGATATAGATGGTTGTCGGTGGTGAGGTGATTTCGGTGTGCCTCAACGTCCATTCCTTGGCTATGGCGCGACACAATTCTTCGTGACGATTATCATTGGGACGACTGAAAAAGTCACAATAAGCACATTTTGAGTGACAAAAAGGTATATGGATATAGATGCCTGCCATTAAGAAACAGAAACTATGCGCCCACACATTGATGCGAACATACAATATTTGCAATTATCGCGAAATGCAGTTTGGGTAAAAGGTACATTGGAATTAAAAATTTCAGTGATGAGCTCAATGAGTTTTTCTCTAAATTTGTCAACACACATATCCCTGTATGATTGAACTATGGTATTTTGCTTTTCGGTGCCTATTGCGATTGTTGTACGTCTGTCAACGAACACTTTTTTCAGCCTGAAAATCTCAGGTCGTATATCTTTTTCACACCCACAGATATCATGGACAGCATGGCAATATAACAGCAGTTGGAAAATGGCATCGTTGCGCTTTGACGCATCACGATCAAAAAGATCATCAACTTTTGCCACAAAAAACTTATCGCCACCGGTTTTATAGTCTATAAATCTCAGCTTGCCATCATTTAATTGGTCAATGCGGTCTATTTTGGCAGTGAAGTTAAATGACAAATTATCGGTTAGCTGCCATGTTTTGTCCTTTGGACCGACTTCGGCGGCGAGGAACTTAAATGGCATATCCCGGCGAGGCTTACCATCTTCATCGGTATCGCGATAGTTGTCAACCTCATTTTGCAGAGATTGTTTGACTATTTTCTCTATGATGTCGGCATGAATGCCTGCCTCACCGGGCATTTTTTTGATATCACCACCATAGGCATTACGATAATACTCCTTATCTATGGCTTGTGCAATGATACTTTTAATGTCGCTATCGATCATATTTTGAAGTACAGCATCAGTTATATCTGTGCCCTTAACCCCATTGTATAGATTTTCGAGAACATTATGCACAATGCTGCCATAAGTAGCGGCATCCATAAACATTTGAGCTTCGTTGTCTTCGCCAAGATCACATACGTGTTTGAGGTAGAAGGCAAGAGGACAATTTAAGTAGGTTTTGAGTACTGATGCCGATAGATTTTTTTGCTTCTCGCCAGCGATTTTTGGTTGTTCCCGGTACTTATTTAGACGTGCCATAACAGCTTCGTCTTTGGTTACCGATATAGACCGTTCTGACGAAGGAGAGGTTTTAAGATTACAAGTTGAAAACTTGATGACATCGGGGCGAATTAAGTATTGCAATTGATACAGATAGCGAGACATTTCGCCGGCAGCAACACCAGATACACGCGAATCGTATATGAGAGCCACCCTGTGTGCACGTGTCAGCAACCGATAAAAGTAGTATGCAGACTCACTTTCAATATCTTGGATTGTCGGTAGCCCAAAAGCACCGCGAAGCATATGTGGAATGAGCGATTTCAGTGGATTTTTCTTTGGCATGATGCGCTCATTCATAGACAATATTATGAGATTGTCAAAGTCAAGGGCTCGTGTTTCGAGAACACCCATCACTTGCAGACCGCGTAAAGGTGTGCCCGAAACATTAATGGTTTGTGTCGCAAGAAGACGCTCGACGAGTTTAAAATACAAGTCCCTGCCAACGGCGATTTGATATTTGTCGGTTAACTCGCCGATAGATTGTATAGCTGAGCGATAAGCCTGCAATACCATATATTCGTGACATTTGGCATTGTCGTTATTACTATCTTCGGGATTGTAATTGAGAGATGCCGATAAATGGTCGATAAGATTACCAAGATAGTTGGTCGAGAGATTTGTGTCGTTAGGGTCGTGTGCCACGTCAAAAACAAAATCCAACTTTGGCGCAGTATGTTTTAATGTATCAACAGCAACGGTAAATAATTTTTGCTTTGAAAGCAGATCAAGTATAGCATCGCACCCTTTTGAATCTATTTTGCGGATATATGGATTTGAAACGACATTACATATATCTTCATGAAATAACATCTGTTCGCCGCGCACCTCTTGCATTCTTATATGCATAGACACTATGGTGTGCATCATTGTGGCAAAAGGTGTCTCACGATAAGGAAGACCCATCGTAATGTTTACCGTACTAATACTTTGTGGAAGACTGAACAATAATGATGACAAGAGACTTGAGTCGGGCATGACAACTGCCGTGTTGTCATGACGATTGGTGTTAATGCAATTTTGGTCATTCCACTTTGTCAGCACAGCAGAAGCAACACGCGCTTGCATCATATTAGACGATATGCCTATAACATCAATGATCGGCATTGTGTCATCTTTTGCTACTTCAAAATCGTCCGGAGAACGGAATTGTTTGGCAAGACGTCCTATGGTATATGTTGCGATGCTGTCTCCGCGCAACCCGTCATTTTTAATGCCGGCTTTATCAAAAATACCGGGCATATCCCAGAAGAAAGAAGCGAGACCTAACGTAGAAAAGTGTTTGAAGCATCGTGCGACACATTTTGGCGCCTTATTGAACCCAATAAAAGCAATGTTGTCGAAATCAAAATCACATTTTCCATAAGAACATATTTCGTTTACTGCCGATTGTGTCACCAATCCGCGATAGCCGATGCCGATTTGGGTTAACTCATTGTGAAACTCGCGATAGAGTTCGCCAAGGACAACCCACAGGTTGATAAAAGATGATGACACAGAGTCATTGTCGGCGGTTGAGCCATCAATCTCTTTGACGATATGTTTCCAAAAGAATGTTACATCTTCGCTCGATGGCGGACGAAAACCCCATAACTGTTGATATGCATCTGCTTGTTCAGGTGTTAAAAAAGTGCTTTCGATCTCTCGCAAAGACTTTAGATTTTTAAATAAGTCATCGGCATTGACATCGTTGGCATCAATGTCGTCAAAATCGGCAATCATCATTTCGCCCCAAAATACAAAGGAATCAAAACTGCGTATTGCCTCTTGTGTGAGCTGCTGTTGCCGTTGCATAATTTGACAATAGCAACGATAGAGTATGAATGATAATTCGAGCGAGGAGCCCTCGACAATCCTGGTGTATGTTGATAAAAACGCCGGCAACGTTTTCAGCGTTGGCATAAGCCCTGCGTGTTTTCCCTGTAATTTGCGCAGGTAGCTGCGCATAAACATCGCCGAGCGTTTATTTGGGAAAACGAGCATTTGACGGCTGAGATCTCGTTCGGAATTGATGAGATAATTCGCGACCGAAGCCAAAAATTTTTTGTTAACGATGTCTTTGGGTGTGTGTGCCATTATACAGACGTTAAAGAAGTGTGTTATTGTTTGAGTAGCAGTATAACTGATATGGCAAGGTCAAGCATGACAATTTTTGCATTGGCATTAGCCGCAATATCGCGAGATGCTGTCGTGAACTCATCAAACAACGGCAACACGTTACGCTCGTTGACAAAACGTGCAAAGTTTGTGCTAAACTTACTCTCGGCGGCTGTCATAGCGTTAAATCGGTCAACATGAAAGTTTAACATGAAATTCTCTCGCAACATACGACAACAATAATCAAGAAATCTCAACAATCCTTCACGCTTCTCGCCGGCGACCTTTACAGACCAAGCTTTAAGTGCTGAAATATCGCGTTGGTATGCCAAACGCATAAGCTCGATAAACCATGCCAAATGCTGATCGTCTTCGTCTTTGACGTTCACAAGATTAAACGCTCGATTAATATCTCCACCGGCTATGGCAGCCACCTCAGAAGCAACGGCGGGGGCAACTCCATGCGAAGTCAAAATGCTTGCAATCTCGCTATTTTCGTAGCGGCGCACTTTTAAGCGCTGCACGCGTGAATATATGGTTGGCAAAATCTCGCGCGAATTGTCCGACGACATGACGAACAATGTGTCACCAAACGGTTCTTCAACAAGTTTAAGCAGTTTATTTGCCGCGTCCTCGTTGAGTCGTTCAGGCAGCCACATCAATACGATTTTATATTTTGACGCGTGTGCCGTGTATGATAAACGTCTCAGTAATTCAGCCGCTTCTTCAACATAAATGCGTGGGCGCACATTGGCGTTATCAAGACGTATGGGCCACTGCTCGAAATCCATAAACGGATTGTCTTCGATATACTCGATAAATTCCTTACGATAGTCGTCAGAGACGGTTTTGCGACCATCTTTTTTTGCCACCGGAAAAGAATAAAGCGTGTCTATGTGACGATGTGATTGATGTTGTCGACACTGAGGGCATATGCCGCAACTGTCACCATCATGTCGGTTTGTGCAATGCACATATTGCGCAAAAGCACGAGCAAGGGCATATTTCGCAGTCCCCGACGGACCTTCGAGAAGTAGGGCATGTGGTATGCGTCCGCTATCTGCAATTTCGCGCAAGCGACCCTTGATGTCTTCGTGAAAAGGTATGTCGGCAAATTTCATAACCTGAGTCTGTTGTGATAAACGTTGTTACTGCTTGGAGTCGCGTCTGGCGGCACCAACGGCATGGCGTCCGTTGGCGACAATATAGTCTTTGACCTCTTGAAACAAATCAGTCGCAAAGACAAAATCGTTTAGTGCTCTGTTGTCGGTCGCGAATATTGCATCTTTGTCCCCGACCCACTCGCGATTACCTTTATTGATAAAGATGATGTTCTCGCCAATGCCGAGCACCGAGTTCATGTCGTGAGTATTGATAACCGTGGTGATATTGTATTCGTGAGTGATGTCGCTCAACAATTCATCAATGAGAATCGATGTGCGTGGGTCAAGACCCGAATTTGGTTCGTCACAAAACAAGTAGCGCGGATTTAGGGCAATGGCACGAGCGATGGCAACACGCTTTTGCATACCGCCGGATATTTCTGACGGATATTTATTCTCGGCACCTTTGAGATTTACGCGACTGATGCAAAACATAGCGCGTTCTACTATTTCGTCACGTGTTTTGTCTGTAAACATCACCAACGGAAACATCACATTGCCGAGCACAGTCTCCGAATCAAACAATGCCGAACCTTGAAACAACATACCGATCTCTTTGCGCAGATCTTTTTTTTCGCCGGCAGACATTTTTATTAGGTCACGACCGTCAAACAGTATTTCGCCTGAGTCGGGTGTCAATAATCCGACGAGAGACTTCATTAGCACGGTTTTGCCCGAGCCGCTTTGTCCGATGATAAGATTGGTCTTTCCGGTTTCGAAGCATGCGCATACGTCGTTTAACACCGTGCGACCGTCAAATGATTTTGTGAGATTATTGACTTTGATCATTGTAGCAATAGTTTTGTCAAGATAACGTCAAACAGCAATATGAGTATCGAGCTGGCGACAACTCCATTTGTCGATGCCTTGCCGACCTCCAAGGCTCCACCTTTTACGTGATAGCCATAGAATGATGACACCGAGGCGATAATAAATGCGAATACCAAAGATTTTATCAAGCCATACCAAACATACCATTCTTGGAACAATGCTTGTAGTCCGTATACATAGCGCGATACCGTGATGATATCTGTAAATACTGCCACGAGATAACCACCGATGAGAGATGTGCCTATGCAAAGTATAACCAATACCGGCATGAAAAACACAAATGCCGTGACCTTAGGTAACACGAGATAAGATGATGAATTTACGCCCATAATTTCAAGTGCATCGATTTGCTCTGTGACACGCATAGTGCCGATCTCAGATGCAATATTAGAGCCTACCTTGCCGGCAAGTATCAGACACAAAATTGAATTTGAAAACTCCAACAATACAATATCACGAGTCGCCAAACCGACAGAATATGCCGGTATTAACGGTGATGATATGTTGAGTTGCATCTGTATTGCTATCACGGCTCCGATAAACAAGGATATGACCAATACCAACGGTATTGAATCAATGCCGAGTTTGAGAATTTCGGCAATGGTTCGTTTGAAAAACACTTTCCACTTTTCAGGCAACGAAAAAACTCGTGACATGAAAACGCAGTAGCGACCGAATGTGGCGAGTGATGATGTTATTATCATAATGGTTGACTATTTCAAATTGAAACACAAAATTAATGAAAAACAATGAACAAATGACATCAATAGTCATGTTTCACCAAAATTCAAGCACATATTGCCAAAAAAGCAAATTGTGATAACGTTGTATTAAATAACAATATATATTTTTAAGGGACGAGGGCAAGTGACGATGTTGAGGTAACAAGTTCTTGTGCCTCAGACATAATCATATCGTTACTTATGTTATCAAGCAACTCGTGCATTTGTGACGATGTGAGAGCATGCCCGCGGATTAGCGTTGAGCGTGCTAATGATGTTATGCGGTTTTCAAGGTTCTCGTTGGCGAGAATAAGTTGACCGACATATTGTTTTTTTGCAGCCGATAATTGTCGCTGTGTCAGACCATGTTCGGCAATGTGAGTCAAGGTGTCGGTAACTATTGACTGACAAATGTCTCGATCTATGGCGTCACAACCGAAGTATATGGTAAACAGTCCACAATCGCTTAAAAACGAAGTGGAAGCTTCAACATTATACACAAGTCCGCGATGTTCGCGCAATTCGACATTAAGCAATGAATTCATGCCGGGTCCGCCAAGTATATTTGACAACAAAGCCACCGTCGCGCGACGCGCGTTATCCATCGCCGGTAATACTTTCCCGATAACGACATGAGCTTGATGATTACCTCGAATGCGCTTTACGGCATTTGTCGGAGTTATATTATAATCAGGAGCGATAACGTGCTGAGGCGATATGGTCATCGGAACATTTTGAACAAAAGATTTGGATAACATTTCGTCAAAGCGTGTCACGCCGACATTTCCGGCATAAAAAATGACCATATTTTTTGATGTATAAAGCTCATTGACCCATTTGCGACATATTTGCGAGTCAAAATCGCGCAGGCTTTTTACAGACCCGAGGATATTATGCCCCAGAGCATTACCTTTAAAAACGATGTCTTCAAAATCATCAAAAACGGCATCTGCCGGCGAGTCGAGATATGAGTTTACTTCATCGGCAACGACTTGACGCTCTTTGTTAAGCTCTTTGTCGGGGAAACGCGAGTTTAGCACAAGGTCTGCAACCAAATCAATGGCACGGCTGAGATTGCCTTTGGGGAATGCGGTATACACCACAGTGTCTTCTTTTGTCGTGAATGCATTTAATTCGCCACCGACAGCCTCCATACGATTGATGATATGGTATGATGATCGCCGCGCAGTGCCTTTAAATATTGTGTGTTCAACAAAATGGGCAAGACCGGCAAGTTTATCGTCAGTGCCTTCATGGCGCGAACCGGCATTGATGGCTACGCCAAAGTAGCCCACGCGACAGCCGGGTACGGACAGATGAATGGCACGCACGCCATTAGGGTAGGAGAGATATGTCAGACGTTCATCGGTATTACTTATCATTGCTGTTTTCTGATTGTGGTTCGAGCCAATCGCCATTTTCTTTTATTAGCGCAATAAGTTCGTTAACGGCACATTCTGCGGGAATGTTTTGCTTGACACAAGTGCGTTGTTTGTATAGAGATATATGACCGGCGGCGGCTCCGACATAACCATAATCGGCATCTGCCATTTCGCCGGGACCATTTACGACACAGCCCATAACGCCTATTTTTAGGTTGGTGAGATGTGATGTCGCCCGTTTAATGTGATTGAGAGTGGAGGATAGATCAAACAATGTGCGACCGCATCCGGGACATGCGATGTATTCGGTTTTGGTAAAACGTTGGCGTGTCGCTTGTAAGATGCCAAAAACAAGATTGACGGCTTCTTCGTTTGTCAATGCTTTGGCTTTTATGCCGATGGCAGGAGGTATTATGCCACTGAGTATTAGTGAGCCGAAGTCTATTGACGCCGCCACTAGAACCTCATCAGATGTCATTGTTTCCGGATATGATATCTCTATTGCCGGCACCGATACTTTTGAGCCTGACGTATTAGTCGCAACGTTTTGTTGCAAAATATTGCGTATGTGATACAATGCGCCTCCGCCAACAGTCTTGATTGTGCCAAATTTACTGAGTACCTCGTCAGCACTTATTTCGTGCCCTATGACTTTGATGGTTTTTCCGGTAGTCAACAGATAATCAGTATTCAAACTGCCTGACGAGCCGTTGATAGCGGAATCTTTGGCAATTTTATCGATATAGCCGACTATCATCTTAGCCACCGGTATCTCGTTTTCAGGAGGCTCGGCAAGAGACACCCTTATCGTATCACCTATGCCGTCTGCGAGCAAACTGCCAATGCCGACTGCCGATTTGATGCGAGCCTCTTCGGCATTGCCTGCTTCGGTGACCCCCAGGTGCAGAGGATAGTGCATGCCTTCGCTATCCATGGCATTCACCAAAAGTCTTACGGTTTGCGTCATAACCACGACATTAGATGATTTGACAGACAACACGACTTGTTTAAAATTATGCTTGTGGCAAATGCGCAGGTATTCCATTGCCGACTCGACCATACCCCGAGGGGTGTCTCCAAAACGGCTCATTATGCGATCTGACAAAGAACCATGATTGACGCCGAGGCGTAAAGCCGTATTATGTTGCGCGCAACGGTCGAGCAGAGGTACAAGTGCCTGCTCGATGCGTTGCAGTTCACCTGCATATTCTTGATCTGTGTATGATAACTTTTTGAATGTGCGAGCCGGGTCGGCAAAATTACCCGGGTTTATGCGCACCTTATCCACATGCAAAGCGGCTTCAAACGCGGCTGCGGGATTGAAATGTATATCTGCCGAAATAGGAGTGTCATATCCGTCATATCTCACTCGTTTGACAATTTCTGCAAGATTGCGGGCATGGTTGACACCCTGAGCCGTCAATCGCACCAACTCTGCGCCGGCATTGGATAGCGATTTGATTTGGGCAACAGAGGCATCAGTGTCAAGTGTAGGTGTATTGGTCATAGATTGTATGACAATATGATTATTGCCACCGATTGTGATATTGCCGACAGAGACGCCTGTTGTATATCGACGTTTGTAAGATAATGCAAGTTGCATACTTGACGATCAGTTTGTTTTGTAACGATAAGATGTTATTTGGGATAACTCGTTGCTTGCTTTCACAATTTTGTCAGATAAAGTGCGACGCCATACATCAAGGCGCTGAGCAACTTTTTCATCAACAAGCGCGAGTATTTCGGTGGCAAGAATTGCTGCATTCATTGCGCCGTCAATGCCCACGGTGGCAACAGGAATGCCGGGGGGCATCTGAACAATTGACAACAAAGCATCGCGACCTTCAAGCGATGATCGGATAGGAACACCGATTACCGGCACAGATGTTAGCGCCGCAATGACACCTGGCAGAGCAGCAGCCATACCCGCAGCTGCAATGATGACTTTTATGCCACGTGCACGGGCAGCAGTGGCAAAATCTTCGACTTGGTGAGGTGTGCGATGCGCACTCAGCGCATGCATTTCAAATGGTATTTCCATTTTCTCGAGAAAGTCGGCTGCTTTTGAAACGACATGTAGGTCGCTGGTGCTGCCCATAATAATACTTATGACCGGTTTCATTTGTTGTAATATGTATGATTTTAGTTCATTTAATAGAGTATGGGAGATATATGCTCGGTGACAAAAGGCAGATTATATGCTGTTGCTGTGAATACAGCCACAACACCGAGTAGTTCACCGGCAAAAAATTGTAATATTGTGTGGCGTTGGAGAGCCACTCGCGCCATACCGATGAAGCCACCAATGATGATCGTGGCAAAAATCCATGGCATAAGACGAAAATCGCTGAGATCAGACACTGACAAACGTATCAACATACCGATTATGGCGCCAATAGCCATACCGTGCGCACTGATTTTCCACCATAACGATACGACTGAACATATTATGGCGGCTAAAAACGCGCCTACAAAAACCATTGACAGCCAATCGGGACACCATCCGAGGCGATGTACAAATATAGCTGCTGCTATGTAGCATAAGCCGGTGGCAATTGCCGGAATAAAACGTTCGCGACGATTTGTGATGTCAAGATTTTTAACATAACCGGCAGTGATTAATGCCAAAATCATAGCAAGAGGTATCAATCCGGTGATAAATAATATCATAAGGGAGACCTTGAATCGAGAATTCTCCGGC
This sequence comes from bacterium, assembly GCA_963600695.1. GTDB lineage: Bacteria > Bacteroidota > Bacteroidia > Bacteroidales > Muribaculaceae > CAG-873. The sequence goes on from CAVCBR010000011.1 coordinate 14,886, forward strand.
AAGGGACTCAGTTGTTGGCTCAACCACATTGCTATTGCTGCACAATATGTAGGTACGAGCAACGGAGAGAAGATGGCAGAAATGTATTTTGATATGCTGACAATCTTATCTCCCGGTTTACATTCAGGCTTTTCAGCGTTAAGTGAAATATCGCATTCTTCGGTCAGCGTCGGTCGTGGTGGTATGTTTGCCGGCTTATTGTCGTGAAGCTCGCTTTGTGCAGCTGATATTTCAGTGCGGTTGATGTCCATGAGTTTTATGCTTATAATTTGCGTCGCAGTCGAGCCACAGGCAAAGACAATTTTTCGCGATACTTTGCCACGGTGCGTCTGGCGATGTCAAAACCTTTTGATTTCATTATTTTACAAATTGCATCATCACTCAACGGGTTAGTGCCGTCTTCTTTTGCAATGATGTCGCGAATTGTGTCAAGAATTAAGTGTGATGATGTGTCATTATCCTCTTTGGGACGTTCATTGAAAAACAATTTTAAGGGATATATGCCTCCACCTGTCGAAACATATTTGCCGGCAGTGGCTCGTGAAATTACAGAGAGGTCAAGATTTGTTAATGCAGCCACATCCTTTAAAATCATCGGACGAATGCGAGATGTTTCTTCGGTGGCAAAAAAATCAGGTTGTAATTCTATAATGGCACGCATCACAGACAACAGCGTTTGAGACCGCTTGGCTATTAGGTCTATAAATTGTGTTGCCTCTTCGCGTTTGCGTTTTATGAACACTGCACCATCTTTGTTTTTGCCAAGTTGTGGATCAGATTCCGGACGAAAACTCATTTCGACATCAAGAGTCGGCAACCGTTGTGTGAGAGACACCGAATAACGTCCGTCATCAAGGCGTTCGACAATAAAATCGGCAGAAACATGGCGCATACGGTCTTGTGTGTCGAGATCTGCCCCCGCCCATGGCTTGGGGTTCAGAGAGCGTATGACAGTCAACGCATCACGCAGAGTGTCATTGTCGATGCCCAAAGTTGCGGTTAAACGTTCGTAATGTTTGTGAGACAGTAGGTCAAAATGTTTGTCGACAATCTCTGTTGCCACTCGCAAAGCAAGAGACGTTGTGTGGCGGCGCTTTAATTGTAAAAGCAGACAATCGCGAAGGTCTGTGGCACATACTCCGGGAGGGTCAAGTGAACGCACTGTGTCAAATGCTTTATGCATAGTCTGTTCATCAATATAGACGCCATCGGCTATTGCAATGTCATCGGCAATAGATGTGAGACTGCGCGTGAGCCTGCCATTTGAATCCAAATTGCCGATAATGTGATGCGCGGCAGTTAATTCAGCATCGGTTAGATTATAATCACTTAACTGCTCGATCAATCTTTCAACAGGTGATGTTGCATCAGCATTTATATCAAGAGGTGTCGCATTATAATCATTACTATACAAGGGTGCGTAGTGATTATCAAAAGGCATATCTTCTTCTGAGCGATAATCGGCTGCCATCAGTTGTTCGGCACTTTCGTCAAACTTTTCACCATCACCATCTGTATCACTGTCGCGTGTTTCTGCGTGATTGTCAGTGCCGTCAACAGCTTCAAGTGCAGGATTGTCGTCAAGTTCACGCCTTACCTTTTCTTCAATTTCGGCGGTATTCATCTCCAACAGGCGCACGAACTGAACTTGTTGAGGCGACAAATGTAACAGTGTCTTTTGATTTTGTGTTATGTCAAGACCTTGGTTCATAGATTGCAAATTTACATACAAAATTTGGTTTAATTAGCGATGACCGACTTAAATTAATTAAATTTGCACTATAATGACGGTTGATGTATGCCGTTGGCACAATTACATATTAGTGTTATTGGTTATGAATTATGATGTTAGATATATGAAGCGAGCGTTGGAACTCGCAGCTCGCTCACGAGGATATACTTCGCCAAACCCTATGGTCGGCGCGGTGATAGTATCAGACAACGGGCAGATTATCGGAGAAGGTTGGCATCGTATGTATGGTGGAGCTCATGCCGAGGTAAATGCCGTTAATATGGTGACAAATAAATCGTTGCTGAGAGATGCGACCATTTACGTCACTCTTGAACCATGCGCTCACTATGGCAAAACTCCGCCATGTGCAAAATTATTGGTGGATGTTGGAATAAAACGAGTTGTTGTTGCTACCGAAGACCCATTTGTGAGTGTTGCCGGCAAAGGAATTGATATGTTGCGTGATGCCGGAGCCGAAGTCATAGTCGGAGTCATGAAGAAAGAAGCACAACGGCTGAATGCCAAATTTTTCACGGCACACACACAACACCGTCCGTGGGTAACATTGAAGTGGGCGATGAGTGCCGACGGATTTATTGATCATAAGCGTTCTGTCGGTGAATCGGCAGCCAAGTTGTCGACACCACTATCATCCGTTGCCGTGCATCGTTTGCGAGCTGATTATGACGCTATTGTCGTTGGCGCGCGCACAGCCGTTATGGATAAACCACAGCTTAACGTGCGATTATGGCACGGACGCTCACCGCGTCCCATAGTGTTCTCGCGTGGGAATATATCGGTTGATACACTTGACAAAGCTGCGGCTATTTACATAGATTTCACGGCAAAAGGAAAAACCATTCAAACAATATGCTCAGAACTTTACAAACAAGGTATTACATCATTGTTGGTTGAAGGCGGTGCGACAACATTGCAGGCATTTATTGATGCCGGAATCTGGGATTTGGCACGTGTGGAAACAGCCGGTTTTACCCTCGGAGAGAATGGCGCGGTTAAAGCCCCCATATTATATGCTCCCCAATTTGCCTCTTTTGATTTTGACGGCAATAAACTTGAATATTTTTCAAACAATACTCTAAATGACGTTAAAAACCTATAAAAATCAGCCACTATGCGTGGTTTTGGCAGACAAAAGAGGGTCGATTAAAAGCGTTTTTTATAACTTTGCGAGTTGAAATATTAACATGTCTATGATTAAAACGACTATAAAAGTTCTTGCTTTTGCCACTATGGTATACGCTGTGGCTTCTTGCAACTCTGAAACCGAGACGATAAATTCGCAAGCATCATCTTCGGCAATGATTTCGGCATTCTCGTTGGAGGCTGATGAGGGTATCTTGCCAAATCTTGATTCAGTATATTTTTCCATTGACCAAAATACCGGTCGTATATACAACGCCGATTCTTTGCCATATGGCACCCCGGTGACCGGAATTGTCCCGTTAATAACATCTTCGAGCGTTTCGGCATTGAAATTACACATACCGCGAGGCGAAGGCCAGACTGATACAATCGTGGACTATCTTGAAAATATGTCAGATTCGGTTGATTTTACGTATGGTGCGGTAAAAGCTGTGTTGACAGCGTTAGATGGTAAGTCTACACGTACATATACACTCTGTGTCAATGTGCATAAAGTTAAAACCGATACTCTCGTCTGGGATCGCTCACAACAAGGCAACTTGCCATCACGTTTTATGGTGCCCAACTCACAACGCACAGCCGCCACGGCTTCTGCTATTTATTGTCTCACGTCATTTGATGGCGAATATTGCATAGCTCGAGCCGACAACCCCGGGGCGACATGGAGCAATAACTTGGTGACGTTCCCCTTTGTTCCGCGTGTAGAGACGTTTAACGCTACAGATGATGCCTTGTACATACTTGATGCCGATAACAAACTATATACATCTGTTGATGGTATGACTTGGACATACACCGATCAGATATGGAATAACATCTATGGTAATTATGGCACAGAGCTTTGGGGCTCTAAACAAGTCGGCGGTGAATGGAAACGTGTTTCATACCCCACAAATAAATCCGAAGTGATGACTCCCGACTTCCCCATATCGCAAGCCTCACAAATGGTGAACTATAAGTTTGAGATGGCTGTCAATTCACAAGCACTACTTACGGGTGGTATACTCGCTTCGGGTGTAGTCAGTGACCGCACGTGGGGTTATGATGGTAAAACCTGGGTGTGTCTCACTCAGAAAAATCCTTTGCCACACGCTCTCAAATCACCGGTGGTTGTGCCATACTTTGTGACTCGTGTCGATTCGACGACATGGACAGTCACGAGCCAGTCTGTACTTCTCGCCATGTTCGGTGAGCGCGAAGATGGCGCGCTTAATGACTCGGTATATGTATCGACAGACTTTGGCATAAATTGGAAAAAGGCAGATGATCAGATGCAATTGTCAAAATCATTCCCGGGGCGTCTCGGCGCACAAGGATTTGTATATACCCAAACACTTATGTCGCGTTCAGCTGTCGGATATATGATTGATTGGCGCACACTTGGTAACCCGCGTTTGCCTTTCGGAGCAACGTTGGTCAATGCGCCGATGTCGCGTGCGACCACTCCCATAACACAGTGGGAATGCCCATATATATACGTCTTTGGAGGGTATAATCAAGAAGGCATCACATATAACACTCTTTGGCGTGCCGTGATACAACGATTTACGTTCAAACCCTTGCAATGATTTTATTTAACGAAAATACTGTTGCTAATTCATTGTTATAGACCATTCATAGTCGATTCATAGTCAATGTGTAAAACATCTCGAATATTTTATCCCGGGCGTATGGCGATTTTGGTCGCTGTGCTTGTGGCATCATTTATGATTAGTCATAAATTGTGCGCACAAGAGACGCCATATAAATATTCGATAGGAGTACAAGCCGGAATGAGTGGTTATCTCGGTGACGCTTCGACAAACTTGTTTTCTCACCCGGGTATGGCTGCTACGGCTGATTTTCGATATCAGTATGATTCAAGATGGATATTTGGTGGCTCGTTAGGCTTCCATACATTGAGCGGTTCTACTGCCGATATGGAAAATGTGCTTCCCGGAGGAGTCTCTTATGACTTCAAATCTAAGGTGTATGACCTAAATGCCAGAGTCGAGTTTAACTTTTTTAGCTTTGGCATAGGTGAGACATACAAAAAAATGAAACGTTGGTCGCCATATCTCACCCTCGGTTTCGGTGTTTCATTGGCAACATGTGACGGCACTTCGGCATTTGCTCCGACGATACCCATGGGTGCAGGCGTTAAATATAAAATCTCCGAAAGATTAAACGTCAACTTGGAATTTGTGATGACAAAAGCTCTCGGCGATCACATTGACGGTCCTGACCTCAGTGATTTGACTCAAATAAAAACATCATTTATCAAAAACAATGATTGGTATTCGCGCATCTCTGTGGGTATCAGTTATGAATTTGGTAAACGATGTGAAACATGTCATTATGTAGACTAAACGCAATAACAACAGTTACGATAAATTTATTTAATGTCCGACAATAACAACATATCGACAACAATGCCGCTTAGCGGTAAAACGGCAGCTCCCACCCATGTGGCAATCATTATGGATGGTAACGGTCGTTGGGCACAGGCTCGTGGTATGGAACGCTCTGCCGGACATGTCGAGGGTGTGACAACCGTCAGACGCATCACCGAAGCAGCCTCGAAAATGGGCATTAAATATCTCACGCTGTATGCTTTTTCGACCGAGAATTGGAATCGTCCGCAAGCCGAAGTAAATATGCTGATGCACCTGATAGTGACGGCTATCGAACGAGAGACTCCCGATTTGATTAAAAATAATGTAAGACTACATGTCATAGGAGACCGCTCGAGAGTGCCGATAGAAACAATGCAACGTCTTGACCGTTGCGTGACAGATACATCTAAGGACAACGGACTAAACCTCGTGCTCGCCATATCATATTCATCACGATGGGAAATTACCGAAGCTGCACGCAACATAGCGCGTAAGGTCGCAGACGGAACATTGGCGCTTGACGAAATAACCCCGCAGACCATTACGTCACATCTTGCAACTGCCGGCATACCGGATCCTGATATACTCATACGCACCGGCGGAGATATGCGCGTAAGCAACTTCCTATTATGGCAAATAGCTTATGCCGAATTGTTTATAACAAAAACATTTTGGCCCGACTTTTCTGAAAACGAACTCAAAGACATAATTGCCGAGTTTTCCAAACGTCAAAGACGTTTTGGACTCACCGGCGAGCAAGTTTCAAATAAAACAAATATCATATAATCAACAATTACGATTATCACCAACTACGAATAATTCATCATCAGATATGCAAAATCGACTAATACTGCTTTTAGCGACCATAATCAGTTTGGGCGTGATACCCTCAAAAGCCCAAACGGCAAAAGTAGATACTATCTATAACCCACCGATGATCTACAACGGTATGCCGCGCACTTATGAGATTGCAGATATTAAAGTAACCGGTGCCGACAACTATGACGATTTTATAATCTTGGGTTATGCCGGACTCAAAGTTGGTGACAGGCTTGAAATCCCCGGTGAAGAGTTGACAGCAGCCGTAAAACGACTGATGAAACAAGGTCTTTTTGCTCAAGCACGTGTTAAAGTGCTTAAAACAGCCGGTGATCGCGCATGGATCGAGTTGGAAATGCGAACACAGCCACGCATCTCTCAGATAAACTACATCGGCATGAAGAAAGGCGAGCGTGAAGACCTTGATAAAATGCTACAACTACGCAAAGGCAATCAGATAACTCAAAATATCGTCAATCGAGCCACAGCAATCGTAAAAAAATACTTCTCTGACAAAGGCTTCTCAAACGTTGACGTAAACATTACTCTGCACGAAGACTTATCAAATGCAAACGAGATGATTGTCGATATTAAAGTAGACAAACACTCAAAAATCAAAGTCCACAAAATCTATATCGAAGGCAACGAAGTGCTTTCGGACAACGCCATACAGCGTGCAATGAAGAAAACTAATGAGAAAAACAAACTCGTTAACATCTTCAAACAAAAGAAATTTGTGATGTCTGATTTTAAAGACGACTTAAATCGTATCATTGCCAAATATAACGAAAAAGGCTATCGTGATGCGATTATCGTCTCAGACTCGGTGGTCACTTACAACGAAAAGTTGGTTGATGTATACATAACGGTTGACGAAGGTAAGAAATACTACATTAAAGATATAAAATGGGTCGGTAACACTGTTTATCCTTCGGCGTTGCTCGATGCATGCCTTGGTATGAAAGCAGGCGATGTTTACAACCAAAAACTTATGGACAAACGTCTGACCACAGATGATGACGCCGTGTCAAGTTTGTATATGGACAACGGCTACCTGTTTTATCAACTCGTACCGGTCGAGCATGAAGTAGTCGGAGACTCAATCTCGCTCGAAATGCGTATGATGGAAGGACCTCAGGCTCGTATCAATAACGTTGTCATCAAAGGTAACGACCGCTTATACGAAAAAGTTATTCGTCGTGAACTTCGCGTTAAACCCGGTGAACTGTTCTCTAAATCAGATCTTATGCGCTCGTTGCGCGAGATTGCCCAAACCGGACACTTTAACCCGGAGAATATGATACCCGACATTCAGCCCAACGAGGAGAATGGTACGGTGGATATTATCTTGCCGCTTGAATCAAAAGCCAATGACCAGATTGAGTTCTCGCTCGGTTGGGGTCAGACCGGTGTTATCGGCAAACTGTCGCTAAAATTCACAAACTTCTCGATTAAAAACTTATTCCACCCCTCGTCATATCGAGGTATCATACCCCAAGGCGAAGGACAGACATTTACAATCAGTGCTCAGACGAATGCCAGATACTATCAATCATATTCAATATCATTTCTTGACCCGTGGTTTGGTGGCAAACGTCCCAATTCATTGCAAGTTTCGGCATATTACAGTCGTCAAACTGGTGTGAACTCGTCATATTACAATTCGCAATGGCAAAACCAATGGTTGAATAATTCATACTTATATAATAGTATTGGTTATAACTATGGATATGATAATTATAACTATCAAAACGCCTATGACCCCAATAAAGTGTTGCAGATGGTTGGTGTGAACATCGGTTTTGGCAAACGTCTTAAATGGCCTGATGACTACTTCACGTTTACTGCCGAATTAGGTTACAATTGGTATTATCTTAAAAATTGGGAATACTTGTATTATATGAACAATGGTACATCAAACGCTATTGTTCTCGGTCTGACACTCTCGCGTAACTCTATCGATAACCCCCTATATACGCGCAGCGGCTCTCAATTTTCACTCAATTTGCAAATCACGCCTCCGGCATCATTATTCTCAGGCAAAAAAGATTGGGAAAAATTATCCAAAGAAAATACCACCGAATCTAAGAAAGAGCTATATCGTTGGATAGAATATTGGAAGTTGCGCTTCAAATCACGCACCTACACCCCACTTGCAAATGCCAACGGACAATGGACACCCGTGCTTATGACACGTGCCGACATTGGACTTATCGGCTCGTTCAACAAATGGCTGAAAACTCCGTTTGAAACATTCTACGTCGGTGGCGATGGTATGTCGGGCGGTTATACTTATGCAACCGAGACCATAGCTTTGCGTGGTTATGACAACGGACAGTTTACGCCTTATCGTTCCGAAGGTTATGCTTACACTCGATTTGGACTCGAATTCCACTTCCCGCTTATGCTTCAACCGACGACCACAATATACGCTCTGGCGTTCCTCGAAGGTGGTAATGCTTGGACATCGGTTAAAGAATTCAACCCGTTCAGTCTTAAACGCTCGGCCGGTGCCGGTGTGCGTATCTTCCTCCCGATGGTCGGTATGATGGGTATTGACTGGGCTTATGGTTTCGATACTGTCTTTGGCGAGAAAGGTGGTAGCCACTTCCACTTTATTCTCGGACAAGAATTCTGATCAAGATGCTCTTTATCAAGTTTTATAATTTCAATAGGATTGTCTGAAAATAACGATGGCATAAACCTTTTAACAATTTATGCGTCTATAATAATAAATCGACAATACGACACAGTTTGAATGGTATAAACTTAACCTCCACAGAATAAAAAGAAATGAAACGCATCATCTTATCTCTCGCACTCGTGGTTATTGGAGCAATAGCTGCCAATGCACAGAAATTTGCCATGGTAGACATGGAATACATACTCAAAAATGTGCCCTCGTTTGAAATGGCTAACGAGCAACTAAACCAACTCTCTCAGCGATGGCAAAAAGAAATCGAAGCCAAAAGCAAAGAAGCAGAAAATCTCTACCAATCATATTTGGCAGATAAAGTATTTCTCACCGAAGAGCAAATCACAAAACGAGAACAAGAAGTCGTTGCCAAAGAAAAAGAAGTTACAGACCTGCGCTCAAAATATTTTGGTCCCGAAGGCGAGCTTAACAAAAAACGAGAGTCGCTGTTGAAACCGATACAAGACGATGTTTACAATGCCGTCAAGAAAGTTGCACAAGAAAGAGGCTTGCAGGCAGTGTTTGACCGCGCGTCGGCAAGTGATATCATATATGCGACACCTCAAATCGATGTCTCCAACGATGTTCTCGCCAAACTTGGTTATGCTAAGTAAAATGGATTGATTTACAAGATAATAAATATAAACAAAACAATAACTAATCAACAAAAACATGTTTAAAAAAGTAATCATTGCTCTTGCTGTTGCAATTGCTCTTCCCGTGGTCGCTTCTGCCCAAAAATTCGGCACAGTAGACGTTAACGAAATCTTCACAAATCTCCCTGAAACAAAAGCTGCGCAAACTCAACTCGCTGAGGCTTCGAAAAAATACGAAGACGAATTTAAAAAACTTCAAGACGAGTTTGATAAAAAACTACAAGAATATCAAGCCCTCGGACAAGATGCTCCCGCTTCGATCAAAGAACGTCGCGAACAAGAATTGCAAGAGCTCAGCAACAAAATACAACAATTCCGCAACACCGCAAGCCAAGATCTTGAAAAACAAAATCAAACACTGCTTGCTCCCATACAATCTAAAATTAGTGATGCCATCAAAGCCGTTGGTCAAGAAGGCTCTTTCACATTTATCTTTGAAAATGCAATGCCCATTTTTAGTGGCAAAGATGTTATAGACGTCACCTCTGCCGTTAAAAACAAACTGGGCATCAGTGGCACATCGGCTGCAACTCCGGCGCCAAAAAAATAATCATCAACAATCGACATAAAAACATAGGGAGGTTTCCATCGTGATACCTCCCTATCTTTTGTTTTTTAATTCAGAGACCGGTGATTATGACGTTTTGCCAATTAATGGAAAATATGTAACTTTGTCAGTCGTTTCGCCGAATATAAAATCGACAAGTGAGAGATAGACAAATGAATATTCATTTATCATAAAATTAATGTCTGACTTTAAGACTGAAATAGATTTGACCGACAAAGTCAAAAACATTGAAGACAAAACAATGCCAACAAAAGTAGTTGGTGATAATGATATATCAATTATTCGCTTCACACCATGGTTTAGAACCGTGCGATGGGGTGGAAGGCGTATAGCAGGTTTTAAGGGTATTGACATACCGACAGACAGGGTAGGGGAAAGTTGGGAAGTATCTCCCCTCGAAGGTATGGAAACGCCGGTTGAATCAGGCCCGTTTGCCGGGATGTCGCCTCGCGAATTGCTACAATCTCATGGTCGTGAGATTATGGGCGAAAAATTGTCTGAAAGATATGGAAACAACTTTCCGCTGCTGATAAAATTTATTGATGCCGAAGACGACCTCTCAATTCAAGTTCACCCCGATGATGCCGAGTCAGATGGTAATGGAAAAACCGAGTTGTGGTATATTATTGATGCTATTCCCGGCTCACATATCTACTCAGGACTAAATTGCACACTGACACCCGAACAGATGCGCAGACGTTTGACATCACGCACGTTGGCAGATGTTTTGGCTAAGCATTATCCCGAGCCGGGCGATGTCTTTTACATACCGGCAGGCAGAGTGCATAGCGCCGGAGCCGGGAACTTTGTGCTTGAGATACAACAACCGAGTGATATCACTTATCGCTTGTGGGATTGGGATCGACGCGATACAAACGGGCAACTGCGCGAACTTCATATTGAGAGCGCCCTTAAAGCCGTCGATTTCAGTCAGACTGATTATGGTCTTGCCAGACCTCAGCTGATACCCGACCGTGAAACAATAATTAAACGTACGCCGTTCTTCACGGTTACGGCTATGAATGTAGCCACGAGGGTGAAACTTCCGATAGCCTCGCTACAATCATTCCGTGTTCTCGTTGCTGTCGAAGGCGGAGGCGATGTTATTGACCCACACGGACGTGCCTTTAAGATTAAACAAGGGCAGACGTTATTGGTACCGGCACAACTTGAATATGTAAACATTATACATACAAGCGAAAGCCCGTTGAAACTTATAACCGTCTATGTTGAATAGACGATAGAAGTATGAAACGTCGGGCGCATCTTTTTTTTCCTGAAAATGATATCGCTCTTGCCAACAATTTGGTGAATTATACTCCTCCACGAGCTGCAACACTATTGCATACTGCCGGTGAAACTTTGCCAATGTGGTATGGCGAAGCCGGTGACGTGTTTCTGAGTCAAGGTGTGAATGCCCGATGGTACAATATCATAAACGAAACGTTCAGGCTTGATGTTGATGTCTTTTCGGCTAATCCTGAAAACTTTATCCCGATGCCGTGGGGTTGGTCTCGGGCGTCACGCCAAACGTTCGAGCGATTTGGCTTTGATAAATCAATGTTGCCGACAGATGAGAGTGTCGAACGAATGCGTATGCTGAGCCATCGACGCAGTTCTGTTGCAATATATCGTGCCATAGCTGACGAATTTGATGGAGGCATAGCATTGTGCCCCGGACCAAAGGAAGCATTTACACGAGAACAGACTTTGGACATTATTGATAGTTTTGGCGGTAATTGTGTTATCAAAATGCCATGGTCTAATGCCGGGCGTGGATTATTTTATACGTCATTGCTGGTCGGTAAAGCCCGTTGTGAGCGTATAGACGATATAATTGAAGCGTATGGCTCCATTATGGTCGAGAAAGCGTTTGAACGCATAATCGACTTTGCCATGCTTTTTGATGCGAGATGTGACGGACGTGTAAAGTTTTGCGGATTGTCAATGTTTCAAACAGAAGAACATGGAGCATACACCGCCAATATCGTGGCTGATGACGAGATACTATTGTCGCGCTTACATCGGTATATCAACATATCTGATACATACAAATTGGCAAGATTAATTGAAACCACGCTTGAAAAACTTATTGATGGCAACTATGTAGGTCGTTTGGGTATTGATATGCTTATAGCAAAAGATGAAAATACGGGATGTTACATGCTTGACCCAATAGTCGAACTCAATTTACGTATGACGATGGGATATGTCGCCCACAGCCTTGCCTCTAAGGTGTTAGCTAAGGGCGTTGAAGGAAAATTTGAAACAATCATAAATAAACATTTACGCCAACCGACAGATTTATATAATCCTTTGGAAGATGTTAAAATAACAGATCACAAGCTGACATCAGGTACCTTGGTGCTAAATCCGCCGACCTCTCACTTTTTGTTTTTGCTGACAGCGCAATAAAACACAGCCTTTATTTTAGATTTATATAATATTTTAGGGTTAACAGCGTTATATTATCAGGTGTTTTTGCCACCTGATGACTATGAGCTTTAAGAAACTGAGCCAATATATAATCCCATGTGCGACAGCATTGCGAAGCGTAGAGAAATGTTGTCGTCGTTTTAAAAAAACGGGTGGAATCGTAGCGATGGCTACGATATTGATTACGTGTGCGTTGGTGGCAGTCTCACAGTCGCCCTCAACCAATGTGACAAACATCACACCGCCACCGCCATATACTCCCTTGAGCACAACGGCAACAAAACCGGATTCGTCACAACTGCTGATGGGCAAGGGAAGTCTTATACCCCACAGCTACGAAGAGTTGATGGCTGACGATAAAGCCTATGACCTTGATGCTCCGTCAAACGTTACCACCAAAGCCGAATATGACCCCGAGACCGGTTGTTATGTCGTGCGCACACTTTTGGGCGATGTCGAGTTGACAACGCCGTTCATCCTCACTGCCGAGCAATACAATAACTGGCAACTGCGTCGCTCAATGCAGGAATACTACCGTAAACGCAATCTTGAAGCCATGACCGAGAAGGAAAAACAACCGTTTAATGTCTTTGATATGAACTTTGCGCTCGGTCCTCTTGAAAAAATATTCGGTCCCGGCGGTGTGCGACTTAAAACCCAAGGGTCAGTTCAAGTGTCAATGGGCATTAAATCAAACAAAACCGATAACCCCTCGTTGTCATTATCATCACGCCGTAAGACTTATTTTGATTTTGACCAAAAGATACAAGCCACGGTTAACGCATCGGTTGGTGATCGCTTGAAATTCAATATGAGCTACAACACCGATGCAACCTTTGATTTTGATTCTAAAAACCTGAAACTCTCTTATGAGGGCAAAGAAGACGATATAGTTAAGCAGATCGAAGCCGGTAACGTGTCCATGACCACCGGGTCATCACTTATCCGTGGCTCGACGGCACTTTTTGGTATAAAAACAAAGCTGCAATTTGGAAAACTCACGGCTACGGCACTCGTGTCACAACAAAACTCAGAGTCTAAATCAGTGTCGACTCGTGGTGGCGCGCAGACGACATCATTTACCATTAATGCCGATGAATATGACCAAAACAGACACTATTTCCTATCGCAATTTTTCTATGAAAATTACGATAAATTTGCTGCGCGATTGCCACTCGTCTCTTCGGGGGTGAACATCACTCGTATCGAAGTTTGGATAACAAATAAATCAAGTCGATATGAAAATGCACGTAACCTTGTGGCTTTTATGGATTTGGGCGAAAACTCGCGCGTGGCATCGACATATTGGACTTTAAATCCGGCACTTCCAAATCCGGCAAACAACTCAAACAATCTTCTCCAACTTATAAAAACAAATTACCCCGAGGCACGAGATATTGCATCGGTGACACAAGCCCTTGCCCCATTATCGGCATATGGCATTGAAGGAGGTCGTGACTATGAAAAAATTGAAAGTGCGCGATTGTTATCATCATCAGAATATACATTAAATTCCACACTCGGATACATTTCGGTTAAATCTGCATTGAACGCCGATGAAGTTCTTGCCGTGGCATTTGAATATACCTATGGTGGGCAAGTCTATCAAGTTGGCGAGTTCTCATCAGATATTGCGAGCACAGATCAGTCCCTGTATGTCAAGATGCTGAAATCTACAACGATAGCCCCAAAATTGCCGATGTGGCGACTGATGATGAAAAACGTTTATAATCTTGGTGGTTATCAGATACAAAAAGATAAGTTTCGTCTTAATATCAAATACTTGTCAGACACGACAGGTACCAAAATAAACTACTTGCCGGTGCCCGGGCTTAATGACCAATCTTTGTTGCAGGTGATGAACCTCGACCGCCTCGATGCAAACCAAGAGAGCAATCCCGACGGTTTTTTTGACTATATCGACGGATATACCATAATACCTCAGACCGGAAAAATCATCTTTCCCGTTGCCGAGCCGTTTGGCGCACATTTGGCATCAAAGATAAACAATCCGACGATAGCAGAACAGTATTGCTTTAATCAACTCTATGACTCAACATTAGTGGTCGCTCGACAGTTTGCCGATAAAAACAAATTTATCATGGATGGTGAGTATATGGCATCGTCAGGCTCTCAGATCAGACTTAACGCAATGAATGTGCCACGAGGCTCGGTTGTTGTTACCGCCGGAGGTGTTACGCTTACTGAAAATGCCGATTATACGGTCGATTACTCGATGGGTATAGTCACAATTACCAATCAGTCGATAATTGATTCGGGGCAAAGTATATCTGTGTCTCTCGAAAATCAATCACTGTTCTCGACACAACGCAAGACCCTGCTCGGTCTTGACCTCCAATATGAATTTTCAAAAAACTTTAATCTTGGTGCTACATTTCTACACTATTCAGAAAAAGCACTGACAGAGAAAGTAAACATAGGCGATGAAGTTGTCAATAACTCGATGTTTGGCTTTAATTTAAGTTATAACAATGAGTTTATGTGGCTTACTAATTTGCTGAATAAAATACCTACGGTAAACGCTACGGCTCCGTCAAAACTATCGTTGACGGCAGAGTATGCCCAACTGTTGCCTCACGCTCAAAAATCGGGTTCGAATAAAGGCTCATCATATGTTGATGACTTTGAATCGACTCAAACCGGCATTGACTTGCGATCGCCATACTCTTGGTTTCTTGCGTCAACCCCATACGATGGTTCAAATGATGCCTTGTTCCCCGAGGCAGCATTGTCAAATAACATAGACTATGGCAAGAATAGAGCATTGCTAAACTGGTATTACATAGACCGAATGTTTACCCAACGCAATTCGTCTCTTGCCCCAAGTTACATAAAATCAGATCTTGCCCAACTGTCAAATCCATACGTGCGCGAAGTCACATCTCGTGAAATATTCCCCGGACGTCAGCTCAACTATGGTGAATCATCAACAATACAAACGCTCAACCTGTCGTTCTATCCCACAGAACGCGGACCATACAACCTTGACACAGACAATATTGATGAGGATGGCAACTTGTTGAATCCTGAGCGTCGTTGGGGTGGCATTATGCGTCGCCTTGACAATACCAACTTTGAACAGTCTAACATCGAATACGTACAATTTTGGTTACTCAACCCGTTCCTTGACCCAGACAACCCAAATTATGATGGCGGTGACTTGTATTTCAATTTTGGCGAAATGTCTGAGGATATACTTAAAGACGGATTGAAAAGCTATGAAAATGGTGTGCCATATGATGGGTCAAACACAAATATGACAGAGACCGTGTGGGGTAGGGTTTCAACACAAAATTCGCTGACATATTCATTTGACAACGCAAATGGCGCACGTCTCGCGCAAGACGTGGGGCTTGACGGATTATCAAATGATGATGAGTTTTCATTTACCACATATCGCGATTATCTCGATCGTTTGAGGCTCAAACTATCTCCGACAGCCGTGGAGCGCATGAGTTCAGATCCGTTCTCACCGCTTAATGACCCTGCCGGTGATAATTATCATTTTTATCGTGGATATGACTATGATAACCAACGACTCGGGGTGCTTGATCGTTATAAACGATACAATGGTGTTGAAGGCAACTCATTGTCGCCCGAAGATGTTGACGAACCATTATATCAGACGTCACGTTCCACGCCCGACGTAGAAGATATAAATCAAGACAACACGCTCAACGAATACGAGCGTTACTTCCAGTATCATGTTTCGATTAGACCCCAAGACCTTGTCGTAGGCAAAAATTATATCACCGATCGACAGGTATCAAAGGTCAGGGGTCGTGACGGCAACGACTATGATGCAGAATGGTTCCAATTTAAGATACCTTTGAGCGACTATGAAAAAGTAGTCGGGTCGATTAACGATCTATCAACAGTGCGCTTTGCCCGCATTTTTATGACAGGTTTTAAACAAGTTACACACCTGCGCTTTGCAACACTTGAACTTGTGCGTGGCGAGTGGCGCAATTACGATTTCAATCTCAACACTCGTGGAGATGCACCTGCCGACGGACAACTCGATGTCTCAGTGGTAAACATTGAGGAAAACGCCTCGCGTCAACCGGTAAACTATGTACTGCCACCGGGTGTGACTCGCATTGTAGATCCCGGTCAAAGCCAAATCACTCAGCTCAACGAGCAATCTATGATGCTCAAAGTTACGGGTCTTGGTGCCGGCGATGCTCGCGGCGTATATCGTAACACAATGCTTGACTTGCGCAACTATCGCCGTATGCAGATGTTTGTCCACGCCGAGTCACTTATAGACAATGCCACACAACTGCAATCAGGTCAGTTGTCTTTGTTCTTGCGCCTTGGCACAGATGTTAAGTCAAACTATTATGAATATGAAGTACCATTGAGTTTGACGCCCGAAGGTAAATATAACAATGATCTGCCATCTGATCGTCGCATAGTATGGCCTGATGATAACTATTTTAATTTTGACTTACAGTCATTGGTAAACCTCAAAAAAGAACGCAACGAGGCTAAACGAGCCGAGGAATCCGGTGTCGGCTATGGTACATTATATGTTGGTCGAGACCCGGATAATGACCGCAATCGAATTTCAATCATTGGTAATCCGTCCTTGTCAGACGTGCGTGTCATACTCATAGGCGTGCGCAACAATGCGGCAACGGCAAAAGATGGTATTGTTTGGGTCAACGAATTAAAAGTTACCGACTTTAATGAAGACGGAGGCTGGGCAGGAAAAGCCAATGCTACACTCTCACTCTCTGATGTGGCGACGCTCAATGTCGGCACGCATATAGAAACCGCCGGCTTTGGTGGTGTTGACCAATCGCTTAACGAACGTCGTCTTGATGATTATCAACAATACAATATCGCCGTGCAAACCGATCTCGGTCGTTTCCTGCCCGCCGGAGCAAAATTGCGTGCCCCCATATACTATTCATATTCAAAGGAAAAAACATCGCCCAAGTATAATCCTCTCGACCAAGACGTATTGCTCAAAGACGCCCTTGATGCTGCCGGTAGCAAGCAAGAGCGAGACTCCATTGAGGCTTATGCCATTGAACGGACAACACTGCAAAACTTCTCCATATCAGGACTCAAATTTGATGTCCATGGCAAAAATCCCATGCCTTGGGATCCGGCAAACTTTACCATAAACTTCTCATTCTCTAAGCAGAATAAAAGTAATCCTACCACCGAATACGAATACACCAATGATTATCGCGGTTCGTTCCAATATACATATTCGCCGTTTATTAAGCCCTTCAAACCATTCTCTTGGATAAAATCAAAGAATAAGAATTTGAAGTTCTTAAAAGACTGGGAATTGCAATGGCTGCCTAATAATATCTCGTTCTTAACCAATATGACGCGATATTACTACGAGCAACAAGTGCGTTCCGAAACCGATGTGATGTTCCAACTGCCGGTGTCGGTGTCTAAAAACTTTATGTGGGACAGACAATTGTCAGTGACATGGAATATCTTTAAATCACTGTCTTTGTCGTTTAACTCAAACACCGCGGCTCGCATTGAAGAACCGGTGGGAGCCGTAAATCGTCAATTATTCCCAGACGAATATCAAGAATGGAAACGCACGGTGTGGAACTCCATATTATCTATGGGTACGCCTTGGAACTATAACCAAACATTCACGGCAGCATATAAAGCACCATTCTCGCGTATCCCCGTGCTTGACTTCTTGACGGCATCTGCCAATTACAATGCAACATATCGTTGGGATCGTGGAGCGACTGTTGATGATCAAAATCTTGGCAATTCCATATCTAATCAAGCATCACTGACAGCCGATGGACGTGTCAATTTTGAAACACTGTGGAACAAGATACCATTTATCAAAGATGTAAATAAACGCTTTGCCAATACGCGCCGTTCATCAACGATTGCTCGCAAGCCCAAAAAATATGAGCGCACATATAAACTACAGTCTGACACTACGTTGGTAATTAAACACAACTTGCGCTCCAAGAAAGTGAAAATTGTGGCAACAACTGCTGATGGCAAACCATTTGCCGTGAAAACTCGCGTTGTTGATGTCAACTCTGTCGAAATCTTGACAAAAGGTGATCAAAATCTCAAGTTCACCATAACCGAGATTTTGAAAGACGAAAAACCATTGTGGCGCAATATTGGCGAATATGCCACACGACTTGTGATATCTCCACGTAGCTTGTCAGTGCGCTATCGCAATACACGTACAATGAACCTGCCTCTGTTCTCGCCGTCAGTTGGCAATATATTCGGTCAAAGCAATTCATATGGACCAATGTCGCCGGGACTTGATTTTGCATTTGGTTTTAATGGAGATGACTATGTTGATAAAGCATTAAATCGTGGTTGGTTGATAACTGATGACGGACAAACGTCACCGGCAGTCATTTCGCATACCAATGAGCTTAACCTTGAACTTAACCTCGAACCGGTTAAAGGCTTGCGCATACAACTCACCGCCAATCGCACCGACAACCGCACATCGCAGATACAATTTATGTATGCCGATATGCCTACATCGTATAGTGGCTCATACACAAAAACACACTGTGCCATAGCCACAGCTTTGCGCTCGGCAAAAGCCGATGATGGTTACTATACTCAAGCATTTGCTGATTTTCTTGCAAACATTCCGATAGTGCGTAATCGCATAGAATCATCTTATAGCGGTATACAATATCCTGATGCCGGTTTTCTCAAAGGCACGCCATATGCCGGAGTGGATTATGATTCCGAAATAGGCACCGTGTCTCAGACATCATCAGATGTCCTAATCCCGGCATTTGTCGCTGCTTATACAGGAACTAATCCCAATACCACGTGGCTCGACCCATTCCCATCGTTTGCTTCGGTGCTTCCAAACTGGCGCGTGACATACGATGGTCTTATCAACCTTGGCAATTTGCGTAACATATTCAAGACCTTTACACTGTCCCATGCTTATCAATGTACATACTCCGTGGGATCATATTCATCATATCTCAATTGGGTCTCTGCCGGTGGTAAGAACCAAGGCTTCACGCTTGACGAACTCACGGGCAGACCTATTCCCTCGTCACCATACAATATTACATCGGTAGCCATCACCGAAAAATTTGCACCATTCTTCGGTCTTAACGTGACGCTTAAAAACGAACTTCAAGCCTCTGCCGAGTATCGCGACTCTCGTACACTAACTCTTAACTCGGCGGCAGGTCAGGTCGTCGAAGCTACGCAAAAAGGCATAAAGGTAGGACTCGGATATAAGATTGTCGGCTTTAACACATTCTTAAAAATGAAAGGTTCTCAACAAGGCATCTCAAACGACTTGACGCTAAACGCCGATGTCGCTTTTGACCATAGCCAAGCATTGATAAGACGTATCGAAGGGAATGTTACCCAGCCGACATCGGGCACAAAATCATTCACCATCAACTTTACGGCAAGCTATGTTCTGTCACGACGTTTGACGCTGTCGGCTTATTTTGACCATCGCGTGAATACGCCGCTTGTCACCACATCGTCATATCCGACAACCAATACCTCATATGGTATTTCACTCAACCTCTCCCTCGCTCGCTAATTTATTTGCTAAATAACGTATAGGGTACGATATTAAAATGATTGTTACTGCACCACACTTCGAACTCAGACACCTCAAATCGTTTGTTGTTGCCGCCGAATTATTAAACTTCTCGGAAGCCGCCAGACGATTGTGTGTCACCCAAAGTACATTTTCAGCGACAATAAAACAGCTTGAAGACGAGTTGGGCTGTGCTTTGTTTTTTAGGAATTCACATGAAGTAAGCCTCACGGAAGCCGGCAAAGAATTGCTGCCTTTTGCTGCTCGCACCATACGTATGGCAGACGATTGCGTGAAGCGCATGGAAGACCTCTCAGAATTAAAATGTGGCACGCTTAACATTGGTATCACTCACTCGTTTAATACGGTGATGAATGACACATTAAAAGACTTTATCAAACTATACCCCGGAGTCTATCTCAACATAGTCTATAAGCCGATGACTGAACTCATAGAACTGTTGACGGAGCGTAAGCTTGATTTTGTTTTATCATTCAGACCTCGTGATAGCTATCCGCAAATAGAATCACGCACCTTGTTTGATGACACACTATCGGTGATAGTAAAAAAAGGGCACCCATTGTCAGAGCGTAAGAGCATCTCTATTGATGAATTGCGTGACTATCCCGTAGCCTTGCCGGCAAAAGGATTGCAAGCACGCAATGTCTTGGAGCGTGTAATGTCTGATACCGGTGTGTCTCTTGACGTACGCATTGAGATGAATGAGGTGACGCCATTGTTGCGTCTCGTAATGGCTACTGGGTTATGCTCGGTACTATCATCATCGGCAACAGAAGATTCACCCGATTTGGTGGCAATACCGATTAGCAACAACGGCTGTCGTATGGTTGGCTCGGTGCATGTTTTAAAAGGCAGCTATAAAAAAACGGCAATGAAAGAGTTTATCAGGATACTATGTGACACCTCGTTAGTTAAGAAACGCATATCAGAGTGGCTTAACGATTGACAAACAATGTTATATATGCAAAATCGACAGTGCTGAATGATGTCAGACTGTCGATTTGTCATATTTGTGGGTTGTGATTGAACGATAATGAAATTATTTGCGCCAAAAAGAAGGAGTGAAAAGGATTAGAACGGTGAATAACTCGAGACGGCCTATTAGCATCATCGCCGAGAGTGTCCATTTGGCAGCTGTGGGAATATTCGCAAAATTGGATCCAAAGGATGTGTATCCGACTTCAAGAGCAGAATTTGAAGAGCATGTCAAGCCTGCAACAAATGAGTCGGCAGGTGCCATGCCCGATAGTGACATTATCCAAATGCCAAATATAAGCATGCCGACAAAGATGCAGAAGAATACCATCACTTTCTGCACAGTACCCGATTGTTGTACGCGACCATTGACACGCACTGACATCACGGCGTTGGGGTGTATGCAACGATACAATTCGTTTTTGCAGTATTTTGCAAGAAAGAGTATTCGATCAAGTTTTACACCACCGGTAGTTGAACCCGAGCAACCACCAATAAATACGAGCACCATAATCATTGTCAGCACAAAAGGACCCCAAGCGGAGAATGAATCGACATTGTAACCGGTAGAGGTGAATGCAGATACCACTTGAAATACCGGGTCGACAACGATATTTGTGCCTTGTGGAACACCTCTGATTAACAGTGATCCGATTGTGAGAATAATGGCGATAATGGTCACTATAAAAAAAGCACGGAAAATTTCATCTTTCCACAATCGCAATGGATTGTGGAGAGAGCGGATGATAAGTGCAAAGTTCACCGAACTCAGGAACATAAATATTGTGATGATGATTTTAACGTAGTTGGAAGCAAAAAACTCTATGGAATCTTTTGTTGAGTATCCTCCGGTAGATGTAGTGCCAAAGGCATAACAAATAGAGTCAAATATATCCATAGGACCAAGTGCAAGCAACACGGCAGTGAGTATGGTCAGCGATATATAAGTCAGCCACAGTGCTTTGGCTGTCTGTGATATACGCGGGCGCACTTTATCATGAGTGATGCCTGTGACCTCGGCATTAAACATTTGCATACCACCGGCAGAGTTGAGCATCGGTATTACGGCAAGCGTGAAAAGTATGATACCCATACCACCTATCCATTGCATGAGTGCACGCCATATATGTATGCCATGGCTGAGCAGTTCGGCAGATGGATAAATTGAGGCACCGGTTGTTGTAAATCCTGATATTGTTTCAAAAAAGCCATCGGCAATACCTACCGGCGTATTACTGAATAACAGTGGAATCATGCCGAAGATCGAAAAAATAACCCACACGAGAGCTGTCAGCAGAAATCCCTCACGACGTCCCATACGCGATGTCTGAGGTTTGATGCAGTTTGTCATCACTCCACCAACGAGTGCTGTGACAGCCGAGGCTCCGGCAAAGGGCAACCAATCGCTCTCATGGTAACATAAACAGACGATGGTCGGTATCACCATAAACGCCGCTTCGATCATGAGCAACCAACCTATGACTTTGAAAAGCATGGCAAAATTGATAAGGCGGCGTTGTGTAATAGTTTTAAACATTGTGCGAACGTTAAATGCCGTTTAACAAAATAACTTTTCGACTTTGTGTAGCGCTCCGGCGAGAGAGAACACAACGACATGATCTCCGGGGTGTATGATGGTATTGCCCGAAACGAGCATACCTTTGCCATCGCGTATGAGACCGGCTATGGTCATATCTCGTGATAGATTGAGATCTTTGACGGCATGGCGAGTGATGCGTGCCCCATCTTTAACTTCGATTTCGGCAACCTCGGCATCGGCGAGAGCAAGACATTTTGAGGTTGAAGAATCAGCATCGAGTAACAATTGAAATATAGAACTTGACGCAAGAAGTTTCTTGTTTATTATTGTACCAATGTTAAGATTCTCAGCTTGTGAGATGTATTGTATGTTCTCGACCTCGGCAACGGTTTTCTTGACACCAAGCTCTTTGGCGGTAAGACATGTAAGAATGTTTGCCTCGGAAGAACCGGTTAGGGCTATGAATGCATCATATTCGTCTATGCCCTCATCAAGCAATAAATCAATGTCGCGAGCATCGCCGAGTACAATCTCGGCATCGGGACATTTTTCGGGTAGCAGATAACATGCTTGTGGATCGTTGTCAATGATTTTGATATGAAATTCATCGCCGGCAAGAGCGGCAACACGAATGGCAATTTTGCCTCCGCCCATAATCATTACCCTGCGCACCTGATGATTCGTTTTGCCGGTTAACATCAACAGATCATCGACATACTCGCGAGTGCATGAGAAGTAAACGATGTCATCGTTTTGCAACGTGTCACCACCACGCGGTATTATAGTCTCATGGTTACGTTTTATTGCCGACACATGAAAATGGTGATTGGCGGTTGCAAAGTCTTTGAGCTGCTGTCCGACTATTGGTGAAATATCGTGAAGTTTGACACCAACGACAATAATTTCGCCATCATGTATCTCAAACCAATGGCGCACCCACGAACGGCGCAAAGCAACGATGATTTCCTGTGCCGCGAGATACTCGGGGTATATGAGACGATCAACACCCATAGCCAAGACATGCTGTCGATTGCGTTCCTCCATAAAATCATAGCTGTTAATGCGCCCGACCGTTATCCCGGCACCAAGATTTTTTGCGATTGAACAAGCCACGATGTTGTCGGTCTCAGATGGCGTAAGCGCTATAAACAAGTCACACGAACCGACACGAGCATCACGCAAAGTTTTGAATGATGTCGGACTGCCTTGCATCGTCATCAAATTATAGTTGGAGTCAAGAACGCTCAGTCGCTCGGCATTCTCATCAATAACAAGAATGTCTTGTTCTTCATGAGTGAGCAGTTTTGCAAGGTGTGAGCCGACATCGCCGGCTCCGGCGATAACAATTTTCATTTGATGTCGAAATTGTACTGTTTATTATTGTGATTGTTCAATACGTTGCGAATGGTAGAAGCTATGCCGACGTCATCTATTCCACACAGACGCTTTAATTGAGCTACTGTGCCGTGAGTGACGAAGTCATCGTTAATACCCAATAGCGTGACAGACGTGTCAGGGTGATGTTGTGCCATCCATGTTGATACGGTTGTTCCGAGACCACCGATTACCGAAGCATCTTCGATAGTAATAATAGGTACGTTTAAATCAGCAACGGTTTGTAAAATGTCCGTATCTATAGGTTTGAGGAAAATCATATCATAGTGCGCCACATTTATGCCGTCGTCAGATAGTGTAGTTATTGCAGATTTGACATCATCGCCAATCGTGCCGATGCTTAGTGCCACACAATCAATACGAGAACCGGGTGAGAGCTTATCGCATCGACGTCCTTTGCCAATGGGTATATTTCTGCCTTTGTGATGCCATTGCGGATTATGCCCGGCTCCTCTCGGATAACGTATTGCAAATGGCGCGCTTTCTTGACTGAGAGCCGTTGTCATTAAATCGACAAGCATAGCTTCGTCAGACGGAGCACTGACAATCATTCCGGGAATTGTATTCATATATGCCAAATCAAAAAGACCATGATGCGTGGCACCATCTTCGCCAACAATGCCGGCACGGTCTATGGCAAACACTACCGGTAAATGTTGCAAAGCCACATCGTTTATCATTTGGTCATAAGCACGTTGCAAGAAACTCGAATAGATGGCGACAACCGGACGCATTCCTTCCTTGCACAAACCGGCGGCAAAAGTCACGGCATGCTCCTCTGATATACCGACATCAAACACTCGCTCGGGGTATTTCTTTTGCATCATAGCTGCGGACGTGCCTGACAGCATAGCTGCCGTTATTGCCACTATGCGATTATCATCTCCTGCCATTTTTGTCAATGTCTCGCCAAAGACATCTTGATATTTCGTGTTTGTCGAAGTGGACTTTAATCTTAACCCTGAATTCGGATCAAAAACGCCGGGCGCATGCCAATGAGCCGGGTCAGCCTCAGCCGCAGCAAATCCTTTGCCTTTAACTGTGCGCAAATGCAGTATGCGAGGTCCATCCATATCTTTTATTGTTGATAAAACCTTTACGACCTGTCCGACATCGTTGCCATCAAATGGTCCGAAATATCTGATATTCAAACCTTCAAAAATATTTTGTTGATGAGTTAGCACAGATTTCATAGAATTGTGAAACCTCAACATCCGATTACGCTTGCTCTCGCTGACAAGATGCAGACGCCGAGCCAAACGATACAATGAGTAGCGTAAATTGTTATACCCCGGCGAAGCCGTAATGC
The DNA here is from genome assembly GCA_963600695.1 of bacterium. Taxonomy (GTDB): domain Bacteria; phylum Bacteroidota; class Bacteroidia; order Bacteroidales; family Muribaculaceae; genus CAG-873. Next base: position 40,144 of record CAVCBR010000011.1, read on the forward strand.
GAGCGAGATATGAATTCAGACCACCAACATTGGCATCAATTGACATATCGTTGTCATTTAGTACAATAAGCAGGTTGTTGGGTATGTTTGACGCATTATTGAGAGCTTCAAACGCCATACCACCTGATATTGATGCATCACCGATGACCGCCACAACATTACGCCGAGGCTGCTCATGCTTTAACTGTGAAGCTATGGCAAAGCCCAAGGCTGCCGAAATAGAATTTGAGGCGTGTCCGGCTGAAAAAGTATCATACTCGCTTTCGGTAGGCGTCGGGAAACCACTAAGTCCACCCAATGTGCGCATTGTCGAAAATTTTTCACGTCGACCGGTGAGTATCTTATGAGCATATGCTTGATGACCTACATCCCAAACAATACGATCATATGGCGTGTTAAAGACATAGTGAATGGCTACCGTCAAATCAACAGCACCCATTGACGATGCAAAATGTCCGGGATTATGAGATAATTCACTGATGATGAATTGTCGCAACTCGTTGCATAACTCGGGTAAGATGTCAGAAGACAACTTGCGCAAATCTGCCGGCGAATTGATACCCTGCAATACCGGATACAAATCATCACACGATGTTATATCTGCTCCTACAAGCGATGATTTCGTAGATGCATCACTCATTTCTTAACATACTTTTTATACATAGGCACAAATATGATTATAGCCGATGCAATGATTACAAAAATTGTATATAATGTAATGCGCTGAGTATGAATGACAATATATGCCACCAATCCGAGCCACAACAAGCCTAATATCGAAAATCTGATAATGTTTTGAATACTCATTTGCTACTAACGTCCTAATTACCGTTGACACACACACCGAGAATTGATATTCTTTGTGTGTCACACTTTGTTCTTCGTTATTAACCGAGCAAAATTACACAAAAAAAAGCGGTTTATAAAGAGCTTTTATAAAAACAACAAAAATCATAAAAAACGACAAGGAAAATTTGGCAGTGTCAAAAATTTGTCGTTACTTTGCACCACGTTTTGTGGCTCATCCTTAAAAGCCTCGGGAATAGATGCAACCCGATGGTGATATGAGAACTGAGATGGCGGCCACAAGACACCAGTTAATCAAAAAGATAGATAAAAGATAAACCATTAACAGCCATGTCAAAGATTTGTCAGATTACCGGCAAAAAAGCAATGACGGGAAACAATGTTTCTCACTCAAAACGCCGTACTAAACGCAAATTCAACGTCAATCTTTTCACCAAAAAGTTCTATTGGGTAGAACAAGGTGTTTGGATTAGCCTCACCATCTCGGCCGCAGGTCTTCGCACCATTAACAAACTCGGTCTCAATGCCGCTATGCTCCAAGCTGCCGAAAAAGGTTTTTTAACAGAAAAAGACATTAAATTCATAGGATTCTAAGAAGATGGCAAAGAAAGCAAAAGGTAATCGCGTGCAGGTCATTCTCGAATGCACCGAACATAAAGCCAGCGGTATGCCCGGCACATCACGTTATATAACAACAAAAAATCGCAAGAACACGACCGAGAGACTCGAACTTAAGAAATACAACCCCATTCTTAAGCGTGTGACTGTTCATAAAGAAATCAAATAATTAAGTATTAGATATGGCAAAGAAAACCGTTGCCTCACTGCAGAAAGGTGAAGGTCGTACTTATAGCAAAATCATCAAGGTGGTTAAATCACCCAAAACCGGTGCTTATACCTTTAAGGAAGAGATGGTGCCTAATGACGCCGTAAAAGAAGCTCTGAAATAAGATTATTATCACACATAATGCTTGGCGCGTTCAGATATCGCAGTTGCATTATGTACAGAATACAAGACGAAACTACGTTGCTTGGCGATGTAGTTTCGTTGTTTTTTGTTCACTTACCGACTTTCAAAAACGAGAACAATTTCAGTTGAATACTTGATTTTGGTGTTATTTTATCAATGCTTGTCGACGTCTCACATTTTTTATTTAACTTTGTAATACAAAGGTATTGATGTACAATTAAAACATTGTAAACAGATTATATGATTAATATTTATACTTTCATTCGCAAATGCCGATGTGCAACAAATGCAATGATTGTTGCGAGTGTCTTAACTTTGCCTTGTATGGTATCAGCTGTTGATTTGCCGGTGCGAACCATTGGCACACAAGAATGCTTCTACTATATTACAAAAAAAGGCGACACGTCGTTTTCTGTGGCAAAATCCTTGGGTATAACATACTCTCAATTAATAAAATATAATCAGTGGGCTGCTGATGGTATTACAGTGGGTAAAGTTTTGTACTTTCCTGTGAGTGATTTTGATGAAGTGTTCGGTAGGGGAAACGCTCAGCCGGAGCTGAGTAATGTTGATAACACCCCAACCGTCAATACACACATCGTCAAAGATGGTGAAACCTTGTTTGGCATAAGTCGTAAATACGACCTGTCTCCGGATGATGTTGTACGACTAAATCCGTGGGCAGCCACCGGATTACGTGTCGGACAACGACTCACGCTCCCATTAAAACAAGAAAAAGTCACCAACGACAAACCAACGACACTGCCTGCAGTCATAGATAAAGAAACTCGCCCCGTGGCAATTGAAATTCCGGAGCAACAAGATGAATTGATGCCTGTAAAACCTCCATTAGTCGAATTTAAAGACGAGCAAGTCAACGGTGGTGACAATGAGTGTGATGACAATACTCATTCGGGCGCAAAAGCAGAACAAACAGCTGATCGACACTACAATGTGGCATTATTGTTGCCTTTTATGCTCAAAGAGGAAAATGCAGACAAACGCACGGCATTGAATATTGATTTTTATCGTGGTTTAATGTTGGCTGCCGACACGCTTGCCAAACAATCCGCACCAATATCATTTAAAATATATGATACCGGAGCAGACACTAAAAGCCTGAATGCCGTACTCTCAAAACCTGAGCTTAAAGATGCTTCGATAATTATTGCGCCATCAGATATTGCTCAGCTACAAACGGTTGCAAAATTTGGTGAGAAAAATGGTATTTATGTTCTCAATATGTTTGCGGTAAAAGATTCGACACATCTTACAAATTCGTATGTCGTTCAATCATATATTGACCAACAGCGCATGTATGGGAAAGCCGTGGATTATGTCGTTACACTTGCCAAAGACCAAAGTCTAACTCCGGTATTTTTGGCACATGAGTCAGGCAGCAAAGACAAGCAAACATTGGTGTCTTTAATAAAAGATAAGCTTGACGACTATGGCATACAATCACTTTTTTTGAACTATGATGGCACATTGACAACCGATGAAATAACTGCTGTTTTAAAACCTGATGCCAATTATGTAGTGATACCTATGTCGGGAACAATCACCGAGTTTAATAAATTTGCCCCGGCTTTATCATCGTTCATCTCAAAAGATGTTGCCGAAGCCGGAGGCAGTGTGATTACATTCGGCTATCCCGAGTGGTCATCATATAAAGGTGCCGCCCGTGATTACCTTGGTAAATTGTCGGCACATATATATTCTCGTTTTTTTGTAGATGTTACAAGCGTTGAGTATCAAGGTGTAAAAGATGCCTATAAACGTTGGTATGGACGTGAAATGTCATCTGAAATGCCATGTCAAGCTTTACTCGGTTTTGATACCGGCTGTTATATAATAAAATCTCTTAACAATATAGGATTAAATCCATCTAATGCTCCTCTTTATGCTGGAGTTCAATCATCTTTTAAATTTACGCAAGATGGTGTCGGGCTGATAAATAATATTCTTTATTTCATAGAATATAAAGCCGGAGGTAGCGTAAGTATCGAAATACAATGAGATTAAATAGAATATTTTTATATATCCTTGCCGTTAGCCTCTGTGCAACCTCGATGATGGCAGAGACTCATTATAAGCCGCATATCTCAATTGGTGGGCATGCCGGGGCGGCATTATCAAAAATGTCTTTCAGTCCATCTGTTCCACAAGCATGGAATACCGGTGTCTTGGTGGGGGTTACTGCTCGCTATCAAGAAGAAAAATTATTCGGTATTATTGGCGAGTTAAATTTTATACAACGAGGCTGGAGCGAAACATTTGAGAATGATGCTTCATTGTCATATCGTCGCACGTTGACATATGTCACATTGCCGATACTTACGCATATATCATTCGGATCAAAACGGTTTAAGGGATTTGTAAATCTCGGTCCTGAGATTGGCGTTATGATAGGAGATAATATTTCATCAAACTTTGATTACCGCAAACCGGATGGCGCAGGTGTACCCTCATCGCGTATGACCGAACAAATGGTAACAGACATCTCCGGGCATTTTGATTATGGTATCGCTGTCGGTTTGGGTGCCGAATATTATATAAAACCTCGTCATTCGATAACCTTTGAATGCCGTTTTTATTATGGTTTGGGTAATGTTTTCCCATCTGCAAAAGCAGACACGTTTAGTGCTTCGCGTTCAATGACACTATCTGCCTCTATAGGTTATAATTTCAGATTAAAGTGATTGTCATCAATACCTTCTTGTGATGAAGGTAACCATCCGAAAGGAGCCGACTTTTATATGGCTTTTTTGATAGCGAACTTTGC
>CAVCBR010000012.1:0-12666 GCA_963600695.1 bacterium
CGGTAGATTTTTACCGAGTCTCGATAACTTGATATTTTTTCGTCATTGATTTAACAAATGATATATATTGGAAAACAGAACCGTTTAATTGTGTCACGCATTAGCGAATATGGCGCATATCTCTCAGACATTGAGAACAGCAGTGAAGTTTTATTACCAACACGTTATTGCTCGCCGTTGCTCAAACGTGGTGATGAAATCTGCGTGTTTGTCTATACAGACTCTGAGGATCGTCCGGTGGCAACAACTGAAAAGCCTTTAGCTTTTGTCGGCGAATTTGCTTTTCTTGTCGTTGAAGATGTAACACATTTTGGTGCCTTTCTTGATTGGGGGCTTGTCAAAAACTTACTTGTCCCTTTTAGTGAGCAGAAAAGTAAGATGAAAGTCGGTGGGAAATATCTCGTATATGTTTATCTCGATGACATTACGAAGCGCGTTGTAGCCTCGGCTAAAATCGAAAAATATCTTGGTAATGTTATTCCTGAATATCATCGTGGTAATAAGGTCTCTATCTTAGTTATCGAGCAAACGTCTATCGGATACCGAGTAATAGTTGACAATCTACATCGTGGCATGATATACGCGAATGAGATGTTTAAGTCGCTGAAAATAGGAGAGCATACATTTGCGTATGTCAAATCGATACGTGATGATGGTAAAATAGATCTCACACTGACAGCACCATCAACCGAAGGTCGTGTGTATGCACTATCTCAAACAATACTTCGCAGATTGAAAAAAGGCAATATGATGCTCACTGACAACTCGCCTGCCGAGCTGATTAAAGAGCAGTTGCATTGTTCAAAACGTGACTTCAAAAAAACTATCGGGGCTTTGTATCGCGAACATCGCATAACAATTAACTCTGACGGTTCTATCAGACTTGTTACTAATAATTAGGTTTGCCTCATCTGTTAATTTTATCATCACACATAAGCCATATCCACATTCCATTAGTTATGAAACGCTACTTGTTAATTCTATTTTTGACTATAATGACACCATTTGTGTCATCATACGCAGCATCACCTATTTTAACAAATCCTAACAATCGTCACTATTGGGGTGCTCGTTTTGACATAGACCTGAATATTCCAAGTCCATATCGCACACCCATAGGAGACTTCGATTATGCCAATGGCGGAGGTATCGGTTTTGGTGTAATTTATAATCAACCAATTATCGCCAACCTTTATTTTGAACCGGGTGTTTCATTTTATTATGATACCTACAAAGCTGACGAACTATCTAATGCTGACGCCTCCGGATACATAACCACCGAAAGACCTAAGGTCACAAAGACCGGATTTCGCATACCAATAAATGTGGGATACCACTTTGACATTTGGAAAAACGCATCATTATCATTTTTCACCGGTCCGGAATTTAATATCGGCCTGTATGCAAAGGTCAAGAGCGACATTCTCAACGATGCAGACATCGATACCAATCTATACAATGACAGCCACGTATTAGGGGGCGAAGGCTCTTGGCATCGTTTTACGGCATCATGGCTTATCGGTGTCTCGGTAGCAGTCAACCGCATTGATTTCAAATTAACCGGAGTCATCGGTATGAGTGATCTTGTCGAAAGCGACAAAATATCTTTTCATGAAAATGCACTACGTTTCTCAGTGGGTTATAACTTTTAATACCGAGCACTCATTATAAATTCTCTTTGAGCTTGAGTTTTTGAATGAAAACATAAAAGAGGTCGCAACAGATGACAATTGTCACGTTGCGACCTCTTTTATGATATTTGTAAGAGTTGTTATTTGGTGACTTCTTTGATTACTTGTTTTATTTCCGAGCCAAGTGCCTGAGCTTCTTCCATTGTGGGAGCCTCGGAATAAATGCGTATGATTGGCTCGGTATTAGACTTGCGCAAGTGTACCCAGGAATGAGGGAAATCAATTTTCACGCCATCGATATCAATGATTTTCTCATCGGCATATTTTGCTTTCACGGCATTGAAAATAGCATCAATATCGATTTTGTCGTCAAGTTGCACCTTTGTTTTGGCGATTTGATATGCAGGGTAGCCGGCTTTCAGTTCGCTTACTTTTTTACCACTTTTGGCAAGCAGTGTCAAGAATAAGGCAACACCGACAAGAGCATCACGACCATAATGTAATTCAGGATAAATGACTCCGCCGTTGCCTTCACCACCGATCACGGCACGTATGTGGCGCATAAGCTGTGTGACGTTAACTTCGCCGACTGCCGAAGCCACATAGGGGCAATGATGGCGGGCGGCAACATCACTGAGCGCGCGACTTGAGCTCAAATTTGACACTGCCGGTCCGGGGGTGTGAGACAGCACGTAATCTGCGACAGCGACAAGGGTATATTCTTCGACAAACATTTCGCCATTTTCCATAACGATGGCAAGACGGTCTACATCAGGATCCACCACAAAGCCGACATCGGCGACACCGGTTTTCATCAGGTCTGAAATTTGCGAAAGGTTTTCGGGTATCGGCTCGGGATTATGCGCGAAATTACCTGTGGGATCACAGTTAATTTCTATAACTTTTTGCACGCCCAAAGCTCGTAGGAGTTGTGGTATGACAACGCCGCCAACAGAGTTCACCGCGTCGACAGCGACCGTAAAGTTTGCTGCCTTTATTGCATCGGTGTCTACGAGGTCAAGACCTATAACTTTTTGTATATGACGACGGTTATATGTCGTGTTTTTTAAGTGGTGTCCGAGGTTGTCAACATCGGCAAATGTATAATCATGTTCGGTAGCGATGCGCAACACCTCTTGTCCTTCGTCTGCGGTGAGAAATTCACCGTTCTCGTTCAGCAGTTTGAGCGCATTCCAATTCTTGGGATTATGTGACGCAGTAAGTATAAGTCCGCCACAAGCCTCTTCGAGTGTAACCGCAATTTCGGTTGTCGGTGTTGATGCCGGTCCGATATTAACAACATCGAACCCCATGCCCATAAGTGTACCAATGACAACATCTATTACCATAGGTCCTGAGATGCGAGCATCGTGACCCACAACTATCGTGCGATATGGTTTTTTAGTTGTGCGATCTATAAATGTTGCATATGCTGCCGTATATTTAACAATATCAAGCGGGGTGAGTGCTTGACCGGGGCAACCACCAATTGTGCCTCGTATACCCGATATTGACTTTATAAGTGTCATAATTGTATATTAAGGAAATATTTAGGTTTTTGTTATCAAGTTTATTAACGGATCTTTATCTTTGCTTATGTGCGCTGACGATAGTAGCGCAAACGATATAGGAATGGCGTGACATAAGACATCTCGTCATATAGTCCGTATTGTGATTTGATGACGATATTCACTTCGCAATCTACCGGTAGATATAATAAGGGTTGCTGTATTCCGGCGCCCCATTGATATGAAGATTGGAGTGTAAAGTTTTGAAATCTGAACCATGCGTTATATCCGCTCATGTCTGTTTCGTTGCCGGCTCCGTCAGGCAATGACCCGGCATAATTTGACAGATTGTAACGAGTGTATCTGAAATATATAATTTCGTCTTCGTCTGCATAATTTCCCGGAGTTCCGGGATTAATCACTTGCATATACATATTACCATCTTCATCAAGACGATAATATGGAGCGTCTGTGCCGGTTTCAAACACAAAGTTTGTATCTGTCGGTATTGTATTGTCCACTCTTTGATCGACAAGATACATATTAACGGCTTGGTTCTCCTTTGTCAATAGTTCTGCATAGGACTTGTTGTCGGAACACGAAGTCATAAGGGCTATGCTCCCGGCAACGACAGCCGTCATTGCCAATATTAACGTTGATGTTTTTTTCAATTTATTTGAGATAAATATCATAATCAAAGGGGGTATATTTTTAATTATCGTTGTATGTCAAATGTTAATATTCGAAAGTTTTCACTCTTTTGTATGTTTTTTGATATACTTTGCGTTAAATTCAGACACCAGCGATGCAAACAACTCAGTGGCTTCTTTAAGTGTACCGTGAAACTCACCACCCGATGCATTGCGATGACCGCCACCGCCAAAGTATTTGGCACATATTTCATCACAGGGGAAGTCACCGGTCGACCGCATAGACACTTTAATATATTCAGACTCTTCTCTAAAATATGCGCTATAAATTACGCCGGGGATAGCAAGAGGTTTGTTGACAAGACCCTCGGTGTCACCTTTTGCATAATGATAGCGATTAAGCTCTTCGCGTGACAGCCAAATCATGGCACCATGGTCACGCAGGAACACTTTCATATTTGACGAGAGGGCATATCCGTTAAGTTTTATGCACGATGCCGTGAAGGTGTTAAACAAACGTCGATATAACAGATTTTTATCTGCGCCACGACCGACAAGCTCGGCAACAATATGATAATCCTCGGCGTGATTTGCATTATAACTGAAATTGTTTGTATCAGTCATCATACCGGCGAGCAAACATGTCGCAATATCCGTGTCAATTACCTCTCCAAACGAAATAACATCTAAGACACTATATAACAACGAGCATGTCGACGATCGTTGTGAATCAGAGACGACTACATCAAACTCCTCTATATTTGGAGACAAATGATGGTCTATCAACAATTTTGCACACTTAAGCTCTCGCAACAACGGTTCTAATCGGCTTGTTCTGTTTAACGAATTGAAGTCAAGACAAACCAGCAAATCAATATCTTGCAACAGCTTTTCAATATCAGCCTGATGGCGAGTATAGTTCTTAATCTTTGACGCCCCCGGCAGCAACATTAAGTTACGATTGGGTTCATCAGGAGTCACCACAACAGCCTGTTTACCGCGTTTTTTCATTACCTGACAAACAGCTAATGATGCGCCCAAAGCGTCACCATCCGGAGACATATGACACGTCACAGCCACATTTGTGGCTCGCTCCAACATAAGTCCTATTGCTTTTGCCGACTCAATGTCTTTTGTCGATAGTATCTCAGAGGCTTTAAACATAGTGCAAAGATACACAATATCACTGATAGGCAAACAATAGTTTAATATAATTTGACATATTCAAAATCACATTTATTCCTTTTGGAGGCTTGTATAAAAACAAGAAAAGCCGAAAGACAAATCCTTCGGCTTTTTATTGTTTTAAAACGATATTTTATGGGATCATTTGATGATGCCGTCACGACGCAAGAGGGCGTCAATTGTGGGTTCACCGCCACGGAAACGACGATAAAGAACTGCCGGATTCTCCGTACCGCCACGCGTCAGTATGTTGTTGCGGAAAGAGTCGGCTGTTTTCTTGTCAAAGATGCCATTTGCTTTAAATACCGAGAAAGCGTCGGCATCAAGCACTTCTGCCCATTTGTAGCTGTAATAACCGGCTGCATAACCGCCGCTAAAAATGTGGCTGAATTGAGGTGATGTCAGTGAGCCTTCGACCGGAGCAAAAATTTCTACCGGGCGAATGGCCTCTGCTTCAAAAGCAACAGCGTCTTCAACCGGTGCTTTTGTTGTGTGCCATGCCATATCAAGGAAACCAAACATCAATTGGCGCATACATGCGTAGGCTGCCCCGTATTGTGATGATGTGATAAGACCGTTGACCAGTTGCTCGGGAATAGCTTCACCTGTTTGATAGTGACGTGCAAATGTGTCGAGGAACTCTCGCTCTGTGAGATAATTTTCATTAAACTGCGAGGGCAATTCCACGAAATCGCGATAGACGTTTGTGCCTGACAATGATTTGTAATGAGTATTGGCAAGAAGACCGTGCAACGAGTGACCGAACTCATGGAGGAATGTCTCTACTTCATACGGAGTCAGCAGTGACGGAGTGGTGTCGGTGGGTTTTGTGAAATTCATCACGATAGACACGTGAGGACGTGAGTTTTCGCCATCGGCTGTAATCCATTGTTCTTTGAAGTTTGTCATCCACGCACCGGGGCGTTTCGTATCGCGCGGGAAGAAATCGGTATATAGCACACCGACGTATGCGCCGTTATCATCAGTAACCTCGTATGCTTTCACATCGGGGTGATAAACCTCAATGTTGGGATTTTCGGTAAAATGAAGACCATAGAGGCGTGTAGCAAGTCCAAATACACCTTTGACAACATTCGAAAGTTCGAAGTATGGGCGCAATGCCTCTTCGTCAAAGGCATATTTTTCAGAGCGGTGTTTATTTGACCAATAGCTGTAATTCCATGGTGTTATTTCAACTTGTTTGCCGGCTTTTTCGGTAGCAAAGGCGGTGAGTTCTTTCATATCCTTGTCTAACGCCGGACGATATGCTTCACGCAATTTGTTCAGTAGTGAGTAAACATTCTCAGGGGTTTGAGCCATAGTGTTTACAAGCGATTTTTCGGCATATGTTTCTTTGCCAAGCAGGTTGGCAAGCTGGCGACGTACCTCGGCGATGCGTTTGAGAATATCAATGTTGGAATATTCACCTTTGATATTGCGACCGGTGTAAAGGCGATAAAATTTTTCACGCACTTTGTCCGAGTCGGCATATTTCATGACCGCCATATATGTCGGTTGATCCAAGCCGAAATAATATTGACCTTTATGACCTTTTTTCTCGGCAGCTTGCGAGGCAGCTTCGAGTGTGCCTTGTGGCAAACCGGCAACTTCATCTTTGTTGAGAATTACTTCATAGGTATTCAGCTCTTTGAGTACGTTCTGACCAAAGTGTGTTGTGAGTTCTGACAATTCGGCGGTGAGTTTTTTAAACTTATCGCGGTTTTCGCCAACAAGTGTCGCGCCTGATTGAGCAAATGAGTCATAGGTTTGTTGCAGCAACATCGAATCCTCGGCATTGAGTTTGAATAATGCGCGATTATCATAAACTGACTTCACTCTTTGCCACAGAGGTTCGTTAAGAATGATAGCCGTTGAGTACTCGCTGAGCTTGCGCGAAATTTCAACAGAGATTTGCATCATCTCATCGTCAGCATTTGCCGACATCAGGGGGTAGAATACGTTGAGCACGCGATTGAGATCTTCGCCGACATTTTCGAGCGCAACAATAGTATTGTCAAAATCGGCACGTGAACGCTGTTTTACGATGGCATCAATTTCTTCGTTGGCAAGTTTAATGCCACGGTCAACGGCATCGAGCCATTGAGAGTTATTGATTTTTGAAAACGGCGCGGTGCCATGCACGGTGTTAAACGGTGCATAAAAGGGATTGGCAGCAGTATCTGCCGCATTAGCATTTGAAGCAGTCATCATAGCTGTTACGATAACGATAGGTGCTAAAAAATTGGATTTTACGTTCATTAATGATAAAGATTAATGGTGAGGGAAAAGCAAAAGCGACGCTCCCACGCTTTGATACGAGGGAGGCCGCTTTTGATGTTTTATTGAAAGTCGTGGAGACTTGCGCCTTATTCGGCTGCGGGAGCTTCAGCGGCCTCTTCGGCAGGTTGCTCCTCTGCGGCAGCGGCAGCCTCGGCTTCGGCTTTGGCAGCTGCCAATTCAGCTTTTTTCTTAGCGACAATCTCGGCTTTTGCTTTATTTTTGGCTTCTTCGGCAGCCATACGCTCTTGAGCGTCAGCTTTTGCCTTGTTGGCTTGTGAAGTCTTTACAGCCTCAAGTTTTTTAGTTTTCTCTGCTTTCCAAGCATCGAAACGGCGTTGAGCTTCGGCTTCGTCAAAAGCACCTTTCTTAACGCCACCTTGGAGGTGTTTCATCAACAATACGCCTTCTTCTGAGAGAATTGTGCGCACGGTATCGGTGGGTTCAGCACCGCAGTTAACCCAATACAAAGCCCGCTCGAAGTTGAGGTTAATTGTAGCAGGATTAGTGTTCGGATTAAAAGAACCTATCCTTTCAATAAATCTACCATCTCGTGGTGCCCTGCTATCGGCGATAACAATAGGATAGAACGCATAGTTTTTACGACCATGACGTTGTAATCTGATTTTTGTTGCCATTAAAAATTGATTTTAATAATAAGTAATTGAGTTTTGTATTGTTTAGCGACCGCAAAGGTAATATTTTTTCTCCACCCCGCCAAATTTTCACAGCTCCGGTTATTCACTTTTTGTTAATCATCACCATTTAAACGCACTAACATTCTGATTAATTGATATTTCACAGACATTAGTATGCTATTATCATTCATATTCACCAACGTTATGACAATGTGTCACGACTTCCCCCACCCCGACAAGCACGCGAGGTGGCGACAGCCTAACGGCGATATCGACACCTCGCGTGTGTGTGGTGTTTGTCTTAATTGTTATACCCGTCTGAAAATTATCTCACGGCAATTTTTGATGAGCGAGTGCCCTCAATGCGCACATATATGCCGGGGGTAAGGTTGTCGCCGTCAACGGGACGTCCTTGAAGATCATAGTAGCGCACCTCGCCGGCAGTGTCATCGGCAATGATGTCATCGACGCCGGCGATCTCCTCGATGTTTTTGAAACTGCTCCACGGCGCTGTCGTGCGGTATGCCTCACCGCAGCCTTCGGGCACACGGAGTTTGGTGTTGTCAAAGATGGTTTGATTAAACGTGGTTTCAGTGTCGCATCTTGGTGGAGTTGTAGCAAGGCAGTCCATTGTTTCGATAGATTTATAGCTACTGAAGTTGCCAAAACCTAATTCTTTCAATCCACTACCAAGAGTAACTGTTTTCATATTACTTGATGTTACCCAATTACAGAATACATAGCCGTCAACCTCAGTGACTGAGTTTGGCACAACAATATTTTCAAATGCCAAATGAGCAAGTGCCATATATCCGATTTTGGTCACCGTGTTTGGTATCACCGTGGTCAGGGAGCCGGCGACAAGAGTATTTGTCGCGGTCTCGATGACGGCGTTACAGTTGTCGCGAGAGTCATAGAGCGGATTTGCCGGGTCGACGATTACGGTTTTGAGATAGCGGCAGTCGTCAAACAAGTGTCCTTTGACATCTTTGACAGATGCCGGGATTGTAATTTCGCTAATCAATGTACTTCTGAATGCAGCCCACTCAATAGTTTCGAGAGTTGATGGCAGCGTGATTTTATTATAACGGCTCTCTCCAAAGGCATAGTATCCGATCTCGGTGACACCTTCAGGGATATCAATTTGCATCGGTATCAGCGGCGTCAATTGAGCAAACGCATATTGTTCAATTCTTTTGACGCCAGTGGGGATTTTTGTCGTCGGTGTGCCAAACATAAGCGTATTCGTGCGTTTATCTATCAGGGCATTGCCTTTGACCTCGTAATATGGGTTGTAGAGGTCGACGGTTATCCATTCCAAGCCCGAGAATGCACCGGTGCCTATCGAAGTGACTTTTGCCGGAATGTAGATATTGTCTATTTTACATCCTTGAAATGCATTAGCACCGATGGTTTCCAAACCGAGTGGCAGTTCCACGTCAAAAGTTTCGTAGTTATAGATTTCTGCATTATAGTTATATTTACCGGCACCGGCAAATGCTAATTCATCAATTTCAGTGACAGTTTCGGGTATCGTGACCGGTTTCAAATGATAACAGCAATTACACATCATATAGCCAATCTTTTTTAGATTTTTGGGGAGGACGAGTGTTTCGAGTGTCGAGCATTCGGCAAACATCCACCTTGTGTCCATATTTGAGCCATCGCCGGTAAAAACGACATTTTTAAGTTGTTTGCAGGACGAAAGGTAAGGTTGTCCAGTCAGTGATGCATCAATTGTAATGCCGGTGATTGTCGCGTTGGTGAATGCGTTACTCTTTATGCCGGTGACGGTGTATTCCGTACCGTCGTATGTGACTGTTGCAGGAATGGTGATTTCGCCGGTATAAACAAAGCTACTGCTTTCTTTGGTGACGTTTACGCTCACGTTGTCACTATTCTTTTTGTAGTAGATGCCGTCGACCTCAAAATCGTAGTATGAGGTTGCCGCAGCGAGTGACAGCGACACGCTCGCCATAATTGCGACGGCAAGCAGTCTCAGTGTCAAGGTTTGTAATTTTTTCATGTCTGAATTGTTTTATTGTATTGTTTGTTTTGTTTTAGCAGTGAAAAGTCTCTGTGCCCGCCCCGGTGGACAGTTAAAATTTTTTGCGAAAATTATAGCAGACACAGAGACTGTATTTTAGAGTGTCGGAAGTCAGAGCTACAAATCATATTTAGGGATAAAGCCATAGTTATGAGTGACGAAGCCTGACATTGCAACTTATAGCCCTGACTTCTGACTTACTTTATCTCATTGTACAAATATTTTTGATGAGACATTGCCACGACGCTGTATGTAGATTCCGGGAGTGAGATTGTCGGCGTCTACCGCGCGACCTTGCAGGTCATAATAATATGTGGGGAGGTTGTCATCGTTATCATCGGCGATGATGTCGCTCACACCGGCGATCTCCTCAATGTTTTTGAAGTAGCTCCACGGAGCCACCGAGCGATAAGCCTCCGCGCTACCCTCCGGCACTCGCAAGATGCACGTGTCATAGAAAGTGTCACGCCAGCCAAAAATATTGCGAGGATCAATTACCAAATCCTCTGTTGTTATATAGGTCTTATATGTTGGAGGTTGCGGTGCACTAATTTCAATAGTTTCCAACGCTGTTCCTATAAATGCATAATCGGAGATTTCCTTTACTCCCTTTCCTATGTGTAGTGTTTTAAGATCTCTGCAATACATAAAAGCTCCTTCTGATATCTCTTGTACTGAGTTGGGTATCTTTACATCTACCAGTCCTATTACCTCGTTAAATGCCTCGTTATTAATTATTTTAATATCATTGGGAATAACCGATGTCTTACAGCCTTTGATTAAAATATTTCCGTCGGTCTCTATGAGAGCATTACAATTATTGCGTGAGTCATACCAAATGTTCTTGGGATCAACGATTATTGCTTCTAATGCCTCTGTTTGGTAGAAATTGGTATAACCAATTGACATAACAGAGCTGCCAATATATATGGATTTAAGCTGTTTACAGTTTTGAAATACATAAAATTCCACCTGTTTAACTGAGTTTGGGATAGTCACCTCAGTAAAATTATTGTACCCAAATGCACCATCATAAATATACTCCACCGAATTAGGTATTGTTATTGACGGCAATTCGCAACGTTCAAAAGCGTATGAGTCTATTATTTTAACCGAATTAGGTATTGTTATGCCTTCAAGCAGTTTAATACCCGAAAAAGCACAACTGCCGATTTTAGACACCCCCCTAGGAATTTTTGTATTAACACACCCTTGAATAAGAGTATTAGTTGCAGTTTCAATAATAGCATTGCAGTTAATACGCGAATCATACACTGTGTTCATTGAACTTACCTTAATTGATTGTAAATTGCATCCCGTCCACACACCCGATTCTATCTCAGTGAGATTGTGTGAAATATCAAGATTTTGATATGCACAACCGGCAAATGCCATAAAGCCGACATGTTGCACACTATTGGGCAAGGGTTGGGCAAATGATTTACAGTATTGAAATGCCATTGTGTCTATGTAGGTCAGAGTATTCGGAAATACAACATTTTCAAGATTTTCACAGTAATAAAACGCTTGTTTGCCTATTTTATCGACTTTTTCGGGAAGCGTAATTGTTGACAAAGATGTACACGAAGCAAACGCACCTCGCGGTATAGTGGTAATATCATTGGGCAATTTGATATTTTGCAGTTTTTTGCAATTATAAAATACCAATACATCCAAACTCGCGTGATCAGGTATGTCTATGCTTTGTAAACTTTGGCAGTCTTGAAATGTGCTTTTTCCAATATTCTCCAAACTTTCAGGCAAAGTGATGTTTGTTAGTGCATTACAACTCAAGAATGCCGAGTCGGCTATGGTTATTAGTTTTTCGGGCAAAGTAATGCTTTGCAAACCGGTACAAGAGACAAAAGCTCGCGCACCAATTCTTTCGACATTCTCCGGTATTTGAATTGATTTGAGTTTATAGCAAGCACCAAACATAAGCGGACTTATTTGATAACCCTGACGATACGAATCAAAATATGCAGACCCTAAATTCTTCGGCAATGTCACACTTTCGAGACTGCTGCACCCACAAAAAGCCCGTTCGCCTATCGCCACAAGTGCCGGATCGTCGCTTTTATAGTCAAAAGTTTGCAATCTTGAACATTCATAAAAAGCATATTTGCCAATACGATTCAGTGGCGCTTCGATGGTTATTTTCTCCAAAGATGAGTACATAAAACAGGAATCTTCGATAGCTACAACTTCGCGAGTGACACCGTCTGTATACGTAAGCGTTGCCGGTATCGTTACCTCGGAGACGTCTGTATATGTCCATCGTACGCTCGGACCGACAACAATCAGCTTGCCGTCCATTCCCGGGTCAGTAGACAAACCATACACAACATCATTTGCTATACAGAAACTTTTAAATGTATAAGCTTTGGTGGGGGTTGTGATCGACAAGATAAAGGAAAGGATAAAGAGACATCGTAAAACGGAGTACTTCTGTTTCATAAGTAAATAATTTAAAGGGTTATTAATCAATGGTTTGTTTTTTTTTTGGGGGGGGGGGTAATTTCATGATTGAATTTAAATTGGGTTAAAGGATTAAACATAGAGTGTTTTTAGATTTTGATGACACTGCCACAATGGGTGGTATGTGTCGTGGTTCTGTGTGATTGTTGTGTTTGTGTCTTTGAGTTTTTATTTTGTTATCGCAAAGATAATGACACTCTGAAAGGGTTGTCAAGAGTTGACCATACATAATTGACAAAACCGGCAGATTAA
>CAVCBR010000012.1:12732-39583 GCA_963600695.1 bacterium
GATTAACACACAAAACACTCTTTTTGCGTTAATTTTTTTTTTTGTGGAAATCGGTTTTTGGTCGTGTGTCGATGCCCTCTGTCGGCACACTTGTGAATAATAAAAAACGAAGCAAGCGTGAGAGCCTTCATGTTGTTCGATTCCCGTCCACCGGAGGCTTCTCGCATTGCCTGTCATCGTCGGAAGAACAACACATCGGTTCGTGTCACGCTTGCAATATACATCAGCTTTCGGCTCTCTCGTGCATCAGAGAGTCCGAAAGACAGCAGTCTGCATAGTGCTATTACAACTACCGTGTTGTTTGGGTTGTTTGACGATGACTGAAAAATTTTGCGAGAATTTCCCGAATGGTCAAAATCCAAATCAATATGTACGCTTGCCCTTTGGCAATAAATGTCGTGGCAAATATACGACAAATCTCCAACACAACAAAAATGTTAATTATAACCATTTTAATTAATCGATATTTTTTGATATTTAGCGTGTCCCATAATGCAGAATCGATAAAAAGTTCGTAATTTTGTTGCATAATTCTGTTTACCCTCAATATTGCCCCAACTTTATGGTATTTTTTTTTAAGAAAGGCACGTCGAAGGTTTATGCAGTCGAGGCTTCATACACATTGGATGCACAAGCACGTGAACGACTGACATGGCTTTTCGACGGTGCTCGCTCGTTGTCGTGCAAACGTCTTGCGGGCTGCTTTATTGGTCCGAGACCTGAAATGGTGACCCCGTGGAGCACCAACGCCGTGGAAATTGCCCACAACATCGGCATCGATTGTATTTCTCGCATCGAAGAGTTTACAAAAACCACAGTCGACAATCACGATTATGACCCGATGTTGCAACATTTTTATCACGGACTCAATCAACGAATATTTGCTCCGCAACACAAGCCGGAGCCTATGATAAAAATTACTGATATAGCGGAATATAATAATTGTGAAGGTCTCGCTCTCAGTTATGAAGAAGAAGAATATCTGACACAGCTTGCCGAACGCCTCAAACGTCCCCTGACAGACAGCGAAGTATTCGGCTTTTCACAAGTAAACTCAGAGCATTGTCGCCATAAAATCTTTAACGGCACGTTTGTTATCGATGGCAAAGAGATGCCATCGTCTCTATTCAAGCTCATAAAGAAAACAAGTCAGGAAAATCCCAATTTGTTGGTATCTGCCTATAAAGACAATGTAGCGTTTGTCAAAGGTCCGCGCATTAAACAGTTCTATCCCACTTCACCCGAGACTGCCGGTTGGTTTGAAGAGAAAGCCATAAACACCGTGCTCTCGCTTAAAGCAGAGACGCATAACTTTCCCACGACGGTTGAACCGTTTAACGGCGCATCCACAGGCACAGGAGGTGAAATTCGCGATCGTCTTGGCGGAGGCAAAGCCTCGTTGCCACTTGCCGGCACGGCTGTATATATGACTTCATATCCCCGACTCACCGGCACAAAGCCATACGAGTTGATGATGAATCCGCGAGTTTGGTTATATCAGACTCCGGCGCAAATTCTAATCAAGGCATCAAACGGAGCCTCAGATTTCGGCAACAAATACGGACAACCTCTGATTTGTGGTTCGCTGCTAACTTTTGAGCATGATGAAAACGGTGAAATTTTTGCATACGACAAAGTAATAATGCTTGCCGGCGGCATCGGATATGCCGCGCATCGCGATGCCATTAAGGGTAAACCGCAAAAAGGTCAAAAGGTCATTGTCATGGGCGGTGACAACTATCGCATAGGCATGGGCGGCGGCGCGGTATCATCTGTGGCGACAGGGCAATATGCCAACGCCATAGAACTCAACGCCGTGCAACGTGCCAACCCTGAGATGCAAAAGCGTGTCGCCAACGTCATCAGAGCACTCGCCGAGAGCGACACAAACCCCATTGTCTCAATTCACGATCATGGCGCGGGCGGACACCTGAATGCACTGTCAGAGCTCGTTGAGAACACCGGAGGCATCATAAACGTTGATGCGCTACCCATCGGCGACCCTACCCTTTCAGCAAAAGAGATCATTGGCAACGAGAGTCAAGAGCGCATGGGAATGGTGCTTGCCCAAAAAGATATTAACTTAGTTGAACGCATTGCACAACGCGAACGCGCTCCGCTATACGTCGTTGGTGAAACCACCGCCGATCATCGCCTTGTCTTTGAACGTGAAAATGGTACAAAGCCCATTGATCTCGCGCTCAGCGATATGTTTGGCAATTCGCCACGCACAATTATGACAGATGTGACCATAGTTCGAAAGATGCAAATGGCAGACACTGTCACAATCGATATTGATAAAAGCTTGCGAGATGTTTTGTCACTCGAAGCTGTGGCTTGTAAAGATTGGCTCACAAACAAAGTTGACCGCTCAGTGACCGGCAAAATCGCGCGTCAACAATGTCAGGGACAGCTGCAACTGCCCCTTAGCGATTGTGGTGTCGTGGCTTTGGATTATCATGGAGCAAAAGGCATCGCCACCTCCATAGGGCATGCGCCACAGGCTGCTCTTGCCGACCCTGCCAAAGGTTCAATATTGGCTGTCGCCGAAGCTTTGACCAATATCGTTGGAGCAAATCTTGAGAAAGGGCTAAAAAGCATTTCGCTATCAGCCAACTGGATGTGGCCGTGCCGCAACCCCGGCGAGGACGCTGCTCTTTATCGAGCCGTCGAGGCATGCTCTAAATTTGTTTGCAGTTTAGGCATCAATATCCCCACCGGCAAAGACTCTCTATCCATGACCCAACGTTATGGAGACAAGAAAGTAAAAGCTCCCGGCACGGTTATCATCTCTGCAGCCGGACAGGTAGCCAACGTGCGCCGCACAGTCTCTCCGGTTGCAATTAATCGTGCCAACACATTGTTTTATTATATAGATTTTTCGAGTACACGAATGAAACTCGGCGGCTCGGCTCTTATGCAAACCCTCGGCTATGTCGGCAACGATGTGCCGAGTGTTGAAGATGTAAATGGTTTTGTAAAAGCATTCCAAGTCGTTCAAGATATGGTAAAACGTCGCTCATTGTTAGCCATACATGATGTCAGTGCCGGCGGACTCATCACCACACTCTTGGAGATGACATTTGCCAATACCTCCGGTGGTATGACAATAGATACCTTGGCATTAAAAACATTTGGTGGCGAGGATTTGGCAACACTCTTATTTGCCGAAAATCCGGCTGTGGTCATACAAATTGCAGCAAGGTCTGCGGCTGCGATAGAAAAGCGAATGGACGATGCCGGAGTGCGTTATGCACGACTTGGCACAACATCAAAGCAACGTAATATTACGGTACACCACAACGGCATTGTCAAAATCTTCGACATTGACACGTTGCGCGATATTTGGTTTGAACCGTCACACACACTTGACATGATCCAATCGGGCAAGACTGCCGCTGATTTGCGATTAAAAAATTACAAACGTCAACCGCTGAGATACGTACTTCCAAATGGCTTTAACGGCAGTTTGTCAACCCGGGGGTTATCGTTTGAACGTCCGGCGAAAACCGGTGTGCGCGCTGCAATTATACGTGAAAAAGGTATTAATGGCGACCGCGAAATGGCATACTCTTTATATCTCGCCGGTTTTGACGTTAAAGACGTGCATATGACCGATTTAATGGCGGGGCGCGAGACTCTCGAAGATGTAAATATGATAGTCTTCTGTGGCGGTTTTTCGAACAGCGATGTTCTCGGTTCGGCAAAAGGCTGGGCGGCAGGTTTTAAATACAACGACAATGCACAGCGAGCGCTAAAACGTTTCTACCAACGCAATGATACACTTTCGCTCGGCGTATGTAATGGTTGTCAACTGATGATTGAGTTGGGATTGATAAATCCGAATAGTGACAACAAACCACATATGACCCACAACGATTCACATAAATTTGAATCTCAATTTGTCAGCGTCAACATTCCCCAAAACAAATCAGTGATGTTTGGCAACTTAGCCGGAACGAAAACCGGCATCTGGGTTGCCCACGGCGAGGGCAAATTTGTGCTTCCCGGTGGCGTCAACAAATATAATGTGGTTTTGAATTATAGCTACAAATCATACCCGGGCAATCCAAATGGCTCACCGTCAGGAGTCGCCGGCATCACATCTGACGATGGTCGCCATGTAGCTATGATGCCACACCTCGAACGTTCCATATTCCCATGGCAATGTGCATATTATCCAAAATCTCATATTAATGACGATGTGACGGTATGGCTTGACGCATTTATAAATGCTCGCCACTGGATAGAGCAACACACCAACTGACATTATCAAAATCGGTAATCAGGTATTTTCGTCATAACAAGAGTTTTTGATTATCGATTTGTATCAAAAAGCAAAAAGCCTGACCATTGTTTTGTCTTGGTCAGGCTTTTTGTTGTGAATTGAATGGAGGTTGATTAACGAAGGCGGTCTGCCGAACGAAGGAGATTGTGATCGCGCTTCATCAGACAGCGTGCAACGATAACAGATATAACCGCCACGACAAGCATCAACACATCACCATAGAGCATCACCTCTGCTTTTGGTTCATTTTGCCATAGAGTCACACCGCCGGCGACAAGTAGCCCCACAATGAGTAGCATTGACACCGATGTCACTTTCATTTGCAAGCGCAAGTTTTTAAACAAGAAGATGCACACAAACAATACAGCGGCAATAAGAATGTCAAACACCAAGAGAACCGAATAGTCGGCAATCATCAACGGTGTATCGCCAACATGTGCCATAGGAACAAATGGCACACATACCATAAGAACGAAAGAGATGAGCAAAAACAATGTTTGTAATCGTTGTATTACCATATTAAAATCTATTTATTTTGTTTTGTATTATATGCTGTGGTTTAATTGAAAGGGAGGTATGTTTGAACGTTGTCCGATAACGGCATCTGTAATCATCGCGAGAGTGACGTTATCAACTCCAACAGCCGATAACGTTGCCATATCTTCCGCCATTGCTTTTGAAAAGTCAACATTAGTCATTCCGGCATCTATTGCCTTGCGATAATACTCAAAAGCCTTATTATACTTACCGGACGCCAATGCATTATGCCCCATATTAACCCAATCATTTGCCTGAGGGTCAGTCTCAACAATTTTCCTGTAATAACTGTCAGCTCCGTCAAAATCTTTTTCGAGAAACAATGTCCACGCCAATGGTCGCCATGGTCGCGTCGATGTTTCGTCTATAAACTCCGCACGATGAAACTCACACAAAGCCTCTTTATGTCGCCCGGCTTCCAGCAAGGCATATCCCAAGGTCATGGCTGCTGACATATCTTCGCCATCACTCAGACGTCGAGCATATTCGAGGGCCTTATCATAATTACCCATAAGACGGTAACAAGCATACAGCCGATGTATAAGCCAACGTGAGTCAGGTGTAAATATCTCGGAACGCTGATAGTGTTCTATGGCTGCCGACGTATTGCCAAGTTGTTCATAGCAATATCCTATTTTCTGCCACAACGAGCCGTCTGAAACTTCGTCAAATCGCAGTAGCAAATCAAAAAAGTGTAACGCATCTTGCAAATATGTCAATTTAAAGAAAAATTCAGCTATTGTCCGCAGTGTGTCTATGTCATTGAAATCATCAGCCAAGATATCAACGTCCATCAAATTCACACCATTGTCAAATGGATTGAAAAACTCGCCCTTGCGTCTGAACAATTTAAGGAAGCGATAATAGTTTTGCAAATAGCGACGTATCTCACGGCGCATTTCATCGCGAGCTGTTTCATTGCCGGGAGCTATATTCCCAAAATACTGAGCCTTTTGCGCTTCAAGTTGGTCAAAAATCATATCACGCTGATCTGCCGGCACCATATTGAAAGCCATTGCCATCGAATATTTGTCACTATCACAAAGGAATGGCAACGAGGCAATAGAATCAAGTATTGCCACGCGTCCACCGACGGCCTTTAAAACTTCGGTGTTTTCCGGGTCAAAAGGCAAGAACCAATTGACTACTTCATGAAAAAATGGGAACCGTTTAAGGTGTGAAAAAGTCGACATAAAGACATCTCCACCCTCTTGTTGTATGTCGTTCATCTGTTTGAGCTTTTCGCTCAGACCGCTCTTGCGCATCATTTCTTCCCACTCGGGATTCAGCTCTAATGACTCGGGAGTGAGTTCGCTATTTTTTATCGTTTCAAATCGTTTCATCATCTCGGGACGCATATTCATCATCTCAGGAATGATTTCATTGTTTATCTTATGAGTAATGCGTTCTGTGTCACGAGTACGTATAAATTCGAGGAATGCCATACGGATATTCGATTTCCAATCAGGCAAATCTTTTAGCAACTTTATTTTTGCTTCTGTTTCTGATCCTATGCCACGTTTGCGATAGCGGAATAAGCACAACAAAAGTGCCACTAAAGACTGTGCACGTATACAAGTGTCATCAACAGCACCATAGACATCGATCAGCAAGTTCATTTTCTCCGTATCATGAAACTCTAATTCGCCAAGCATCACGGCTGACAACAAAAGGCTGCGCCAAACAAAGTTTATGTTTCCGTCAATAATCAATGACTT
Source organism: bacterium (assembly GCA_963600695.1). Classification (GTDB taxonomy): domain Bacteria; phylum Bacteroidota; class Bacteroidia; order Bacteroidales; family Muribaculaceae; genus CAG-873. The sequence continues at coordinate 19,276 of CAVCBR010000012.1, forward strand.
TATTCCCTCAGCATCGGCAGATGATAAAGGATAAGACACCCAAATATTGTTAAACAACTCGGATGCCACATTCTCATTTGAGTAACGATCATCATCGGCATAAGTTGTTTCTCCGGCTGTCAGCCGAGCAAAAATATTGTCGGAGAGGGCAGACGCCGCATCAAACCTATCAAGAAGTTTGCTCGTGGTGTTACCACTCTGCTGATCAACGCGCAATGTCGAGAAGTAGAGTGATGGTCGCGACATGGACAACAAAGACCGTTCAAGTCTGTCGATAAGTGCCAATGTGCGCTCTGTCAATGCCTTATAAAGTGTACGACGGCTATCATCTGGATAGCCGGCAGCCATATAATCAAGCATATAGTTATAATCACGAGCCAAAGACTTTGCTGCATCGGCTATTTCCCACGACATTGAACGCTCAGCCTCCGCAATAATCAAATCTAATGTATGGCCAAGGTGCAGACGTGCAATGCTTTGTCGCATGTTCGTGATTAAATTTTGTATCTCTTTTTCGGTCATTTTATTCAAAAAAATTATGGATACTGATTATTGTACAAATTTCATGCCACACTTTTCAAGCATATCAGCAATATGATTTTGACATTCGGAGTCAAAGGCATTCAGTGGTATCGGAATAATATCGTAGCGAGATGTTTTGAGTGTGATTAGCACAGTCTTTTGCAACAACGTAAAATGATCTACTTGTTCAATATTAACAACATTATCACTTGGCACACACTCAAATCTTTCATCAGAAAAAAATTGACGTTTAATCACGCCATCAGAGATTGTTATGACTTGTCTATACAACGGACATCTAATCATTGGAGACAATATAAAGTTGAAATATATCAACATCAATGTTGTCGGATATATCAAAAATATCAGCATTAGCGCTACATAACCGGCGACAGAGCACCATATCGTCATAATTGACACAACAACAATCGGAAGCGCCAACCACCACCAATTTTTAGACAGCCATAACATCAAAACCCATCGTATAATTTCTGATGCCTTAAAACAAAACGGTGTGGTGGTAATTATATCATTGTAATATGTGTTATCAGCTGTCATTATCTGTTATCTCAGGTATTTTTCGAGGAGCTGTTCATAGCGAGGTGTTTGTTTAAACTTTACAAGCCATGCGTCAATCTCATTTTTTAAGTTTATGCGCCGTGGCGTCACCGCCCACACCTGAAATTGATTGAATGATACCGGTGTCGATATATCAAGGTTTGAGTACTTGTCAGCCATTGCTCGCGCGACACCAAGCGGGACGACACATCGCGTAATGCTGCCACTTGATGTCAACATAATCAAATGCTCGGCAGTGAGAGCGGCATCACTGACAATGTGTATGGTGTCTCCAATCTCTGACGACAGATTTAATATTCTATCTACAATCGGTGAGCCTTTGGCAATCCATACCGTATCTTTTGCCAATTCCTCAGGAGATGAAATAAAATGTACAGTATTTTTACGTTGCACCAATGTCTGCCGATCTATATATACGCTTGTCGTCACCGGCAATCGTTTTTTTAATTCGGAAGTCGACTGTAATGCCGAAATAAGAACATCAAAATTGCCGATTTCAAGCCCCTTTATTGCCCAATCCAGCGGAGCAAAAGCGTGAAACTTAACAGGTCTCCCGGTTGTTGCAGAATACTCACGAATAATATCATAATCAAGACCTATTGCGCTATCACCTCTCAGACTATATGATAATGGTGAAATTTCAATTGCGACATCAATAGTATCACCCAACGACTTGACCGGATATGAGTCTGCCGCACCGAACAGCGGTGCATCATCGCCCGATCGTGAACACTTTTTAATGAGAAACATACAGACGACAGCTCCCAATAAAAGCATCACGAGCATCAGCATATTTGGTCGTCGTATATGATAGCCGGGCATATTTTATCTTTACAAGTTTAATTCAATTGTACAAAGAGTCCATTAGTTAGCAAAATCGACAGAAACACCAATTTGGAAACGACGTGGGTTGATCGGATAACCGGGCATGGAAAAATAATTTTTCCCTGTCCACCCTTGGTTGATATGCGAGAACAGCACATAAAAACGAGCTTTTGACAATTTCATGTTTGCATATACATTCATAAATGGATAGTTTCCATATTTGTTCTCTCGTTGGTTATAAAATGCCATCGTTGCCGGTTGGTATCCCGGTGCATAATAACGAGTATAATAATTGCAGTCGACACCGAGTTGTACCCGTAAGGTCGCCACTTTGAACTTCAAGTATAAATTGGAATATAGAGCCAACTTGGGTAATGGTATCACGACATCATCGGCAGATGTCTGATATGTTATGCGATTGTCCCAATTAAGTATGCCGAAATGGAGTTTTTGGTCCAATCTCGCAAAGAATACCTGTACAGATCCACCGTGTTGCACCGGCATGGCATCAGCCCCAAAGTATATGTGATTTTGAATATTCTCGACACCAACGTTTATGCACGTACCGGTGTGTGGCAGAGTGAGCATGCCTCCGAGCTTTAATGTGCGCTCTTTGCCAAAATCATTATGCCAAATAAAGTGATTTGATCTAAAATCATTCATCAAATACGGAGCATGGACATTGTTAAATCGTCCATAAGCATTTATGCTGACCGTGTCACCCAAAAGGCGGAAACGAGTACCAATATTACCATCAACCTTCACATCTCCGGCGGCAGGACCAATAATTCCGAGTTCACCTGTAATATCATAAGTCAATAATGTACCTTTTTGTTTTGTGAGTTGCGCTCCCACCCACATCAGATTTTGACCTTTTTTATCCGGAATTTGGTCATAATACTCCGGAAATTCAGAGCCCGGCAATGGTTCTGAGCGATCAAGGGTGTCGAGCGTTTGATGATAATTGAGATATTGATGCTTAACATATGCGGCAATTCCGAATTTTGCATAACGGTGAAAACCTTCGAGCATAGATATGCCGATCGTGTTGGTCAATGTCGAATATTTGGTAACATCTCGTGACCCCTCTACGTTGTAGTAAGTATTCTCAAAGAAGTTTGTTTCTTCGCCGGGAGCGCTATTGAGATATAAATGCTTGCCAAAAGAATAATCCATTGTCCAAATAAAAGACATCACCGGTATGTATGTGCGCTTGACAATTGTGTCAACCTCAGTCGGCTCTTCGTGCCAATAACCCACCTTATAGCGATGATTCATCCACAGTTGTCCGCCGACAAATCGATTGTGAGCAGCAGAAAAATTTGTGGGTATGGATTTTGAGTTTATCGATGACACGCCGCCCTGCAATTCTGCCGGATTTGTTATATAACGCTCATCTGTTATCCCACCGTTTTCCTTGTTCAACGAATTATAGTGATTGTAAAAGCCCTGAAATTCGTATCTGTCACCCATATATGAGCCCGACGCTCCCCATGTCAAATTTTTCATTGCTTGATTGGCATACGACCCTTTTGAGTAAAGATAATCAAGTTTTGCTCCAACCTGTGCCCGGCGATTGATGTTTCCCGAGAAATCTACTTTCAATCGTTCTTGCGCCGTTTCCTTACCGCCCGACGAGTTAAAGGACATCAACGTTATAGGCAACCTTGAGTTGTAATACTTCATCGTATTTTCTGACGGCAACCACCGCGCAATGGCATCACGGAAAAAGAAATCAGACATTTGACTGCGCTCCATCCATACCATGTTAATGCCCTCAGCACCATAGTTACCGGTTGCCGCCCACACATCTGATTGATTGGCTGTCACCGCTTGTTGTGCATAATTGACAAATGACGTGTCTATCTCTGCTTCATGATGCAAGCCAATAGGAGATGATGCCGTCCAAGCATAAGAGGGCGCAATCTCAGTTTTTTTCTCACCCAAGGCAATCGTGGTAAAGAATATTAATATAACTGTCAGTGATAGTATTTTCTTCATTTTATTCAATATCGCAAAACAATTGTGACAAACTAACGAAAAGCAAATGTCACACTGTCTTATCCGTTGCAAAGTTATGAAAAATCGCCAATACACATGGTTCTTCATATCAAAAATAATAATGAGCCTTGCTCTATTAAAGTATGTAAAATGTTCATAAACTATAATAATAGGTTAAATGGGCTCGGGGCTTTTTTGTTAAATTTGTGAGTCGTTTAACAATTTGCCATAGGGAAAAATCATTAATTTTATACCTATTCTTGTTAACGATTTACCGCTAAACTTTATTAAAAATCAGTTAATTATGAACCAATTGTCATTATCGATAGCAACATTTGCAACGGCACTGATTTTGCCGCTGACACTATCGGCACAGCCCGATACCCAACAACTCGACAATCAAGCCATCGACAATGACAACATACTATCAGTGCTCAGCCCCATTGATGGAGATGCGACCACGGCATTTCTCTCGTTGGACAATGATAATAGCGCGCCATGCGCCAACGACCAACTTGCCGGTGAAATCATAGATTTTGCCGCGAAGTATCTCGGAAGACCATATCGTTTGGGAGCCAAAGGTCCATCAGCTTTTGACTGCTCGGGATTTACGGGTTATGTATTCCGAAGTTTTGGTATCTCTTTGGGGGCTTCTTCACGAGATCAATTTAAACAGGGCAAAAGCCTGTCTTTAGACCAAGTGCGTCCCGGAGACCTGATGTTTTTTGCCGGTCGCCGCGGAGGCTCAACAGTCGGACACGTTGTTATGGCTGTTGATATCAACGACGACGGCTCGATACAATTTATTCATGCGTCAACAAAAAAAGGTATCACTTATGGCACATTCCCCGATGGCGGATATTATTCAAAACGATATCTTGGAGCACGGCGCATCATTGAAAATTAATAATCAAAAAAACATGTTATCACCTCGTGATATTAAAATAGAAGATTTTGAATATGATCTTCCGGATGAGCGTATAGCAAAACACCCTCTGACAAAACGCGACGACTGTCTGTTGCTCACTGCCGACGCCAAAGGCAACATAACAGATCGCCATTTCTATGATTTACCAGACTTGCTCGACAAGAACACAATGTTGGTTTATAACAACACTCGTGTCATAAATGCGCGTTTAAGATTTACAAAAGAGTCAGGTGGAGTCATTGAAGTTTTTTGTCTTGAACCCGTAACACCGGCTGACTATGAGCAGTGTTTTGCGTCTACCGGCAGTGTCGCTTGGAGATGTTTTGTCGGGAACTCAAAGCGATGGAAATCAGGAGAATTAAAGGGTATTCTAAAATTCAATAATCGTAATGTCATACTCACCGCCAAACGCTTGACTCGCGGTGACGGAGACTCTGTCGTTGAATTATCATGGGATGACGATAGTCTGACTTTTGCCCGCATAATTGATGCTGCCGGTGAAATTCCCATACCACCTTACCTCAATCGCCACACCGAGCCTGCCGACAGTCAAGACTATCAAACAATTTTTTCGCGCATAGAAGGCTCTGTGGCTGCGCCTACTGCCGGCTTACATTTTACACCCGAGTTGCTTGCTGCCATTGACAAACGAGGAGTCATTCGCCGCGAAGTAACACTTCACGTTGGTGCCGGCACGTTCCAGCCGGTCAAATCAGAAACCATCGGTGGTCACGCTATGCACAGCGAATTTATTGTCGTTGACAAAAACTTTATAGATGAGCTTGCAACAACGCAGCGCAAAATCACCGCAGTCGGCACAACTTCAGTCAGAACGCTCGAAAGTCTTTACCATATCGGTTGCCTCATATATTCCGGACAATGGAACGGCATCGTCGGGCAATGGTATCCATATGATAAAGAACACCCCAACTTGGACGTTAAAACATCTTTAAATGTAATCACAAAATGGCTGGATAAATATGGTTTGGATAAACTCGTGGCATCAACCCAAATCATAATAGCACCTGGATATCACTATCGCATCGTAGATCAAATGATAACGAACTTTCACCAATCCGGATCGACCTTGCTACTGCTCGTCTCTGCGTTCATCGGTGATGTTTGGCGCCATGTCTACAATCATGCGCTCAAAAAAGACTATCGTTTTCTCAGTTATGGGGACGCTTGCCTGTTCACCAAATAATTATTATCGTCATCAACTCTGCCCTTATCAGTAGAGATATTTAACCTGTACAGTTAGCATCTCTTATCAAGATGCAGACATTGCCAAGGTTGCATATATAAAGGATTATTACTAAATTTGCGCCACTGAAACGATTTTTTATAATCGTTACATCAATACCAGCTCAATAATAGCGTCTTTGTATTTATAATGGACCCTTCTACATCTGTCAATATATCAAAAAACATCGGTTTCCCCCCCGAATTTGAAGACATTGCGCCCTATGACGATTCTTGTTTTCATGACAAAATCCGCGCGCTTGTCGCCGAGCCGGGGTTTAAGCATGCCGTAAAGTTTGTTATGCCTGACGTCAATTACGATGTTTTTGCAGAACAACTCATCGCCGTAAATAATCAGCATGACTTCCAATATCGCATAATGAACGATTTCCTCGAAATGTTGGCAGCCAAAACGACTGATGGTCTTAGTATGTCGGGGGTTGAAAATATTCCGACAAACGGTAGTTTCACCTTTCTTTCAAACCATCGCGATATAGTGCTCGATGCGTCATTCTTAAATCTATGTCTCATACGAGCCAACCGTCAGACCACACAAATTGCTATCGGTAACAACCTGCTCATATATGATTGGATAACAGATTTGGTGAAACTTAATCGCAGTTTTATCGTAAAACGCGATGTAAAAAAATTACAAGCATTAGAAGCAGCCAAACAGCTATCGGCATATATACATTATGCCGTTACCGATCGCCACGAATCTGTGTGGATCGCTCAACGCCAAGGTCGCGCCAAGGACTCAAACGATGTCACTCAAGAAAGTTTGGTTAAGATGCTCGCTATCGCCGGCGAGGGAGATGCTCGCCAAACCTTGTCTGAGATTAATATTGTCCCCGTGTCAATATCATACGAGTATGACCCAAACGATTATCTGAAAGCCAAAGAATATTTGCTAAAACGCCGTGATCCGGAATACAAAAAAAGTCAACATGATGATTTGCTTAGCATGGAAACCGGATTGTTACGACACAAAGGGCATGTGCATTTCAGCATAGGCAGATGCATCAATGACGAATTGGCAAATATTGAGTCCTCAGCTCGCCCTGTTGTCGCACACCAAGCATGTCAAATCATAGACCATGCCATACACAAAGGCTATCGGTTGTATCCTTGCAACTATATTGCTTATGACAAACTTAATGGCACATCACAATTTACGAACGTGTATTCATGCGATGATGTCAAGAGATTTGATGATTATGTCAACGAACATCTGTCAAAAGTTGACGTTCCCGATGTCACAATCGAAGAAATGAATTTTATGCGCGACATGATATACACCATGTATGCCAACCCTCTCAAAAACAAACTTGCAGCCGAGTCCGAATAAGCATTCCCTGACTCTGTTAACCTTAATATAACGATTGTTGACTTATGCGACTACCGATAATCTTGCTCACAATAACGTTCGCCATAAGCCTCATCACAGATGTTTATGTTTGGCTTGCTTTGCGTAGCGAATTTAAACGTCGTCTTTGGCTCATAATCCACACTGCATTAGCGGGCACATTGACGCTTATGCTCGTGTCAATATTATTTTTGCCTTTGCGTACCGGCAGCGATGAATTGTTGAGAACCGTAATGTGGTTGATATATACTTACGTTTCATTTTACGTCCCCAAGTATATATTTGTCATATTTGACATTATTGCAAGATTGCCACGACTATGGCATAGTCATTGGATAAAAGGGATCTCTGTTGCAGGAATTGTTATCGGCAGCCTCATCTTCCTGGCTATGTGGTGGGGTGCTCTGTTCAATCGCTACAACATTAATGTCACACGAGTCGAAGTTCCTGTCAAGAATTTACCCAAAGGGCTTAACGGACTGACGATTGCGCAAATATCAGATTTACATGTTGGCACATATGGCACCGACACCACCTTCATATCAAATGTCGTTGATAGTGTTAACGCCCTCAATGCTGACATCATCATATTCACCGGTGATATTGTTAATCGTCTCGCCATTGAGGCAGAACCATTCGTTTCTACTTTATCTCGCTTAAAAGCCAAACACGGAGTTTTTGCCATACTCGGCAACCATGATTATGGCGATTATGTTGATTGGAACACAGATAAAGACAAACGCCAAAACCTCGCCCGACTCATACAACTCGAGCAGGATATGGGGTGGCACCTGCTAAACAATGACAACTTTACTATTGTTCACAACAATGACACACTAAAAATAGTTGGTGTTGAAAATGTCGGTGATCCTCCATTTCACACCTATGGCGATCTCGCTAAAGCATATCCCACGCCGTCTGATCCAACCACAAAAATACTACTAAGCCATAACCCGACTCATTGGCACAATGACATAGCCGGACACAAAGATCAAAACTTTGCTCTGACACTATCAGGGCACACACATGCTATGCAAATTGAATTATTCGGTTTATCGCCTGCCGCTTGGCGTTATAACGAATGGGGTGGACTTTATCGAGATCCTGAGACCGACAATTGTTTATATGTCAATATTGGCATCGGCACCGTTGGCATACCGGCTCGAATCGGAGCCACGCCCGAAATTACGTTGATAACACTCCGCACCAAATAATTAAGCAGGTATAGTGATTGTGATATCAGCATAAAAACACCAATCAGAATGCCATCAACCACACATAATAGCGACATAGAGCGAATTGCCCCAATTATTGCCACTCGCTTTAATCTCAATGTTTCAGCTGTCACCGCAACTATTAACTTGCTTGACAGTGGCGCAACCATACCTTTCATCGCTCGTTATCGCAAAGAAGCGACATCCGGTCTGTCAGACATCCTCATCTCTCAAATTAAAGATGAAGTTGACAACGCTCGCGAACTCGACAAACGTCGAGAGTATATACTTAATGTCATAAACTCCGCCGGAAAACTTACCGACACTCTTCGCAATGACATCATATCTGCTACAAGTGCCGACCGACTCGAAGATTTATATCTACCCTTCAAACCTCGACGCCGCACACGAGCCACCATGGCTCGCGAAGCCGGACTCGAACCATTGGCTGAGATTATACTCACGTCTCGCAGTGACAATCCAAAACTATTGGCAGCTCAATTTGTCAAAGGTGAAATTGCCGATGTACAAGCTGCCTTATCAGGAGCTTGCGACATAATTGCCGAAAGGGTCAGCGAGAACGCAACAATACGCGACCATGTCCGCTATCGTATGAAGCGTACCGTCTCAGTTACCGCATCAATTGTTAAAGGCAAAGAAGAGCAAGCATCAAATTTTGACAACTATAAAGACTTTTCTCGTCCACTGTCACGTGTGACATCTCATCAATATCTTGCACTATGCCGTGGCGAAAACGAAGGATTATTGAAACTATCGTTTAGCTATGATGATGACAATATTACCCGATATCTCTGCGAACGCACCACTCGCCATATACGTTCAATGGCATGTCGCCAACTAATCGAAACGGCATCAACAGATGCATACAAACGATTGATACGCCCCTCTATCGAGACTGAGATACGCTCTGCAAAAAAACAAGAAGCTGACACCGCAGCCATCGATATATTCGCGTCAAGCGCACGACAATTATTGATGACGCCTCCGCTGGGAGCACGTTCCATTATGGCTATTGACCCCGGATATCGCACAGGCTGTAAAGTCGTATGTCTAAATGTTGCAGGTATGCTTGTGGAGCATACGGTAATCTACCCTACCCCTCCACACAATGACACTGGCAACGCCGCAGCCACAATAAAACGGCTCATCACAAAATACCATTGTCAAGCAATAGCGGTCGGCAATGGCACCGCCGGGCGTGAAACAGAACAGTTTATACGCGACTTAGACCTCGGCAATGACATAAGCATACATCTTGTAAACGAAAACGGAGCATCAATTTATTCCGCGTCTGAAATTGCACGACGTGAATTTCCGGATCACGATGTCACCGTTCGTGGCGCCGTGTCTATTGGAAGACGACTGATTGATCCTCTTGCCGAAATGGTGAAAATCGATCCTAAGTCAATAGGTGTTGGTCAGTATCAACATGATGTTGACCAAAAACGACTTAAAACTCGTCTGACAGACGTTGTCTCATCTTGTGTCAATGCTGTCGGTGTTGATGTTAACACAGCGTCTCCCGAGCTGTTAACATACGTTGCCGGCGTTGGCGAAAGTCTTGCTCACGCAATAATAGCCACACGCGCTTCATTGGGCAAATTTACCTCTCGACGCGAATTGCTCAACGTCCCTCGACTCGGAGCAAAAGCATTTGAACAATGCGCCGGATTTCTACGCATTAATGATGGGTCAAATCCACTCGACAAAACCGCTGTTCACCCGGAATCATACCCCATAGTTACAAAAATGGCAAAAGACCTTGGTGTGACTGTCGCTCAACTCATCGGCGACAGCAAACTCATCAAACAAATAGACATAAACAACTATGTCACTAACACCATAGGACTGCCAACACTAAATGACATTATTGCCGAACTATTGAAACCGGGGCGCGATCCTCGCTGCTCGACTCAAGCTAATATATTTAACCCATCGGTACATACAATAGATGACATCTCTGTCGGCATGGAGCTTGATGGCATTGTGTCTAATATTACGTCATTTGGAGTGTTCGTTGACATTGGTATAAAACACAGCGGACTCGTTCATATTTCACAACTTGCAGACCATTATGTTTCATCACCATGCGACGTAGTATCCATCGGGCAACAAGTCAAGGTACATATCATTGACATTGACAAGAAACGCAACCGCATAGCCTTGTCAATGAAATCAAAATAGTTTTTCATCTCTAATTAAAAGCATTTTAAACAGCAATCATAATGCACGATATAATCTTTGGCATCAGTAGCAACGCTGATGACCGTGAAACAAAAATCAGCGAAGCCATCGAAGAAGTCACGGCACTTATCCCCGACTTAAAGGTTTCACAATCGTTCACAGCCTCTTCATACAACAATATCGGACCTGAATATATGAGTGTTGTCGCCGTCGGTCAATGTGACATAGACTTAGAGAGACTTCATACGTTTGTCAAAGCTTTTGAGTGGCAACTCGGACGCGACAATAATACCGAACCACAAACCGGCATAATCACAATAGATATTGACATTGTGACTTTTGATGGCGACATACTCAAACCCAACGATTATAATCAACCGGCATTTCAAAATGCCCTCACATCACTATCTAAATAGGCACAACAAGCTATTGATGGCTATATCCCTAAAATTCAGACATATACAGTTAATTCTTCTGGCTTCATAAAAGTAATTAACAAAAAAAACGGCAAAAAACTTTGGCTGTCAAAAAAATTAGATATAACTTTGCACTCGCAAAAGGGCGGGATAGCTCAGTTGGTTAGAGCGTCGGATTCATAACCCGGAGGTCCCGAGTTCAATTCTCGGTCCCGCTACTTCTTAAAAGTCGATTCCATTGGTTTCGACTTTTTGTTTTTACAGATAACACAATAATACGCAACAATCTTTATTTATCTTATGGACTTGGTTACAGCTATCGAACAACGCAAATCAGTGCGTAATTATGACAAACGCGCGCTCTCTGAAAAAGACGCACAATCAGTCACAGATTTTATAAATGAGTCAGACTCGCCATTTGGAAGAAAAATATCTGTAAAACTCATCAATAATGATAGTAACCCTGATTTTAAGCCGTCGACATATGGCGTTATCCACGGGGCTCAAAATTATCTGCTATTGGGTTATGCCGATGATACAATGTCGCAACTTGCCGCCGGCTTTGCTATGGAACATATTGTTATCAAAGTGCAATCCATCGGACTTTCGACCTGTTGGCTGGGTGGCACATTTAAAGGTTCACGATTTGGTGATATAGCCAAATTTCCCGAAACGACACCATTGAAAATTGTCGTTCCACTCGGTTATGCCGCAGATCGTCGCCATTTTTTTGAAAACATATCACGCAAATTATCACACAGTGATAAACGTCTTGCCCCGGACAAACTATTTTTTAAGACAAAAACGTTGGCGCCATTAGCACAAGACGATCGGTTTTATCGTCCGCTTATGTTGATGCGCCTTGCGCCATCTTCTCTCAACTCACAACCTTGGCGCGCCATCATAAACAACGACAACGTAGACTTTTATTCCACAAGCACCGATCGATTTGGCACACTAAACATTGGTATCGGTCTTGCCCACTTTTCAATAGGCTGCCAAACTCTCGGCATTGATGGAACATTTTTTGAAAATCAGACACCCGAACCCCTGCACAAAGCAAAATACATAATTTCATTCAAATGCCTATAACGACTTTTTGCTATTGTTTTTTCATTCGGCAAAAGTGAGAAAAACACAACGGCAAAAAAATATACGATTTTGGTTGTTTGTTCCCAATTTATTAATTTTGCGCATATATAAAGACCAAAATTAATTTTGACAATGACACGTCCACTCATACTCGTTGCCGGTGGTGCCGGATATATCGGCTCACACACGGTTGTCGAACTTCAAAATGCCGGTTTCGACGTACTCATCATCGACAATTTGTCTAACTCAAACCGCGAGGTCATCGATGGCATAGAAGCCATCACCGGTACTCGTCCGGAATTTGTCGAAGCCGACTGCACTGACCTAACGATACTTGACCAAATATTTGCATCGCATCCTACAATCCAAGGCGTCATTGATTTTGCGGCATCAAAGGCGGTGAATGAATCTGTACACAAGCCTTTAATATACTATCGCAACAATCTTGTTTCGCTGTTAAACCTTCTTGATTGTATCAAAAAATACAATGTGAAAGGCATCGTCTTTTCATCATCATGCACAGTATATGGCGAGCCGGACACGAACCCCGTCGATGAGACTGCTCCAATAAAAGATGCCACATCTCCGTATGGCAACACAAAACAAATTTCTGAAGAAATAATTACTGATGCCGTTAATGCCGGCGCCGGTTTCCGTAGTATTCTCCTGCGCTACTTTAATCCTGTTGGCGCACATCCATCAGCCTTAATTGGCGAACTTCCAAACGGAGTGCCACAAAACCTCATACCCTACCTCACACAAACAGCCATAGGTGTACGCAAAGAACTTAAAGTTTTCGGCAATGATTATCCCACACCAGATGGTTCATGTATACGTGACTTTATCAATGTTGTTGACTTGGCATGTGCTCATGTGCAGGCTATGCGTCGCATTGTTGAGGGCACAACAGACAATGATATTGAAATTTTCAATCTCGGCACAGGCAAAGGTGTGTCTGTACTCGAACTTATTGATACCTTTGAACGTGCCACCGGTGTGAAAGTACCTCATTCAATGGCGCCACGACGCGAAGGCGACATCATCAAAGTCTGGGCAGACCCCACACGAGCCAACAATATACTCGGCTGGAAGGCACAAACATCTCTCGAAGACACAATGCTCTCTGCGTGGAAGTGGCAGTTGCGCCTCAGAGAGCGTGGCATAATGTGATCCTTTACATTCTTGGAAATGCAATAATACCAACGCCTTTGACGTTATATATGTTGGGCATAACGTCCACTAATATATCTGAAATTGCATAGAACAACAATACCCGACATATTATGACAAAACGGTCAAAACTCAACATATCACTATCAATAATCGCCGCTATACTTCTATCGGCTTGCGGAGGAGCAAAACTATCCACTGCCAACGAGCAATTTGATCGTGGTGAATATTTTGATGCATCTAAAACTTATCGCAAGGTTTACAACAAGATGACCAAGCGAGAGGAGCGCAAAGAACGTGGTGAGGTAGCATGGAAACTCGGCGAATGTCATCGTCGTCTCAATCAAAGTGCCAGAGCCGCTGCCGCGTATCAAAACGCCATTCGTTATGGATATTCGGACTCGATAGTATATTTACGTTTGGCACGCGCATTACACGGACAGGGCAATTATGCTCAAGCCATAACGGCATATGAAACCTATCTGACTTGGCGCCCCGAAGACAAACTTGCGTTAAACGGTCTTGCCGGAGCTCGTATGGGCAAAGATAAAGCATTGCAAACACGCTATGTCGTTAAGAATGCAAAGCTGTTTAACTCACAGCGTGCAGATTATGCGCCAATGTATTTTGACACATCTTTTGATCGCTTGTATTTCACATCTACAAACGAAAAGGCTCATGGCACGCGCAAGAGCGAAATTACAGGTATGAAAAATGGTGACATTTATGTCTCGGCGAAAAACGAGCGTGGAGAATGGGGACGTCCCGAACAGGTAGAGGGAGAGCTTAACACTGACCTTGATGAGGGTATTGTTTCGTTCTCCCCCGATGGACAAACAATGTATCTGACAAAAGCTCGACGCGAACTTAATGCCAACACCGGTGTCGAAATATATACATCTCAACGCTCTGACGCCAAATGGAGCGCACCGGTAAAGTTTGAAATCACTGCTGACACAATATCTTCATACGGACACCCGGCTGTGTCGCCCGATGGCAATTGGTTATATTTCACATCAGATATGCCCGGCGGCAGTGGTGGCAAAGATATTTGGCGCATTAATCTAAAAGAACGTGTGGGTTCTCTTGAAAACCTCGGCGAATGGATTAATACTCCCGGTGATGAGATGTTCCCATACGTGCGTTCTGATTCCGTTCTCTATTTTGCTTCAGACGGACATCCGGGATTTGGTGGACTTGACCTGTTCTGCGCCAGACTTATGCCTTCCGGCGGTTGGAGTGTCACAAATTTGGGTCGCCCGATAAACACCCCCGGAGACGATTTTGGCATCACATTCGGCAAAGGCGAGGAAGGATTTTACAGTTCTAACAATCGTGATGCTCGCGGTTATGATCATATTTATTCATTCACTCTTCCCGAACTCAAAATCAACATCTCGGGTTGGGTGCTTGACAAAGACGAAGAACCGGTGCCAAACGCCGTTATTCGCATAGTCGGCAATGATGGTTCAAATCAAAAACAAGTTGCCAAAAACGATGGCTCGTTCTCATTTCCCCTTGACCGAGGAGTGTCTTATGTCATGTTAGCCGGCGCCAAGGGGTATCTCAATTCGAAACAGGAGTTTACATCTGACCTTGCCGAAGAAGATGCCGAGTATGGTGTCGACTTCATACTCTCGTCTATCACCAAACCGGTTGTCGTTGAAAATATCTTCTATGATTTTGACCGCGCTTCATTGCGCCCGGAGTCAAAAAAGGCGCTTGACGAATTGGCACAAGTGTTGCGTGACAACCCGAATGTCACCATTGAAATGGCATCGCATACCGACCGACATGGCTCAGAAGATTACAATATCAACCTCTCATCACGCCGAGCACGTTCGGTTATTGATTACCTGATATCTGTGGGCATCAGTTCCGATCGACTGCAATCACAAGGCTATGGCAAATCGCGTCCCAAAACAGTCACAAAAAAAATTGCTCGACTTTATCCTGAGTTTAAAGAAGGAGATGTCCTGACAGAAGAATTTATCAACGCCCTTCCTGATGATGCTCAGCGCGATGATGCCGATCAAATAAATCGACGCACTGAGTTCCAAGTGCTATCTATCGATTATAGAATGTATTGACAATACTCCCTTGTTTATGAAATTTACAACCGAGGTCGAACTGGCAGCGTCACGGCAACCAATTTCGCATAGCTCTCGCATTACGATGTTGGGGTCATGCTTCACTGATAACATTGGCGTATTGTTGTCTTCTGACGGTTTTGATGTTAGCATAAATGCAATGGGTATATTATTCAATCCGGCGTCTATTGCAAAAGTCATTAATCGCGCTGTTACACAAAAAGAATACACACAAGACGATTTATTCCGGCACGAAGGTATATGGCATTGTCTTGATTTTGCGTCACAACGTCAAGACACAGATGACCATAAGTTGCTTAAACAACTCAACGAAGACTTCACTCGTTTTGTCAAACGTCTCTCGGATACCGACACACTTATTATAACATTCGGCACCGCGTGGGTTTTTGATCATATCCCAAGCCACTCGCTCGTTGGCAATTGTCATAAACTTCCGGCATCTCAATTTATACGTCGCCGACTATCAATAGACGAAATAGTCAATATTTGGAAACCGATATGTCAAAATCGGCATATAATATTCACGGTGAGTCCTGTGCGTCATCTCGCAGACGGTCTTCACGGCAACGCTCTGTCTAAATCAATTCTTTTGCTCGCCACCGAACGACTTTGCCAAGAGTCGAATTGTGAATACTTCCCGTCATACGAAATTCTAAACGACGAACTGCGCGACTATCGTTTTTATGCCGCAGACATGAAACACCCATCGGAGGTTGCCATCGAATACATCTATGATCGTTTTCAATCTGTCTATTTCACACCTCAGACACGTTTGCAAGCGCTTGAACATCGTCGCTTGACTTTGCGTCAAAATCATCGCCCCATATTATGACATTGACAATAGAACAATTTGAGCGTCTTTGTGGTTCATCATCACACAAGAACAATATCATTACCCCGACAGCAACTATCGACACGATACTCACAGATAGTCGTTCACTTATTGTACGCCCATCCGGTTGTATCTTTTTTGCGTTGTCCACAGCTTCTCGCGATGGACATGCTTATATATATGACCTGTATCGAAAAGGTGTGCGCTCATTTGTCGTCAGTCGCACACCCAACGGCATAAAATCTATGCAAGATGCAAATATAATATATGCTCACGACGTATCACAAGCTCTCGTGTCTGTCGCGACATACGTGCGACAACAGATCTCATGTCCGGTGATAGGTATAACCGGTTCGCGCGGCAAAACCATCGTCAAAGAGATGATAAATGCAGCATTGGCACATCACCACAAGGTTACACGAAGCCCTCGTTCGTGGAATTCTCAAATCGGTGTTCCCAAGTCGCTGTGCTTGCTTGATGATTCAACCGACATCGCCATTATCGAAGCCGGAATATCCCAAAAAGGCGAAATGTCGGCTCTTGCCTCAATGATACGCCCCACAATCGGAGTCTTCACTGCGCTTACTGATGAACATGCAGAGGGGTTTGATTCCATACAACAAAAAGCATCGGAAAAAGCATCTCTATTTATCGGTTGTTCAGCCGTTTTTTACCCCAAAAATCAAACCTTGATAGAAGACGCCTTGAGAGAAGTACTTCAACCCACGTCATTGAGACCTATAGACGGCGGTAATGATGAAATAGCAAAGGCTGTTGCTTTATATCTTGATCCGAATGCCAACGTGGAGTGTAATGACACCAATTCATCAATCTCTGCACGCATAGATATAACCGAGGCAGACGAAACGACATCTGTCGCCTATGATAACTATACTTGTGATTTGTATGGCATTGAAACAGCTCTCGACTATGTATGCAGACGCATTTCATCAGAACGACATATAGTCGCATTTATATCCGATCTTATCTGTAACGAACGTGAACACGAAAAAACATATCAACATCTCCACGATACACTTATCGCTGCGGGTGTCACAACCTTATATGCCGATGGAACTGAAATTGCACAATTCATAGGTAATTTTAATGACATTAAGGTCGTCGCCGCCGATACGACACAAGATCTTGCTCAAAAACTCATAGACAGTCCACACCACAATACGACATATTACATTAACACCACAGATAAAAAAACATCGGCAACATTACGTGATCGTCTTTGTGCCTTGCGTCACATCACTCGACTGAATATAGACCTCGAAGCTCTTGTAAGCAACTACAAATACTACAAATCTCAAATACCCGCAGATGTGCGTATGGTAGCAATGATAAAGGCCTCGGCGTATGGTTGTGGCGCGGTAGAAGTTGCTCGCACGCTCCAAGCCTCAGGCATAGATTATTTTGCCGTTGCCGTCGTTGACGAAGGCGCAGCCCTGCGAAAAGCCGGTGTTGACACCCCGGTGATTATCCTCGATCCTTGGTGCACCGACCCGAGAGCAATCGTTGCCAACAAACTTGAACCAACTCTTATCGCCCCAAACATCGAGCTTTTTCACGCTCTTGACAATGCTGCCGCCGAAGCCGGAGTCGACATCATCAATGTCCATGTCAAACTTGACACCGGCATGCATCGTCTGGGGTTGAGTCAGGACCAACTTGAAACGTTTGCCTCACTCTTAAAACAATTTCAGCGTTTTAATGTCGTATCTATGTTCAGTCATCTCGCTACTGCCGATTGTCTTGATCAAGATGCTTACACACGTATGCAACTTGATAACTTTGACAGGATGTCAGATGAACTTGAAGCATTATTGAACAATGGTAGCCCTAACCCGAGGCATATTTACAGACACATATTAAACACTGCCGGCATCACTCGCTATGGACAAACCGATCACCACGATATGGTGCGTCTCGGCATAGGTCTGTATGGGATTTCTCCACTTGATAACGATGATAACTTGAAACCGGTAGCAACATTGACCACAACCGTAATTGCGGTTACGCCCCACCCTGCCGGCGCCACCATCGGTTATGGTCGCCGAGGGGTGCTTACACGCCCATCTTTAATTGCCACTCTGCCTATCGGCTATGCTGACGGTCTAAATCGCCATTTGGGTTGTGGCAATGCCTCTTTCTTGATAAACGGAGTTTTATGCCCCACCGTCGGCAACATTTGTATGGATCTGTGTATGGTTGATGTTACCGACTGCCCAAATTGCAAAGTCGGTACTTCGGTCGAAATTTTTGGCACACACCTTCCTATTCAACGACTATCTGACGCCCTTGGCACAATACCTTACGAAGTGCTTACATCTGTATCTCCACGTGTAAAGCGCATTTACTTCCGCGACTGAGACTCGCAACGGTATATATCTGTTAACTTTCGTCAAAAACCAATGGCAACCTTTATTAAAAATGCTAAAATATACCACGTCTGTATTGATTAATTAAACTAATTTTTATAACTTCGTGGTTTCTTTTTCAATTCTCACAGTTTTCGAGATGAAAAGGTTAAAACGCTGATTATTAATATCATAAAATTCAAATAACAAACATAATATCATAAAAACTTTTTATTATGTCAGAAAAGAAAATTATCCCTGCCTCAGAACTTATAATCAATAGTGACGGCTCTGTTTTTCACCTACACATCAAACCTGAACAACTGACAGACAACATTATTCTTGTCGGAGACCCGGGGCGTGTTAATATGGTAGCCGAATTTTTTGACACCAAAACGTTTGAAGTGTCATCACGCGAATTTCACACCATAGGCGGCACCTATAAAGGTAAACCCATAATGTGTTTGAGCCACGGTATTGGTCCGGACAACATTGACATTGTTATCACCGAGCTTGATGCCCTTGCAAACGTAGATTTCAACACTCGCGAGGTTAAAGACACCAAGCGAGTACTCACCATGGTGCGCATCGGTACTTCCGGAGCACTCCAACCCGAACTGGCAATCGGTACTCCGGTCATTGCTACAAAATCCATAGGATTTGACGGCGTGCTTAATTACTATGCGGCTCGCAACACCGTTGCCGACCTCGAATTTGAAAAAGCTTTCTGCGCACAAACAGATTGGAATCCACTATGGGCACACCCCTATGTCGTTGACGCTGATGCCGAACTCATCGAACGTATCGGTCGTGACGATATGGTGCGTGGCAACACTATTTCGGCAGTCGGTTTCTATGGACCACAAGGTCGCGAGGTGCGACTTGCTCTTGCCAACCCGAAACTAAACCGCACTATTGAAGAATTTGAGTTTAACGGTCGCCGCATAACAAACTACGAGATGGAATCGGCTCCGCTCCAAGGTCTCGGCAAACTTATGGGACATAAATGTATGACCGTGTGCTCAATAATCGCCAACCGCTTTAACGAAGACGCCAACCCCAACTACAAAAACGGTGTTCGCGACCTCGTGAAAACCGTTCTCGAACGTCTCTGAAAACAAGGCAAACATACACCAACAAGGGGCTGTGTCGCGACTATCGAAGTGCCCCCACAAAGTTGAACGAGTTAAACATCATCCGTTTTGAGAAAGAGTTCGGTATTACATCGGACTCTTTCCTTTTTCTGTTTTACTTCGTGCTTATCAATCGCGCGTCAATAGTTAACGATAGTTAATATCGCGCCTTTTTAAGCACGGCAACCGCATCAAAAAGTAAAATTTTGGCTTATATGCCAAAAAGGGAGATGAAATAGGGGTGAACCCGTCTTATATGCCAAAAAAGGAGATAAAACGGCTGTAATATTCACATTCTCTTTGGGT
>CAVCBR010000013.1:0-39099 GCA_963600695.1 bacterium
AGATAAGTTATCTATCCGAAGCTCCATTTGATTGCTTAGTACGAAATCCGGCACAAAAGATTGAGGAAATGGAAAAGAACGAAAAATACAACATTGAACAAACCATAAGAGCATATAAAGAAAAACTTGCGAATGGAGATCCAAATGCACTTGATGAATTCTTACCATTATATTTTTTAGACACCATTAAAACAAATATACCTCATTATGTTAGGCATTTATCAATAAATCTCACCTGCCCTCTCTGTGTCGATAACATTATGATTGATACGGAAGGATATATGCACATTTGCCACAAAACAGATGGTTCTTTACCATTAGGCAATGTGTGCACAGGCGGCTATAATATGGATAAAATGATAGAAGCATATAAAAGCTATGGCGATGCAACAAACAATATTGAATGCCGAAGTTGTTGGGCTATGAATAATTGCTCATATTGTGCAGCGCAACGATTGCGTGGTGGTAAATGGAAAAATCCAACAATCTCGGAATGTGATCTTTTTAGAAAAGAAATGGAGTATTCATTGAAATTGTTTGTAAGCGCATATAAGTTAGATCCAACCATTATTACCAAATTAATGGCGCAAAAAAAAGACATGACTAAATATCGCTCTGTTATTGATTTTAACGAATTTATGCGCAGATAATTCATTGATTTGCAATTTTATCGTCTATCAAACCATAAATAAGCAAGAATCCAAATCGCAATTAAATTCTTGACACCTCCCATTGCTTTTCGTGATATGAACAGAGAGTGTCACACTGGCTTGATATAAGCTAATGCAATGTGTCTATGCATGTCTTGTCGGATTTGCTCAGTGTATTGAGTAATTTTGCTCAGTGTGTTGAGTAATTTTACTCAGTGTATTGAGTAAATTTCGGGGGGGGTTGGCGAAAAGTCACATATTATCAGGAGTATAGCGGCAATACAATATTAATGCTGTGCACTAAACCATAAAACAGCGAGTCCAACTTCTACTTTTTAGAAAAGAGGGCTCGCTGTTTGTAGTGGTTATGTTCTTTCGTCCGATTCTCGGATTATTTGTGAGTGAGGAGGAGGGATTTTTCGGTGGAGGAGGCGGCGGCATCGAGGAGGTCAAGGAATTGTGACCACGCGGCGAGGGGTATGGTGTTGTATTTTATGCGCCACATTGTCATTATGTTAATGTCGCCGTCATCGTTGAGGTCAGCGTGAACGACATACTGCCCTACAAGGTTGGTGACGTTGGTGGCAAAGTCGCTGAGCGATGTTTGGTCTACGACATAGCCATCGGGAACATGTATCGTCAGCGTGCGTGAGAATTGTCGCGCCGTGGGCAACATGGCGTCAAGCAGGGGTGTGCGCTCAGCGCCGGTGATTTTTTTGAAATCGCCGATGAGTTTGCCGGCATGGAGGTTCAAGTCGTCACCCAGTCGAGTGGCAAGGTTTGAGAGGTGGCATTTTGACGAGACTTCCAACCCTTTTGAGCCGGGGAGTATGCCGCGATCGTCAATAGTGTATGACAGAACGGAGTCGGGGCGCGTGCCAAGAACGAATTCACGCTCCGTGGCTATCTCTTGGCGCACTTTGTGTTCGCGCTCGACAGCGTCATATTCTTTGTCAACATAGCGTTTGTCGATACCGAGATAGTCTTCGACGGCAGCTATCCATTCGTTGATGTCGGTGAGTTTGCCGGCGAGTTCTTTGCAGCCACCGGTATATGTGGCTTTGCCGTCGGCTGTCGCCGTTCCCATATCGGGGTCGATGTCTATGACTGCTTGTGAGATCACACGATTGCCAACGTGTCTGAGGTTGCCAATGTCAAAGGGGAATGGCAGTGTGCGTATGTTGATGTCTTTGCGCGGACCTAAGAAGCCATAACCTTTTTCGCCCTGATACATTGCCGGATCTTCGCCGGGGGTATAGCATAGACGAGGTGTGGGATAGTATATGCTGTCGCCAACGATAGCCACGTATGTGAAGTCTGTCCATGCCGATGGTTCTTCGGTGGGCACATCGTCGCGCGGGCTGACAACGGCGGCACCGACTTTATCGGCATCAAAGGCTTTGAGTTTGATGACATCGTCAATCATATATAGCGTGTTCCACAATTCTTGGTATCTTGAAACACCCTCTTCGTCATCGATGGTCAACACGTATTGTTGTGCGAGCCATGTCAAGTCGACAATCTGACGTTGGCTGAGCCCGGGGTGTGTTTTAATGTAGTTTTTGACAATTTTCACAGCTTTGCCGGGGAGGTCTGACTCATAGACGGCATCGTGGAGGGTTTCGCCCACTTCGCGGAAATACTTGCCGGGGAGTATATTGGGGTGGAAGCCCGGATAGCGTGCCGACGGCGCGTGATATTGTGCCGTAGAGTTGTTAAGCGTTTGCAGGCGTATGAACGGCAGTTGTCGCGCAGGCATCACAAATATTGAGAAGTCTACAGCCGGAATGTTATAGGCATGCACCTGAGCGATGAAGTTTTCTTTTTTATCTTGCTCGACTTTGAGTAGCGGTGCACCGTTATATGTGCGATATTCGGTTGTGAGAAACGGTGACATCTTCAGGGTGACAACTCTATTGAGTATCGGATAGCGGTCATAGAATTTGAGGTCTATATGGCTGAGGCTGAACTCCTCGGCGAGTTCCTCATCATAATAAAAGTACTCGAGGATGTCACCGACAGCCAGACCCGGAATGGCTATTTTATACTTGCGGTCTTCGTTTTCTTTTTTGCCGTGAGCTATCTCTATGGCGTTGTCGGGCACATCGATATTTACAATCGTGCCATCGGGTTTGTGAATGCGAGCACCAAATGTGTTTTTTGCTTTATATAGCAATAATCCGTGCACTTTGATATCTTCTTTCTCTCCGAACTCAGCTTCGCCATATTCGTCTAACGCTTTTTGGTCAAGCAGTTTGACCATTGTGCGACGCAGATGTTGGCGCAGTGTGCGGTTTGTGCGTCCCGATGCTTTGTAGATGGTGTTTTGCACTTGTTGCTCTGCACTGATGTCGTCCAAGCGCATCATAATCACAGCTGAGGCTTTGGCAGCAATACTGTCGGGTATTGAAATGTCGGCGCGAAAAAGCGTGTCGGGTTGACTCCAAACGCGCTCGGCTGTTTGCCGATAAAATTTGGCATCAATTGCACCATAAGCAGTGGTCACGGCTGTTATCGCCAAGGCGAGGGTTAATGTGCGGATTAATTTCATATTTATGCGGTTTTTAGTGTTTAAGCCTGTTTATTCGTTCCATTATTTGTCATCGTTGGCGCGGTGCAATATCAGTGGTGTCGACATCAAGCGTTGAACGCGGCGCACGGCATCGTTCCATGAAGCTATGTCGTTATGGCTCACATAAGGTGTTTTCCACACAAACGATGCTTGACAACTCACCTCACCATCTTTAATATTTTTATACTCTATGCGTGCATCAAACCATGTGCATGACACGACGATGGGTGTGCCGACATTGTCGGGAGCATATCCGGCAGGGAGTGTGATAGAAATATCGGTATAGACATGATAGTCATGTGGTATTTTTGCATCAAAACGGCGATTGTTGATGTCAAACGTTGGCAAATCGATAGTGCGCAGTGGTGACACATTCACATACATCTTATTGCCGGCGGCAACGGTGGTTATTGCTCCGGCGTCAGTGTATGACGCGCCAATCTCCATGATACCACCATCATCGGTGGCAGTTGTTTCAAGATCTGAAAGATGACAACTGCGATTGCCGCCGGTGAGAATGCTTTCGAGATATATTCCACGGCGCGATGCCTGCACATCGTCAGATATCGATGAGAGATAGAGTATCATTTCGCCC
This sequence comes from bacterium, assembly GCA_963600695.1. Lineage (GTDB taxonomy): Bacteria > Bacteroidota > Bacteroidia > Bacteroidales > Muribaculaceae > CAG-873. The sequence continues at coordinate 3,818 of CAVCBR010000013.1, forward strand.
TCTGCTTTCAATGCGATTTTGCCGATGAGACTGCGCGTATTGTCATTCTCAACACATGCCGCCGTTCCGGTCAGACGCATCACCGGCGATGATGCCGGGTCTGTGGGTATGCGTCGCAACATTCCGTCTTGACCGTCTTCGATAAGAGCTTGCGCGCCGGCTATCGTCGTCGGAATAAGCCCGGCTGGCGCATGTGACAATGTTCCGTCAAGATACAATATAGTGTCGGGAAGCACGGCTGCAGCTATCATGTGATTGCCACAACCCAACGAGCGCATAGAATCCCAATCACCCAACACATTGTCTCGAGTGCCGACCCAAACCATACGTCCGTCAATACCTATGCCACGCAACATGGCGCGTATCAGACACGCACTTCCTTTACAATCGCCATAGCGTTTTGACAACACGGCATCAGGCGCATCAGGACTTAAAGCATATTTACCGTTTTCGATGGCAACATATCGTATATTGTTGCGCACCCATCGGGTGATGACATCAACCTTTGCCTTAACATCATCAGCCGGGATGTCGGCTGTAAGTTTGCGAGCGAGAGCCGTTGCCTCAGGCGCCATATCGATGTCTGCATGAACCATCGAGTGTAGATAGTGATATAGTCCGTGCCAGTCACCTTTCATTCCCGATATGACCAATACCGGTGCCACAGCCAACGATGACGGCATATATTTTTCCCCTTCAAACGCTTGAATATCGCTAACTGTGAGTGTATAAATTTTTTTGCCTTTGTCGGTTATGACGCTGTCAAGAAGGGCGGTCGCCGGCATGCGCATAGGAATGACGGTCATCTTGTTTGCCAGCGGCTGAGGTATCTCTATGTGCCAACACCCTTTTTGCAACGGCACATTTGGCGCGATGATGATTTTTGAAAACTGCATCGGGTCTTTGTATGTTTGCTTTACCTCGGCTTCGAGCTTTTTGCCGGCACGTATCTTCAATGGCAATACACATACGCGCGAACCGGTATGAAACAAATCATCATCTTCCCATGCGCGATATATGGGCGATGCACCGGGGGCTTTTGCGCGATCTACGGTGACATTTTCATCATAAAATGTGGGCCAAATGCTCGTGGCGTCTACACGTGTGGCGGTGTATGTGCGCTTTTCTTCAGTTCTCACGCGTATAGCTTCACCTTTCCCGTCAGCCTCAATGATATATGTCGCCTCTAAATTTGTAATCACTATATTCTTTGGCGGTGCAGCTACCATTATCGTCACATTAGCGACGATAGCAAAAATTGTAACAATGATGCGTTGCAGACAGTTGCCCATGGTGTATGATTTAGCGTTAACCGTATGATTTTTGCAGTTCTAAGCGCAAATTTAAACTTTTTTCATTAAAGTCACAACACCTTGCGTGATTTAGTTGCGAATTTCACCGTTTTTAGGGTGTTTTCCCTATCGGGAGGATTATTAATGTCGGGGATTGTTGCGTGGGTGGTATGTCAGTATTTGTTGACGAAGTTGGGCGGTTTGGAGATGTAGGTATATTTCGGTGGTGGCGATTGAGGCGTGTCCGAGCATCATTTGTATGGCACGCAAGTTTGCGCCACCTTCGAGAAGGTGTGTGGCAAAAGAGTGACGCAGTGTGTGTGGTCCTATGGGCTGTTTTATGCCGGCATCGCGTGCCAAGTCTCTGATAATAATAAACACCATATTGCGCGTCAGCCGACGTCCGCAACGATTTAGAAACACTATGTCTTCATGCGAAGGTTTGGCTATGATATGAGAGCGTTCATCGGCGACATACTCACGAATGAGCCGCGCATTGTATTCGCTGATGGGCACCATTCTCTCTTTTGAGCCTTTTCCGGTAACGAGTATGTAATGTTGATCGAGTGCGAGGCGCGATAATTCGAGATTGATCAATTCAGACACACGCAAACCACAGCCATATAACGTCTCAATGATGACACGATTGCGCTGGGCATGATGTGTTTCAGGGCTGATAGCTGCAATCATATCGTCAATTTGTTGCACGGACAAGACAGTCGGCAGGTGTGCCGGGAATGCCGGCGATTCGAGCAACAACGTTGGGTCATCGCCACGCCGTCCGTCAATGTCAAGCCAATGGAAAAAGGATTTTATCGATGATATAATGCGTGCCACCGAGCGTGGAGCAATACTGAGATCATGGAGATCGCCTATATAATATTGCAAATAGGTATCATCAACATCAAACACCGTGCGTTTGTCTGTCGCCATCGTGTCAAGCAAGCGCGATATGTCGGTGGTATAGGCTACGAGCGTATTTGCAGACAACCCGCGCTCTAAGGAGAGGTAGGCGCTATAGGCTTTAAGCAACGACTCGGCAGATGGTGATGATGACATAACCTCTATACTCTTTTAATGATTTATAACGAGCCTTGCTCGACGAGTGTGGCTACGCGGTTTATGATTTCGTCCTGTCGGTTGTGCTCGGGATCAAATTTTCCTCGCAAATTAACGCCGAAGAAACGACCGAATCCCTGCCAGAATGCGGCACGAAATGAGCCGAGAAAGGCTTTGACTATTTGATATGATGTTTGTGAAGTCTCGCGTTGTATCAGCTTAATGAGTAATTGTGCCTGACTCTTGGACAGGCGTTTCAGTATGGGTTTGTATTGTTTGAACAGGTCTTTCTCCATACGTTTCAGGTAGGCTTCGCGCTCCTTTTGTGTGGGAAAAGTCTCAATATATTCGTATGTTTCGATGAGTGTCTCGCGTATCAGCTTGGCATAAGGCAACGTGATTTTAACGTTACGCACGGTGCGATAATAAAACTGCTCTTCTTTTTTGTTCTTAAATTTAAAGGGTGGGAACACTGTGAAAGGTCTCAAATTGTAACACACCATCGTGTCGCCCGAGACTTCGTCAACGACAAAAGTATAACTCTCATAGATGCTTTCGCGTGCCGGTGGAAGTTTGATGTCCCCATCGGCAAACTCATCCGGCTGACGACTTGCAGATATTTTTATTGATAGCATTGTCGTCAAGACACATAAAAGCGATATGACTCGAATTGTCTTTGTCATACGGCAACCGTCGGAGAGTGAGTGATGTTTGTTTTCTATCTGTGAGAGTATTGTATGTCTTAGTGCTTACAATTATTTTTTGTCTGCATCATTGTTGTGTATCGGAGGGTAGTCAACCGTATAGTGGAGTCCTCGAGACTCGTGACGTTCTTTTGCCTGACGCATGATGAGATAGCCGACATTGATGATGTTGCGCAATTCACATATCTCGCGCGAAGCCTTTGAGCGTTTAAAGAGTCGCTCGGTCTCTTCATAGAGAATGTCGAGACGGTTCCACGCACGGTCAAGACGCAAGTTAGAGCGAACAATGCCGACATACGTGCCCATAATTTGGTTTACCTCCTTGATTGATTGTGTGATGAGTACCATTTCTTCTGGGTGGCGAGTACCCTCATCGTTCCAATCGGGCACATCGTGACGTATGTCATAATGGTCAATGTTTGCGGCGGCATGGCGTGCAGCGGCATCAGCATATACCACAGCTTCAATCAACGAGTTTGATGCAAGACGATTGCCACCATGGAGACCCGTACACGAGCACTCGCCGAGAGCATAAAGACGTTGTATCGACGAGCAACCGTCAGTATCGACTTTTATACCGCCACAGAGGTAGTGGGCAGCCGGAGCAACGGGGATATAGTCGCGAGTAATGTCTATGCCCAACGAGAGACATTTTTGGTAGATATTGGGGAAGTGGTGACGCGTTTCCTCGGGATCTTTATGTGTGACATCGAGATATACATGATCGTCACCATATAGTTTCATTTCCGAGTCTATTGCTCGTGCGACAATATCGCGTGGAGCGAGCGAAAGCCTCGGGTCATATTTTTGCATAAACTCTTCACCTCGCAGGTTTCGCAACACGGCGCCATATCCGCGCATAGCCTCAGTAATAAGGAATGACGGGCGATCGCCGGGGTGGAACAACGCCGTCGGGTGGAATTGTATAAATTCCATATCCTTGACAGTTCCTTTTGCACGATAAACCATAGCTATACCGTCACCGGTGGCAACGAGCGGGTTTGTCGTTGTCTGATAAACGGCACCGACACCACCGGTTGCCATAACCGTGACGCGCGACAAAAACTTGTCGACCGCGCCCTCGGGGTTTAGCACATATGCACCATAACATGTGATGTCGGGGGTGCGCCGTGTGACGATGCGTCCGAGATGATGTTGGGTTATGATTTCGATGGCAAAATGATTTTCATATATATCAATATTCGGATTGTGGCGCACAGCCTCAATGAGTCCGCGTTGTATTTCAAATCCGGTATTATCGGCGTGATGTAAGATGCGAAACTCACTGTGTCCGCCCTCACGATGCAAATCAAATGTGCCGTCTTCTTTTTTGTCAAAATTCACGCCCCACGACAAGAGGTCGGCAATGCCTTTGGGTGCACCCTCGACAACAGCTTTGACTGCTGCCGGGTCTGAGAGCCAGTCTCCGGCGACCATGGTGTCGTGAATATGTTTTTCAAAGTTGTCGACGGCGAGATTTGTCACCGATGCCACACCGCCTTGGGCAAGAGCAGTATTGGCTTCGTCAATCGAAGTTTTACAAACGAGGGCAACGCGACCTTTTGCGGCAGATTTGAGCGCAAAGCTCATGCCGGCGATGCCTGAGCCAATTACGAGATAGTCATATTCGTAAGTCATAGGGCATAGAATGTTTATTTTACTACAATATTGACAATTTTTCCGGGCACGACGATGATTTTAACCACGGTTTTGCCTTCGAGCCATTTGGCGGCACCGGGAGCTTCGAGAGCAGCTTTTTCGACGGCATCGCGGTCGGCGTCTGCCGGCATCGAAAGGTTAAAACGCATTTTGCCGTTAAATGAAACGGCATAGTTCACCGTGTCTTCTTTGATATATTTTTCATCAAATTGAGGCCATTGAGCATCACAGATGGTCGTGGTGTTGCCAAGAGCATGCCAAAGTTCCTCGGCAACGTGCGGAGCAAATGGTGCGAGAACGACAAGGAGTTTGGAGTATACTTCGGCGGCGCGGCATTTTTGTGAGGTGAGCTCGTTGACACAGATCATAAACGCGGCTATCGAGGTGTTAAACGAGAAGTTCTCGATGTCTGAGGTCACTTTTTTTATTAGTTTGTGCAGCGAGCGCAGGTTGTCACGAGTCGGCTCGACATCTGCCTTAGGCGCTGCGTTATCGGCATAGAAGAGATTCCACAGTTTTTTGATAAAACGATTTACGCCGTCGATGCCATTCGTGTCCCAAGGCTTTGATTGTTCGAGCGGACCGAGGAACATTTCATACAGGCGCAGGGTGTCGGCACCATACGTATCAACTATGTCGTCAGGGTTTACGACATTAAACATCGACTTAGACATTTTTTCCACGGCATAACCACAAACATAACGTCCGTCTTCGAGTACAAACTCGGCGTTATTGAACTCGGGACGCCATTTTCGGAATTTATCGATGTCGAGTATGTCGTTTGACACGATGTTTACATCTACGTGTATCGGTGTGACGTCATATTGGTCTTTGAGCCCGAGAGATACAAAAGTGTTTGTGTCTTTGATGCGATAAACAAAGTTTGAGCGACCTTGTATCATTCCCTGATTGATGAGCTTGCGGAACGGTTCGTCTTCGACAACGATGCCGAGGTCATAAAGGAATTTGTTCCAGAAGCGAGAATATATGAGGTGACCCGTGGCGTGCTCCGTGCCACCGATATAGAGGTCGACATTGCGCCAATAAGCATCTGCTTCGTGTGAAACGAGAGCATTGTCATTGTGCGGATCCATATAGCGAAGGTAATATGCCGATGAGCCGGCAAAACCGGGCATAGTGTTCAATTCAAGTTTGTATCCTTCGGGAGTAACCCAGTTTTTGGCACGTCCCAATGGTGGCTCACCCGTGTCGGTGGGGAGATATTTATCAACCTCGGGGAGCAGTAACGGCAATTTGTCGTCATCGAGCATCATTGGTATACCATCTTTGTAGTAAACGGGGAACGGCTCGCCCCAATAGCGTTGACGCGAGAAGATGGCATCACGCAAACGATAGTTGACCTTGACTTGTCCGATACCTTTTTTTTTGATAAACTGTTTGGTGCGAGCAATAGCATCTTTAACTTGGAGTCCGTCGAGGTTAAGTTCGGGACCATGAGAGTTAATCATGCGTCCTTCTTTTGCATCAAAACTTTGCTCTGAGACATCGGCTCCTTCGATCAATGGTATAATCGGAAGGTCAAATTTGCGAGCAAAAGCATAGTCACGGCTGTCGTGTGCCGGGACAGCCATAATGGCTCCCGTGCCATATCCGGCAAGCACATAGTCGCTAACCCATACCGGTATCTTTTTGCCTGACAGCGGATTGATGGCGTATGCACCGGTAAAGACGCCGGTTACGCGTCGGTCTATCATACGTTCACGCTCGGTTTTGTGGCGCGCGGCAGTGACATATTCATCGACGGCGGCACGATGTTCGGGTGTGGTAACGGCTACCACATATTTGCTCTCGGGTGCGAGCACCATAAATGTCACGCCAAACACGGTGTCGGCGCGTGTGGTGAATATTTCGAGGTCTACATCAGAATTATCGATTTTAAAGTGCATTTCGGCACCTTCACTGCGCCCTATCCAATTGCGTTGTGTCTCTTTGAGCGAATCTGTCCAATCGAGGCGGTCAAGACCTGACAGCAGGCGGTCGGCATATGCCGAAACGCGAAGACACCATTGATACATCAATTTTTGCTCCACGGGATAGCCGCCGCGTATCGATAGCCCCTCGCTTACTTCATCGTTAGCAAGGACGGTGCCAAGTTTGGGACACCAATTGACCATCGTATTACCAAGATAAGCTATGCGATAGTTCATCAGGGTGTCGCTCTTTTCTTTGGCTGACATCTTGTTCCATTGGTCGGCGGTAATGTTCAATACTTTTGAGCCGGCAGCGTGGAGGTCGGCAGTGCCTGACGTTTCGAGATGCTTTATCAGCTTGTCGATAGGCATCGCCTTGTCTGCCTCTGTATCATAATATGATTCAAACATACGTTTGAATGCCCATTGTGTCCATTTGTAGTAGTGTGGATCACATGTTTTTATCTCGCGATCCCAATCATAACAAAAGCCTATTTTATCGAGCTGTTGACGATAGCGAGCAATGTTGTTGACTGTGGTAACCTCAGGGTGCTGACCGGTCTGTATGGCATATTGCTCGGCGGGTAGACCGTAAGCATCATAACCCATAGGGTGCAGAACGTTGAAACCGCACAGACGTTTAAATCGCGAGTAGATATCTGACGCGATGTATCCCAGCGGATGCCCCACGTGCAATCCTGCGCCCGACGGATATGGGAACATGTCAAGAACATAGAATTTCGGACGCGTGGTGTCTATCTCTGTGTGGTAGACTTTATTTTCTTTCCAATATTTTTGCCAGCGACTTTCGATGTCGCGGTGATTATATTCCATAACGTGAGAGTGGTTTATTTGTAATTATTTTTGTTTTTGGTGTTATGACAGGTCAAGCATGCGCTGTATTGACAGACGTGCACGTTCGGCGATAGCCGGGTCAACATCGACTTGTGGCGAGAGGTTGGCGAGGCATTTGTAGACTTTTTCGAGAGTATTTAGCTTCATAAAAGCGCAATCGTTGCAACCGCATGTCGAGTCTTCGGGAGGCGCGGGAATGAAGTGCTTGTCGGGGCATTCCTTGATCATCTGGTGCAGGATGCCGCTCTCGGTGGCAACGATAAAATCTTTATGCTCCGAGGTTTTTGCAAATTGCAACAGCGCAGCCGTAGAGCCCACCTTGTCGGCAATAAGCAAAACCGGACGCCGGCATTCGGGGTGCGCGAGCACGAGGGCTTCAGGGTGCTGACGTTTGAGATCAGCGATTTTTGCCGGCGAAAATTGTTCATGCACATGGCAGGCGCCGTCCCACAGTACCATCTTGCGACCCGACACCGAGTTGATATAGTTGCCAAGATTGCGATCGGGACCGAATATTATTTTTTGATCCTTGGGGAAGGATTCTACAATTTTAAGAGCATTAGATGATGTTACGAGAACATCACTCAGTGCTTTGACCTGTGCCGAAGTGTTTACATAGCTTATCACCGTGTGACCGGGGTGAGCGGCAATGAAGTTGGCAAATTCGTCTGCCGGGCAGCTGTCGGCAAGTGAGCAACCGGCAGTTGCATCAGGAATTAACACTGTTTTCTCCGGGCATAATATTTTGGCGGTCTCAGCCATAAAATGAACGCCGCACATCACTATGATTTTTTGGTCAAGCGTTGTGGCTATGCGTGCCAAAGCCAACGAATCGCCAATAAAATCAGCGATGTCTTGTATATCACCTCGTTGATAGTAGTGAGCGAGGATTACGGCGTTTTTCTCTTTTTTGAGATTGATGATGTCTTGTTTTGTGACTGTCATAATCAAAGCGTTAATGTTGCAACGACAAAAGTAATAATTTTTTTTCAGACATATATCGCCGTGACACAATAAGATGTGTAAACCGTTGTCCTTGTCGCGGTCATTTAAGCGTCTGTCTCGGGCTTCATATTGGTAAAGAAGTGCCAAATGGCTATCGATGTGGAGACTGCGACGTTTAGCGAATGTTTTGTCCCCACCTGAGGTATCTCGAGATAAATATCACATTGTTCAACAATAGCCGGGTCTACACCGGCTACTTCGTTGCCGACTATCAACACGTATTGTTTGTCGGGATCGGGAATAAAGTTTTGCAACATCGTCGAGCCCTTTACTTGTTCAAGGCAGGTGATGACACAACCTTCGTCTCTCAGTGCGGCAACCGCCTGTGCCGTTGTTTGATAGTGTGTCCATTCAACCGACACCTCAGCTCCGAGGGCTGTTTTGTGTATTTCGGGAGACGGCGGTGTCGCCGTGATTCCACACAGACATATTCGTTTGACAGCAAAGGCATCAGAAGTTCGAAACATTGAACCTATGTTGTTCAGCGAGCGTATGTTGTCGAGGACAAGTGTCAATGGTATTTTTGGCTTGCTTTTATAGGTGGCAACATCGTCTCTGTCGAGGTCGGCTATCGTCTTTTTGCGCGAACATTTGGCGGTGTCAGGAGACCACCCGGGGCACAAGAACTGCATGGGTTGCATAACAAAATCACGCGCAGCAGCGCGCGGGTGTGGTATTGTCAGCGTGGGTGTATCGACAACCATATTGTCAATGGCAATGATGTCGATATCTATAAAACGATCACGATATGAGCCATCATCGTTGCGATGTCTGTCGTCCGGAGCTATTTGCTGTTCAATGTCTTTGACGGCACGAAGCACGGCAAATGGATCGGGAGCGGGGCCGGGAGGCAGATCTATGGCGAGTCCGATGTTTATAAACGGGTTTTGTGAGTCATAGCCCCACGGCGCAGACTCAACCCATGGCGAGCGTCTCAGCCGTGCCTGTCGCCAACGCGCGGCAATCAGTTCTATGGCTTGTAATATCAACGCGCGACGATTGTCGCGATTGGAACCTATATTAAGATATATTGTCGACATTGTATGTTTTTTGTCTGCCGATTAAATAAAGGTGGGAGCGCAAAAGATTTATTGCGTCCCCACCAAAACAATCATGAAACAATGTTTGATTATCAAAGAGTACGATTGACTTCAACTTCTTCGAAACCTTCAAAGATGTCGCCAACCTTGATGTCATTATACCCTGATATTGAGCAGCCGCAATCATATCCGGCAGTAACCTCTTTGGCATCGTCTTTAAAGCGTTTAAGTGAACCTAATTCACCGGTATAACGCACGATACCATCACGTATCAGGCGCACTTTGCAACCGCGTTTGAGCTTACCCTCACGTACCATGGCGCCGGCGATAGTGCCGACTTTTGATATGTGATATGTTTCGAGGACTTCGGCTGAGCCGATGATCTCTTCTTTGATTTCGGGTGCAAGCATACCTGCCATAGCGTCTTTAACTTCCTCTATGGCTTGATAGATTACAGAGTATAGACGTATCTCGACGCCTTCGCGCTCGGCGGCACGACGCGCAGCCATTGAGGGGCGCACTTGGAAGCCGATGATGATGGCATCTGACGCGGCAGCCAGCGTGACATCGCTTTCTGAGATCTCGCCCACGGCTTTGTGGAGAACGTTGACTTGTATTTCCTCGGTTGAGAGTTTTATCAATGAGTCTGACAAAGCTTCTATCGAACCGTCAACGTCACCCTTGACAATGATATTAAGTTCTTGGAAGTTGCCGATTGCACGACGGCGACCAATGTCTTCGAGAGTGAGTATTTTTGTCGTGCGCAAACCTTGTTCGCGTTGCAACTGCTCGCGTTTTGACGCAATTTCTCGCGCTTCTTGCTCGGTGTCAAGGACGTTGAATGTGTCACCGGCTTGGGGAGCGCCATTAAGCCCGAGCACGAGTGCAGGTGTTGCGGGACCTGCCTCTTTTATACGTTGATTGCGCTCATTGAACATGGCTTTAATTTTACCATAGTGGTTGCCGGCAAGTATGATGTCTCCGACACGGAGGGTGCCGTTCTGCACAAGAACAGTGGCTACATATCCGCGACCTTTGTCAAGTGAGGACTCGATGATCGAACCGGTGGCATTGCGATTGGGATTTGCCTTCAAATCAAGCATTTCGGCTTCGAGAAGAACTTTCTCCATAAGTTCGTCAACACCGGTGCCTTTTTTTGCTGATATGTCTTGAGATTGGTATTTGCCGCCCCAATCCTCTACGAGGTAGTTCATACCGGCGAGTTCTTCTTTGATTTTCTCGGGATTGGCGTGGGGCTTATCAATTTTGTTGATGGCAAAAACGATGGGCACGCCGGCAGCCGAGGCGTGATTAATGGCTTCGACGGTCTGAGGCATGACGTTGTCGTCGGCGGCGACAATGATAATACAAAGGTCGGTGACTTTGGCTCCACGAGCACGCATAGCGGTGAATGCTTCGTGTCCGGGAGTGTCGAGGAATGTTATATGACGTCCATCGGGAAGTGTGACGTTGTAGGCACCGATATGTTGTGTGATACCTCCTGCCTCGCCGGCGATAACGTTTGCTTTACGTATGTAGTCGAGCAACGAAGTTTTACCATGGTCTACGTGACCCATAACGGTGACAATCGGCGGACGTGGCACGAGGTCTTCGGCGGCGTCTTCTTCTTGATGTATGGCATCGGCGACTTCGGCTGATACATATTCCGTTTTAAAACCAAATTCTTCGGCAACGATGTTGATTGTCTCGGCGTCGAGTCGTTGGTTTATAGAAACCATCACACCAATGTTCATACACGTGGCAATAACATTGTTTATGGGCACATCCATCATGATAGCGAGGTCGTTGGCTGTAACGAACTCGGTGAGTTTAAGCACTTTTGCCTCGGCACGAGCTTCGGCACGAGCTTCGGCTTGCGCCTCGCGAGCTGCCTCACGTTTTTCTTTGCGCCATTTGGCTCCTTTTTTGAGGTTCTTGTCTTTGGCGGTGAGGCGAGCGAGAGTTTCTTTGACTTGCTTTGAAACGTCTTCTTCATTAACCTCTTGATGAACGGGACGTTTTGGTGCTCGTTGTTGGGGAGCGTTTTGGCGTTCGTTTCGCTTGCCGTTCTTTTGAGAGGCATTGCCATTGGTGCCACCCTGTCGGGCGTCACGAGCTGCTTGCTGTCCTGTTTTCTCGATATCGACTTTTTCTTTGCCGGCGATACGACGACGTTTTTTACGGTCACCACCGGCTGACGCGGCGGCTGCCTGACGACGTTCTTCTTTAGTTTTTTTGCGCGGACGTGTCGATTGGTCGAGAGTTGCAAGATCAATTTTACCGACTATGTTGATTGATGGCGTTTTTGGTGTTTGTGTGGGAATAAAAGTGTCATCGGCTGTCGTCGTCTCGGTTGTCTCAGTCTCTTGCACCGGAGTGTTTACCGGCTGAGATTGAGAGTTTTTTACCTCTACCACCTTCTCATCTTTTGTCTGAGATTTGGCTGCCTCGGGAGCTTTTGCCGATGTCTCTGCCTTTTCAACCTTTTTGTTTTTTTCGGCTTTTTCGGGTGCTTTCTCAACGGGAGCGACCGGTTTTTCTTCTTTCGGAGTGGGTTTGGATACCGGTTTCTCCGACTTGTCTTCTGTCGGCTTCTCGACATCGGGCGTCGGTTTGACCTCATCGACCGGTTTTTGAGGCGTCGGTTTTGTTTCGGGTTTGGGTGTCTCTACGGGTATGATGTGACCGGGAGATGCCAAATCAATCTTTCCCACAAGTTTGGGTTTCGGTAGTGTGTCAGAGGGAGTCACTGCTTGTTCCGGTTCCGGAGCCTTCTGCGCCTCAGTTTTTTTTGCCGGTTGCCCTTTGCGTTCAGAGGTGAATTGAGTGGATAAGTTTTTAAGTTTCTTGTCTTTGTCAAATTCGCTGACGAGAAGGTCGACGATGTCTTGCTCAACACGCGTATTGGGTGTCTCGTCAATGGTTATGTCTTTTTTGCGTAAGAATTCGAAAACCGTCGGCAGGGCGACGTTCAATTCTTTGGCGAGGGTACTTATTTTTGTTTTTGCCATATATCAGCCTTGTGCTATCTGTATAATTTTTGTTGTTAAACGGCGGTGAGGAGAATGTTGTAAGGGAGTAGAGGGTGTTGGAGATCAGTCTTCAAATTCGGCGCGAAGAACTTCAAGCACATGGTCGACGGTTTCTTCTTCGAGGTCAGCTTTTTCGATGAGCATTTCGCGTGGAGCGTTGAGCACGTTTTTGGCAGTGATGAAGCCGATAGACTTGAGCTGCTCGATAACCCATTCTTCGATTTCATCTTTAAATTCGTCAAGATAGATATCTTCTTCTGAAATTTCTTCCGAGTCGCGATATACATCAATGACATATCCGGTGAGCATCGAAGCGAGTTTGATATTCAAGCCGTTTTTACCGATGGCGAGAGACACCTCTTCGGGACGGAGAAATACTTCGGCTTTTTTCTCTTCTTCATCAAGACGTATAGATGAGATTTTTGCCGGCGAGAGGGCACGCTGTATGAACAGTGATGGGTTTGTTGTGAAGTTGATGACATCGATGTTCTCGTTGCGGAGTTCACGCACAATGCCATGTATACGTGAACCTTTGACGCCGACACATGCACCTACGGGGTCGATGCGGTCATCATAGCTCTCCACAGCGATTTTGGCGCGCTCGCCGGGGATGCGGGCAACGGCACGTATGTTTATGAGTCCGTCTTGAATCTCTGGAACTTCAAGCTCGAAGAGACGGCGAAGGAAGTTTTCGTTGGTGCGCGAAACGGTGATTTTGGGGTTGTTGTTTTTGTTATCGACATTGGCAACAACAGCGCGCACGGTCTCGCCTTTGCGGAAGAAGTCACCGGGGATTGACTCGCTTTTGGGCAGGAGCAATTCGTTTTTGTCATCATCAAGTAATAAGGTCTCACGCGACCATGTTTGGTACACTTCGCCCGAAACAAGCTCGCCTTCGAGTTCTTTAAATTTGGCGTAGATAGCTTCTTTTTGCAAGTCGAGGATTTTTGATTGCAGCGTTTGGCGCAGTGTTAATATCGCACGACGTCCGAATTTTTCAAAGATGATTTCTTTTGTGTGCTCTTCTCCGACTTCGGCATCAGGGTCGTCATCGGCGCGAGCGTCTGAGAGCGAGATTTGAAGATTGGGGTTGGTGACTTCGCCATCGGGCACGATTTCGAGGTTTTGGAAAATCTGCACGTCACCCTTGTCGGGGTTAAGGATAACGTCGAGATTTTCGTCAGTGCCAAACATCTTGGCGAGGACGTTGCGGAATGATTCTTCGAGAACACTGATCATTGTGGTCTTGTCAATGTTTTTCAGTTCCTTAAACTCTTGGAACTGCTCGACCATGTTAGGGGTAGCTTCTTTCTTTGCCATTTTATGTTGATTTATTTTTATTTCGGGTTTTATGTTGGGAATGTCAATTTTTTTGCAAAATCAGAATTTCAACTCGCGAATTACTGTTTTGCAGTTCGCGAGGGTGAGAGTCTCCGGGACGTTTTCAACAATGGGGCGTTTTGCTCCGGGGTGTTTAACCTTTGTCGGCACCTCGACTGTTATCTCGGTGAAGTCTTGATTGACACCGGAGAGCACGGCATGTATTTTACGCCCATCACGAGTCAGTATTTCGACATCGTTGCCAATGTTCATCTCAAACTGGCGGCGCACGGTCATAGGCGCAGTGATGCCGGCAGAGCCGACTTCGAGTTCATAGTCTTCGACATCGCGGTCACAAGCACCTTCGATGGCATGAGTGATTTTTACACACGTGTCTGTGTCGACCCCCGTTGGCGAGTCGATTGTGACCGTGATGACATTGTCGGGTGTGACGTTGATGCCAACGATAAACATCTGAGTGTCGTCGATACACTCTTGTACTGTTTTCTGTATTATCTCTTTATCAATCATATCTTGCTGTTGAGGCAATTTTTTTTGATTTTGTCAAATAATAAGGAGGAAGTCCGCGAGTCGGGACCCCCTCCATCACTGAAGTTGCCACAAAGGTAGTAATAATCTGTGTGCTTGGCAATATCGCCACGAGAAAGCCACACAAAAAGACTGAATTTTTATTAATATTTAACTTTAATTGTGTTTATTTATATATCTATACAGCCACCCACAAACACAACAAGGGGCTACCCTAAGACAGCCTCTTGTTCGCTACAAAAAGGAGTATAAACAATATTAAATCGTTGTTTTATTTTGCTGATTGTTGTCGAGTGATGCGTCTTCGCCATTGAGCATTTGTTGACAAATAGCCCAAGCAATACCGAGTATAAGAGTATTAAACCAGCCAAACGACACTCCGGCATAACTATCGACGCCTGCGTACAGCCCGAAAGTGACGATCAAGCCGAGTGTAATCCAACTAAAAACGCACATGATTTTCTTGTTTATAAAAATTAGGACTGCATTCACCAAGGGTAATATGATAATACCTAATATCAACATAACACCAAATGCATTTGCATACTTCATCAAATCAAAAACGCTGACTCCGTAAGAGTACACCGACAACTGCGGGATCACCAAAAATAATAATACTATAAGCACACCGCCACCGGCAGAAATTAAAAACTTGATGTTGGAAGCGAGAGCTTTAAGTTTGGCTTTTAATTCGTTCATCTGTAAAACTATTTTAAGGTTTGTAAATCAATAACAGCAGAACTCGTCTGCGAGTTCACAAATTTAAGGATAATAACACGAATAATAATGGTTTTAATTTTTATTAACAATTTACAGCAAAGCCGCTATCTCCTTGAACGCATAGGCGTGTAGCGTGCCGTCTTCGTGACGCAAGGTCAGCATACCATTTTTGGCGACATTGACTATCGCGGCATTAACGATACGCCCGTAAGGGAAGTCATCACTCGACGCCTCACGCCAACGATGCAAACACCCGTCGCCACGCCACAAACGATGGTTATAATCCGCCACAAGCATATCTTTATCAAAGTCATCGCAATCGAGCTGTCGACAGGCGTCAATTATGTCATCAACAAGGCGTTGCAAAAGCTCATCGAGATTGAATGTGTGGTGCGTGAGCATTGCGAGCGACACCGGGTTTGGTGCGTCTGAGACAAACTCACATTGATTGACATTAAGACCAACACCAACGATTGACTTGTCGATAGATGTGCCTGTGAGCGTGTTTTCTATGAGCGTGCCACTGATTTTCAAATCATCGACATAAATATCGTTGGGCCACTTCACCTTGACACGAGAACGGTCAAATCCCGACTCGGCAAGCACATCGGCAACAAACTCGGCGATTGCCAAAGCGACAGCCATCGAAAGCAAGAACTGCTCGCGTGCCGGGAGTCGTCTCGGACGTATAACCGTGGAGAATGACAAATTCATACCCGGCGCCGCCTCCCACGAATTGCCACGTTGCCCGCGACCGGCAGTCTGAGTGCGAGCGGCGACCGTAAGACCATGCTCAGCGTCGGCGACAACAATCGCCGGGTCGGCACTCGTCGATGGTGAAACCTCTCGTATTATTATCCGGCTCACAACGCAGATAATGTGAGTTCGCGAGCACCATCATCAAGCACCTTGACATCGACACGCACCGCATCCTCGGGCAAAATATCAAACACTCGCTCAGGCCACTCGATGAAGCACAGACATCCCGAATCAAAATAATCCTCGATGCCGATTTCAAGAGCGTCTTCAAGTGTTTCAAGTCGATAGAGATCAAAGTGATAAATAAGCTCGGCTGTTGTGCTTGAACGATACTCATTGACAATGGCAAACGATGGCGACGATGTCGGGTCGTCCTCAACGCCAAGGGCACGACAAACAGCCGAGATAAAAGTCGTTTTACCGGCACCCATTTCGCCAACAAAAGCAAAAACCGTTGATTGGTCGATAAGACTCACGAACTCCTTGGCTGCGCGATCGACATCGGCAAGCGAAGATATTGTTATTTTATTAACACTCATAGTTATAACTATTGAATAAAAGCTTTTGATTTCTGCAAAAATAACGACTTTTGTTCAAACCGCCAACCCCACCGGCTTGTTTGCATAAATTTGTGAGGCTGAGGGTTTGGATATTGACAATAAAAAGCGTAATTTTGCGTTATAACAAGGCATAGATATTTGTCGTTCCAAACCGTCAATTTTGTTTGGAACGTTTAATCAGGTATAATAATAAACATTATTTTGAACACTAAGAGTCTAAATATAAAAAAGATAAGTCTGCGAGCCACACTCTTTATGATGTTTGTGCTCGCATTTACCTCTCTTGGCAAAGCGTTTGACTTGTCAACCTATGCCGAAAAGTCGGTACTGTCACAAGGTCGTTGGGTGAAAGTCACCATCGAAGAGTCAGGGATTTATGCCTTGACACGCTCCACTCTTTCACGTATGGGTTTCACAGACCCGGCACGAGTGCGCATATATGGTTACGGCGGTCAGCTATTCGGCAACCGTTTGGCTGTTGACAACTATATCGATGACCTACCTCCTGTTGTCACTCATCTCACAGAATCAGGCTCTGTTGTATTTTACGGTGTCGGAGCTTCATATTGGACGACATCGGCAAACACCCACAAAATCAAGTATCACAACAACTATATCTCCTCAGGCACGTACTTTGTGACCGAAGTTGATGACGACACAGCCGAAACACCGACGATAGAAACCGCCGGCATACCGGAGGTCAACGGCACACCGGCAAGCACATTTACCGAACGCATGCACCATGAAGTCGATCTCGAAAGCCCCGGTGAAGCCGGTGCCGCTATGGTTGGTGAAGACTTCAAATACAATTCACGTCGCACGTTTGATTTCTCACTACCCAATCGCACATCAGACAACGCTATATGGCTCGAGCTCTCTTTTGTCGCCAAAACCTATAACCAATCATCGTCGGTAGATGCACTTGTCAACGGCAGCAGCATATTTCCAAGCACAGTAACCATATCACCGACATCCAACGACGATTATTCACATGGCTCGGAACGCATAGGTCGCTCAACCTTTGACTATGAGGGCGACAAGCTATCCGTAACCATTGAACACAAGTCGCCGGTAACCGTTCACGGCGCATGGCTCAACTATCTATCAATAAACTACACACGCAATATCGAGTTGCCGTCATCCGGAATATTGAGCTTTTGGCATAATCGCACGGCTCTATCATTGTCCGGAGTCAAAAAGACTGTAACCGTATGGGATGTCACCAATCCTCGCAGTATATATCAGATACAAATTTCTGACATCAACAACGGCACAGTGACATGGACAAACACCAAATATGGTGAGCGCGAATATGTGGCATTCGCCGATGACGCCGCTTTTCCCGAACCAACCATTGTTGGCAGTGTCACCAACCAAAATCTCCATGCTCTCACTGACGCCGATATGGTCATCATCACTCTGCCGGCATGGCACACACAAGCCGAACGGCTTGCCGATATACATCGTGGCGCCGGTGACGATCCATTGAATGTGATTGTTGTCGATGCCCAGTCGATATATAACGAGTTTGGTTCGGGTGGCGCCACACCACACGCCATTCGCAACTTCCTAAAAATGATTTATGACCGCAGCAAAGCCCAAGGCAAAGGTTTGCGCTATGCTCTGCTTATGGGGCGCGCAACATACGACAATCGTTGCGTAACAGAAAAATTCAAAGCCCTTGACATTCAAACCCTGCCAACATGGTATGATTATGGCATGTACACTTCCCTCAACGACAAATCGGGCTATGGTTGTGACGATTTTATGGCGATGCTCGATGACAATTCGGGATATGATATGTCAATAGACGACCTGTCGATAGGTCTCGGTCGCATGCCCGTGCGCTCACTGACAGAAGCCACACAAGACATAGACAAAATCAAAGACTACATCGAACGTTCAAAGGTCACCCCATGGCGCAATCAAGTCATGGTGCTCGCCGATGACCAAGATAACGGCGTCCACGTCAGTCAAGCCGAAAAAATGACGGCGGCACTCAATCCCGAAGGCTCCGAAACCTACGTCGTTAACAAGGTGTATATGGACGCCTACACTCGCGTGGGTAAAAATTATCCCGATGCTCGCTCGGCAATGTTCCGTTATCTTGATGAGGGCACAATGTTTTGGCTCTATCTCGGTCACGCCAACAACCACTCGTGGACACATGACGGACAGCTCACCAACACAGACATCAACTCAATGTATCTCAAACACGTGCCAATCTTGTTCGCCGGCACTTGTGACTTTGCCCGTTGGGATTCCAACACTCTCAGCGGTGCCGAGATTATGTATCACGAACGATATGGCGGTGTTGTGGGATTGATAAGTGCCACACGCCCCGTATATATATCTGACAACGGATTGTATGCCGAAGCTCTCGGACGCGCTATGGCAAAACGAGATGACGAGGGGCGCACTTTGCGATTGGGTGACATATACCGCTTATCAAAGAACGATATCCGTGACTCACGCGGCAACCATATCAGCAATTCAAACCGTCTGCGTTATATCCTTATGGGTGACCCGGCACTCAAATCCGTGATGCCCGACAATCGTGTGCGCCTCGATCGCATTGCCGATATCGATGTCACCTCCACCGATGGTGATGATGACACACAAATCATACTGCCGGCGCTCAGCCGTCCGCGTTTTGCCGGTGCCGTCACCGACCCGCAAGGCAATGTGCTCAGCGACTTTAACGGCTCTATGCAACTGACAATATATGATGCCGACTTCTCATCTGTCACCAACGGCTATGGTTCTGAAGGCGCAGAAATGCCCTTTGACCAACACGGCTCAAAGCTCTACACCGGTATCATTCCGGTCAAAAACGGACTCTTTGACGATGTCATTGCAATGCCCGGAGAAATCGCCGACAATTTTCGACCGGCAACGGCAAACCTCTATGCCTACGATCCCACAACCGGCAAACAGGCATCGAGCGTAAACAAATCATTCTATGTCTATGGTTTTGACGAAAATGCCGCCGTCGATGACACTCCACCGACAATCGATGCACTATACCTCAACCACGAGACATTCAGCTCCGGCGATGCCGTCAACACCACTCCGACTCTGATAGCTCGCGTCAGTGACGATGTCGCCATCAATATTTCAACCGCCGGCATAGGTCATCAAATGTCCCTTACCCTCGATGGCAAAAAAACTTTTGACGACATTGCCCTATATTACACTCCTTCTTCGGACGGCTCTCCATCGGGCACCATCACCTACCCCATCGACGAACTGACAAAAGGCAACCACACCTTGCGTCTGCGCGTTTGGGATACATCTAACAACTGTACGGAAGCCGAAATTGAGTTTAACGTCGACCCACGCGCAACACCCAAGATTTATGACATATATAGCGATGCCAATCCGGCGTCTACACAAGCAAACTTCTATATCACCTCTGATCGTCCCGAGCAAATGACCACTGTCACGGTTACAGTCTACAACCTCTTGGGACACGCACTGTGGACAAAAACCGTGACCGGTGTCAACGATATGTTTACGACTACGCCCGTAACTTGGGATCTCACAGACTCTCGCGGACAGCGCGTGCCTCGCGGCATATATGTATATCGCGCACAAATCACTGACAACGATGATACATACGACACCGGAGCACGCCGCATAGCCGTCACCGCTCATTGATGTCTCATCTTTTAAGATTTAGCGATAACTCCTCCCGATAAAATATGACTCAGCCAAACGACGACAAACAACATCTCTCTCATATCGCGCTGCCGGAGCCAACCCTGCGTCGCTTACCGTGGTACCTCGCATATGTCACTACCCTGCGCCGCGAAAATACCGAGTATGTGTCGTCAACCCAAATCGCGTCAGCCGTTGGCGTCGATGCTTCACAAATAGCCAAAGACCTGTCTTTTCTCAATATCAAGGGGAAAACGCGCATAGGCTATGAGGTAAATCGCCTTGAAAACGAGTTGCGCACATTCTTAGGCTTTAAACGCAGCCATAATGCCGTGGTTGTCGGTGCCGGTTCTTTGGGCACGGCATTGATGCGTGACAGTGGTCTGCATCGTTATGGTCTGAACATTGTCGCCGCCTTCGATGTCGATCCTCAAATTGCCGGAGGTGAGATATGTGGCATACCCATCTTCCATCTTGATCGCATCGCCGAAACGGCTCCCGACCTTGATGTGTCAATAGCCGTACTGACAGTGCCATACGATGCCGCTCAATCGGCAGCCGATGCCATAATGAACTCTTCGATACGCGCCATTTGGAATTTCACGCCATGCCGAATATCGGTGCGCCCCGGCGTCGTTGTGCAAAACACTTCGCTCTATGCTCATCTCGCCGTAATGTATAACCGCCTGCAACTCGACGACAGTCGCCGTGACAACGATACAACAGCCAACCGACAATGAAAGTTTTTGCCACAACATCTCCCGATCTGCTGGCTAATGTCAGCGTCGACTCTGCCGTGATACTGCGGTCAAATCCGTTTTTCACGCCTGATGAGCGTGCTTGGCAAGCCGATTTGTATGTTGCCGCACGTATTTCACGCCTGGGAATGGCTATCGGTGAGAAGTTTGCGTCACGATACTACGATGCCTTGACTGTCATCGCCCATCCACTTGTCAACGGCTGTGTTGCAGACTACGAATGGTCTCGCGACGGTGCCATCATCAAAGGTGAAGACGTCGTTCTCAATGAGATCTCTGAAAACTTTACAATCTCTGTGACATCTGATGACATCAACAAACAAATAACGATATCTCGCAGTGACATCGAAGCATCATTTGCAAAGGTAATCAGCAGTGTCAGCATCTTTCACACACTGAAAACCGGCGACCTTGTGGCTGTTGCAGTTGACGTCAGCAGCTTGCCAATGACACCGCCGGCGACATACGACATAAATCTTGACAACAAAAAAATTTTGAAACTCAAAGCGCGGTGACCTCTGCCATTAACAAGAAACAATCACAAAACATATATCATCTCAACTCTGCAAAATAACAAACATGACGTTGACTAACATAACGACAAACATCTGTAAAACACTTCTTATAGCCATAGGCTTACTTATACCCGGCAATGTTTTGGCGTTGCCACAAAGTTACTACACCAAACAATCAGTTCTCTCATCGGGCAACTGGGTAAAAATACGAGTAGACCGCGAAGGTCTCTATCAGGTGACATACGATCAACTGCGTCAATGGGGCTTTAGCGACCCCGAACGTGTGTCTGTATATGGATATGGCGGTGCGGCTCTCACCTCAAAGCAACATTCCACGATGTTGCCCGACGACCTCACGCGACAATACACACACCACGACAAAGGCAGTGCGCGATTGTTCTTCTATGGCGAAGGCTCAACTCGCACAGTGGCAAACTCAATGTCAAAAATAAGCCTTATGCGCAACTATTGGCATGACTATGGCTATTACTTCCTCTCTGACTGCGATCTTCTCTATGCTCCCGCTGAAGCCGAAGAAATTGTCAACGACCAACACTATAAAATCAACACCCACGTGCGCGCCGTGTTTGTTGAAAATGACGTGCAAAACCCGGCAGAAGCCGGAGTGTTTTTCCATGACACCCCCATGGAAAAAGGCGAAACCCGCTACATAACGTTCAACATCAACGACTATGACGATTCCGAACACGACCAATCTTATTTTGAATATTCGTTTGGCGCACGAGGATATCATGACACTCAGTTGCTCATAGGTTTTCCCTCGACGTTAATGCTCGAATCATCATACGAAGGTAAAGCCCCATATCTCGTATCAGAGACAAACAGATATAAGACGTCTGACGGTCATGCATATTTCTCACCGACTTCCGAAAGTATGCCCGATGGTCCGGTGCGCTTCTCTCTCACAAACCCGGCAGATGAATCACAATTCTACTGCGCAATAGACAAAGTGGGATTTGCCTATCCTCGCAAAAACATCATGAGCGATGACGGCAGTCAGATAATGATGGACTTCAACGAGGTCAATCAAGCATACGACTTTGTCATACAAAATGCCAACTCCTCAGTCGTGGTGATGAACGCATCTGATCCCACACGAGTCTATCACCAACAAACATACTATAAAGCATCGGAACGCACAATGTCAGGCACATTCGACCGTCTGTATCGCGAAGCGACAAACGAGCCTTGTCGTCTGATAGCTTTTGACCCGGCATCGGCAGTCGAAGCCTATGCTCCCGAATTTGTCGAAAAAGTCGAGCCACAAAACATTCACGGCTGCCCGGTGCCACAAATGCTCATCATCACGACAAAAACGCTTAAACCTGCCGCCGACGAACTTGCCGAAATACATCGTCGCCATGGCCTTGATTGCCTCGTTGTAGTGCAAGACCAAGTGTTTAACGAATTTTCGTCAGGCACACCGACAATTTTTGCCTACAACCGTTTGGCAAAAATGTTCTATGATCGCGACAAAGATCGCTTTAAATACGTGCTCTTGTATGGCACCGGTTCTTGGGACAATCGCTCGATACAAACGCCTCAAACCGACAGACTACTGACATATCAATGCGAATATGAACCTTATGCAACCGAAGAGACGACCAACTTCACCCACGATGGTTATGTCGGTATGTTTATTGATAATTTTGACAATTTAAAAATTCTCACCACTCCTCATGATATCGCCGTCGGTCGCATTCCTGCCTCCGATCTTGTCAATGCTCGCAGTGTCAACACAAAAATTGATGAATATCTGACAAATCCGCCGACAGCCGAGATGTTTACCCACGTGATTGTTTCGTCTGACGATGGCAACAACTCAACCCATCTTGAGCACTCGGAAAACACCGTCACCGAGATGAAAAAACTCAATCCGGCGTTATCTTTCATGCGTGGTCACGATATGCTGTATCCGTGGCAAAACAAAGAAGCGGTAATCGGTCGCGAGCACATTTTGACAGCCTTGGAATCGGGTGCCGGATATTTCACGTATGCCGGTCACGGTAATCCCACAGCCTTCACAGCCGAAAAATTATGGACTCTCAACTCCGTGTCATCATCATCTTATACCAATCCTCCGTTTGCAATGTTCTCGACATGCGATGCTTTCGACTTTGATAAAGCTCCTAATGGTATAACCGAAGCCATGATGCTCAAACAAGATGGCGGTGCCATAGGTATCATCGCCGCATGTCGCTCGGTATATATGCTACCCAACCAACTGTTTAGCAACTGTGTGGCTCGCAATTATGCCTCAGCTCGGGCAGGCACAACTATCGGCGATGTCTTTCGCAATGCCCACAACGAAATTGTCACCGAAGCCAATCAACCATACGCATATTGCGTAAACACCCTTTGTTACAACCTCTGCGGCGACCCATCGATACCAATTTCGGCACCGTCACACAATATCCGTTTGACACGAATAGACGATATTGATATCTCTGCCGTAAACCCGTTTGACACATTGACAATGGTTGCAAAAAACACCATCACCCCATTGCAACCGGTAAAGCTCTCGGGACAAATCACTGACTTTGACGGCAAAGACGTGTACGACTTCACCGGAACAGCCACCATCACCATATATGAGGCTCCGTTAAGCACAAAGACTCTCGTGCAAAATCCCGATGATGCCCGTTATGACAAGCCACGCCCTATAACGGTAGACCAAGACGTACTCGCACGCTCAACAGCCACCATTGTTGGTGGAGCTTTTGAGGCAACATTCGTTGTGCCCGCGCCAATGCGCCCGGGTGGACTAAACCGCATAGTGGTCACGGCACAATCCCCCGACAACAAACGTGCTACCGGGTTCTATCGTTTGTCAAGCGTTGTAGACGCCGATACGGAGGTCTCTGCCACACCGGCACAAATCACAGCGATGTATCTCGACAGCCCGTCATTCTGTGACGGTGATGTTGTTGGCAAGACGCCGACTCTTTATGCCACGGTCACCGCCGGCAACATGGGCATAAACTTCTCGTCGACGATAGGCGCAACACCATCTGTACGCCTCGACGCCAAACGCTCATACGCCAATGCTTCATCATTCATACATGCCGACACCCAAAACCCCGATAATTGGCTTGTCAACCTGCCTCTATCCGACCTCAGCGACGGCTTCCACACGCTGACGCTGTCAATCCCTGACAATGCCGGAAACATCACGACTCAATCATTGACGTTCAACGTCAATTCATCACTGTCACAAGCCTCATTAAAACTTGAACCGAACACCAACCGTGACAAGGCGACATTGTTGATAAACTATGAGGGCTTGAACGCCGAGTCTTCTTATCACATCATTATCGAAGACGCTCTCGGCAACTGTGTCTTCTCACGCACGGTGTCCAATCCGTCCGATACATTTGATTGGGAGCTTGTCGATAATGACGGCAAACTCGTGCCCGACGGACACTACTCGGCATATTACATTGCTACGATCGGCAACAACCATGCCTCGTCGCCACGCATAGAAATACCTGTCGTGCATTGACCGCTCATCGCCGACTCATACAATAAAACCGACAATCATTCGTTAATAATATCGTAAGCCGCTCATCTAACGGCGACACAACAACGACAATGAATAAATACAAGCTCATAATTCTCACCTCTGCCCTCCTTGCCGGCACAACAGCATATGCCGCCGACGAGACCGGGAAAAATCAGTTCAACCCAATCACGACCGGCGTCACATCACTGTCTATCGCGCCTGACGCTCGTGGTGCATCAATGGGTGACCTCGGCGCCGCCACCGAACCCGACGCCAACTCACAATTTTGGAATCCCTCAAAATATGCCTTCGCCTATTCACAATCGGCGGTATCACTAAACTATACCCCTTGGTTGCGCAAACTTGTCAACGACATCTTCCTTGCCGACCTCTCGGCATACTACAAAATCGGAAGCAATGACAACCAAGCTATCTCTGCTTCACTGCGCTACTTCTCTTTGGGCGAAGTCAACACATCGGGTTTCAACGGCGAGACGGGTCAGTCTCTCAATCCGTATGAAATGTCTGTCGATGTCGGTTATTCGCGCAAGTTGTCAGAAAAATTCTCAATGGGCGTTGTTTTCCGCTACATATACTCTGACCTCGGCTTTTCAGAGTCATACTCGGGAGATCAAACAACCGGCGCCTCGGCATTTGCCGCCGACATCTCCGGATACTTCAACACCTACCCCATAATCGGACGCAACGAGTGTCAATGGGCTTGGGGTTGGAATATTTCAAACATCGGCTCGAAGGTATCGTATGACAACGGCAACTCTCCGGCTTTTCTGCCGACGAACCTGCGCCTCGGCACATCGTTCACATTCCCGCTCGCCGATTATCACAACTTGTCGCTAAACCTTGATGCCAACAAACTTCTCGTCCCCGCCAAACCTCGCGAAAGCGACTATGACACCGAAACTACCGAAGGGCAACAAGCATATCTCGATGACCTCGAAGATTGGGAAAATATGTCTCCCATCACCGGCATTTTCAAATCATTCACAGATGCTCCGGGTGGATTTAAAGAGGAACTGCGCGAGATAACACTCTCGTTTGGTGCCGAGTATAACTATAATCAACAATTCTTTGTGCGTGCCGGCTATTTCTACGAAAATCAATATAAGGGCAATCGTCAATACTTTGGCTTTGGTGCCGGATTTTCGCTCAATGTCGTGCGTCTCGATGCATCATATATGTTGGCAACCGCACAGACATCTCCTCTTGACCAAACTTTGCGTTTTACGCTGACATTCGACCTCGACGGTCTGCGTGACCTCCTCGGCAAACGCAAACGTTAACAAAAAATCAACTCATCATCGGTATTAGTTGTAATTGACTCAAAGAACATAGCTGATGATATTTATCTGCACTTTGAGTCAACAGCCATAATAACAGAACATTCACAATATGACCGCGATACGCATAGGCAATGGCTTTGACGTGCATCGACTTGTAGAGGGTCGCCGACTGACGCTGTGTGGCGTCACCATCGATTACCCTCTCGGTCTTTTGGGCCACTCTGACGCCGATGTTGCCATACATGCTTTGTGTGACGCGCTGTTGGGAGCTGCCGCCCTCGGAGACATTGGCAAGCACTTCCCCGATAATGACGCGCGATACAGCGGTATTGACTCGCGCGTGTTGTTGCGCCACGTTGTTGCTTTGCTCGGCACAAAGGGCTTTTCGCCGGCAAATGTTGATATTACGATTATAGCGCAAGCCCCCAAGATGGCACCACACATTGACGCTATGCGCAGAAACATCGCCGATGACCTTAACATCGATATTGAGTGTGTGTCAGTAAAAGCCACGACAACAGAGCGGTTGGGATTTACCGGTCGTGGTGAAGGCATTGCTGCTATGGCAACAGCCCTAATTGCTAAAATTTGATTGCTTTTATCTTATCGGGATACGGACAAAAGTCTTTCATATCCTTCACACAATTACAAATTTTATTTTTTTTGACGAAGATTAGTCGCTTCCGCTCCATCAACGATTGAGCAGAGACGCCACATAGGGAGTGGGCATCAGTCGATAGGCATTTTCAAGATATGGGCGCGCAAGGTCATATTGCCGCTCGCCGGCGTAATAATTGCCGAGGTCTATGAGTGTGTCATAATTGTCAGGGTCAATGGCGAGTATGCGTTGCCAAACATCTATGGCTTCACGACTTTGCCCACTCAACATATAGCCCTTTGCCAATAAACGCAAAAAACGTATGCTGTCAGGCAAGCCTTCGAGCATAGAGAGGGCATATCGAGTAATTTTTTTGCCATTGTTGCGAAAAATATAATAATTCAGCAATTCGCGGTCGGCAACACGTTCGAGCCACGGAAACCGAGCCTTAATGCGATATAACAAGATCTCATAAAGGCTCGACCTGCCGAGCGTGAAGGCATGCGTCTCTATTGATGCAAAAAGAGAGTCTATGGGCACCAAGTTTGTTTGTGACCGTTCTACCATATTCATTGCCGTTATAGTATCACCGGCGAGTGTAGCGGTGACTATGGCTCCGCCATAATTATCGGCAAGCTTTGGTCGAACATCCGTCATCAACAAATACATGGCATTTGCCGACGCCCACTCCTCATCGGCGGCATAATTACGAGCCTTGCGCTCGAGACGAGCATAGTCATATTGCTCATCGGCATACAAATCGAAACTCTGCACGCCGAGCAACACTATGATTATGACAACTCGTAAAATATTATGCCTTACCATATCGCAAACTATTCGTAATGGTTTACAATTTGCCTTATTACAAATATTTATCGCCGTAAGCCAATTTGGCATCATTCACCATTTGTTTGATGCCCTGCTCCTCGCTCTTGGGACACACAAGGAGCACATCGCCCGAGTCAGCGACAATATAATCTTTAAGCCCTTGCACCACCACAAGTTTGTCTCCGGCGACAGCAAAAATATTACCCGTTGACTCATAGGCGAGAACGGCACAATTTTGTGTCACGTTTGCGTGATTGTTTTTGGGCGAAATGTCATATAGCGCACTCCATGTGCCAAGGTCATTCCAACCCGGGTCCACACACTGCACAAACACCGAGGTTGATTTTTCCATAATGGCATAGTCGATGGATATCGCCGGTGCCGAAGCAAAATTGTCGGCAATAAAACGTTGCTCATCAGCAGTTCCAAAGGCGCCTCCGGCGGTATCAAAAATCGCGGCTATCTCGGGAGCATAGCTATGGAATGCTTTGATTATGGTCTCGGCGCGCCACAAAAATATACCTGAGTTCCAAAAAAATTCACCGCTGTCAAGAAAAACTTTTGCCAACTCGCGGTTTGGTTTTTCGGTAAACGTTTTCACTTTTAGTATATTGGCATTTTGTTCCGTAGGCTCACCGATTTGAATGTATCCGTATCCGGTTTCAGGACGTGTGGGCTTGATGCCGAGCGTCAACAGAGCATCGTGATCGGAGACAAAATCAAATCCGGCACGCAGAGCTTGTTGAAACACCGCTTCGCGCATGATGATATGATCGCTGGGTGCTACAATCATAGTTGCCTGTGGGTCAAGAGCGTGTATATGATACGCCGCCCACGCGATACATGGCGCCGTGTTGCGTCGTGCCGGCTCGAGAAGAATATTGTGCTCGGCAAGTTCAGGTAACTGTTCGCGCACCAATGGCGCATAAAGATCATTTGTCACAATTATCATATGGTCGGCAGACACGAGTGGTAACAGACGGTCATATGTCATCTGCAACAGCGAGCGTCCGGTGCCAAAAAAATCTATAAACTGTTTGGGCTTTGCCGTGCGACTATAAGGCCAAAAGCGACTGCCGATGCCGCCACACATAATTACACAATAGCGATGTTGAGCGTCTTTGTCTGACAAAGTATGAGAATTTTGATTATCCGAAATCATAATCGATTATCAAAGAAGTTGTTAAATTTTAGGTTGTTTATATCTCAGCTTTGCTGTCCATGGTTGAGCAGAAGGCTTGTTTTGTGCCGTCTAAGGTAACAACTATTTATGAATTAGCGAAATTTTTCCTCAATTAATTTTTCCCATCAAAAAACTTTACTGTTTTTTTAAAAACACCTATGAGGCTTAAAATCGTTATATACAGTAAAAATCCATTCCTTATCACTCTGCAACAAATAATTACATATCTTTTAAAATTAGCCTCACACCCCAACCCCAACTACATATTTATTAAAATAATAAGGTTAAAAAAAAATTACTCGTCATCACGACGGGTAACCTTTCTTAACCTTAAATCTAATACCATGAAAAACACATTGCAAAAGTAATACTTTTATGCTTTACAACATAATCCGCGAGCTAAAAAACTATCAATTTAACCTTATTTAACCTATACAGAACCAATTCTTACTCATTTCACCGCTTCGACTGTTAATCACAATATCATTCAACCATCTGAATATAAGCACAAAAACCGCCGAGAAGGTCAACTCGGCGGTTTACTCTTGAATAGACTGATAAGGTTCAAGGTTTACCCTTTTAGAATTTTCTATGCTGTTTTTGATTACTCGTTAATATCATGTACGGCGTTTTGTCGCACTTTTGATGATACAAAGGTATTAATATTTTTTTTAATTGCACATAAGATTTTTTATTAATCTCCAAAAATTTTCAACGATTTTCAAACCAAATGGACACAACTCTTTAGATAAATAATTTTTACACAACATCTCTTACAGGGCTCGCACAACGTCAAGTGTGCGCAGTGGCGAGATTGGCATTTGGCGACACATATAATAATATATAATGTGGTCGAGAATTTTGTTGCGTATTTCGTGATTCAATGCCAAAAGCGAAAGTCGGTGACAGTCGGCGAGAGCAAGTATGCGCACCAAGCGAGCATCACGTCCGGTCAAATCATGCTTGTCATCGACAACTGCCTTGTCAATGTATCTCGCCTCGGCAAAATCAAACACACGTCCTTCGCGCCAATCGTCAACGTCCGGACCTATACCCAGCGCGTATGCCAACCGACACAAAAAATAAATATGAAAATTGGCAACTGCCTTTCCGCGCAGTTTGTCAAAAGTTTCGAGCGATGTCGTCAAAAAATTCCACAACCCTTCATCGCCACCGCCACGCAACACACGAGACAGCACCTCGGCAAGAAATATCGAGACCGATGATTTAAGAGCATTTGTGGCAAGCGTTGCCAGGGACTGATATTGACGCAGATCGCGCACATGCACTATCTCTCCGCCTTTATGAAAATCACCGACACATTCAAAGAGAGACAGAGGCTGTGTCAGCGCACGGCGACGCGCACTCTCTCGCCCGGCGCTCGCCGACATTGACAACGAGACAATGCCGCGCTCGGCAGACCACGCCGTGAGTATTGACGCGCGATCGCTGTATCTCGTTGTGCGCAAAGCTATGGCTCGTATGGTTTGTGTCATAAATATAATGTCTCGTTTGAAAATGACTTTTGTCAGTCACAACATCGGGCTGGCGCCCAAAAACCGTATATTCCTCGCTCAAAAGCTGAGACGAAATTACGAAAATTTGCGCAAAAAACAGATTTTCAGAAAAAAATTTGGTCAAATGAAAATAACTGCCTAACTTTGCACTCGCTTGTGAGGACTGCACAAACTGTCACCCGCTGACAGCGTGCGCTCAGAGCATACATCGGGGCCCATTCGTCTATCGGCTAGGACGCAAGATTTTCATTCTTGAAAGAGGAGTTCGATTCTCCTATGGGCTACACACAGCGATGTCACCTCAACGCGAGGTGACATCGCTGTCTATGTCTGTGCCTTAACTTGACGAAACGCAGAACAAGCCGAAAAGTCGGCGCATTTCGGATGGTTACTTACAAAAATGGGGAGCACAGAGTCAACGACCTATGCTCCCCTCTTCGGCATTCGCCCTTCAGGCGTTCCGAAATCTGACAGATGTATCAATATTCACGGACTGCACGGGTTAACTTGGTACCATCAGTAAAACCAATAGAACACATTTCGTTATAGCTCATATAGTCATCATAACAATCGACACCACACATCATTGAGGCTTCGTTCGCCCAATACATATACAGATAACCATTATTGCTTGAACGACAAACAGGTAAGGAAATGCTGTTGCCATTGGGACCTATAACTTTTAGCTTCCCGTTTTGAACAAACAAGGTACATCGCAGATAAATTTCGTACCATTCTTCTTGTGTTGGCAGGCGATATCCGTATCCCAAATTTGCAACCGCCTTTTTAGCTTCATCATATGTACGCAAGCCCCCCACATTCGATTCTGCCCACATTACACTGAGCCCTAAGTCTACCAAGCCATTGGTAGATCTGTCTATGGTCAAACTGTCAGCGGCTTGTACAGATAGAGTGTTACCCTTCCATATATACACGGTATTTTGTGAGTATGCCGCACAAATGCATGCGAGCATAGCGATTAACGTCAATAATCTTTTCATTGTCATAACTTATTTAATGATGAATTTAAATGCCACTCCGGTAGAAGTGCGCATGATATACACCCCCGATGCCGGCATAGCCATTTGTAATGTCTCGTTGTCTGTGTTTGCACATGCCGAGCACACACTGCGTCCATCTATCGTATAAACGGTAACTGTATCGCCTGACATAAGTCCGGAGGCTTCCACACAATTATCAACAATATGGAATAATGCTCCCTGTTTGGCGTCTGCCATTGGTGATTCCACACCACCGGTATTGACGTCACCGGTATAAATGCTTGCAATTTCAGAATAATTATAATATACAGATGCTACAGATTCTTTATCCGTAACTATGTACAAATAGCCGGCACGCGGAAGAATTTTTGGTTTGCTCTCAAAAGTAAATCCCACGGTAGAGCCATCTTTAAGGCGCACAATTATTCCGGGTTGTGTTTCTGCCATAGCACCCACTGCCATAGCGAGCATGACAACCATTATTAAATATCTGAGTTTTTTCATAACCTCTTCTGTATCTTTAATTTGTATTTATTGTTTGTTTTGTTTGCTCACTTGTCTGATACTTATGCCGGCAGCCTTGCAACGCTCCAAAAACCGCGCAAATTCAGCCGGTTGTCCATTGGAGGTCAATGGCCAATTTGAACTTATCAGGAAGCAGATGCCGTCGCCGGTTTTGATTGAGTCTTTCTTGCCATAGTTTCCAAAGAAGTCTACATGCCCCTTCTCTTTCATCTTGGCTTGATAGTCTTCATATTTCATAAAGCGGCGACCCATGTTGCTTTGCACGCTGAACGTCATGCACAGCTCATCATAAGTAACTTGGGGATGCATTGCGATATAGTCGGTTACAACTTGGCGAACGAGGTCGTTTTTTTTGCTGTACACATCATTATTGTACACATAGTTGCTAAGGTCGCGGTTCAGCTTGTATTCTTTGGCTGGCGACGAATTTTCCACTGATTGAACGCTTGTCACATTTGACAGGCGAAGCAGATCGGACATAACATCTTCAATCACGGCATTGCCTGCCAAAGATCTGATTTCCGACAACAGGCGTGATATGCTGAAACAGCGCTTGCCGAGATATGGGTCACACTTACACATGCGATATAGCGTCAA
Source organism: bacterium (assembly GCA_963600695.1). Classification (GTDB taxonomy): domain Bacteria; phylum Bacteroidota; class Bacteroidia; order Bacteroidales; family Muribaculaceae; genus CAG-873. The sequence continues at coordinate 36,309 of CAVCBR010000013.1, forward strand.
TTCCCAATCTTCGTCAAACTCTTCCAATGTTGTGAGTTCGTCACTTTCCTCATCAGTGAGTGGCGGCAATTTCAGATGTGTGGCAGTGGCGTTGTCCCATGCCGTAAAGTCGTGGAACGCAATCAGGCGACTGTATATGCTTGGATAGGCTATCTGTACACATACTATGGCAAATTTCAGCAACTTGGCGTTATGGTCATTCACACCATTGACACCACTTTTCCTTTCTGTTAAGATAGATATCAGCGACAATGTGTTGATGAGCCTTTTCAACGAACGTGGATTAGAACCTATCGAATAGCTTATTATATCGGCAATCTGTTCTGACGTCGCTTGATCATACTCTTGCTCGTCAAAGAATCCGATCGAGCACAGCGAAGGTTTCATAAACTTTTCCACCTGATACGTAGCTACAGGCATCGTAAACGGCAGTTGGATTATCTTGTCAAAGAACGAACGAAATTCGTGTGAATTTGCCTCGGTAAATTCGCCGAATTTAGGTTTAAGCCCCTTGATAACAACATCATAGTCGATGGCGAGGACAAAAACGCAATGTTCTATGTCAAAGAGATTTTTCAACAGTTCGAGCAATTCCACAGCGAGAGCCGGGTCTATGCGGTCAAGGTCGTCCACAAAGACAATAAAACCTTTGACCTGCCCGTTCTTTTCTTGTGATTTGTGCTCTTTATTATTATTGTATTGATTGACCACATCATTCACAAGGAATTGTATTTCCTTCTTCAAGGAACTGATGGTAGAGTCTTTCGACTTGTCTCCTTTCAATTCATCTAATATATCGCCATTGACTCTCATCTTTTCCAAGGCAAATTTCGCTCCGAATGTGGCGAATCGTTGCATAAATCCGCCGATGGCTTTAATGCGCTCCGTAATATTAGAAGATTCATTACAATCGGCGATCTGACGAATTATACCGCAAAGTATATCGAAGACAGCTTCCTGTGGTGTCTTCATCAGCGAATAGTGCCACGTGTTGATCCATACGGGCAAAAACTCTTTTTCATTATCGTCTTTATCGTAAAAGCCATCTTTCTTTTTGCGACATAGCATAGCTCGCAAGCTGTTCATCAGCGAGGTCTTACCCGATCCCCATTCACCTTGCAGGGCGATAGTCATCGGTGTCTGTGCCGATTGTATGAATTGTGACAGAGCTTGTGCGTAACCACGCATACCCAAACTATCGTTGTCGCTACAGGTTATAGGTCGGTCGACAACATTTGAATGTTTAGTATTATCCATGGTTAAATTTGTTATGGGTGAACAGGACGAATGGCAACACCCGCATATCGAGATACTGTCTCCATGCTCGGAAGCCTCCGCTCTATAGATTTATAACTATTATAATATTTATGCAATAAAATCCGCAGAGAAGCAGCCGTTTTTGCCTCGCCGGTTGCGGTTCCAAGGTAATGTTTCTTAGTATCCATATCGCCGTCAACGCGATATCCGCTCATAGGGATAAAAATTGAGTTCCCACTCGGACCCGTAATAGTGAAGCCCTTGACGCCATTGAGTTCGGTTTCTATCCACTCACATTTCGTTACCAGTTCGTCCATTTCTTCTTTTGTGGGCGTGCGCCAAGCATCGCCAAAGGCAATGGTCGCGGCATCGTCTTCCGGGTCAAGAACTGTTTTGCCATCTGTTGTATTATATTTGCCGCTGAGTTTATAAGTCGCCTCAGAATATGTGTCTTTGGGTGCAGTCTCACCCCAGGCATAGTAGTTACCAAAGCCTTCGGGCTTGTCCGTTCCCACGTTGTATGTCGCCCAATCGACGCTTAGCCCGAGGTCAACAAAATCCGGTTCAAAACTCTCTTCCGGCTCTTCGGGAGCACCGGTGGTGGTGAAGTTCTTAACATTGCCATAGAGCACGACATTGCCCAAACGAACATAGGGACGATAGTAGTATTTTGTTCCGGCGAGAAGATTTAGCAGAGTCGCCGTCCATGGTCCTGTGGCAAAAACGCCAACCTTAACATACTTATCTGCGGTCGTTGGCGTGGCATTATCCTTGCTGTAACATACGCCGCGCGCCGTACTTGTGTTGACAAAAATCAAGTCGCTGTTGGTTTGGAAACGGGCGGTCATTTCGTGGTCGCCGATAGACGTGGGATTGCCTGTGGCAAATTTGATAACATTATCAGGCATCGAATAAGTGATGCTGTCCACAGAGCTGACATCGATGCCGGTAGGGTGTGAACCGTTATAAAAGACATATCTCTGTCCTTGAACACCAAAGCAGCACAACGTCAGCATCAAAAGAATAAACAAATGTTTTCTCATACGCATTGATTTATTTAAGGCCTTCCGACTCCCCATAAAGACCGACATATACAAAAAGAGCGTGGGAATCCTTTACCTTGGCTTGTTCTATGGTAAGAGGTCTTCGCACAACCTTTCGGAACAGGACAAGCAGCATGCAGAAGCCCACGCAATTATGTACACACAATGGCGATGGACGCCTTCCGCATCGCGGTGTGGCGCACATCAGCTCATGGTAATACAAACCACGGACGTCTTATTGCTGCCATATTCTTGATTCCGATATAGAAATGTGCGAAGTTTCTTACCATCAAGAATAAGCGTCAATAAACGCTCTAATAAAAATATTTTTGTCCGACGCTCTTGTCGGGAAAGAAAAACCCACACCCACCCACTTGTCGCGGGCTTCATGCGTGCGAGTATTCACCGCAAAGTTAGCATATTTTCATGAAATCACCAATATTGTCCTAAATAAAATTGGGAAAAATAAAAAAGGAAGTAGCTACTAAGGC
>CAVCBR010000014.1:0-27590 GCA_963600695.1 bacterium
TAGAGCATCTGACTACGGATCAGAAGGTTATAGGTTTGAATCCTATACGAGTCACAAATTTAATCTCCATTTGCTTTTGGCTCGTTAGCTCAATTGAATAGAGCATCTGACTACGGATCAGAAGGTTATAGGTTTGAATCCTATACGAGTCACTACTATCGGAGCATCGTGATGATGCTCCTTTTTATTTACGGTAAATATTGTTCACCGGAGCATCGATTGTAAAATATCCTTAAATTTAGCCAACAATTATTGTTTTTTTGTCACTCATTCCTTAAATTTGTCAAATATTTTCACACTATCTTCTATCTTACAAAATCTTCTGATGAGAAAATCAAATATTCCCTCTCTCATAGACAAGTCTAATCTATGTGCCTCATTATTCAAAAGATCAAAATATCTGATTCTTTCGGCGTGCATAGCTGTGGCGATGTTTTCGTGTGACGACACAAATGAGCCAAACAAACCTATGCCCACAGATGCTTATATCGGCACTCAGAGACAGATTACCTTAGGTGCTGAGATGAATGGCTTTAACGGCATTGATTTTGAATGTATAATCAAAGCCGAAGACGGCACAATATTTCGGCGCTCCGGCAGTCACATTCGCACTAATGGCAAATCTTTACTTACGCTTGACACAGGATTGAAGTCAGGAGTATATCGTCTATTGGCACTCGAAGTGCCCGTTGTGGGAGCCGAATCTGACACCACATGGGTAGATTATGGTTTGGGCTGTCGCGTGCGCATATCTGCCGAGGCTCACACAGCCATTGTTATAGATGCGTACGATCCCGAAATGAATCTCGTTGGCGAAGGCTCTGAGGACGACCCGTATATCATATCGAGTGCCGAGCACCTATGGCGACTTCGCGACTACACAAACAATGACGACAATAATAAAAATCTGACGAAAGACACGCATTTTCGTATGGAGACCAACATACGAATGAAAGATATTTGCACTTCATCAGATCGTCACTATGGTTGGTTGCCGATAGGCAGTATTCCCGAGAACCCCTTTCGCGGTGTCTTTGACGGACAAAATTATAAAATCCAAGGGCTCTGGATAGATCGTCCTCACTCTCCCGGCATAGGTCTGTTCGGTTTTGTGGACCAAGCGACAATCAAGAATGTTATTATTTCAAATCCTGACATCACCGGCAACTATGCCGTGGGAGCCATCGTTGGTGGCACGACCTCGCCGGGCGACATTCGTGGCTGTTCTTCACTACACGGCTGCGTCGTAGATGGTGGCTCGGTTACAGCCCCCGAAGGCAGTGCCGGTGTCGGAGGTATGGTTGGCGTTGTTGACTGCACGGGCTTTTTGTCTGTTGACAGCTGTTACAATGCCGGCACTCGCGTATCGGGAGATTATGCCGTGGGAGGTATTGTCGGCGCCGGTTCGCTGTACTCGATGACCCAGGTCTTGGCATGCGAAAACAAAGGTCATATCGAAGCTCGATACACCGGCGCCGGAGGCATTGTCGGCTCGGTAGACTCACTAATGGTCATTGGGTGTAAAAATAATGCAGTCATCAAAGGTGGCACAAGCGCCATGACCGGGACAATGGACAATGGCGGCTATGGTACAGGCGGTATAGCCGGTGGCACCGGTGTGTCATTTATCTATTCATCTCAAAACAACGGCAACATCACCGGTGCGGTAGGTGTAGGCGGCATTGTCGGCAGCACACGCATCGGCAATGATGACAGCAGTTATGATGGCGAATTGCTATACAACAACTCATTGGTAAAGAACTGTGGTAACACAGGCAACATCTCGGGACGCACATCTGTCGGTGGCATTTGTGGCGAGGCTCAATTTGGAGCGTTTGCCGTATATAATAAAGGTACCATTACAGCCACTGACAATCAATGCACCCTGGGCGGCATTGTCGGTAACACCTCGATAACCGTACTTCATAATGTCATAAACCAAGGCACCGTTACATCAACCTCTGCCGAATCGGCAGCAGGCGTTGTCGGCAAAACCACATGGGGAGCACTATATGGTTGCCAGAACTATGGCGAAGTTGCTGTAACTTCAAAATATGCCGGAGGTATTGCCGGTTGGGTTGGCAACAACACAGTCGCAAACTACTGCCTTAACACCGGATTGGTAAACAATAACGGAACTCGCGCCACCGGCGGTATTATCGGCGAAGCAGGCGATGCTCGTGAGTGGAGCGGCATGGATATTGCCGGTTGCGTCATAGGAGCTGCCGAATGTGTCATGGTTTTTGCCGGTCCCATTATATCAGTCACCGGAGAAGCGATAACGCAAAACGTAGTCAAAAATGCAGCGGCGTTCAAAAAATTTTTCCACGTCTTACATGTCGGAGAAGCCACTCTTGATTGGGCAATGGTGGCTTATGATGCTGTGACATATTCGATGAGCCTTTATGATATTTTCACCGAAGAAGATCTGAATGAAATCAATGTAAACCTCAACACCAAGGCAACAGCCATCGATAATGATGTGAAAGCTACGATAAAATCCATTCAGGACTCTTACGCTTTTGATGCCACTAAGCTGCCACAAGGTATCAGTGGTTCTGCCATAACCGGATACTTTGACAATTTTAATAAAGCCATGGATTTTTATCAGGCATCTGACGACAACAATTCCATTATCAACTACAATTTAAATCGAACTCGCGAAGAACGTGTCGGCGAATTGGAACATCGTCAGGAGATCAAAGAAATTGTGCAAAAATCAATCGCCGGCACATGTATAATTGTTGGATCGGTCGCAAGTATAGTTTCAAGTTTTGCTACTGCCGGAACAACGACTGCCGTGGCTGCCGGAGTTATGGCTTCAATACTGACTTTCGTTGGCGGAGCAAATGCCATTGTCGAATGTGCCACAAATTTTGAAGTCAACGCCATTGTCGTCAACCAATGCACAAACCTTGGTACAATAAAGACGACAACATCTGACTATGTAGGCGGCATTTTGGGATACACTCAACAAAACTGCGAACTCACAGATTGTCTAAACGTCGGTAATCTCGACGGCAATATTCACAAGGAGCATGCCGGAGGCATAACCGGCGAGGCTGACTCTCGCTCCGTCATTGTGCGTAACGTTTCAATAGGCAACAACTGGTTCAGCCCCATTGCTGCACATTATGGGTCATTTGTCACATATTCAGACAACTTCTACTACTCAGGTGGCACGTATGCTGTTCTTCCTTACTATACCAACGCCACTTCTGTAACTCTCGAAGATCTTCACGACAAAACATTTTTTGAAAAAGCCCTAAATCTCTCAGGCTCGACTCCGTTGTGGCAGATAACAGACAAATCGGGTTTCTTCCCAATACCCTATCATTCCGAAATGGAAGCACCCATACAATAACAAAAAAAATAACACTCCATAAAATATGAAAACAAAACACTTTATATTAGTATTACTGCTCACGTTGGCAATGCCTGTGTGGTATGGTTGCTCAGACGATGACAATCCACCGGTCACTGACAATAAAGTCGAAGAGGTCGAAGGTTTCAAACTCAGTTCGTTTGCCTCCGAACTACTTAAATGGCGACTTAGCGAAGCCGGCGAAAATTATCGCATCATACTGCATTCACATAGCGATAACAAGTTATATAAATTTGACTTGAAAGTAAAAAATAATAATGATAAGTCCATCTTCACAATGTATATTCCCAATCACAATACATTACCGGATGGCGAATATGACGCTATAGCCATAAGTTCTGACGGCACGACAATCGGACCTCGCATGTATTTCAAAATTTTCAAAATGGTGGTTGAGGAGATCGCCTTGCGCGAGGGAAAATTCAAATTACGTGGTCATGGCACTCAAGAGAGCCCCTATAAAATTTCGTCAAAAAGCGATTTTGAAGAATTTGAAATGGGTCTTTACGAAGAAGGTAACTCAAATGGCTTCGGACTCTTCTTTGAGCAGACGGCAAGTTTTGACGTACCCCCTCGCAGTCAAATAATTATGGGCACATATCATGCTTGCGAATCATTTGCCGGCAACTATGACGGCGGTGGCAACACCATCAACGTGCCATATACCGGCAGTGCCACAGAGGGCAATGACTCAAATATCGGTTTATTTAAAGAGTTGTTGCCCGGTACAACAATTCACGATCTCACAATCAATGCTCTAATGCAAGGCATACATAATAATGGCGGTGCTTTGGCAGGCAAATCGTCAGGAGATGTTACCATCACAAACGTTAGCGTTGAAGGTTCTATAAATTCAAACAATCACACAAACATAGGCGGATTTATAGGCTATGCTACCGGTGACATAACTTTTATCGATTGTAATCTCACGGCGTTTGTGCAAGGCGAAAACTCTGTCGGTGGTATCATCGGAAGACACAACAATGGCACCTTAACTATTAAGAACTTTGCCAATCGCAAATCAGAGACTGACAAACTCGGGAACATAAAGCAATATTACTCGCCATTCTCAGTCTTAGCCACAGCAGACAATGCCGGTGGTTTGGTAGGATATGTCGAAAATGGTTCGGTTGTCGAGGTGGAAGACATCACATTCTTACACTCCGTGCAAGCCGAAGATGGCTCTGTTAAAGCCGTATCTGCCGATGGGCACAATGTCGGCGGGCTTTTCGGATCGCTAAATAGTGTTGCATCTTGCTCGGTTAAGAACATCTCTATAAACGCACCCATATATGGTGGCAACAATGTCGGCGGTATGGTGGGATATGCCAACCTGTCGACAGACATCATAATGGAAAAATGTGTATTCAGTTCTGTCGCAAGCGGCAAGGACTGCGTGGGCGGATTTTTTGGCAACGTGAACGGCAACAAATTCAATATCAAATTTGAGGGGTCGGACAAAACATCATCAGTCAAGCAAACCGACAATGCCCTTGTTAAAGTAACCGGCATTAGCAATGTTGGTGGTTTTGCCGGCAGATTATACGACACCAAATTTCCGGGCAGTAAATTCTATATCAATACCGGTGTGTCTTGTACAGATGCCAACGTCGGTGGCATTTGTGGTATTCTCGAATCAACGACGTTGAACTCTGAAGCATTTGTTCTTTCAAACTCAATGCACATAAGTGGTTCACAAAGCATCGGTGGTATTGTCGGATATGCCAAAAGCAGCACGATTATGGGCAGCGCTCATTTGGATAAAAAACTCCGGGATTATGATGGCATCCCTGCCGCATCATCATTTGAAAGTTCGTTTGCCGGTACCGTCGGCGATGGAACCGACGCCACATGCGTAGGCGGCATCGTCGGTACGGCAGAGAACTCTGTGCTGAAAGACATTTGTTTTACGGGCACATTAATCGGCTCGCAAAACGTAGGTGGCATCATCGGTATGATGGTGAACGGAAGTTCGGGGCGACTCTATAACTGCTTTAACAATTCTCAGAAGATTACCAACAAAGTATCTTCGTGCACCGCCGGCATTGTCGGATATATGAAATTTTCCTCGGCTGATTACTTTGAAAATCTCATAAACTATGTTGACATTGAAGGTTCTAACAATACCGGTGGCATATTCGGATATGTGGAGTATATCAACTCTAATAGCGAATTTGCGCTTGCCAATACCGTTAACACCGGAAATATTACCGGCAGCGGAAATACAGGCGGTCTGATTGCAAGCCTATATGATGGCAAATTCTATTACAAAATGCATAAAATAAGCTATTGTGCCAACTATGGCAATGTCTCCAATAGCGGAGGCGGCAATGTCGGCGGTATTATCGGACACTACAACTGTACTCTTGCCGTGGTGATGTATTGTGCCAACCACGGAAATATCAAAGGTAGCGGTAATGACGTCATGGTCGGCGGCATCGCCGGTCGCATGGGCACTAATGATGCAAGCGGAGTAAATACCGAACGCAATATGGAACTGTCATACAGTTGCAACTTTGGCGAAATATCAAGCGATACCGAGAAGTCTCATGTTGGCGGTCTGTTGGGCTACCAAGAACAAGGGTCGCCATCAGACGATACTCATTATATGCTCCACAATTGCTACAACATGGGAGCTGTGCCTTCTGACCAAAAAGATGACAATGGTGGCATTCTCGGCTATATTGATCACTATGGCGAAATTCAAAACTGCATAAATGTCGGCAAAGTCAGTCATGGTAACGGTTGCGTAGGCACGCATAAGGACGGTGGCATATTTTACCACCACAATCTATACTATCTTAAAGATTCCGGCAAGGGTTGGTGTGCAGATGAATTCAAAGAAGGAGACAAAGGGATAGCCTCAACATTCAAAAATTTTGACTTCACCAACACGTGGATTATCGACAGCAATAACTCAAACAAAGGATACCCATATTTGCGCAACTGCCCGTTCCAATTCAAGAAACTGTCAAAATAGCATAGATACAAGCAACTATAACCGGAGGGCGTATCATTAATCATGGTGCGCTCTCTTATTTTTATTCATTTTGTTTGTTTACGTTTTGAGTCATAATGGTATTCGAAAGAAATGACATTAAATACTCACGTTCAAAACTTATACAAACAAATGAAACGATTACATCTTTTTCTTACCGTCTTAGCGATAATTATCGGCTGTATCAGCGTCAAAGCCGAGAATTGGGATATTCAAACCGACGGACTTGCTCTATGCACATATAATGACCGCTATCATCGTTGGAACAAATGGTCTGATTGGAAAACATGCAACGTTGTCATCAATATCAATACCGACAACGATAAGATCACTATCTATTCACAAGAAGTGCAGATTTATAAGATATATGATTATGTTGATGGTCGGTATGACAGAGATGGAGACTATCGTGTGGAATTTAAATTCCGTGATCAAGATGGAGACTATGGCACTATGTATATGCTAACCAAACGAAATGGAGACAAGCAACTATATATCGTTTTCAACAATATACAGTGGGTGTACAACATAAGCAACTATTAGCAGAAAGTTATATCAAACTATTACTCACGTAAGCCATATAAGATTATATCTTAATCTTTCTTTGCGAGTGGGTTCCACCCTTGCGCAGTTATCGTAATCTCAGAGTCTCCATCGCGAGTAATCATCGCGCACCCGAGTTCTTGACGTGTTATGTGACCTATGATATGAACACCTTTGATTTTAGACACCTTATCGTGGTCTGTCAATGGCACCGTGAACAACAATTCATAGTCCTCTCCTCCATTCAATGCAGCCGTCACAAGATTCATATTAATTTCTTCAGCCATAACTGCCGTTTGATAATCTATCGGGATGCGATCTTCGTAAATACGACAGCCGGTGTGCGAGTCATCACAAATGTGTAACAATTCTGATGATAAGCCATCTGAAATATCCATCATTGCGGTTGGGAGTATACCGGCGTTGTGCAATGCCTCGATGATATCTCGACGTGGCTCGGGTTTCAGTTGTCGCTCTACGAGGTATTCTTTGCCTTTAAAATCAGGCACAAAATCTCGTCTGCCGGCAGATGCCGTTTTTTCACGTTCCAAGACTTGCAAGCCCATATATGCTGCGCCAAGGTCTCCGCTCACACATATCAAATCCGTGTCTTTAGCTCCATTTCGATAAACGATTTTTCCCTCATCGGCATCTCCTATACATGTAATGGAAATCACAAGTCCCTGGCGCGAAGATGTCGTATCCCCTCCCACAAGGTCAACGCCATACACTTCACACGCCAGACGCATTCCCTCATAGAGAGTCTCTATGTGCTCGACCGTAAAGCGACTCGAAATGCCCAGTGATACTGTTATTTGTCGCGGCGTACCATTCATAGCATATATATCAGAAAGATTAACCGCAACCGCTTTATAGCCAAGGTGTTTCAATGGCACATATGTCAGATCAAAATGTACTCCTTCAAGTAGCAAATCGGTCGTAACCAAGACTCGTTTATCGGGATATGACAAAACAGCGGCATCATCACCTACACCCTTTATTGTTGACGCATTTTTTAGGTGTAAATCGTTCGTTAGGTGCTTAATAAGACCAAATTCACCAAGTTGAGATATTTCGGTTTGTTTTTCTGACATAAACTAATGATTAATGTGTGATTGGATTGATTGTTTTTAAATGAGCTGACAATAAAAAAATGTAACAGTCTTAATGTAGGTATAATTTCAACGCACAATAAGACGCGGAACATCAGGTGCTATCGTGGGGTTATGAACGCCATAGCCATTGGCACTTTCAAAAATTTGATATAAAATACCGCCAACGTCTATGCCTAATCGGTTGCCGGGAGATATTTCGACAAACGGACGCACAATGGGTGCCGTTTGCCAATGTCGCAATGAGGGATTATATTGAGATTGCGCTCCAACGTCAATACCAAAGATACCCGATGATTTCCACCGCATAAAGCCACCGAATGTCGATGTTGACATATATGGCACCATTGCCGGCATAACGCCTCGCACCGGCGTTTGGTATGAACCGAATGCATGTAGCGACAAGTGATCGTTCAAAGTTACTGACATTGTTCCACCAAAGCCCCAAGTTGTTGAGAGATTGTTGTACCACCCATATTTTTCAGCAACGCCATATACGCCGAGTGTCAACCTGCCAAAATTTTGGGTCAATGCCAAGCCTCCGGTTTCGACACCCATAAGACCACTCAACGAGTTACTCGCGCCAAAAGCAGACACCATTCCTGTATCCCAACCTATAAATGTAGCGTTTGGGTATATTGGCACATGCCACGAACTGCGATATGGCTCGGGCAGATGTCTGCTTCTTATTATTGAGTCTGTTCGATTATCTTGGTCCGATGTTCCCACTTTTGCTCCTGTCAATGATACGATTGTGTCAGGAAGGTTAATATCAGGCTTGGTCGTCGCCGGTTTATTGACATCCGGTTTGCCGACAACATTCAGTTCAGGTCGTTCGGGAATGGTCGAAGTATTTACATTACTCGTATTCTCAGGATTTTGGCTGAGACCAATTTCATAAACAAACATTGCCGTGACAATAAGAGCTGAAAATTTTCGGAACATAATCTTATAACCGGATTAAATATAAGCGAGGTTGTGTCACATCGGTGACACAACCATTCGCTATAACATCATACTATTAAATGCGTGCCACAAGTTCGCTGATAAGTGCGAGCATCGTCGGTTGAGCATTGACAGCGGCTTGTTGTACTTCTTCGTGCGTAGGCACTTGTTTGATATCCTTACCGCCAAGGTCTGTGATGACCGATACGCCAAACACTTTCATACCTGCATGGTTGGCAACGATGACCTCAGGTACGGTTGACATACCCACGGCATCACCACCGATAACACGGAAGTATTCGTACTCAGCCGGAGTTTCAAATGTCGGACCTGTTGTGCCTACATAAACGCCATGCATGATGCGCATACCTTTTTCAGCAGCAATAGCATCTGCCAAAGCGACCAATGAATGATCATAGGCTTCGGTCATAGCGGGGAAACGTGTGCCAAGTTCATTATAGTTTTTGCCTCGCAATGGGTTTTCCGGGAAAAGGTTGATATGGTCTGTGATTATCATCACATCTCCGACTTTGAAGTCTTTGTTCATACCACCGGCAGCGTTAGACACAAAAATTGTTTCGATACCGAGGGCTTTCATCACGCGCACAGGGAATGTTACCTGTTTCATATCATAACCCTCATAGTAATGGAAACGTCCTTGCATTGCCATAACTCGGCGACCGCTGAACGTACCGAAAATCAGATTGCCACTGTGCCCTTCAACTGTCGAAACCGGGAAGTTAGGAATATCTTTGTATGCTATGACTTGTTTGTCTTCGATATAATCACCGAGATTTCCAAGACCCGAACCGAGAATGATTGCCAACTTGGGCATGTCTTTTACTTGTCCGCGCAAAAAATCGGCGGTTTGTTTAATTTTTTCTAACATAATGATTTTTATATTATTAAATAATAAATATTGTTTGTCAATAATTGTTTTTACGCTCGCTGATCATTCTCATCACCATATCGCCAAATGACACAGCCGTCTCACGCATAAAGTCAACGCGCACCGGAAGATAGTAAATATGCGATTTCAATTCCTGTGGAAAATAAGGATTATTTACCATGCGCACGGCATCTTTTTCAGTCGTGACAATCACTCGTTGAACACCGTTCATTCCATTAAAGCGAGACAAGAGCAATGCCATATCCTTGCGCGTAAACTCGTGATGATCGGCAAATACGTTAACGCGTACCCGTGGTTTGAAACTTTTCAGATAACGCACAAATGGACGAGGATTACCAATGCCACAAACCGCCAATATACGATCGTTGCCACTGAGTTTATCTATCCTCGGCACATCTCTGTCACCTTCCGGGAACACCGGGCGCAGAGGTTCGTAGCAAAACCGTGAGAAAAACAATCCTTGCGCCGGTATCAAGTTGAGAGTTTTCTCAAAGAGACGGAAATCAAGTGGTGTTACCGTGGCGGGACATTTTGTCACAACGACAATATCTGCACGCGACACCGCCTTTGTTGATTCGCGCAGACGTCCGTATGGCAAAATATCATCATCGAAGAACGGTCGGCGATACTCTGTAAGCAGTATTGACACCAAAGGCTTAACATATCGATGTTGAAAAGCATCATCAAGAATAATAAGCGATATACCTGAATCTATCTGCATCAGACGTTCAATACCTTCGACTCTTTTTTCACATACTGCCACGGTAATATTACCTCCAAATTTATGATATACCTGATAAGCTTCATCGCCTATATCACGTGGCGTCGAATGGTCTGTGGCAAGGACAAATCCATGTGTAGCACGCTTGTATCCTCGGCTGAGAACAGCTATTTTATATTCACTGCGCAAAGCTTCTATCAAATATTCAGTGTGAGGTGTCTTGCCTGTGCCGCCAACCGAAATATTACCGACAGACACAACAGGCACATCAAACTCCCGTTGTTTAATGACACCCAAATCAAACAACCAATTGCGCACAGTCGTTACCATACCATAAATTTTTGATAATGGCAACAATATCAGTTTTGCGGCTGTAGAATGGCGTTTTTTAGTCATTGAGTTGTCGTTTTGAGGATTTGTTATTACGTGAGATAAGCAATTATTTCATCAGCGGTGACAACATTCAAATTAATATAATTTGACGTCCTCCATACGTGCTTGGATATGGGAGAATTTTGTCAATCGTTCCAGAACCTTGATATATTCGCGCACCTCGTTGGGTGTGAGTCCGTCAATTTTGGTGATAATCGTGTCATCTGCCAATGGTTTGCCACTGTTTGCCTCCATCGATGAGCCAAGCAACAACATTTCAAGCGGAGTCAGTTGAATCATCGGATAGTCTATAACATCTCTGCGATCTAACCCGGTCTTTTGTGCCATAGTTGAAAGCGCATCTTCAAGAGTGCCTATTTGATCTACAAGCCCGATGGTTAAAGCCGTGCCTCCGTCCCATACACGACCTTCGGCAATTTGCAAAACATCATTAATATCCATATTGCGACCCTCTGCCACCCGTTTTGTGAACAGTGCATAACCATTCTCAACGCTCTTTTGCATCGAGGCATATTGATAGTCTGTCATCGGAGCAACAATTTGAGGAAATGCCGCATTTGTATTTGTCGACACAGTGGAGAATGATATCCCGAGATGATTATTAAACAATTGTTTGGCGCAAGGAATAAGCCCAAAAATACCAATTGATCCCGTGAGGGTCTCAGTATCGGCAAAAATCACATCTGCTCCGGAGGAAATATAATATCCTCCTGACGCTGCATAATCACCCATAGAGACATAAAACGGTTTGCCTTTTGATTTAAAATATTGGAGAGCATCCCAAATTTGTTCTGAGGCATAAGCACTGCCTCCGGGCGAATTTACACGCATAACGAGACCTTTAACATTCTCATCATCGGCAAGTTCTATTATCAATGGCACCATATCTGACGCCACGATGCCATCGGTTCCGGTATCAACAATGTCACCAACGGCATACAAAAGTGCTATATGAGGGTTATTGATATTTGATGTGTTTTTGTTGCCTTTCATCGAGCAATATGCCATATAGTCTGCCGCCGTCACAAGCCTTAAATCTTCGTCTTCGTCAAGATTTGTCAATTCACGCATTTTTGCTTCGACCTCACGGCGATAACAAATCTCATCAACTATCTTGTTATCTATTAGTTCAGCAGATTGTCGCGTAACAATCATACTATCTGCCCACATAGCAACATCTGCGTCGCCGACGCCACGATTAGCAGCAATGACACCTGACACATTATTCCATATCGAGTCGAGGTATGTCGCTGTTTGCAAACGTGACGGCTCTGACATTTCTGTCAACAAGTACGGCTCGACAGCACTCTTAAATGTACCGACTTTAAACACTTGAACGTCTACACCGATTTTATCAAGAGCCGTCTTAAAGAAAGGAATGGTTGACGCAATGCCATGAACATCTACCGATCCTGACGGATTGGCAAAAATACGTGTTGCTGTTGTAGCAACAAAATAGTCCCCCTGACTATATGTATCGCCATAGGCATATACCCATTTACCTGATTTCTTAAATTTATCAATAGCCTTCATCAACTCATAACGCGACGCATAGCCAAGCTCTGCATCACCACAGTCAATAAAAATTCCATCAATCTTATCGTCATCAGCCGCAAGACTCACTGCGTTAATCATATCACTAAGCGATGGCACCGTATTGTCATAGCCACTACCTAAAATCTCGCTCACGTTTGGTATAGACTCACGCTCTGAAATAGAGCCATGCAGGTCAAGCCATAAAATACTATGCTCTTGAATATTTACGCTACCAAGACCACTACCGATAGAAACGACCAGTAACAACACAAAGCCTACAACAAAAATAAAGAATGACACCCACAAAGCAGCGAGAGTCCCTAAAAACGCTATAAAGAAGTTTTTTAACATAACTGATACGATTTCATTATACCAAAACACTCAATAAGATTGCTTCTCTTTTAGATAGCCGTAAACTTATATTGAGTCGTGATTATAAAGATGTGCAAATTTAGCAAAAACGCTCCAATCAACAAAGGCTACTATGCCCAAAACCATCACAAATTGTCTAAAATTACGATAATTTATCTATGCTCACGCAAAAATGTCACATTTAAGAGTTAAAACATCGCAAATTTCACCAAGAAATCTATATTTTCGCTTTTTTTGTCTAACTTTGCAGACATCGAATTGGTTTCCTTGTATAAAAGCATGAACAGCCATATTAATATCGCTTGTATTTAACTAACAAATTACAAATATATGAAACGACTTTGCTTTTCCGTTTCGCTTTTAGCAGTGGCAGTGTCTGTCTCTGCAAACACAAAGCTTGACGCAAATTCACAAATGATAGCCGACAGTTATCTGACGATAGTTCGTAATCCGGGAAAAGTTTCTGCAATACCCGCTGATGCCCCATTTTCTCTGATACCGAACAGTCGTGGTCAAGTAGATGCCGGTGCTTATGTTATTCTGGCTCCCGGTACCACTGTTGCCGACCTCGCCGACTCAGGTATGGAAGTAATTGCCGTTGCCGGAAACGTTGCTCTCGTTAGAGGGACAATGAATGATATGCTCGAACTTGCCGACACCGAGCTAATCACGCACATGTCATTTGGCGAAAAATGCCAACCATGCCTTAGCAATGCCCGAACCGCCACAAATGTAACAAGCGTACATAATGGCACAGACCTTAATCAAACATATAAAGGCAAGGGCGTTATTTGTGGAATATTTGACACCGGTGTCGATCCCAATCACATCAACTTTATGACGACAGACTTGTCCACAACGCGCATCAAAGCCCTCTATCACTTTAACGGCAACTCAGGAGGGTCCATTGCATACACCTCACCCGAGAGAATTGCCTCATTCACCACTGATTCAAAAAGTCAAACACATGGCACGCATACTCTCGGTTGTATGGCAGGTTCATTTAACAGAGTGGCAAAACCCGCCGATGGTCTTACCGGCTCATATGCATACCTCACCAGTGAAACTGCAAATACGGCAACCCTCACCGGTTCTCGCAAAAATCCGTATTATGGCATAGCTCCCGAAGCCGACCTCGTTGTCGGGTGCGGTTCGCTTTACGAAGCCAATATTTCAGGTGCTGTCGCTAAAATCGTAAACTATGCCAAAGATGCCGGTCAACCGGCAGTAGTTAATCTGTCGATTGGTTCGCTGATAGGTCCGCGTGACGGCTCTGACGCTCGTGGTCAATTCTTATCAAATTGCGCCAAAGACGCCATCATATTTGTATCTGCCGGAAACAATGGTGATAGCGGAAGTACAATGTCTAAAACATTCACATCGTCAGACAATGTTTTACGCACGTTCTTTGGTATTAACAATGGCGCCACCGGCACAATGGATATATGGTCGGCTGATTCACGTAACTTTAAGGTAAAGTTTGTGATTTTCAATATGTCGACAAACACCATTGCTTACGAATATGAACTACCCCAGACAGCTGAAAGCACCACTGTACTTGCGACAAAGGAATATACTCAGTCAGGCTATATACACAACGACGCCTTTGACAATGCTTTCTCTGCCAGCTATATTCAGGCTGCGACATCTCAGAATACAGCGACAAACAATCGTTTTAACTGCACGGTATCATACTCTCTGTTCTATAACACGACAACAAATGCCTCGGGCAACCTTATATCGGGTATTATCATCGAAGGCGTTGCAGGTCAACGCATAGACCTTGCAAACAACTCGCAAAACGGATTTCTGTCCGGTCGTAATGTTGAAGGTTGGTCAAATCCGACTTCCGATATGTCTATCAACAACATTGCGACAGCCAAAGGCGTTTTTGCGGTAGGTGCCTATGCCACCCTTCCGCGATGGGGAACAATGTCACGCTCAGTCTATGGATACAATGATGGTGCAGGCATCAGTAAAAATCATATTTGCAGTTTTTCAAGTTATGGTGTGCTGGCAGACGGAAGATCACTGCCTCAAATTTGCGCTCCCGGTGCACCGGTAATATCATCGTATTCAAAATACTACTACGATGCAGCCGGACTTTCAAGCAGCGACATCTCTGCTCTATACAACTATAATAATCGCGCTCACTATTGGGCTGCCGAGCAAGGCACTTCAATGGCAAGCCCCATTGCTGCCGGTATCGTCGCTTTATGGCTTCAAGCCGACCCCACCCTCAAATATGAAGACGTATTAAAAGTATTTGAAGCAACGGCAAAACGTCCCGAAGAAAGCATGAGTGACAACAATACAGCATGGGGATATGGCGGTATTGATGCTTATGAAGGAATTAAATATGTGCTGAATGCCGGTGTTAACGACATCAAAATTGACGCCGCCAAACCACTCATCACAAGTCGTGGCACAAACGTTTACGAAGTATTTGTTCCCGATGCAAAGGGTCTGAATGTCACCGTCTACAATATGTCGGGGCAAGCTGTTAAAACAGTGACCGAACAAGGTAACACAGCAACCGTGGATCTCTCATCGTTAACAAAAGGCGTCTACCTGATTTCGGCAACGAACCATAACTTCACCGAACGTATCATGGTACGTTAAAAACATTGCGCCACTAAATGAACATCCGCCTATCAAAAGGCTTCAACCGCCGCACAACGTTGCTGTTTGCCACGTGTGCGGTGGTTGTGGCTTTAAAAGCATCTGCCGGAGTTTTTGATGCTCGCTCTCAGGCAAGTTTATCTCGCCAACGAGTGACTAAGCCTCACTCGTCCCGTTCAATAGATGAGGGTGCCAAATACATACCTTGTGTCATTGAAATCAACAATGACAAGGTCATAGATCAACTCAGTGATCTTGACTGCATAATATTGCGCCGACGAGCTAATTTTGTCATCACATGTGTCCCGATAAATGCGATCGACAAATTAGAAAATATTGATGGTATCAGCACAGCATCAGCGTGTCGTTCTCTTGCCCTTTCTGATTGCTCTCGCGAATTTTCTCACATTCCACAGGTACATAACCATGCGCGTGAAAACACAAATATCATAGGATATACCGGGCGCGGTGTTGTCACCGGATTTTGCGACATAGGTTTTGACCCTCATCATATCGCATTTAACGGCAGAGTGGCAGAAATGGTCGATTATCATCTGAGCGACGGCATTAGGAATGTTTATGACTCACCCGAGAGATTATCATCAATAGAAGCAGATCGTAACACTGAGACGCACGCCACGCATGTTGCAAATATTATGGCTGGCGGATACAAAAACAATCCATACTATGGCATGGCACCCGATGCCGCAATTGTTGCCACAACCAGCGACCTATATGATGCCTCTATACTATGCGGCATTGAGGACGTATTGGATTATGCAAAACTTCACAATATGCCGGCAGTAGTAAATTTGTCGATAGGTTCTTTTTGCGGACCTCATGACGGTTCCGATATATTATGTCGCTATCTATCATTGTTGGCGCAAGAAATTCCAATATGTTTCTCTGCCGGCAATTTTGGTCGTAACAATGTGTATTTCCACCACACTTTTGATGGCTCGGTGACACCTGTTGGCAATTTCGTGGATAATACCCGTTCTTGGAATGGTATGCATGTTAGCGGATTAAATGATATGTGGAGTACCACCGATGCGCCGTTTGAAGTTTCCATCGCCGTTTATGACCATATCCAACAGACTTTTATTTACGAATCGCCATGGTATGGAGGCGACAATCGCGATTTTAGCATAACAATAGGCAAAGACAATCCGACAACAGCCGATGCATCTCTTGACAAAGCATTCTCTGACTATCAAATTAATTTTTCAGGAGGCTTAAACTCGTCAAACAATCGCTACAATATTGCGGTATCGTATGATATAACATCTGCCGAAGCACGACCACAAGGTTGGTCACGCTATTACTGTGCCATTCGTGTAAGAGCCACACAAGGTGTCAGCATTGACAGTTATATTGATGGGCACAATTCATTTTTCCATCCCAGTGGTGTCGCCCAATGCACAAAGCCTCAAACACATGGTTGGGTGTCAAACCTTTGTTGTGCCGACAATGTCACAGCCGTGGGCGCATACAACTCGCGGAATACAATACCTGTCTTGGGCGGCAGCCCCCAAATATATGATTTCACCATAGGCAACGTTGCCGGCTGGAGCAGCTATGGCACAACTTTTGACGGCACACCCCTACCCCACATTTGTGCCCCCGGCAACTATGTTGTATCGGCAATGAACTCAGCATATTACAATGCGCACGAAAACTCCACGATATGTGCAATGACAACAGATGATATAGGTAACACATATCGCTGGTATTCGGAGTGTGGCACATCTATGGCTGCACCGGCTGTCGCCGGCATTTTTGCCTGCTGGCTCGAAGCAGACCCGACCCTAACCGCTCGGCAATTACGAGAAATAGCTGTTAAAACTGCTCGAACCTCAGATATCACAGACATAAGCGATCCTCGTTGGGGAGCCGGCGCCATTGACGCCTTGGCTGGTCTCGAATATGTGCTCAACAATCTGTCGGTCTTTTCACCGACACGTAATGTCCCATATATCGAAGTCTTAAATAATGCCATTCACGTCAGATGCCCCGGTCATAACTCTCCTATTGTTGAAGTGTATGACACATCGGGTCGCAAAGTCAATCAAAACAGCTTGACTCATGGCGTCTACATTGTCAAAGTCACCACAAACGAAACTTATGTCACAAAAATTTTGATATAAGGCGAATTATTTCTCTAAACTGCATTTGAGACCTTTTTACACCATAAAACAATTTGGCTTTTGAAAGTGATTTTGCACTTCAAAGTTTATTGCTTACTTTTGCACAACAACAAACAGAAATCACAATTATATGAATAATATCATAAAACGCTCATTATCGGGCATCGTTTATATTGCACTCATCGTTGGAGCAATATTAGCCGGCAGTTGGTGGTTTTACTCACTGACTCTGTTGCTGACACTTCTTGCCGTTTACGAATATCAACAACTCACCGCAGCCAAACTCGGCACAAAATCGCTCGCGCCAATCAGTGTGCTTGATGCTGTGATTACGTTGTTGTTATGGGCAGTTACTCCTATCTGTGCTTTATATATTACCACACATTATTCCACTCTTGCCAATGCCATATTAGCAATTATACTCTTGTTAGTGTTTATTCTATTCACGCTGAGATTTTGTTTTGCCGTGTTTGCTCATTCATCAGACGCGTGGGCAAGCCTGTCACACTCTTTGCTTGGCATTATATACATCGGCGTACCTATACTTATGCTCAATCTGTTCAACTTTGCGGCTATACCAAAGTATCTTTTGATGACCTTCGTACTGATTTGGGTAAATGACACAGGAGCATTTTGTGTGGGTTCGACTTGCGGACGTCACACTCTGTGCTCGCGATTGTCACCGAAAAAGACATGGGAAGGTTTTTATGGCGGTTTGGCATTAGCCATAGTGACCGCTATCGTATTCGCATTGTGTACAGGTGACAATGCCATATTGTGGGCTATTTTTGCAATCATCGTGAGCAGTCTCGCAACAGTCGGAGATTTGTTTGAATCTATGTTGAAACGTGCCGCCGGCGTCAAAGACTCCGGAAATCTCATACCAGGACATGGTGGCATATTGGATCGCATTGATTCGGTCTTGTTTGTTGCGCCGATAGCATATCTGTTCTCCGGTCTTTTATTATAATACTATTTACCAAGTTTTTAAATATTAATAACAACAATATAAAAATCATTCAATATGAAAAATGATGAACTTATTGCCCAAGTCACAGCCAAAGCCATGACTTGGATCAACGGCGGTTATGACGCCGACACAAAAGCCGAGGTGCAACGCATGCTCGATGCCGAAGACAAAACAGAACTCATCGAGTCTTTCTACAAAGATCTCGAATTTGGTACCGGTGGACTTCGTGGCATTATGGGTGCCGGCTCAAACCGCATGAATATATACACCGTCGGCGCTGCCACACAAGGTCTCGCCAACTATCTTAAAGAGGCATTTGCCGACATGAAACAAATATCGGTTGTTGTCGGTCATGACGTGCGCAACAACTCTCGCTACTTTGCCGAGACTGTCGCCAACATCTTCTCGGCAAACGGCATCAAAGTTTACCTGTTTGAGAATTTCCGACCGACGCCCGAGCTTTCATTCGCCATTCGCCACCTCGGTTGCCAAAGCGGTGTCAACATCACAGCTTCGCATAATCCCAAAGAATATAACGGCTACAAAGCATATTGGGCTGACGGCGCTCAGGTTTTGGCTCCGCACGATGTCAATATCATTGATCATGTAAACCACATCAGCGATGTTAGTGAAATCAAATTTGAGGGCAACAAAGATCTCATCCAACTTATTGGCGAAGATATTGACACTGCATTCCTCGCCGCTGTAAAATCACTGTCGCTTGATCCCGAAGTCATCAAACGCCACGCCGATCTTAAAATTGTCTACACCCCTATTCACGGCACAGGCGTCAAGCTCGTTCCCGCGTCACTCAAAAACTATGGTTTTACAAACATTATCCACGTTCCAGAGCAAGACATTCCATCAGGAGACTTCCCGACAGTCGTTTCTCCCAACCCCGAAGTTCCTTCGGCGATGACCCTTGCCATAGCTCGTGCCAAAGAAACCGGCGCCGATGTCATCTTTGCCTCAGACCCTGATGCCGACCGTATCGGTTGCGTGGCACGTGATGCCTCGGGCGAATACGTTCTCATCAATGGCAATCAAATCGTTATGATACTCCTTAACTACATTATGCAACGCAATCGCGAGCTCGGTCTGCTCAAAGGCAACGAATATGTGGTTAAAACCATCGTCACAACCGAGACCATTAAGCAAATTGCAGATCGTCAAGGCATCACAATGTATGACAGCTATACAGGCTTTAAATGGATAGCCAATGTCATACGTGAACACGAAAACGATGGTCGTTATATCGGCGGTGGTGAAGAGAGCTATGGTTTTATGGCTGAGAGCTTCGCTCGCGACAAAGACTCAGTATCGGCAATATCACTCATGGCAGAAATTGCAGCGTGGGCAAAAGACCGCGGTATGACTTATATGGATATGCTCAAAGACATCTACCTCACATACGGCTACTCACACGAAGTCGGCGTGTCTGTCGTGCGTCCCGGCAAAACCGGTGCCGATGAGATTAAAGCTATGATGGTCGCATTCCGAGCAAATCCGCCCAAGTCACTTGGTGGCAGCGAAGTTGTTGCAATCAAAGACTATGACTCACTCGAAGATAAAAACCTTGTCAACGGTGAGATCAAAAAAATGGTGTTCCCCGCAACAAGCAACGTTCTCCAATATTACACAGCCGATGGCTCAAAAGTATCAGTGCGCCCCTCGGGAACAGAGCCCAAAATCAAATTCTATATCGAAGTCAAAGGTCACATGGACACTGTCGCCGACTATGACCGTTGTGGCAAAGAAGCCGACGCAAAAGTCGCCGCCATCAAAAAAGACCTTGGCATCTAAAACCGTCAGTCAACACAAATAGCAACCTAATAATCATATTCCCGGGCGCGCACAGTCAATGTCACGCCCGGGATATGTTACTTATACTCTTGTCCAATACGTAACCATCCGAAAGTCGACTCCTTTCGGATGATTACGCCATTATTCAATTCTTTCTGCGAATCATAACTAAACTTATGTGGCACTTTCTGCTGTTTTCTTGTCTAAATGACAAAACCATCTCTCAACCGGCATATTGTGTCAAAAGCGATATTGGCGATTGTCGGGATTGGTTGTTTGGGGGTTTGGGCGAAAAAGTATAATTTTGTGGTTATGATAAGCTACGTTCAAATTGAAGGATTAACAAAAAGCTATGGTGATCGGTTGCTGTTTGGCGATGTTACTTTTGGCATTAATGAAGGTGATAAAATAGGGTTAATCGCCAAAAACGGATCGGGCAAAACAACCATGCTGCGTATCATTGCCGGTGTCGAATATGCTGACAGTGGCACAGTCATTATGCGCAATTCTTTGCGTGTAGCCCTACTCGAGCAAGTGCCGACGTTTGACAATGCGTGCACACCGCTCACCGCCGCGCCCGAGCTTGACAACGACAAAGGCCGTCATTCACTATACATTAGACTATTGTCACAGCTTGGTATCACAGATATAAATGCTGACATCAATCATATTTCAGGCGGACAGCGTAAACGAGTTGCCCTGGCTCGTGCCTTGGCGTCAGAGCCTGATTTCATTATTCTCGACGAGCCCACCAACCACCTCGACATTGACGCTATTGAGTGGCTCGAAAACTATCTGAGGCGGTCACGCGCCACATTGCTGATGGTCACCCACGATCGTTATTTTCTTGACAGGGTTTGCAATAAAATCATCGAAATTGACAGGGAACAAATTTTCACCTACGATGGTAACTTTGACTGCTATCTGCGGCGACGGGCAGAGCGCATTGACGCTATGACTGCCGAACTCGCCAAAGTTAAAAACACCTTGCGACGTGAACAGGAATGGATGAATCGTCAGCCTCAAGCTCGCGCCGGTAAAGCTCGTTATCGCATAAACCAATACTATGATCTTAAAGAACGCTCACAAGTTAATCTTGACAATAAAAACATAAACTTGCAACAGGAACGTGACACATATATCGGCAATAAAATCTTTCATGCACGTGGCATCAACAAATCATTCGGAGACAAGGTGATATTAAAAGATTTCACTTATGATTTTGCACGATATGAAAAAGTCGGTATTGTTGGTGTCAACGGTGTCGGCAAATCCACATTTGTCAAAATGTTGCTCGGACTCACGCCACAAGACTCAGGAGAGTGGAATATCGGTGAAACCGTGCGCTTTGGCTATTACAGCCAGGAAGGATATAAATTCCCCGAGAACAAAAAAGTAATAGATGCCATCAGCGATATAGCAGAAGACATCGGGTTTGCCGGAGAGCGATTAACCCCTATGCAGTATCTCAACCACTTTCTCTTCCCGGTCAAAGATCAACAAAAATATATTTCGACACTAAGCGGTGGTGAGTTGCGACGACTTAATCTCGCCGTTGTACTCATGCAAAAACCTAACTTTTTGATACTTGATGAGCCGACCAATGATCTTGACATTGTCACACTTGGCATACTTGAAGACTATCTGACAAAATTTAAAGGTTGCGCCATAATTATAAGCCACGATCGTTTTTTTCTCGATATGATTGTTGACCATCTGTTTGTCATGGAAGGTAATGGCATTATACGAGATTTTCCGGGCAACTACACAGATTGGCGCACATTTAAACTTGAACAAAAACAAAATGCTGTCAATGATGAAACTCGCCAACAGACGAAGAATGTTGAACGACAACGATCAGAACGCCCACCTCGCATGTCATACAAAGAGCGACGCGAATTTGAAACACTCACAAACGAAATCACACAACTAAACGAAGAAAAAACTTCGCTTGAACAAGCATTTGCCACAGCTACCGGAGATATTGCCGCTATGTCTGTGCGTTATAATGATATCAAAAGACTTCTTGACGAGAAAGAATTGCGATGGCTCGAACTCTCCGAAAAAGAATAAAAACATTTTGCTCTTTACCCAATATTTGGCTCATATAAGGATAATGATTAAATTTGCATCATACATTCATCAACATGGACAACAAATATAATATCAAATCCACAGACAGCACGTTCATGGTTTTTTGGCGTCGCCATCTGATATTGTGCAACTCTATACTGATCATCATTGCCATTCCTATTATATCATGGATAGCACTGTTATTTATAGATATTTGGACTCATCACGGAGAAACAACCATAGTGCCAAATGTCAAGGCTCTGAGTTATGAAAACGCAGTCAGCGTCCTTCAAGAAGCAGATCTCAAAGTTGTCATCAGCGACTCCATATATGATCTAAAACGACAACCCGGCGAGGTTGTCGAGGTTTTTCCAAAACCCGGAGCCGTTGTCAAACCGGGGCGTGAAGTCTATCTGACCATCGTTTCGTTTATGCCTAAACAAATAACAATCAATACCTCGCTCACCGACCAATCTTTTAAAGCGGTGAGAACATACTTGTTATCCGAAGGTATCAACGAAAACAGTTTAATCGTCAAATATATCCCCTCTCAGTATCACGACCTTGTGTTGTCTGTTAAATATAATGGTCATAATGTTGATATTGGCAGCAAGATACCGGTCAATGCCACGTTGACAATTGAGGTTGGTAAAGTTGAGGAACCAACTTATTCAGACATTTCAATCAATGACATCGACTCGACACTGATCGAAGACGAAAACAGCGAAGTTCTTTCAATCGGTGATGAGCCGGAAACATATACGACTGAAGAATAAGTTCGCAATATGTCTACCAATAATATTGACAACAATATCAATACTCCAATCGACGGTTGCGAAAGCGATGACAACGAACTGTATGAGCATTTCAGATTTGTTGCCGATCCCGGTCAACAGATGTTGCGCGTCGACAAATTTCTTGTAGCTCGTCTCGAACACTCTTCGCGCAACCGCGTTCAACAAGCGGCAGACGCCGGTTGCATACTCGTCAATGGCAAGGCTGTAAAATCCAACTATCGCGTAAAACCCGGCGACCTCGTGCAGGTTGTCATGGATCGACCGCGATACGAATTTGAAATTGTTGCCGAGGATATCCCCCTTGATATTGTTTATGAGGACAACGATGTCCTTGTCGTAAACAAACCGGCAGGACTTGTCGTGCACCCCGGTCACGGCAATTGGACGGGCACACTCGTGAATGCTCTTGCTTATCACTTTCGCAACATTGAGGGCTATGATCCGACAGACCCACGCATGGGACTTGTGCATCGCATAGATAAGGACACATCGGGGCTATTGGTCGTTGCAAAGACACCCAATGCAAAGACAAATCTCGGCAAACAATTTTTCAACAAAACAACCGAACGACAATATGTTGCCGTCGTTTGGGGTACACCTGAACCGCCTGCCGGACGCATTGAGACATTCATTGGTCGTGATGTGCGTGATCGCCTGCGTATGGCTGTTGTCTCTGACGAAAATGTTGGCAAACACGCTGTCACACATTATACAACTCAACGATCACTCGGTCCGGTCTCTGTCGTTACATGTGTACTCGAAACCGGACGTACTCATCAAATACGCGTGCACATGTCTCACTTAGGACACCCACTGTTTAACGATGCTCGTTATGGCGGAGACAAGATCCTTCGTGGCGAGTCCTCGGCTACTTACCGCCGTTTTGTACAGAATTGTTTTGAGATTTGTCCTCGTCAGGCATTACACGCTCGCACACTTGGCTTTACACACCCCACCACAGGCGAAATTATGCATTTTGAGACACCAATACCAAACGATATGACTCAATTGATAGCCAAGTTTGAACATCGCATAAGTGGCAATTCATAATCTCAGGCTTCAAAATTTGAATCAGTAATACTGTGACATAGTGGTTGCCACGCTCTATCACACATCATTGGCAAGCGTTGTCAACGCATATCTGTTGCCCGGAACAGACACCACCATATCGGCAAGTTCCAACTCAAATAAGACATTGGTCAGTTCTGAATATGTAATCCCCATCGCTTGTACAATTTCATTAACCGTGTAGTCGCCATGCTCGCGTATAAAAAGAAGCACCTCGCGCTGTTGCTCTGTAAGTTCGAATGTCATCACAGATTGTGCCCCTTCATCGACTTTTCGCTCCCACCCCATAATATCTATCAACGTATCACCGCTATCTATCAACACGGCTCTGTTTGTAGTTATCAAATGATTACACCCTCGACTATATCGATCTGATATTCTTCCGGGTACGGCAAAAACGTCTCTGTTATAAGCCGAAGCCACCATTGCCGTTACCATTGCCCCACCTTTTAAATCGGATTCCACAATAACCGTGGCATCTGCGAGCCCGGCTATAATACGATTGCGTGCCAAAAAGTTGCCACGATGAGTCGTTTGACATGAGGCATATTCCGTAACCAGACCGCCGGAGTTTCTAATCATTTCAACAGCTTCCTTGCGGTGATCTGCCGGATATATTGTGTTGAGTGGTTGCGCAGTCACGGCTACCGTTGGTATTCCATTGGAGAGAGCCGCACGATGAGCCGCAATATCAATGCCATATGCGAGTCCGCTAACAATCACCAAATCATTACCATATTCGCCGGCAAGGTCCCCAATTATACGTTGTGTGGCATCCAGTCCATAAGGTGTTGATTTACGAGTACCGACGACTGCCACTATTTTTTTTGCGTCAAGATCAACATCGCCGAGTTTAAACAACATAACCGGTGCATCGTTACAATTTGCAAGTCTCACCGGATAATCGCCATCTTTAAAATATAACGCTTTAATCTTGTTATTTTCCAAGAAATCCAATTCGCGTTCAGCGTATGCCACCAGTTCGCGACGGTATTTATCATCAGCCACCGAAGCTCGCACATTGAGTCGTTTACATAATTGTGATGACGACAAGGTAAAAAACTCTGACTCATCGTCAAGTAGCGACAACAATTTTTCTCCCATAGTAACATTGTTACCACGTATCAAAGAAAAGGCTAATTCGTATATCCGCGCTTGACGTTCGTCACTTGCCATATATCTCAACAATAAATTTAATATTTAAGCACAATTGATTAATCAAGAGAGGTATTTAGCGAATGCTTCAGCGAGCACATCACCCCTGGTCAACCGTCCGTTTTCTATACATGCCACCGTAACAACAGCTTTAATAACAGGTGTGCCATCGGGTAAATAAATGTCTTGTATGAAACAAAATTTAGGACCGCGACGACTAATTTTTAAGCAACTGACAAACTCATCATCCGGTCTGAGGGAGTTGCAATATGTTATGTCAAGGTGAGCCAAAACCGGATCTATGCCGCGGCGGTGCATATCACCAAAGCTCATGCCGGCTTGCTTACAAAATTCATGACGCGTATGCTCCATATAGTGAAGGTAGTTGGCATTATTCACAATACCTTGATAATCTATTTCATAATCGCGAACACGCATATTCAACGTGAACACATAGTCTTTAAAATCCATAATTATAATTATTACACAAACCGGGTTGATCATTCACAAAGTTACGCTTTTTTGCCAAACCTTTATGCGCCAAAGACGAAAAATAATGTACCTTTGTCATACTATTGCAAATAAAGTGCATTATACTTTGAGATGCGTTGAGATATAGCCGCCCCTCGTTGTGTCAATAGTAATAACAATAAACATTAACAATACAAATCAATACGTAATAAATATGAAGTTAATCTTTAGATATATGTTATCCATAATGATGGTATTTTCAATCTTTGTTGCCGACAGCACAAACTGCCATGCTTGCACATCTATGATTGTGGGAGCAAAAGCTTCAAAGAGCGGACGACCTATGCTTTGGAAAAACAGAGACACCGGTACAGAACATAATTTTGTTGAAAAAACTCCGGCTCGCGATGGTCACTTTGCTTACGTTGCATTGTATAATGGCGGAGATTCCACATTGCGCGACGCTTGGATCGGTATGAACGAGCAAGGGTTTGCCATTATGAATACAGCATCTTACAATCTTGCCCCCGATACCACCGACTACAAAGACAGAGAAGGCATCGTCATGACTCTGGCATTGCAACGATGTTCAACTATTGATGACTTTAAATGTTTGCTTGACACGTTACCCAAGCCTCTCGGTGTGCAAGCCAACTTTGGTGTCATTGACGCCTATGGAGGCGGCGCATATTTTGAATGCGACGACTACAAATACACCCCTTATTATCTCGCTGACACAGACGACGATATTCTTATTCGCACCAATTTTTCGTTTTCAGGCAATGATACCGATGGATATGGATACATACGCTATGAGAACGCAAAAACGCTCACTGCCGATGCCGTTGCAAAAAAATCGTTAACCCCCGCCGATTTCACCGAAGGATGTTCCAAATCATTTTTCCACAGTCTAACGGGCGTAGATTATGAATCGACAACTGATAGATGGATCGTAGATCAGGATTTTATTCCTCGTCGTTCGACTTCAGCCTCTGTTGTCATCGAGGGCATCGCACCGGGTGGCGCCCCATCAGAGTGTGTAATGTGGACGGTAATTGGTTATCCGCCATGCTCACATGCCATTGCCGCAACCGTAACAGATGTGCCCGAATGTCTACGTCCGACCGCCCCCGGATGGCGTTCGACAGAATGTAACAGCGTTTTACAAGATAAGTATAAAGCCTTCCCTATAAAACGTGGCAGCGGTCCCCACTACATTGACATGAACTACTTGCGTAATAAGATGAAAAGCGAGCGAACAAAATCATTTGACAATTACGAGAATTTCAATAGAAACAAGCGCAATAGCAAATAAACAGCGTGTTTAGCTATAATTTGTAACAAAACATTAAATTAATACTTAAACCTACTAAAAATGTCTCCGGCTATAACAACTATACTGCTTTTAATTGTGTCAAATTTATTTATGACATTCGCATGGTATGGACATTTGAAACTTCAAACGTCAGGCATATCTTCCAACTGGCCTCTATGGGTGGTTATATTGTTTTCGTGGTTGATAGCCCTCGCTGAATACAGTTTCATGATACCGGCAAACCGCATAGGCTA
>CAVCBR010000014.1:27600-38895 GCA_963600695.1 bacterium
CGAATAGGCTATCAAGGTAACGGAGGTCCGTTCAGTTTAATGCAACTGAAAGTAATACAAGAAGTGGTAACGCTGACGGTATTCACAATAATAGCCGTCTTTGTCTTCGAGGGCGAAATATTGAGATGGAATCACATTGCCGCCTTTATATTGCTAATCGGAGCAGTCTATCTGATGTTTATGAAATAATAATGCGACAGAACGACCTGCCCGAGAAGTCAATATTTAAATCATCACTTTATATATTACGCCTGTTCTTGATATCATCAAGGATTTTACGATAATAAGCAGAAGTCTCCTCATCGCCGACATCTTTGTATATTTTGACAATACGACGCAAAACAGCCTCGCTCTTGGGATTAATGTCATAAGCATGCAAATAATGTTCCATAGCCGACATTGGGTCTCCTATTGCATCATAAATATCTCCGGCGGTTATATATACTCGTATATCCTCAGGATTCTCTCGCGTTGCTTTTTCCAACGCTTCGAGAGCTCGGTCGGTGTCACCCAACTCACTTGCGACAAGCGCAAAATTAAGATGAGCTTCAAAGTTATTCGGAGACAGGTTGCACGCCTTCTCAAAAAAGGCAAGTGCGGCTTCATTTTCACCGGACTCCATACATTCCACGCCCAATGATATGTGATGGTCGGCGATGTCATTAACGACTGACCGTGCTTCATCAAGTTGTCTGTGCAAATCATCGATTTCACGTTTCATCTTATCAATAACCATCAGCTTTTGCGTCACTATGCGACGAAGTAATGGTTTTTGAGTATCATTGCGAGCGGCAACAGCCTGAGCAAACAACTCTACTGCCTCTGATATGTTACCTTGCTCAAATGCCACGGCACTACGATGATAAAGATCATCTGCGCGAGCACTATCGACAGCCTCTGTAATAAGTCGCTTATCATTAAATGAGCGACTAAAATTGACTACGGCACGATTTACAAAAACATCACGCTTGTTAATCGTCGAGCACATTGTTATACCTTCAAGAGAGCGACAACGACTCAACGCGACATATGCTTGTCCGCTTGCAAATGCGCCTTGTCCTATGTCTATTATCACTTTGTTGAATGTCACGCCCTGACTTTTGTGTATTGTCAATGCCCACGCTGCCTTTACCGGCAGTTGCCTGAATGTACCGAGTTCAATTTCATCAACAGTCTTGGTCTTGGCATTATACACATATTTCACATTAGCCCAAATTTCCTCTTTAACTGTCACCATAGAGCCATCTTCGAGACGCACCTTTATTTCATCCTCGTGCAACACCTCAACAACTCCGAGCGTACCATTAACCCAACGCCGTTCTGGGTCGTTCTTTATAAACACTATTTGTGCTCCGACTTTAAGATGTAACTCTATATCCGTAGGCAGAGAGTTTTGCGGAAAATCTCTGTCTATAATACCGACATAGGTTTGCAGTGGCGTTTTCAATGCTTCGAGGTGTTTCTCATTGATATGATCTACCATATCGCGCCGAGTGGCTATGGTCATCGTCATTGCCGAGCCTTTGGCATTTTGAGCTACCGCGGCATTGACATCCAGCTTGGCGTTCAACAGCGCGATATCATCATCTGTCGGTTCACCGGCACGCACACGATCAAGCAGCGCCACAAATGTGTCATCTGTCTGACGATAGACTTTGCGCAATTCAATAGGAACTATTGACAATTTTTTAAAAGAGAAGGCATTAAAGAAATAAGGGGCTGTATAATAGTTACTCAAAATATCGCGAGCATCACCTGTGACCACCGGTTCGAGCTGAAAGACATCGCCCACAAGTAGCAATTGTTTGCCGCCGAAAGGTTCGCGCATATTTTGGTTATAAACGCGCAATATTTTATCAATAAAATCAATTATGTCGGCACGCACCATCGATATTTCATCAATGATAATCACATCGAGCTTTTGCAATATTTTTACTTGTGATGACGAATATTTCATACGCCGACGCAATTTACCGATCGCGAACTCCGGATCATCGGGCAATATAGGCTTAAGCGGAATTTTGAAAAAAGAGTGCAACGTCTGTCCGCCGACATTGACGGCAGCAATACCTGTTGGGGCAAGAACAACGACACGTTTGCGTAAATGTTTGACAATATAGCGCAAAAATGTTGATTTGCCGGTGCCGGCCTTACCGGTAAGAAATACCGAGCGTGTAGTATAATTCAGTAATTTCCATGCATTCTGAAATTCCGGATTGTCAAGGTCTATATCATCTCTATCTGACTTGTTGCGTGCGCCATCGTTAACGGCATCAGGGTTGTCGTCTTTTGACACATCGTTACTAACACCATTGTTATCAACGTTTTCTTTTGCACGAGATTTGCGCTTGCGATTATTCTTGTCAGATTTTGAGTTATCCTTCATAGTCAGAAAATTTTATTCGGAGATAGTACATTAGAGGAGACGCCGGTGTTGTGCATAGGAGTAAAAATCATTGTCTCCAAATATTATGTGATCGGTAACACGAATGTCAAATAGTTTTGCCGCCTGACAAATTTTATTGGTTAGATTGTCGTCTTGTGTGCTCGGCGTGAGGTTACCAGAAGGGTGATTGTGACACAAAATAACAGCAGCTGCCTTGGCTTCGAGTATGTTACGAACGATAATTTTCACGTCAACGGCTGTAGCTGCGAGCCCGCCAACACTTATACAAACATCTCTTATCACTCGCAAAGATTGTGAGAGCATAAGTATCCAAAATTCCTCGTGGTCAAGACCTGAAAAACGGCGTGACATAATTTGGTATGCTATATCCGAGTCTGTGATTTGTGGCTTTGTGTTAATACGAGCATCGGCGGCAGCACGCACACCGAGTTCAAGAGCGGCGAGCAGGGTAACGGCTTTTGCCGGACCTATGCCCTTATATCGTTTCATAAATTGTGTGGGGCTCAGCTTTATCACGTCTGAGAGGTGCCCGTTGTTATCGGCGAGTATGTCTCGCGAGAGTTCAAGCACTGATTTGCCTTTAATGCCGGTGGCAAAAATAATTGCCATAAGTTCGGTATCGCTTAGAGCTTTTATACCAAGAGCCAAGGCTTTTTCACGTGGCTTGTCATCATCGCACATATCGCGAATGAGATTATAACTTATGCTGCCTTCGGGAGTTTTGTCGTCCATAATCTGAATGTGCGGTTATTTGCCTCGACGCATATCTATTTCTTGTTGTATGTCACGTCCGCGACCGAGCACTATTTTTATGAACCATGCTTTGATAAATCCCACACCATATCCGCCGATTTGTATCAGTGATGCCGGAATAGCTTTCGCGGCAATGATTATGGATTTTGTTGATATTAATGCCAGAACAAACACTGCCAATATATAAGCGGCAATGGACAACAGCCACCACGGCGAATGAATTATCGAGAGCACAATTATGATGAGCGCGGCTATCACTGCCAACGCCGGCAGTGTATGAACATTTTTGAGAGAATCCGGATATAGCAATTTGAGCGTGATGCGCGACATGCCAAACACATATACTTGTCTCAAAAATTTACGAAAATCAACGCGCCGTTTGTGCCAAACTTTGGCTTGGGGTATAAGTCCGATGGTAAACCCGGCGAGACGTATGCGTGTAGACATATCTATGTCCTCTGAAAACATTTCTCTAAATCCGCCGACTTTCTGATATACGGCACGCGAAAAGCCCATATTGAATGTGCGTGGCGTGAATTTTTCGAGACTGACTTTACCGCCACGTATGCCACCGGTGGTAAGGAATGATGTCATCGTGTAGTTTATGGCTTTTTGCGTGTTTGTAAATGACGAGTGGGCGGCATCGGGTCCGCCGAAACAATCAAGAGGCTGTGTTGCCAATCTGTCATTTATAATCTCGAAGTATTCGGGAGGTATGACGCAATCACTGTCGAAGAATATGAAATAGTTGCCTTGGGCACGCTCCATGCCATAGTTGCGAGCAATGGAACGTCCCTCGTTTGTCTTGTAAAAATACTTCACATCGAGTCCGGCATCAAGCGCTTTGTGACACTCATTGTCACACCTCACTGTCGAGCCGTCTTCGACTATGATCACCTCAAAGTCCTTATTGGTTTGTGTCAGCAGACTGTCAAGTAAATCACTGACTTCCTGTGATCGGTTATAGACCGGTATTATTACTGAAAATTGTGGCATATCAAATGAAGTATTTATGTGATGCGATGATGGTTAAGACATACGTGAGCGATAGTCCTCATATGTGTATTGCCTGAGATAACGACAGTCGCCATCTTTGTCGGCAAATACTATCGCCGGATGGGATATGCCGTTAAACATTGTGGTTTTGACTGTCGTATAATGGTTCATATCTTTGAGCGTAAGTCGCTGACCTTCGACAAGAGGTTTGGCAAAATACCATGGTCCGCAGTAATCGCCACTCAGGCACGAGTTGCCGCCGAGGCGATATGCCAAGGCATTATCTGTTTGTGGTATGCTCTCGGCTATGTCGGGTTGATATGGCATTTCAAGAGTATCAGGCATATGACAGGCAAATGAGGCATCAATTATTGCTGTGCGCACACCATCGTTGTCAACGACATCTACAACAGACGTGACTAGGTCTCCGGTTTGCCATGTGAATGCACTGCCGGGTTCGAGTATAACGTCAACCCCCGGGTGTCGTTCTTTAAACCGCACAAGTAGATTGACAAGTAAGTCGATGTTATACCCCCGGCGAGTCATAAGGTGTCCGCCACCCATATTCACCCACTTGACTTTGTCGAGCACGTGCCCGAATTGTTTTTCAAAAGCATCAAGCACAAGGGCAAGATCCTCGGCGTCAGATTCACACAGGGCGTGGAAATGGAGTCCTTCGATACCATCGGGTAATCCGTTGGCTAATTCGCCGGCTTGTGCGCCAAAGCGACTGCCCGGCAATGCCGGATTGTACAGGTCTGTTTTTATCACCGAACATTTGGGGTTGACACGCAGTCCGGGAGATACCCGGGCATCTTTATGGTCGGTATTATAACTTATAACCTTGTCTCGATGTTTTATCCATTGTCCGACCGAATTAAAGGTGATATGCGAACTGCCGGCGAGGTATTGGTCAATGGTAGCGTCTGTGTATGCCGGGCAATAGCTGTGAACACGCTCGCAAAGAAATTCGCGACCGAGGCGCAATTCATTCAATGATGATGCCGTACACTCTACGCCATATTCTCGAAAAACGCCAAACGTGCGCCACAAGGCATTTGCCTTAAACGCCATAATGATTTTAACGCCGGCTCGCTCGGCAACGTCGGTGATGATGTCAAGATTGTGGCGCAAGCGTTCTTCGTAAACGATATAAAACGGTGTAGGTATATTTTCTTTTTTCATCGTTGTCTGTATTCTGACAAATGTATCTGCTAATTATCTATTATGGTAAAGCGAGCAAATTTTAACAACAAGATTTTGATTTCTATGTTTTTAAAATCAACTTTTATGCGTGCTCCTGCCGAATTTGTTGCATCTACTTCTATTATGCGACCACGACCGAAACGACTGTGCTCGATGGTCATACCGGGGGTGAGTTCATCGGCTGTATGCAGAGTGCCGGAAGTGTCGGCGGTTGGTGAGCCGTGGTTATTGTTTATTGTCTTTTTTATAAGGATTTGAGACGTAAAACGATTTGGAGCCTTAGATGATATGCGCATAGTTGTGGAACATGCCGATGCTTCGGCTTCGAGTTGTGCACTTGATGTCATGCGCAAATATTGTGTCTTGATGTCACGCAAAAATGGCGAGGGGTGAGTGTAAACAGTCTGTCCGTTGCGAAAACGGCTTGTAGCATACGAGAGCATGCAGTAGCGTTTGGCGCGAGTGATTGCGACATAAAGCAAACGACGTTCTTCTTCAATACCCTCGATGGTGTCCTTGCTCATAGCTGCCGGCAACAGGTCGTCTTCGACTCCGACAATAAATATATTGCCAAATTCCAATCCCTTGGCGGCGTGTATGGTCATCAGCGTAACCTTATCTTCGCTGTCACCGGCATTTTTTTCTTCATCATCAGTCGTATCGACATCAGTGGCGAGAGCAATCTCTGACATATATCGTGCCAAGGAGTCGGGCGCCATATTGCCCACAAGCTCATCGGCGACTTCTTCTTGTGCCTCGGTGACAAAGGCATGAACACCGTTGATAAGTTCGTTTATGTTTTCGAGCTTGGAAACATTTTCGGGCGTAACGTCATGTTTGTACTGCTCTGCAATTTTTGTCAATGACAATACTGAGCAAAGTATGTCATAAGCAGACTTGCCCTGAGCGTTCATTGTGGCAAGAGTCGAAATGATGTTGGCAAAATCACCGAGTTTTCGTTTTGTGCCGTTATTGATTTTCACATCATATTTGTCGGGGTCGAGAAGCACCTCCCACAATGAAGCCGAACCTGACGCAGACACGGCGGCTGTAAGTTTTTTGACCGTCGTGTCACCAATGCCTCGCGCCGGGAAGTTGATAATGCGCCTCATCGCCTCCTCATCGGCGGGATTGAGTGCCAAGCGCAGGTATGCCACAATGTCTTTCACCTCCTTGCGTTGATAGAATGACAATCCGCCATATATGCGGTAAGGTATGCCCCGTTTGCGCAACGATTCTTCAAGCACGC
This sequence comes from bacterium, assembly GCA_963600695.1. Lineage (GTDB taxonomy): Bacteria > Bacteroidota > Bacteroidia > Bacteroidales > Muribaculaceae > CAG-873. The sequence continues at coordinate 34,212 of CAVCBR010000014.1, forward strand.
GACTCTGGGCGTTTGTGCGATATAATATGGCGAACTCACTCCACGTGTCGCCTGATGATTGTTTTATTTGCGATATTCGGTTGGCAACAAGATAACTTTCTTCAAAATCCGAGTAACTGCGCACAACATCAATGGGCGCACCGACGCCATTCTCTGAATATACGCTCTTGGGTATTTGGCGCTTGTTGGCGGCAATCAGCGAGCCGGCGGCATTAATGATGTTTTGGCTTGAACGGTAATTGCGCTCGAGCTTCAATATTTTGAGTCCGGAGAACGTGCGTTCGAGAGTCAAAATATTGGCTATATTCGCGCCACGGAACGAGTAAATGCTCTGTGCATCATCGCCAACGACACATAAACCGCGCGTATTTTTGCACAACATATTGATAATCATATGTTGCGCAAAGTTGGTGTCTTGATATTCATCAACGAGGACATATCTGAACATTTCCTCATAATGATGACGTATGTCGGCATTATCACGCAACAACACATTCATATTATATAGCAGGTCGTCAAAGTCCATGGCGTTGGCATTGCGACATCGCGCGACATATCCACGATAAATCTCGGGCATACAGTAACGCTTTGTCGCCTGATTGTGAGCCGCTATATCTCGATCGGCGGCATAATCTTCGGGCGAAAGTAAGCTGTTTTTAGCTGATGAGATTTCACCGGCGACAGTCGAGGGCTTATATATCTTGTCATCGAGATCAAGGTCTTTGATTATGCTTTTGACAAGGTTTTTTGAGTCTGTGGCATCGTATATCGTATAGTTTGATTTAATGCCTATACGCTCGGCGTTTGAACGCAACATACGCGCAAACACTGAGTGAAAGGTGCCCATCACCAATTTTGACGCCACTCGCTCGCCGACAAGCGTTGCCACACGTTCGCGCATCTCGCGTGCCGCTTTGTTGGTGAATGTCAGTGCCATAATGCGCCACGGCTCATAACCTTTTGCCAAAAGGTGCACTATCTTGTATGCCAAAACACGGGTTTTGCCCGAACCGGCACCGGCGATCACGAGTTCGGGACCGTCAAGGTACTCCACGGCATCACGTTGCTGAGGATTGAGGTTGTCAAGATAGCTTGTTGCTAATATATCGGGGTTGTCGATCATTATTGTCTCTGAATTGTCGTCTTAAAATCACCAAAAACGATTGTGTTTGGCATCATACTCAAAACCCGCGGCAGCGAGTTTTTCCACGAGTGACTCTCGATCTATATCAAGATCGGCACATAACGCATCGAGCGACTCATATTCATCTCTGAGTTTCATATTGACAAAACTCATAAGCATATAGGGATCGGTTGGTAACTCTGTATAAGGCATATATTGCTGTTTTAATCACATAAGATTAACGTTGTGACGACCACGACACACATCTATGATTGTGCTTGTCGGCTACGACCTACAAAGTTACAAAAAAATCCATAATGCCCCCTACCCTGCATCAATTCTCATCACCAAATTCTGCGCCAAACATCTTTCACGGCAACGCAAGGTGTATTATCGGATATGGTCTGCCATCGCCATCTATTTCACTACATCCGACTTTCACAAAGCCTTTTGACTTATAAAACAGCTGTGCCGACTGGTTTTGCTCGTTGACATCGACTTGTCGCATTCCCTTAACCGTCACGGCAAAATCAAGCAACGCCGTGCCTATGCCCTGTCTGAAACAGCGTGGATCAACGAACAACATTTCTATCATCTCGCCAATACCTATAAACCCTTTGACAACTCTCTGTTCTTGATATATCCACAGCTCGACTTGATTAAAGTAGTCCGAGAGTATGCGCTCACGATAAAAAGCGATGTCATCTTCGCTCAAAAAATTGTGTGTTGCGCGCGCCGACCGCTCCCACAAATCTATGAGAGTTTCCAAATCATCTGTCGTCGCCGGTGTAATCATACCACAAAAGTAAAAAATATTTGCCTCTCAGCCAAACCACAATACACCTTGTTTGCCTCGCCAAGCCATTTGTAGCAGCAATAAAATTTCACGTGTCCGGACATTTGAGCTTTTGAGGATAAATGCTTACCTTTGTGGACTCAACAAACACATCATAAATAACTGACATTAAACTATGGATATGAACAATCAGGAATGTGAGTCCGTTAAGACATCATCACATAATGATACAGACAGTGACAATGATTCCGCATCTCTTAACGCGACTAACTCCGACACTCAAAAAAGCTCCAATAAGAAGTGGTTTAAATATGTTCTTATCGCTATATGTATACCATTGAAATACTTAGAATTAAAATTATTAATTCCTATTGTATGTCAGGCCTTTATGTTGATATTTGCTGCGCTTTTCCTTATGTATATATATATCTGTCATTTTATCTATAGTGCATTTGAGGTGGAAAATCCTCCAATTTCTGAAACCGGATTAATTGAAATTGGTGTATGTGAAGATGGTATGGGTGAATATGTAGACACTATTTCATACACGCCACAAGTTCATAGATTTACGGCAAACAAAGTCTCATTTGAAATGGTTGAAGTTCGTGGCGGCACGTTCGCAATGGGAGCAACCGTCAGGCAGAGTCTTTATGCAGAGTCCGGTGAGAAGCCCGCACATCACGTAACGTTGTCAAGTTATCATATTGGTAAGACTGAGGTTACCCAAGCTCTATGGCGAGCCGTGATGGGGAACAACCCTAGTGTTATTCACGGAGATAGTTTGCCGGTCACAAATGTCAGCTGGAATGATGTTCAAAAATTTATTAAGAAGCTCAATGGAATTACCGGTAAGCATTTCCGCCTGCCGACCGAAGCCGAGTGGGAATTTGCCGCCCGTGGTGGCACAATGTCCCATGGTTATGTGTATGCCGGTTCAGACAACATTGATGATGTCGCTTGGTATGACGACAATGATGCCCCTTCCTCTGTCGGCACCAAAGCGCCAAACGAACTGGGTATTTATGGCACAAGCCGAAAAAGCGGTGCATGGGGATAAGATTGACGGATTTCAATATATTCCCATCTAATTCAAAAATGTATACGCCGTCTACTTCTTTGACTATTACGATTGTATTATCATCAGATACCAACGAATTGGTGAATTTCTTTTCAGAGATAACTGTTTTATCTTTCTTGGTGAAAGAGTATTTGTCACCATTTATTTCAAAACTACGCAGTTTTTCAACCTTGATATCATCGGGTACAATAAAATCCGAACAATGCAGTTTTTTATAGTTATTATAGTTATCATAACCTATGTAACCGTAACCTCCTCCGACGAAGGGGAAATAAACAAATTCAAGAATTTTTTCCTTTTTTTCCTGATCTTTTTGCTTATTAAGTTTCTCCAACAATTCTTTTTCCACGCTTTTGTCTGAAATCGATGGGCTTACAAAGCCATTGTCATAAGGATTGGGGATTTGATTTATGATTAATTCCGGAACTTTCTCCTTTAAGAGTGCATCGCGTTCCTCATCGTTAAATAAATAGTGCCAGTTACCTTGACCTATTTTTACCATCAGCACGCAAGATGTCCTGTAATTGCGAATTGAACTTCTGTATTGCCTATCTAATTCTTCTTTCCATAATTTGTTTAAATCCTCTTCGGAGACATCATCTCTATAACCATACTTATCCACAAACATACCTCTCCAATCTTTTGTCGTATCGGGAACAAATTCATATTTCATGTTATCTTTATATAAGCCAACATACCACAATGGTCCCAATGTTATGTCGTAACGAGGCACCAAAACGACCCTCATGTCTTCTGAAATAAAGTACTCATTGACTTTTCTAGGTGAGCCATGACCTTTGGCAGTTAGACTCGCGTTGACATCGGACGTATGTGTAAACTTCACACTATCTATGCTTGACCCGTCAGAAAAGCGAAATGAATAAATATCATCAACTACATCAAAACCGACAAGTGTCGCTGCATTACCCGGACTAATATTCCAGCTATTGTATCCTCCTCTCCATCCGGCTAATAAACCAAGATATTGCTCGTTTTTCTCTTGCGCATAACTCTTGCAATAAGACTTCGCACTTTCTGTTATTCGCGCTAACAATTCTTCACGAGCTTTTCTCTGATCAGATATATTCCACTCTGCTAACTCTTCGTCCGTGTAATACTCTATATCCCTAAAATAGTAATAACTACCAACACGTGATTTTATCCAATTGCCATTTGAATCGTATTCATATTGTGCCGTTATTGTTCCTTCTTTCACCGGGTAATAGTCGTAACCATTTCTATTCCTCCTGCGCACGTATTTAAAATCTGTAAATTTTATTATGTTCCCTAATTGATCATACTCGATTTCATATGCAACATCACGTTCTACGGGTTTTTGGGGAACTATCTTGGTCAAGCGACCATGCGAATCGAAATCCAAACTTGCGCTTGCGCTACGGTAGCCTATCCAATAGAAATTTGATGGCCTTTCGCGATGATCACCTGACAGGTCGCATTCTATTTCACCTTTGGTTCCATTTTTCTGACAAGAAACTTTTTGAGCCCTTGCTGTTCTGCTCCCATAATAAACAAATCTATATCCATTAGGTAATAGTTTGTATTCAGTCTGCTCCGTGTCGCATTTTTCAACAATAGAATCACTGCCAATATAAGTAAAATCTGTCTTTTCTAACCTGTTGGTTGAATTAAATTAGAGAATATTTTACTTGACCGATTTTACGATGAT
>CAVCBR010000015.1:0-38572 GCA_963600695.1 bacterium
ACCCCGCCACGCCGATGGTACTGCGAAAGTGGAAGAGTAGGTAACCGCCCCTTTAATCCGGAGCCGCGTCCCTTGGGGCGCGGCTCTATTTTTTATCCCCCCTCCACCTCCCACGCCACCCACACCACCTCCTCCTCTGATTTACCTTTTCTTCACACCTGATCATTCTTCGCCTCACCCACTTCTCCTGCATCTCTCCATTTTACACATCTCAAATTTATTATACTTCTCGCTACTTCACACTACGTCTCTCCCTTGATTTTTAATGGCATCGCTTTTTTGGCTTGCTCTTTCTTAATCGCTCACTCCTCATAACATTCATCTTACTTGTGTGCGATAAATCTTGGGTAGTAGGGTTCTGTTTGCGAAAAAATCTGTAATTTTGTAGGCGTATTTGGGTTTTGATTCAAATACATCTTCGGCGCGTTTTGACTGCCGGAGTAGTTTTGTTTTTATATTCGCCATGAGGATAAGTACCTTGGGCATAAAGATTATTGACACGATGAACGGAGAATTTAAAATGGTAGCCAAAACCCTGAAAGGGTTGGAGGCTGTGCTCGCTGATGAGTTGCGAGCATTGGGAGCAAAGGATGTGGAGCCCGGACGGCGTATGGTATCCTTTGTCGGCAACCTCGAAATGATGTATAAGGCTAACCTATGCTGTCGCACGGCGTTGCGTATTCTTAAACCGTTTTATACGTTCTCGGCAGACGGACCTGATGCGCTTTATGAGAATGTAAAGCGTTTTGAGTGGGGAACATTGTTGTCGTTGGATAAGACATTCTCCATAGATATAGTGGTAAATTCTGATACGTTCACACATTCACGTTTCGCGACATATAGAGTTAAAGATGCCATTGTTGATTGGTTTGTCGACAGGTATGGCGAGGATAAGCGTCCGCGTGTGCGTCTCGACGATGCCGATGTGCGCATCAACGTGCATATACAGGCTGAAACGGTAACACTTTCGCTTGATTCGTCGGGAGAGTCTCTGCACAAACGCGGCTGGCGTGTGGCGCAGACTGAAGCTCCGATCAATGAGGTGCTTGCTGCCGGCATTATCCTTATGTCGGGATATCGCGGACAGCGTCCGTTTGTTGACCCGATGTGTGGTTCGGGAACATTCCTCGTGGAGGCGGCGATGATTGCCGCGAATATAAATCCCGGCGTTTATCGCAAGAGCTTTGCATTTGAGAATTGGCCCGATTTTGATGCCGAGCTTTTTGATCATTTATATAATGATGATTCTCAGGAACGTAATGTGGAGTTTCCGATAATTGGCAGTGATATTTCACCGGCGGCAGTCGATATAGCTCGTCGCAATCTTAAATCTGCCGGCGTCGCTCGCTATGTTGATTTGAGTGCCAGGGCGTTGTCTCAATGGGAAGAAGCTCCGGCAAAGAATGGTATTATTGTTACCAATCCGCCCTATGGTGAGCGTATCTCGGCACCTGATATGGATGCTTTGTATGAGATGATAGGTGAGAAGTTGAAACACGTGTTCCCCGGTTGGGAAGCATGGATTATCGGATATCATGAGGAGTATTTCCGCCGCATAGGGCTTGCTCCATCGACAAAAGTATCGTTGCTGAATGGGGCATTGGATTGTGAGTTGCGTCAATATGTGATTTTTGAGGGCACAAAACGTGATTTCCGTGCCGCCGGTGGCAAGATTAAAGATATGGATCGCAATCGCGAGCAAGATAGCCGCCGTCGCAAATATGGTGATCGTGATCATCGCGATCGCAAACCTTTTGACCGAGATCATAAGCCTTTTGATCGCAACCGTCGTCAGCCTGCCAAGCCATTTGATAAGCGAGGAATACAGACCGATATCGAACCCGAAAGCGAAAATCCGTTGGCACGTCGTCGCAATCCTGATGCTTTGAAATCGATACTTGGTCGTCGTCCGTCATTGCCACCGCAAGAAGGACCTATAATGCGTTCACGCGGTTGGAAAAAGAAATCATAATTCTCACGTTTAGCCACAAAAAACAATATACAAGCTTTATGACATTTGAAGATCTTGACCTCACAGATGATGTGCTTGATGCGCTATACGATATGCACTTTGATGAGTGCACGCCCATACAGGAACAAGCAATACCGCTTATTCTCGAGGATCGCGATCTTATAGCCGTAGCACAGACCGGCACGGGTAAGACTGCGGCATATCTGTTGCCGGTGATCTCGCGTCTGCAAAGTGAGAATGCTCCCACCGATGCCATAAATTGCATAGTGATGGCGCCGACACGCGAGCTCGCCCAGCAGATAGATCATCAGATGGAGGGCTTTGCATATTTTATGCCGATAAGTTCGGTGGCTGTTTATGGTGGTACGGACGGACCGACTTTTGCTCGTCAACAGCGCGGACTTAAACTCGGTGCGGACGTGGTTATCGCTACTCCCGGACGCTTACTGGCTCACTTGCAGATGGGATATGTCGATTTATCTCAGGTGTCGTTTTTTATACTCGATGAGGCTGATCGTATGCTTGATATGGGTTTTTATGATGACATAATGCAAATTGTGCGTCATTTGCCCACGAAACGTCAAACATTGATGTTTTCGGCGACAATGCCTCCAAAAATCAAAAAACTCGCCGGCGAAATTCTTAACAATCCGGCAGAGGTGAAAATCGCCGTTTCGCGTCCGGCTGATGGTATAGATCAATCGGCATATATCTGCCACGAAGCTCAAAAAACGCCGATACTCAAATATTTGCTAAAAGAGGTGTGTGGCAAACGTGTTATAGTTTTTGCGTCGTCAAAACTCAAAGTTAAAGATTTGACTCGCGACCTCAAACGCGCCGGGTTGAACGTGGCTCAGATACATTCTGACCTTGAACAGTCAGAGCGCGATGAGGTTATGCTCGGTTTTCGTGCCGCACGCATTGATATATTGATAGCCACGGATATTGTGGCACGAGGTATAGATATCGATGATATTGCGATGGTCGTGAATTATGATGTGCCTCGCGAAGCCGAAGACTATGTGCACCGCATAGGACGCACGGCACGCGCCGGCGCCGAGGGTCGCGCCGTGACTTTTGTCAGCACAAAAGAGCAACAACAATTTGGCAAAATCGAAAAATTCCTCGACAAAGAGGTGCCTAAAAATCCGGTGCCCGCAGAGTTTGGCGATGCACCAAAATATGAGCCCGAGAGACGAGTGCGTCCAAAAGGTAAATTCAGTGGCAATCACGGACGCCACAAACCGGGCAAATCATCGTCCAAGGGTGCTAATTCGCCCAGACGCAACGATCATAAAAACAAAGAGAACGGACAAAAAACTGCCGCTGTCACCCGAGAGGGTAACAGGCAGAAATACAAACGCCATCGCCATTCTAAAAAACAGGAAGGCGGCGCCGCTAATTGAAATTTCAGATTGAGATTTGTAAAGACTGACGCTTGTCGGTTAAGACGTGTGTCGAGCCGGTCGCACTATTGCAGACGTAGCACGCGTATGCCGGTGAGACTGCGGTTGCGATGCAAAAACTCATAAAGTGTGACATCTGTCAACACCACGCGCCCCAATGACGATGATGCGTGGAGCACGTGTGGCACACCGTCGCTACCCTTGATGATGATGCCCATATGTGTTACATCGAGATCTTTTAGCGATGAAGTGAATGCCACGATGTCGCCGTTGCGCAAGTATGCTATCGTCTTCTTATCGTTGGTGTCAATGGTGCGGATATATGGATAACGATGGTTGTGATATACCTGCTCGACAGACAAAATACGTTCGTAAGTGGCAGAGTCGGCAAGCGCCGGATACGATGCACGATGGCGCGACATATAATCTATGGTCTTCACCGCATAGCGCACCGAGGGGAAACGGTCGGTGACATCTGTTATCAATCCGCGCGATGAGTTGTTGATGACCCAGTCACAGATATAGTGCAGGCGCGAGGCATATCCGTTCATTTCGCCGCCACGATAGCGCAAACGCTCGAGGGTGTAGACAAAGTCGCGCCACGATGTGCGACGATCGCCGATGGTGATAGCCATAGCAGCCACAGTCTCAACAAATGTTGTGCAATCAAGCTGTGAAATATTGACGGTGAGCAGTTCACCACCGGTAGAATCGCATTCGAGGGTGTGAGCCACGTATGGTGTGCCGATAAACATACGACCGATGACAGCCACACGTTCTCCGGGACTTTCAATGTGCATGGCTTCGACATCGGTGAGCATTTTTGTCAGACGTGTGGTGTCGTCAGCCTCGTCATAAAATCTGATTTGTGACGGCATTACACGTGCCGAGGCAGTGCCCGAAATTAGAGCAAAAACAATGGCGATGCTCATCATCGCATGGCTGATATGTTTGGTGATTGCAGACATTTTGATTTTAAGGTGTTAATGATATGTGGCACCCGCGCCACACTGCAAATTTAGCAAAATGACACGTCTTTGGCAAACGAATTTTGTTGTCGTTGACAATCTCTTGATACCAATCGATTAAAATTCGAGACGAAAGCCTTTCTGTTTAAGCTCGTTGTATTTGTCAGGATTGAAACGATATTTCACCGGAATGCGCGAAGGCGTGTCTGCCGCTCGTTGCTCAGCCTCGGTGAGCATACCCAATTTTAGCATCTTTTTGTAGAAGTTGCGGCGGTCGAACTTCACCTCCAATATGGCCTCATAGAGATTTTGCAACTCAGACATGGTGAAAACCTCAGGCAATAGTTCAAAACCCACGGGCTCAAAGCAGATGCGCTCTTTGAGCGTTTTGAAAGCCACACGCAGTATGTGGTCATGATCGAACGCCAACGGCGGAATCTCGTTGATGGCGAACCATTGAGCTTTGCGAGCATCGTCGCCGCCTTTGACATCGGCAATCTTCACCAAGGCATAATGTGCGATGGTGACCACCCTCTCGCGAGGGTCGCGATATACTCCCGAGAATGTGTGAAACTGTCGCACGGCGACACCGCTCAACCCGGTCTCCTCGATGAGTTCGCGTCGGGCACACTCATCGGCGGTTTCATTTATCTTCATAAAACCTCCGGGAAAAACCCAGCGGCCGGCATACGGCTCCACGCCACGCTCTACAAGCAGGATTTTAAGACCCAAGTTGTCAAAACCGAATATCACACAATCACACGTCACCGCCGGATGTGGATACTTGTAGCAAAAATTGTTATCAGTAATCATAATTTATATGCGCGCGTAATTTTAACGCAAAATTACAAATAAAAAACAAACCCCACAAACATTTGCCGAATATTTCAAAACGAGTTGCAAAATTTAAAAGTCAAAGCCTAATTAAAATCTAAATTCAATAACGAAGTGCAAAAAAAAACTTCGCGCCCGATGATTTGAGCTTTTGAGGATAAATGCTTAACTTTGTGGGCGAAATAAAGACAAAAACTCACGAGTCTAAAAAACAATCCCCCTTATGAATGAAAAACGATAAGCCATGGATATGAACAATCAGGAATTTGCTTTGCAGTCGGGCGACATATTGGTATCGCCACAGCGCACGTATATGTCATCTGTCAATAGTGACAATGCTTCAACAGACACAGAAACGCCTATTGTCCAAACAAAATTGTCTGACAAAGACGCTGCTATACACAACTTCAATGGTAGTTCTAATGCCAAGAGCGGTAAATCGCGATTGTGTCTGATGGTAGCAGCTTTGGCTGCCATCGTCATCCTCTTGACAGCGTGTCAGCCGGCATATGAGCGATCAGGAAACACGTTTACTGTTAATGGAGTGTCATTTGATATGGTATCGATCACAGGAGGCACGTTTATGATGGGTGCTACCGCCGAACAAGACAGTGATGCGTATAGTAGAGAGTATCCGGTTCATCAAGTGACCCTATCAGATTACTATATAGGAAAAACTGAGGTGACACAAGCACTATGGAAAGCCGTGATGGGCGACAATCCATGTTTTTGGAAAGGTGACAACTTGCCGGTGACGAATGTTAGTTGGAACGATGTGCAAGATTTTATAACAAGGCTTAATGAGATTACCGGCGAGAATTTTCGTTTGCCTACCGAAGCCGAGTGGGAGTTTGCCGCGCGTGGTGGAACAAAGTCAAAAGGCTATAAATATTCCGGCTCAAATAACATTGATGAAGTTGCGTGGTATGACGACAACTCAGATTGCGCGTCCCACCCTGTTGGCACAAAAGCACCTAACGAACTCGGCATATATGATATGTCAGGAAACGTTCACGAATGGTGTCAAGATAGGTATGGGGACTATACAAGTACGTCGCAGACCGATCCAACCGGTCCGGATACCGGACGCACTCGTGTGGATCGTGGTGGTTGTTATCATGGTTATGCAAAGTTCTGTCGTGTGTCTTTCCGTGACGGCTTTACTCATAATCACCATGATGACTATCGTGGCTTTCGCCTCGCGCTGTCTGTTGAGGAATAGATGTAAAACTTATGGGAAATAATATAAATTAAATATCAGTTTATGGAGATAAAAGATCAAACATACGCTTTGCAGCCTGACACGGTTCTTGTGTCGCCGCAATCGACTTATATCATACGCCGCATACTCGGTGTCGGCGGCTTTGGCATCACGTATCTCGCCGATATGAAAGTCGGCAATATTGTTGTGCAAGATGCCGTGTGCATCAAGGAGTTTTTCCCGCGATCGCTGTGCGAGCGTGACGGTCAGACTCATGCTATGTCTTATTCCATACCGACAAAAGATCAGGTGGAGCGCACACGCCGCGATTTCATCGGCGAAGCTCGTCGTCTTGAGTCGCTTGCCGGCAAATCATCGGGCATCGTTACCGTTAACGAGGTTTTTGAGACGAACAACACCGCATACTATGTCATGGAGTACCTGCGCGGTCAAACGCTGTCAGACTTTGTTAAAGCATCGGGCGCGATGTCGTGGCAACAGACAAAGGCGGTTTTTGAGAAGATGATTGAGGCTGTGGCGTTCCTGCATCAAAACCATGTCACTCACCTCGATATCAAGCCGGCAAATATTATGTTGGTGCCCAAAGGCGACGGCACACAGCCGGTGCTCATCGACTTCGGCTTGTCAAAACATTATAACGAAGATGGCTCGGCAACGTCGACGATAAATTCGCAAGGTTTTTCAGACGGCTATGCCCCGATAGAACAATATGGCGGCATCACTCGCTTCTCACCATCTGCCGATGTCTATGCCATAGGAGCAACGATGGTATTTTGCCTGACGGGACATCGTCCCGAGGCATCGACTGCCGACCCCGACTTCGCTGACGTGCTCACTTCGCTCGTTCCCACCGCCGACCGCACGGTGCTGTTAAAGGCACTCAGCTATCGTTCAAAAGACCGCTATGGCGATGCCGGCGCATTCTATCAGGCGCTGTATAACGGCGATGACAGCACGCAGATATTGTCGGTGACAAACGTCGTTCCCACTCCGCCGGCAATGCCCACGCCACCGCCGATGCCGGCACAAGAAGATGCTCAAAAAACGGTGCTTATGGGGCAAGGCACTGAGGAGACCGGCAAGCCACAACGCCCAACGCTTGTCAATGACTCGACAGATGCATCAGATGTTGTCAATGAATATGACAAAAAATTGCAGAAAAAGTCGAAGCATACAGGCACGACAATCATCTTGGTGATTTTGGTGATCGGCGTCATTTTCGCCTTGCTTTATGCCGGCGGAATGTTCCGTGGGTATGGCAATGAACGCGCAGCAACAGACTCGGTAGACTCATCATATTATTATAATGATGTGCTAGTAGCGGCACCAGAAGTGGCAGTAGAGGAAGCCCCTGCTGAGGCGGCTGAAGAACCTGCAGCTGAAGCTGCTACTGCTGCCGACTATTATTATGAAGAGGCTGTTCCGGAGGCAGAAAGCTATTATTATGACGACTATCCTGCTGAGGTGGCACAATAGGCATATGATGGCTCGCTATTGAATATGCCGGTTGGCACAAATTACCTTACCCGGATAGATATTCAGTCCCTGCTTTTGGCATTATTGCGAAATGCAGGGGCTTGTTTTATAGTGACTTTGTGATGTGTGGGTTAGAGGTTGGCGAGAAGTTGTTGGTAGCGGTGGAGGGCGTGGTGATTGAAGCAGCAGAGGGTGACTGCGCCATCAAAGGGGTGGTCAACTATGGCTTTTATGGCGATAGCCGCGGCGCGGTCTTGGGGGAAGCCATAGACGCCGGTGCTGATGCAGGGAAAGGCTATGGTGTGTATGTCGTTGGCAATGGCGAGGTCGAGAGCCGTGGTGTAGCATGAGGCGAGGAGCCGATCTTCGTCGTGGTCGCCGCCATGCCATATCGGTCCCACGGTGTGAATGATTTTTTTGCACGGCAGGCGGTAGGCATCGGTGATTTTGCTCTGTCCGGTTTGGCAGCCGCCGAGTGTGCGGCATTCGGCGAGAAGGTCGGGACCGGCGGCGCGGTGTATGGCTCCGTCCACGCCTCCGCCACCGAGCAGAGAGGTGTTGGCGGCATTGACAATAGCATCGACGGCGAGCGTGGTGATGTCGGCTTGTATGGCGTTGATTGTCTTCATGATTAAAAAGATTTTGTGATGTTTGTCATTGGTCTGTTAATGACGAAAGAGCCCGGCTATGATGACCGAACTCTTTCGTGTTATTGTTATGCTTAGCCTCTGTTGTCTTCGCCGGTTGTGGCTCAGACGGTGAGGCGGGAGCGTGAATTAGTCTTCGTTGAGGTTTGTGCGTTTGAAGGCAACAACCGAGAGACCTTTGGCGTGAGACTCAAGATATTGAGCGATAGACATTTTTTCGTCTTTAACAAAGGCTTGCTCCATGAGGCAAGACTCTTTGAAGAATTTGTTGAGTCGACCGTTGGCGATGTTTTGTATCATTTGCTCGGGGAGGTTTGCAGCCTTGGCTTCGGCAGTCTCTTTGGCGATGACGCGAGCTTTGTCAGCTTCTTCGCGAGTAAGCCAGCCTTTGGTGATGTTAGACTCGATGTGGTCTTCTGAATCAACGAGGTTGGGGTTGATGCCGGCTTTTTTGAGGGCAGCCTCAACGGCTTTCTTAACTTGCTCTTCTTTTGTTTTGTCGATGGCAACGCTGAGCTCGGTGTCGATGACGTGTTGGGGAACAGATGCACGGTCAACAGCCACGGGGTTCATAGCGGCAACTTGCATGGCAACGTCACGCATTACTTGATAGTCAACGCCTTCTTGGTTGAAAGCAACGATTGTTGAGAGTTTGTTGCCGAGGTGGTTGTAAGAGATTACCGAGGGACCTTCGAGGCACTCGTAAGATGAGATTTCGGTTTTCTCACCGGTTTTGCCAGACTCTTCGACAACGAGGTCTTGGAGTGTGCGACCGTCAACGGGGAGGGCTTTAAGCTCATCGAGAGTTTTAACCTTGTTGTCGAGGGCGAGTTTGAGTATTTGTTTTGTGAGGTCAACGAAGCCGGCGTTTTTGGCTACGAAGTCAGTTTCACAGTTGAGGGCTACGAGGGCTGCGAAGTTGTCTTTGGTGTCGGCGAGCACGCAACCTTCGGCAGCGTCGCGGTCTTCGCGTTTGGCGGCAACGGCTTGTCCTTTTTTGCGAAGGATTTCTACGGCTGCTTCCATATCGCCGTTAGTTTCGGTGAGGGCTGCTTTGCAGTCGCTGAGACCGGCGCTGGTGAGTTTGCGAAGTTTTTTGATTTCTTCTATTGTAACTGCCATTGTTGGGAAGTTTTTCGAGTTATGGATAAAATTAATAATGTCATTTTAAATTATCAATCGCGCTCGGTGTCATCGTGTTGTGAGTGACACCGGGGCGCGTTGATATTTTATTGTGTCACATCGCTGTGCGTGAGCGAGTGGCGATGTGATGACTGCTGATTATTATTCGGCAGCGGGAGCTTCTTCGGCAGGAGCGGCAGCTTCGGCGGGAGCGTCTTCTGTTTCAGCTTCGGCTTTGGGAGCCTCAGCCTCGGCGCGGCGCACGCGGCGACGTTCGCGTTTGGGAGCGGCGGCGGGAGCAGCCTCTTCCTCGGCGGGAGCATCGATTTTTTCGGCTTTGCGCTCTTCGAGACCTTCAGCCATAGCTGAGCAAACGGCGTCGAGCACTAACTCGATAGCTTTTGAGGCGTCGTCGTTTGACGGGATAACGAAGTCAACGTTTGTGGGGTCGCTGTTGGTGTCAACCATAGCAAACACAGGGATACCGAGGCGGTTGGCTTCGGCAACGGCGATGCGCTCTTTGAGCACGTCAACGACGAAGAGTGCCGAAGGAAGACGGTTGAGGTCGGCGATGCTACCGAGAGTTTTCTCGAGTTTTGCACGCTGACGGGTGATTTGGAGTTTTTCGCGTTTTGAGAGGTTGTCAAAAGTGCCGTCTTTGGTCATTTTGTCGATGGCGGTCATTTTTTTGACAGCTTTGCGAATTGTCGGGAAGTTGGTAAGCATACCGCCGGGCCAACGTTCGATGACATAAGGCATGTTGATCGATGAGGCTTTGTCGGCGATAACTTGTTTGGCCTGTTTTTTAGTGGCTACGAAGAGCACTTTTTTGCCGCTTTTGGCGATAGATTTGAGAGCGTTTGCTGCTTCTTCGATTTTAGCGGCGGTTTTATAGAGGTCGATGATGTGGATACCATTGCGCTCCATAAAGATATAGGGAGCCATTGCAGGATTCCATTTTCTTTTGAGGTGACCGAAGTGGCAACCTGCGGCGAGAAGTTGGTCAAATGTTGGATTTGCCATAATTTTAATAGGTGGGGTTTGTTTACGTTCTTTTGAAATTTTACAACCTCGAGGTAGGGAACGTGTCCATCGTCGGGGTTTAGATACTAAACACTATTTTGTCAAATCGTCGTTGTCGTTGCCGTCTTATGCTCGCGCGGTGCAAACCGTCAGGCGCATCGGGCAACGTGGGCGAAGATTAACGTTTCGAGAATTGGAAGCGTTTGCGTGCTTTGGGTTGACCGGGTTTCTTGCGCTCTACGGCACGAGGGTCGCGAGTCATGAAACCATGGCGACGGAGCACGGCTTTGTCTTCGGGGTTGATTTTGACCAAGGCGCGAGCGATACCGAGACGGAGGGCTTCGGCTTGACCTTTATAACCACCACCGTCGAGGTTCACGTGGATATCATAGTTGCCTTCGACTTCGAGAGTGGTCAGCGGTTGTTTAACGATGAATTGAAGAATCGAAGAGGGGAAATAAACTTCGATGGGGCGTTTGTTGATGGTGATGACGCCGGTGCCTTCTTTAACGATGACACGTGCAACGGCTGCTTTACGACGACCTACTGCGTTAACTGTTTCCATACTTCAATTATTTCAATGTGTTAATGTCAAGAACTGTGGGATTTTGAGCCTCATGAGGATGGTTGGGACCATTATAAACATGGAGGTTTTCGATCAAACGGCGACCGAGGCGGTTTTTGGGCAGCATACCTTTCATGACGCGCATGTACAAGGGGTGAATGCCGGGTTTGATGTGCTTGTTGTAAGATTTTTTCAACAGCACTTCGGGGGTGAGCTCACGTTGACCGCCGGGATAGCCGGTATAGTTGAGATAAATTTTGTCTGTCATCTTTTTGCCGGTGAGAATAGCTTTTTCGGCATTGATGATGATGACATTGTCGCCACACTCTACGAAGGGGGTGTAGCAGGGTTTGTATTTGCCACGCAAGATTTTTGCAACCTTGGCGCAAAGACGACCGAGCACTTGGTCAGTGGCATCGATCACCACCCACTGGCGATCAACGCTCTCGGCGTTGGGAGTTGATGTTTTGTAGCTTAAAGTATCCACTTTTAATTGTTTGATTAATAATTAAATAACTGTTGACGCACACATCAAAACACCCGGCCAAGAAGCGCCCTGCGGGTGCGTCTGCGACTTATTTTTGGACATAATCGGACTGCAAAGGTAGGCATTTAATTTGATAATTCCTAACTTTTTAACCTCCGGTCTCAACTTTTTTTCAAAAAAAATTGCCACGCAGACAAAATCGGCATTTTTTTGCCATCTCGCATCACATTTCTGCAAAAATCGTCCGGAAATGGCAATTCCGGCAACCATATTACTCAGACTCGGTCCCGGTTATTCTTTTACGAATACCGCTGCGTTGCCGTATTTCTTGTCTATTTGCAACAAAAGGCAGGGCACAATCGAATAAGAACGCGGTTCCCCGCTCGTGACGACCTTGTAAGCTACAACCAATTTGTCACCTTGCTTTTTGACTGACGTGACCTTAATCTCCGTTTCGCGGTCAGTCGCCGAGTCTATGATGGCAATAACATTCTTTTTTGAAAAATCCACCGGCGTGGGCTTTCCATTCTCGCCCATTAACGTTGCCATGCCAAAATATGTTTCCAGCTCGTCCTGTGACTGAATGAGGCGAGGTGTGTAACTATCAATGTCATTGCGCACAAAATAATGCTCCATACTCGTTGTGCTTATGCTTTCCGATGTGCCGCATGACGACATATTCAGCGCCATACCCATCATCACAGAGAGTGTGATACACAAAACTGATTTTCGATTCATAGTCTTTGCTTGTTAACGTTGTTGATTATCTGATTTCGTTTTATGTTTACATATAAAACCACAAACGCCCCAAAAACTTGCATCGACACCCCTTAATTACTGTTAAGTTCAACGTTCCACAAACAATACAAACGGGACTACACTCCAAAAATTAGAAAAACAATTGGAGCGCAATTAACAGGTTGTTTGGCATGGTTAACGGGGGAAGGTGTTTTGGATTTGGCGGGCGACGCGTTCCATGGCGCCGTTAAAGTCGCTCTCTTTGTCCATGCCCCAGCCATAGGCTCCGCGGCATGAGGCAATGGGCTTGCCGGTCATGTAGTCGATGAAGTTGATGGTGATGACGGTTTCGTCGTCTTGTTGTGTGATGGCATAGCGCACTGTCAGCAGTGCGTTCTTTTGTGCCGGAGTCAGTGTGCCGAGGCGGTTTTCGCTGATCATTTGCAGGCGCGAGGACTCTATGGCGTTGAACAGCTTGATTTCAAAATCGCCGAGAGTTACCGGTCCTTGATAAGACATCATACCGATGAGTGTTGCATACTTGTATTTTGGAAGGTCGGCAGAGTTTAAGACCGTTGAACGTGATGTCGTGCAGCCGACGAGGAGCACAGTGAGCAAGATGAGGAGAAGCGATTTTTTCATTTTGTGATGGAGATTATGCTATATGAGCAATGTTTATGTTTTTGAAATATTGATGCCGACGTGGTGTCAGTGGCGCGGCGAAGTGAAGTTTTTGTGGTGTTTCATCATCTGTTTGGCTTGGGCGAAGTCTGCCGGTGAGCCGACGTCTATCCATGAGCCGTTGACTTGGTGGGTGACAACCTTGCAGCCGGCGGCGATGGCATCGGCGACGAGGTCGGTGGCATCGGTGCGCTTGTCTGTCGGCAGCGATGACAACAGACGGTTGGCGATGATGTATATGCCGGCGTTGGCATAATGAGTGTATGAGGGTTTTTCCTCGATTGAAGTCACGCGGTCGCCATCGAGTTGCAGTATGGCAAAGGGCACGGATATTTGATAGGGAATGACGGCAATGGTGATGTCGGCGTCGGTGTCGCGGTGTCGTATGTACATCTCCTCAAAGGATATCGATGTTATGAGGTCTGAGTTCATGACAATGGTGTCGCCGGTGTCGGGCAGCGGAACGAGCGACGCCGAACCGATGGTGCCCAAGGGTAGTGGCTCGCGAACGGTGCGCACCGAGACTCCGGCAACGGGGGCGGCAAAGTGTGCGTCGAGTTGCTCGGCGAGATAGTTTGTTGTCACCCAGATGTTGTCAATGCCACAGGCGGCGAGGGATTCGATGTTATAGTCGATGATGGCTTTGCCCTCGATGGTGAGTAGGGGTTTGGGGGTATTGTTTGTCAGCGGGCGCAGACGCTCGCCTTTGCCTCCTGCCATAAGTATTGCCGACAGCGGCAGGTGGGTAGGAGTCTTGTGAAGGTTGATGATGGAGATGATGTCGCCGGCATCATCGATGACCGGGAGCAGAGTTATCCCCTTGTTGCGCAGCTGTCTGATATCATCGACGATGTCAACGTTGCCGGCGGTGATGGTGCGCGGCGTGGCATATGCCGCCTGTGATACCGGGGCATCGAGGTCACAGCCGGCGATGATGGCGCGGCGTATGTCGCCATCTGTCAGCGAGCCTACAAGTTTGTGAGTGCCGTGAGCGGTGACAAACAATGTCATGGAGCCGCCCGACAGTTCGTTGAGTTGTTTTAATGCTTGGCGCAGAGTGCTGTCGGCAGATATTAAGTGGGGAGTGATGTCAGTCATTGTTGTGGTGATTGAGAGATGATGGCTTGGGCGACAATCCAGTCGGTGGGGGTATCGAGGTCTATGGAACGGGCGCGAGGCATAGGTGAGGGGCGACGACGTTTCATTGTGCCGAATGACATAGCTCGTATCGATTGTGGGTTTATGACATATACAGCACCGTTGTATTCCCACGCCTGAGGAGCATCTTGCCGGCGGGTATAAGAACCGTCACCTTTTGAGATGTGGAGAAATCCCGTGGTATCATCGACTTCAAAGCAGTTGTAATATGGATTTGACGCAGCCTCGGTCACGGTGACCACCATATCGATGTCGGGGCTGTATAGTGCGAGGGCATCGGCGACATCTGCCACTGTGCGCAACGGTGATGTCGGTTGCAGCAATACCACGCAATCATAGTCGATGCCGTTCCGGTCAGCCCAATCCATGGCATCGATGATGACTTCGCGCGAGCCGGCGGTGTCTGTCGCCAAGTGTGCCGGGCGCATATATGGCACATCTAGCGATGAGATGTCACGAGCGACATCGGCGATATGGGGGTCATCAGTCGAGAGTATTATATGGCGGTCATCGGTGATGGCGCGAGCCACATCTATTGAATATGCTATCAGAGGGCGACCGTTGAGCAACTTGATGTTTTTGTGAGGTATGCCCTTTGAACCTCCGCGAGCGGGTATGATACAGAGTGGAGTCACGACCGGTTTGTGTATTGAGAGGTGATGTCGTAGAAATGTTTTACAGTTGTCGCCGGGCATCGATTGATGATGGCGTCGACAATGAGGTTGAGAGTGTCGGAGTGATAATAGGGGTTGGGGGCGGTGCGAGCAAGAGCGCGAAATTCGGGCGATAGCGCGGTGTCGATGGCTTGTGATATTTGGTCGGCAGAGTCGCCACATCTGAGCACCGAGCGAGAGGCGGTGCGCCCTGCCTGCCTCATACCGATGTCGATGGTGGGCAGCTGCATGGACGGTGCTTCGATGATGCCGCTTGATGAGTTGCCGAGACAAATTGCCGCGTTGGCGAGAGCCGAGAGATAGCGACGATATCCGAGGGACTCGGCGATATAAATCCTGCCGGGCTGTTTCGCCGCCCATTGATGCGAGAGGTGGGCTATCTGACTGCCGCCGGCATCATTATTGGCGCCGGTGATGATGACATTGAGCTGTGGGTGACGATCTATGGCATCGATGAGCTGAGCGAAGCGTTCAGCCGGCGATGCCTCGTTGTCGGCAGTCGCCGGGTGATATGTCACCACGAGAGTGCGCTCGCGGCTCACGTCAAAACCGCCAAGGCTCGCCGACAGCTCGGCGGCAGACATCAGCGGCGTGTTTAGCGCATTCCATACGCCGATGGCTCCGGTGTTTATCACCCTGTCCGGTTCCTCGCCCATGGCTATGACGCGCCGGCGATGGCTCTCGGTCGATGTGAGATGTAGCGAGGAGAGCTTTGTTATGGCGTGGCGTATGTTGTCATCGATGGCGCCGAGCGAAGTCTCGCCACCATGGAGGTGCACAATCGGCAGCGACAGCATGGCGGCAGCCGAAGCGGCAGCCAGCATCTCATAACGGTCGCCGAGCATCACCACGCGGTCGGGGCGCAATGTGTCAAACACACACGCCGAGCGTTCGAGACACTGAGCCATAGCTCGCGCACGAGCCACGGGTGTGTCGCCGAAGTCGTCCATAATGACTTTGCCGGCAACATCAAAACCATCATCGAGGATTTCGTTGACGGTATATCCGTGTTCTTTTGAAAAGTGGGTGTTGGCGGCAATGACAGATAAACGCACACCCTCGACGTGTCTCAGCGCGTCGGCAGGAGCATGTAACAAACCCCAGTCGGCACGCGAAGACGTGAAGATCGCGATATGTGTCATCTTGTCAGCCGTGTAGCGCAGATATTGTTATTTTTTGTATTTGGCAACCAATGCCGAGGCATCATCAAACGGCATTTGTTTCATGGGCACGGGTGTGAGAGTCGTATCGATTTTGCTGTCATCATAAGCCGTTGCCGGATAGATGCCTTTGGCGACAGCTTCGCTGCGGTCTATGACAAAGAACACGCCATCGGCACCAAGGCGGCAGATGGTGTTGTAAACTTCGGTCGTCGGTTCAACGATGGTGTATATTGTTGAGTTTGAGAGTGTGCGACGACGAGATTTTGCGATGGCATTTTCTTCGGCAGTGGCAGATGCAGAGGGAGTGCCTGTCGAGCGCCATGCACCGTTGAGAATGATCACGGCGCCACATGGAGCCTGACCGTCTTTAACCGCTTTTTGGGCGGCAGTGAGAGCCATATCCATAAATACGCCGTCGGTAGGCTCGATTTTATCAACTTTGGTGATGGGTACTCCGGCATACAATGTCGAGAACACAAACGCAGCAACGAGTGCGAGGAGTGCAAAAGCTTTTTTCATAATTATATCTGTTGTTGTTCGTTATATTTTTATATTTTAATGTGTTAGACTTTTTTGTTTGAAAGAGGTTTAACCTCGGAGGTGTAAAAATATGATTGGGCGGGATCAATAATCATATTCGACACGCTCGACAATGACGCGGTCAACGATGGCGTGATTTGTGGTGAGATTCATATTCTCGTCACAAGAATTCATAGGGAAAGTCAGCACGTGTTTTGTGCCTGCCGCCAAGTTGACGATGACGCTGTTCGACTGCCCCCAATCATCCCAGTTTGCAACACCGCGATGTGGCATCACCAATGTGCCGGCTTTTGAGCCGTCGAGGTTGAGTGTGCGCACGGCGCATTTATTCTCAGTGTTGACGGGACCATTACCGTTTGCATATATCAGGGTGATTGCATAGCGACCGCTTTCTTTTACAGATATATCAATGCTTGGCATCGGAGTGTTGTGGTCGGTCTCGACGAAGCCTTTGCCGTGCCAACCGGCAATTGTATGTCGGGGTTTGTATGACACTTCGGGTGAAGACATCTCGGTGACTTCGTTTTCAAACTCAAACGTGTATCGGGCACTGTTTGATAGAGGTTCGGAGGCAAACGACGGCGTGCTGTCTTCGTTAAACGCAACAACTTGGTATTCGCCGGAAAC
Organism: bacterium; assembly: GCA_963600695.1. Classification (GTDB taxonomy): domain Bacteria; phylum Bacteroidota; class Bacteroidia; order Bacteroidales; family Muribaculaceae; genus CAG-873. The sequence continues at coordinate 17,304 of CAVCBR010000015.1, forward strand.
TGTGGCTTCATATTCGGTGCAACGAGTTTCAGCAACGATTTTGCCGTTGCGCCACACCTCATAGAAGGCGGCATATTCGATAGGTTGCCAACGTAAAGTGTTCATCAGAGGCACGCCAAAAGCCTTGCGGTTGGGGTCGTGCTCAAACCATGTGCGCGGCGTCAGCGGAGCTTTAACGTTAGCTGTGTGATTGACCGCCATAGACTCAAAATCGTTGTCGGCAAGCGTTATTACTATTGTGTGGCGTCCTTTGAGTTTTGCATCGATGCACGGTTGCGAGCGACGTTTGCCGTCGACGGTAAACTCCTTTATTTGATTGCCGTGACCGCGCACGGTTATTGTGAGATCGGCTTTGCGATATTTGAAGTTGGTGAGCGTGCGTTCGCCTGCCATTGTCTTTGGAACGACCGGAGCAAAAGACAAACCGTCAGGCTCAAAGTTGATGCCGAACAAGATGCGATACGTTATTGCCAGATTGCCGGCGAGAGACCATAGCATATTAGATGAGTTAAGCTCGGTGGCAATGTCGCCGTTGTCAAGCACGAAATTCTCTTTGTTGGTGGCAAAAAGTGCTGCCGGACGAAATACCGAGCCGATGGCTTCAAGTGTGCCGCGCTCATTGCCGACCTTGGCGTTTGCCAATGCCCAATATGATGCTACAAAAGGCCACAAGGCATTGTTGTGATACGGGCGTATGTCGGCGATTTGAGGGTAGAATATTGCCGCACCGAAAGGCGTCGTGGGGTTGTGCTCGGTTATCGTGCGTGCGCGTTGTGTGTCGGCAATATCAAAAAGTATTGCCAATGACAGCCCCAAGGTCTCGGCGCGGCGATTTAACATTTTATATTTGCGACCATAGTCATACATGGCATAGTAGCCTTTGTCTTCAATCCAAAAATGACTATTTATCGCAGAAATCAGTGATTTTGCTTTTTCGCCGTATTGTGTGGCTGCCGTTTTGTCGCCGAGGATTGTCGCTATTTGTGAGAGAACGTTAAGTGAGGCGGCATGCACCACTGACGTGCTAAGTGCACATGAGTTATAGATGTCGGCTGTTTGCATCCATCGCGGGTATGATTGCTCGCGCCAATCGATAAACGATGTCTCGCCGTGAACAAGATTGTCAGCGGTGTAAGTTGTGACAAAATCTTTTTCAAACGAATTTTTAATTATCGGATAGATGTAGGCGAGCCACTCGCGGTCGCCGGTAACTTTATAAACTTCAAATGCTGCCAATGCCCAACACATACGGTCGGTGCTTATGGGCCATGCGCCGCCCGAACCGGTGTCTTGTATTATTTGTCCCCGGCTGTTGACTTTGTGACGCAGAGACACTTTTGCTGCCTCGGGTTGCAGGTATGCCATAGACAAGATTATGGAATAGCTGACATCGCGAGTCCACACTCCCGCCCACTCGCGACCTGTGCGCAGTGTCGTGTCAGGCTCCACATTGTTTATCATCTCGTCAAGACCCATATTGTATATGGCTGTGTGCAGAGTGTTGCCTGTCGTGAGTCGTGGGTATGGCGACAGATCGTTTTTTGCCGTCCACTCCTTGTCAACGGGCATGAAGTAGCCGGGTTGAGCTGCATATGTTGAGATGATATGTGTCGGCGATGGCGCCCAAGCGCGATATTCGCCCTGAATGATGGTGTCGCCGACCCAAGCGTATGCAGCGGTGGCAACTATTGTGTCATTTGAGCGTGTGTCATTAGCTCTTGCCGTGAGTGTCAGCAAAAAAAACAGTGTGATTACAAACAAAGAATGTCGCATATTGTTTTTAGTGGTTGAGTTTGTGTCACAAAGGTAAGATTTTTTTTTTGAGTAGAAATTATTACGAAAAACTATGTGTGTAAAATACCTCATTTATAGCGTGATACAAATGTTGAATAGAAATACTATTGTAAAAATTACGCAAAACATTTGGCGGATTAAAAATTGAGTTGTAACTTTGCGTTATAATTACGCATTAAATATGACTGACGACATAAAAACGATGTAAAATTCAAAAAAAGACGATCATAATTGATTTACCAATGTTCATAGAATGGTATTAATCAAAACAACGACCAAAAAAACATTTTTATGTAATAAAACGACAGATCGTGCATCTAATATATAAATGATATTTCGAGCAACAGCATTATGTCAATCACGCAAAAAATCAAATCTATGGGTAATAACTCGGCAACGTATGCCGAAAAACTATACGCGATTCTCCTTGATGACGAATATCACACCGGTAAATTCAGGCAAGAAGATCTTGGCGAGGGTATGTCAATCGTATATCAGGCTTTTGGTGAATGGGACAAGCCACGCTATCTCATCAACCACAATCTTCATACCGCATACGAGTGGATGAATGGGCATTATCGTCTGACAATGGTCACAGATAAAGATATTGATTGGCACTCGATGGAAAATTTGCCGGAAGACGCTCGTAGCACAGTGCGCAAGTACTCCTTTATGTATCCGTCTTTTATCAGGCAATATCATAATGGTATAGCCTTGGTCAAGTGGCAGATTAATCCTGATGGCGATTATTATATGGACGAAGACGGATTTGGTATGACGAATGATCGCGAATACAATGTCTATGGATTTATTGATCAAGAAGGCAGAGTTGTTTCAAAGTTTCATTATTATGTGAATTGGCAACTGCAAGACGGCATTCTCGACAAGGTGCGCCAAACATTGGAACAAGAACGTGCCGCAAAACACTAACATAATTCACTAAAAACACAACAACTATGAGTATTTTTAAGAAAAAGAAAGTGGTGACAACCGAAGAAAAAGTCACCGTAGACTACAAACTTGACAATGAAAACACAATGACATCTATTGCACCAAAGGCAATTGGGAAACTCGATATGGTGATAGCTTTTGATACTACCGGGTCGATGGCGGCATATATTGACGCCGTCAGACAAGAGGTCGCCGAGCTGATACCGCGCCTGTTCAAGGATAATGATGATTTGCGCCTTGGCATCGTGGCATTTGGCGACTACTGTGATATGGACGATGCCAAAAATTTTGGCGATGCTTATCAATGCCTTCCGCCAACAAACAATGAGAACGATCTCATCAAGTTTGTGCGCGAATCTCGAAATACTTCGGGCGGAGATGGCGATGAGTTTTATGAACTGGTGATTAAACGCATTGTCGAAGAAACACCATGGCGCGAAGGCTCGACACGTTCGATACTCTTGATAGCCGACGCCGAACCTCACGAACTTGGTTACACATATCGTGACTATGTTGTCAAAAATCAAATCGATTGGCGCGCCGAGGCTAAAAAAGCCGCCAACGAGAAAATTAAAATCGACACTGTGACCATTACCTATGCCCCATGGTATAAGGAACTGTCAAAGATGACAAACGGCGTCAGCGTGCCTTTCAGCACGGGATGCAAAACGGCAAGACTCGTAGAGGCGGCTGTGTCTTCACGCGGCTCGATGAAAGCACGTTTGCGCTTTGACAAAATGAGATCGGAGTGTACCGACATGGAGATGGCGAGAGTATATGCCTGCTATCAGGGCATACGCGATGATCTCTATGATGATGAACCCGAAGAGGATAAAAAATCTGACGAGCATAAAAAGTAATGCCGTGTGTAATGCTTTCGAAAAATATAATTGTTTAAACACAGAGACGAGATGAAAAGAACGTTGTTGATATGCTTGGCTCTGCTCATTGGTATCGTTGTGGCACAAGCCGACTATAAAAGTCCTACCGGCTTTAATTACCGGCGAGGTCTTGAAGCTCTCAATGAAGATGATAAAGATGAGGCGTTAAAGGCTTTTACCAAAGAAGTAGAGGTCAATCCCAAAAACGGCTATGCTTTTGCATGGATAGGCTATATTCATACAAAAAATAATAAGTGGGGTGACGCTTTGTCGGCTTTCAATAGCGCAGTGAAGTTTTTGCCTACCGATGACAAGCCTTTTTATTATTCAACACTTTTGGTGAGATCCACTATCCGCACATCATTGGGAGATACCATAAAAGCCCTTGATGACGTTAATGATGCGATAAATATAAATCCGGAGAATATAGAAGGCTACGAACAAAGAGCCCAACTTCTTGCCTTGTTGCATCGTTATGCTGAGTCAGATGCCGATTATGACAAAATGATACAACTTGACGATGGTAATGTCGGCGGATATATGGGTAAGGCAATAAATGCATATAATCAAGAAATGTATGATGTTGCATTGACTCTTTTCAATCAAGTACTTATGCTCGATGATGATAATGGGTTGGCTTATGAGTACAGAACTGATATATATATCAAATCAAAAAGATACAGCGAAGCTGCCGATGATATCGTTAAGGGTGGGGCATTGAATGATATTAGTTTAATTAAAGCGATGGGAACATGCCCTGATGAAATGTATCCTATCTTGCTTGTCAAGTTAAAGGCGCATAAGAAAAAGGAGCCGAATGATGTCCGGTGGCCGTTTTATATTGCTCAATTTTTGAGGCATCAAAAGCGCTATAAGGAGGCTATCGAACAATACATCGCGGCAGACAGCGTAAAATCGCATCCCGCGGCTTTAACTTATGCGGCATTGTGCTATCAATCGCTGGGTAATTATACAAAGGCGTTGTATTACGTTGATAAGGCATTGGAGACAGCCCCCGACAATTGGTGGATGTTGGGTAATAAGGCAGACATGCTTTGTGAATCCGGAAAAATTGATGAGTGTCTCAGTCTGTATCAAAAGATTATTGATGACTATCCGGAAATGGCTATCGCTTATTATCGCAAAGGCGTTGTTGAGGATAATTACAATATGACCGATGCGGCTATTGAGGATTATACGATGTCAATCGAACTTAATCCGAAACATACTTATTCTTATCTCGGTCGTGGTGATATGTACAGCCGCAAAGGAGAGGTAGAGCTTGCCACCGCCGACTATAAAAAAGTCGTGGAGCTTGATACTGTGCCTAATAATGGATCTTGTGCAATGTATGCACTGTTACATCTCGGGCGCAAGAGCGAAGCCATCGATTTTATGGAGCGCGTCATCGCAAACGACACGACACATTCCGGTAACTATTATGACGGCACATGCTTCTATTGTCGCCTTGGAGATTATGACAAGGCGATGACAATGTTATGCACTGCCTTCGAAAAAGGCTACCGCCGCATTGCACACATCGAGCATGATGATGACCTCGACCCGTTGAGAGAACGGTCTGATTATAAGGAGCTACTCAAAAAATACAAAAATATGGTCGATGAGTAGGACAATAACATTACACACCACGCCACTAAAATGCAGATTGATACATAACACGATGCTATAAAAACACTATAATCCCGGGCGCCATATCTCGCTCGGGGTTATTTTTTTATGTCTTTTTTTCATAGGTTTAACCGTTGATTGTTAGCTAATTGACTACGATAAATGAAAAATGTTTGAAAAATTGCAGATGAAAAAATTTGGATATTATAAAAACATATTATAATTTTGCATCGAGTTTAAAAATGGACTCAATCCAAAAAAATAAATTCACTCCGTCAATAAAAGTAATTATATGAGACAGCAATATTCCACATCACAACTCATCGAGCTGTTGGCAAATCATGGCATACGTCCCTCGTCGCAACGTTTGGCGGTGTTGTCAGTGTTAGTCGCATCAGAAGAGCATCCGTCGGCAGAACAAATATTTGCCAAGCTTAAAAAGATACAACCGCTGATTTCACGCTCAACGGTTTACAACACCGTGAAACTTTTCGTCTCAAAAAAACTTATCGATGCGGTGAACACTGACCCCAATGAATTGCGTTTTGACTTTATAGAAACGCCTCACGCACATTTTCAATGTCGTCAATGTGGCACGGTTTACGATGTTCCGGTGGATATGTCATCGCTACCAAAATTTAACAAACCGGGCTTTATCACCGAAGGCACAAGCCTATATTACATCGGATTGTGTCCGGAATGTGCAAAAATGAGCAAATAATAAATATTACAAATATAATTAAAAGACAAGGACTTATGAAAAATCTTAAAGGCACAAAGACCGAGCAAAACCTTATGGAAGCTTTTGCCGGCGAATCTCAGGCACGCAACAAATATTCATATTATGCGTCAAAAGCTCGCAAAGACGGTTACGAACAAATAGCCGCTATCTTTGAAGAGACTGCCAATAATGAAAAAGAACACGCCAAACTATGGTTTAAACTGTTGCACGATGGTGTCGTTCCGTCGACTATCGAAAACCTGCGCGATGCCGCTGCCGGCGAAAACTTTGAGTGGACAAATATGTATGATCGTATGGCAGCTGAGGCTGACGCCGAGGGCTTTGGTGATATCGCCGCCCGATTCCGCGCCGTGGCTGACATCGAGCGCCGTCACGAGGAGCGTTATCGTCGCCTGCTGCAAAACATTGAGGAGGGCATCGTGTTCTCGCGCGAAGGCGACCGCGTGTGGATTTGCCGAAACTGTGGACACGTTGTCGTGGGCAACGCCGCTCCCGACGAATGCCCGGTTTGCAATCACCCACGCAGTTATTTCGAACTCCTCGCCGAAAATTTCTGATATCAACAGACTCAGGTCTGCTTTTGACCTTCTGACATCGTCAAAATTTGCCTGCCGGGCAAGCGGAACAGAACAATTTTTTTGACCCGAGACCGTGTCGCGTTTTTCGTGGCACGGTCGCTGTTTTTAGTGTTTACAAATGCACGTTGATAAATTGCACTAATTCACTGATTTTGAGAATGAAAATTTAAAAATGAATGCAATTAACAAAAATTAACGGGGGGGGGGTAATATTCGCTAAACATCCGTTAAATTTGCATTCGAAATTTCGAATGCTGAGAGATTACGTGTACAAACGTCTTGAAGTTTGAAGTGTAAAGACAAAACACATAATACTGACCCACATTCTTTAAAAATACAATAAATTAAAGGTACCAACACAAATATACTATGGGATCATCTTTAAGAATGTTTACCATAATCACACTGATGTTATCGGCGCTTTTGTGCCGGGGACAGCAGACCACGAGGGGCGTTGCCATAGAGTTCCGCGCAGGCAAGGCCACCATAGATACTACCTTTCGCAACAATGCGCAAGGTGTACGACAGCTGAGACAGCTGGCGGATGAGGTGGCGCGCGATACCAACTTTATGTTAACGTCTCTCACCTTAGGTGGTTATGCTTCACCCGAGGGTAGTTACCAGCAAAATAAACGTCTTGCGCATCAACGTTGTGACGCTTTGCGCAAACTCATCTCCGAACGTCTCAATGTGCCTGACAGCATAGTCCACTATACCATGGACTCATACATACCATGGGATCAAATGGAGATGTTGGTGCGCAACTCGAATATCGAGGACAAAGAGAGCATTATCGCCGCCTTGCGCTCTGACAGCACCTTGGTGCAATATGGCGTGGGGACGACAATCGACAATCGCGCCAAAGCCATAGAGCGCAACCGTGGCACAGCGACATGGCAACGCTTGCAAAACACCATCTTCCCCAAGATGCGTCTGGCGACGGCTATGTTTGAGACCATGCGCGTTACTCCCGAGCCTGAGCCTGAACCGGAGCCGATACCTGAACCTGTTCCGGAACCCGAACCGATACCGGAGCCTGAACCGCTTCCTGAACCTGAACCCGAACCAGTTCCCGAGCCTGAGCCTGAACCGATTATAGTTCCCGAACCGGTGCCCGCCGATTCGTTGCAAAACATATATGTCAAGACCAATCTCGTGGGGTGGGGCTTGATAATGACCAACATCGCCGGCGAGTATCAATGGAGCGACCATTGGAGTGTCTCGTTGCCGATATATTACAGCGCGTGGAATTATTTCAAGGGCACGCGCAAATATCGCACCTTTGCCGTGCAGCCCGAGATACGCTATTGGTTTAACGAGCACGTATATGTCGGCGCACACCTCGGTTTGGCATATTACAACTATGCCAAAGACGGCGATTGGCGCTATCAAGACCACAACGGCAGCACACCGGCGCTCGGTGGCGGTCTCAGTGGCGGTTGGCGCACAGCCATCTCTAAAAATCGCCGCTGGTGGGTAGAACTTACTGCCGGCGTGGGTGTGTATAAACTGCATTACGATATATTCCATAACTATCACAACGGGCCTCTTGTCGATGAACGTCATCGCACGTTCTTCGGTGTCGACAATGTCGCGCTGACGATAGCTTACCGTTTTGATTTAAATCATAATAGACGATGAATAGCCTGAGATTTTATCTTTGTTTTGTTGTCGCGTCTATTGCCGTGATGTTCACGTCGTGTGACGTTCACGAATTTCCCGAGCAGGAGGAAGGCGTGAAAGTCGAGCTAGTCTTGGACTTCACCGGCAACATGAATATGGACTTCTATAAGTATGTCGACTATCTCAGCCGTGATGTCGATGGCATCGCACACGACATACGCTATACTATTAATGTGTATCCGGTGACCGAAGAAAGCCGCACGAGCGGCACTCGCGCCGATCGTGGCGCCATCGCCTCGTTTGTATACACAAAGAGCGATATCACCGACCTCAACTACACGGTGCCCATAAACCTGCCGCCGGGCAAGTATCGCTTTATGGTGTGGGCTGACTATGTGCTCGCCGGCACCGAAAACAATCTCTATTACGATGCCTCGAATTTTGAGGAGATAATACTCACCAAACGTGAGGATTATGTCGGCAGCAACGATGCCCGAGACGGTTTCCGCGGTGAGCAGGTCGCTGAGGTCTATGGCAACGCCGAGTACATTAACAACACCACAGGCGCCAACATCTCAAACCGCATTGTCGTGGAGATGAAACGCCCGATGGCAAAATTCATATTCCAAGCCACAGACGTTGTTAAGTTCCTCGAACAGGAAGCTCGTCGCGCCGCCGCTCGTGGTGAAGCCAACCCCAATGCTTATCCGGAAAACACAGATCCCGATGCCGCAAACGCCGACAAGTCTGCCGGCAGCGGTGGCGATGACACACAGACGGCATACGGGCGCATCAATGTTGACAACTACTATGTATTGTTCCGCTACAACGGCTTTGTGCCCTGTTCGTTCAATATGTTCACAAATCGTCCTGCCGATGCTTGGACAGGCTTGAAGTTTGACGGACGCATTATGCAGATGGATAAAGATAACACTGAGTTGGGCTTTGACTACGTCTTTGTCAATGGGCACGAATCGACGGTATCGGTATCGGTCGAAGTTTATGACCGTGACGGCACCCTGCTTTCGCGCAGCCAATATGTCGATGTGCCGTTGGTGCGCAACAAAGTGACAATTGTTCGCGGCAAATTCTTGACTGTTAAAGCCGAGGGCGGTGTGGCAATCGATGCCGAGTTTGACGGCGAATATAATTATGAGTATAGATAAACAGCATATAATCGATGATAAATAACATAAGACAAACAATTATGAAGAAATTCTTCTCATTTGCACTTGCCGCAATGATGCTCGCAGGTACAGCCTGCTCATCGGAGGAGGAAGTTGTCACGCCGGCGACCGGCGAAAGCACCGTCACGCTGTCAGTGACCCTTCCCGATGGTATCCAATCACGAACATTCTCAGATGGCAAAACCGCTACAAACCTCACGATGCTTGTGCTTGACGATAAAAATCAGCCGCTCGGTGTGTTTGCCAACGGTGCCACCAAACTCAACACTACCATTAATCTCACAACACAAGTCGACGTGCGCCTTGTCGCAGGTCAAAAATACAAAGTTGTATGCTGGGCAGCCGCCGAGGGTGCTCCCTATACTTTCGACACAGATAACTTCAATGTAAAAGCCGACTATAAAGGTCTGTTGACAAATGACGAAAAACTTGACGCATTCTATGCCGTGCAAGAAATCACCGTGAAGGGCAACACCACGGAGACCGTCAAACTCTATCGTCCGTTTGCTCAGCTCAATATTGGTACCGATGACATCGCCGCCGCCAAGGCGTCGGGCTTTGATGCCAAAAGCATAACGGTCAACGTACCCTCATATCAGAGCCTCGACCTGCTCTCAGGCGACGTGGAAAACGGCGACCCCACTCCTGTTACTTTTGGCGAGAACACATTCCCGACAAAAAACGATGGAAAATTTCCCAAAGACGGCTATGACTATCTTGCAATGAACTACCTGCTGATGAGTGCTGACAAACAGCTCGTTGATGTTGACTTCACAATCAACGCCGTTGACGGTCAGACGCGCAAAATCAATGTGAACGGCGTGCCCGTGCAACGTAACTACCGCACAAACATCTATGGCAGTCTGCTTACAAACAGTGTTGACATCAACGTCGAGATCATTCCCGACTTCGAAAAATATGCCTATATCCCATACGTGTCGATGCTTAACGCCGGCATTAGTGTGACCTTGGAAGAGGATCTCGTCCTTGACGAGGCAATGAAACTATACATTCCCGATGGCACAACCGTTACCTTTGACCTTAACGGTCATACGATCTGTAACGTCAATAATATGTGGACTGATGACGACAGCGGACAATATGATAAGCAAAATTGGTCTTTGATCAGCTGCCGTGGCAATGGTACTCTCATACTCAAAGGCAATGGCACACTCAAACCCAAAGATGGTGACGTTTTTGCCATTGACGTGCAAAAGGGCAAGCTCATCATCGAAGACGGCACATACTATGGCGGTAATGTCGGCGTAGCCCTGTATATCCTCAATGGAGAGGCGTACGTAAAGGGTGGCGAATTCATGCCGCAAAACACCTCCTATTATTATCAGGAGGCTCATAAATGGGATCATCTCATCGACTTCAATTGGGTAACTAGGGCACTTGGTGATGCCATCGTCACGGGTGGCAAGTTCCATCGCTTTAACCCGGCAAACAATTGGGCACGCTGGGACTATGCTACCAACCTCGTTCCCGAAGGCTATGTCGTGAATAAGTCAACCGTTGACGATCACGATGTTTATGAAGTGGTGAAAGAGTGACCTCAAACAGACTCCCATACAATCGAATAATAAAAAATATAATACATAAACAATAAAACAAACAGTTATGAAAAAATCCTTATTATTGTCATTGGCTCTTCTGCCTATGATGTTTGCGGGCACATCGTGCTCGTCAGAGGAAGTAGTGCCGGCGTCGGGCGAAAGCACCGTCACGCTGTCGGTGACCCTTCCCGATGGTATCCAATCGCGTGCGTATGGCGATGGTTACACCGCCAAAAACCTCACGATGCTCGTGCTTGACGCTGCCGATCAAACTAACACACCGCTCGGCGTGTTTGATGGTGGCGCCACAGAGCTCAACACAACCATCACCAACCTCACAAAACAAGTGAACCTGCGCCTCGCCGCCGGCAAGACATACAAAGTAGTATGCTGGGCAGCCTCAGACAAAGCTCCTTATAAATTCAACACGGCAGACTTCTCTGTAAGTGCTGATTATAAAGACGTGCTCTCAAACGATGAGAACCTTGACGCATTCTATGCCGTTCAGGAAATCTACGTGGAGGGTAACACCACAGAGACCGTCAAACTTTATCGTCCGTTTGCACAGCTCAACATCGGTACCGATGACCTCGCTGCCGCTGAGGCTGCCGGCTTTAAAGCTAAGAGCATCACGGTCAACGTGCCCTCATATCAGAGCCTCAACCTGCTCACAGGCGAAGTGGAAACCGGCGACCCCACAGCCGTTAAATTTAACGACAACACTCTGCCCCAAGGCGAGAAATTCCCCAAAACCGGTTATGACTACTTGGCAATGAACTACCTGTTGATGAGCACAGACAAACAGCTCGTTGACGTAGACTTCACCGTTACCGCTGAAGGTGGCGCAACACGCAACCTCAAAGTCAACGCCGTTCCCGTGCAACGCAACTACCGCACAAACATCTATGGCAGCCTGCTGACCAACAGCGTCAACATCAACGTCGAAATCATCCCCGGTTTCAACGAACCCGATAATGATCGCCTTGCTGCGATGGATCTCATCGTCAACACTCTTAATGCCGGTGAATCTGTAACTCTCGGCGAAGACTTGGTTATCCCTGTTCCTTCAGAAGGTATGATGATCTCAGTACCCAAAGGCAAAACCGCAACCCTCAACCTCAATGGCAAAACCATCAGCAATGATCAAGACATTTGGGATTACACCAACGCCATAATGAACGTTAGAAGCGGCACATTGGTAATCAACGGCAATGGTAAACTTGACGCCAAAGAGAACGACTGCTACGGCATTAATGTAGCCGGTGGCGCTCACCTCATCATCGAAGACGGCACATTTGTAGGCAATATCAGTGCCGTTCAAGTAGACTCAGGTATTTGCGAAATCAAAGGTGGTGTTTTTGACATCAAACAGCTCTATAATGGTTACCAATATCTTCTCAACTGCATCGATGCCAACTATAAAAATGGCACAGCCAAATTCATTGTTACCGGCGGCACATTCGTAGGCTATAACCCTGCAAGTGCTGACTCAGAAAACCCGACAGCCAACTTCGTTCCCGAGGGCTATGGCGCAATCCGCACAACCTACCAAGGCAAAGAAGCATGGAAAGTTGTCAAACTCACCGAAGTAACAACAGCTGCCGATCTGAAAGCGGCTAAAGCCGGTGCAAATGTTGCTGTCAATACACCTATCCTTTTTGATAATACCTATCTTTTAGGATATGGTTCCGGTTTAAATCTGTTTTTAAATAAAGGTGGCGAATTGTCTATGAACAATGACAGTAAGCCTATTCTCAATCAGACAATCCTTGTTTCCGGTAGCAAGAAACTTAATATATATGGCGATGGAGGTAAAGTCGTTGCCCCGGCATATACAAGCCATAGCAATGGTGCAGCTGCTGTGCAAGTTCAAGGTACCGGTGTTGTGAATATTTATGGTAATGTTACGTTTGAGGGCAATACAGGCTCTTCTGCCAACAATGCTATTATTATCCACAGTGGAACAGCCAATATTTATGGTGGCTACTTCCATTCGGGTCTTGATAAAAACGGCAATGCCAGTCAGGCAGTTTTCCTAACGGGAACACAAGGAACATGCGCATGTAATATCTATGGTGGTGTGTTTGAAATGGAAAAAGGAGGCAACCAATATTTGTTAATTAACATTAAGGATGAATACCGCTCAAAATGCACAATTAAGATTTATGGCGGTATCTTCGTTGGCTTCGATCCCGGTAACAATGATGCCGAGGGTTCAGGCACAAGCTTCCTCGCTGATGGCTACAAGAGTCGTGAAATCACCTACAATGGTAAAAAAGCTTACGAAGTTTACAAGTAATAAATAATAGTCTGATAAACATAAGTTGAGTTGAGGTGGGCACGCCTTGCGATGATGTCACCACAAGGCGTGCCGCTCCTTACTCTTAGCGATAACACGCATTTTAAATCTTTAATATCCATATATAATGAAACTTAAACTTTTCTCATCACTGGCTATCGCAGCCATGATGTTTGCGGGCACATCGTGCTCGTCAGAGGAAGTAGTGCCGGCGTCGGGCGAAAGCACCGTCACGCTGTCAGTGACCCTTCCCGATGGTATCCAATCACGTGCGTATGGCGATGGCTATACCGCCAAATCACTCAATGTAGTGGTTCTTGACCAGAACAACAATATGTTGCCGGTGTTCGAGAACAATGTCCAAGTCTATGTCACCGACATCAATAAGACCAAGCAGCTGAACCTGCGCCTTGCCGCCGGCAAGACTTACAAGGTGGTATGCTGGGCTTGTAGCGCAAACTCTCCGTTTATATTCCATACCAATCCGCTTTATGTATATACCGATTACGAAGGCGTGCTGACAAATGATGAAAACCTTGACGCATTCTATGCCGCACAGGACATCACCGTCACAGGCAATATGACCGAGACCATCAAGCTGTACCGTCCGTTTGCACAGCTTAACATCGGCACGGATGACCTCGCCGCCGCCAAGGCTGCCGGCTTCGAGCTTCAGACGGTTTCTGTCAAGGCTCCCGCATACAAGAGGTTCAACCTCCTCACAGGCGACGTGGTAAATGATGCAGCAACCGTAAACTTCGGCGAGAACACACTGCCGCAGGGCGAGACGTTCCCCAAAGACGGTTACGAGTATGTTGCCATGAACTACCTGCTGATGAGCGCTGACAAGCAGCTTGTTGACATCGAGTTCACCATGAAGGCCGCCGACGGTACCACACGCACCATCCCCGTGACCGGCGTGCCCGTGCAGCGCAACTACCGCACCAACATCTACGGCAGCCTGCTGACCAACAGCGTCAACATCAACGTCGAAATCATCCCCGACTTCGAGACCCCCGACTACGAGCAGGTTTCCCAAGATCCCGTGACCTCACAAGCTGAGTTTGAGGAAGCCGTCAAAGTTGAAGGCGCAAGCGTAGTCGTTGGCAAAGATTTGACTGTGACATTGCCACAAGATATTGCTAATGGTGTGACAATTATCGGTCTGGAAGGTGCAACTATTGATAACACCATATTCAAACATTGGGACAACAATGACGACAATTGTATCTACGATAAAGAGAATCTTACATTTAAAAACCTGAACATCAAGGAGAATAATGTTGACTATGCCGGAATGGTACGTTGCAACAATGTGACATATGACAACTGTACCATAACAGGCAAAATGTTCCTCAATGGTAAAGGGTTTGTGTTTGAAAGCTGTAAATTCGTTCAGACTGTAAGCGATTATAACATTTGGACATACGGCGGCAACCCTGCCACATTCCGTAACTGCGAGTTTGTCAGCAAAGGCAAAACAGTCCATGTATACCGTGAAGGTAGTACCGGCGTTGTTCAAAAATATGTATTTGAAAACTGCAAATTTACTGCCTCAGGTTTCCTCGCCAAAGGTGCCATTAACATCAAGGCTGCTACCGGACAACAATATGATATAGTGCTGACCAACTGCACCGCCACGGGTTGCAAACTTTGGCAAATTGACAACACCGGTACAGGGCTTGTTAACCTCACCATTGATGGCGTGACAACCCAACCATAAATTTTGCATCTGATATATTAAAATATCTGCCGGGCATATGTTTTTATGCTCGGTGGATATTTTCCAAGCAGATATATTCACAAACGCTAATACTTTATTAAAATGAAAAAATCATTATTCTCAATGGCTGCCATAGCATCAATGTTGATGTTTGGCGCATGCTCTTCTGAGGAACCCGCAGTTGAACCTGCCGGCGAAAAGAGCACCGTTGCCGTCGAGCTGCAACTCCCCGATGGCATTCAATCACGTTATGGCGAAGGCAAAACAGCCACAAACCTGACATACGCCGTTTATGAGCATGGTAAAAAAGAGGCTCTCCCGGTTTGCACCGGTGGCACAGATGCCACTGTCGGCAGCGCCACAATGGAAGGTCTCAAAACCACCATCACTCTCCAACTGACCACCGGCAAGGAGTATGACTTCGTATTCTTTGCTGCCGCTCCCAACAGCATCTATACGTTTGACAAAACAGAACAAAGTGTGACCGCAAATTACGACGGTCTCAAATCTAACAACGAAGAGCTTGACGCATTCTTCAATACCGTGACTTATAAGGTTGCCGGCAATGCCACGATCAGCGCCGAACTTTATCGTCCGTTTGCACAGCTCAACATCCTCACCGACGACATCGCCAAATCTGCTGCTGCCGGCTTCACCGCCGACCAAACAAAAGTCGTTGTTAAAAACGTTGCCAACAAACTTAATCTCGTGTCCGGCGCCATTGACGGTGAAGCCGAGGTTCCATATGACTACAATGCTCTCGCTGCCGGCAAGATGACCATCAAGGACAAAGATTATGACTACCTGGCAATGAACTACCTCTTGGTTAACGAGAAAAAGACTGTTGACGTTGATTTTAGCGTGAAGAGCACCAAAGCCGAAGAGCGTGCCATCACTTTCAACAATGTTCCCGTGCAACGCAACTATCGCACAAACATCTATGGCAGCCTCCTCACCAATGGTCTCAATGTTAATGTTGAAATCAAACCCGGCTTCAACGAACCCGACTACTTCGTAAGCGTTGTCGATGGCGCAAATCTCGTTTCCGAGCTTACTGCCGGCAATAACGTTGTTCTCAAAGAAGACATCACCCTCGACCAACTCGCCGTTCTCGACCTCGCCGGTAAAGATGTGACTCTCGACCTCAACGGTCACAACATTGTTGGTTCCAAAAAACTTTGGGACGCCTCTACACTCGCATGGTCAGTAATCAGCGTTCGTGGCGGTAAACTCACCATCAACGGCAAAGGTAGCGTCCTCGCTGCTACCGGTGCTATCGCCACTGCTCCCTACTATACCGAAGACTTTGCCATCGACGTGCAAAACGGCGGTGAGCTTGTAATAAATGGCGGTAACTTCAAAGGTAACGACACCGCAGTTTATGTGTTCAACGGCTCTGTTGAAATCAACGGCGGCACATTTGAGGTTTATGACA
Source organism: bacterium (assembly GCA_963600695.1). Taxonomy (GTDB): domain Bacteria; phylum Bacteroidota; class Bacteroidia; order Bacteroidales; family Muribaculaceae; genus CAG-873. The sequence goes on from CAVCBR010000015.1 coordinate 33,705, forward strand.
ACGGTCTCTCTTATGGCGCAACATACTGCGTGAACGCTTATGACGCCAACTTTGCGAACGGCACAGCCAAAATCACAGTCAAAGGCGGCACCTTCTTTGAGTTTGACCCCACAAAAGCTCCCGAAAAAGGCACTCCCAGCCTGCTCCCCGCCGGTTACAAGGCAGAGCAAGTGACCATCAATGGCAAAAATGCTTGGGTGGTAACAGCCGAATAAAACAGAAGATTATTTATTCAAGGGAAAAACACAACCCACGACCCGAATGATGATTGACCGGAAGCGTTCGCTCCCGTCAATCATCGGGTCAGCAAGAGACTGCGTCAGCCGGCGCAGTCTTTTTGTTTATGTCGGCGTGAAAAACCGACGCAAGACGAAAAATCGCGAGGCGACACCGCAATGATTTGTTGCGATGCCGCCTCGGCGGTTATTGATGGTGTGCCTCGTTATCGGCACAGTGTGGCGATATTTATTTCACCAACGATTTGCCTTTGGCGATGGCTTGCTCGTTGAGCGGAATGAGGTGATGGTGACGCTCGGGGAGAGTTTTGCGCAAGCCCTTGATGACGGCTTCGTCGGGCACGAGCGGACGGGCTTTGAGCAGAGCGCCGAGCAGCAGCATGTTATATGTCTTGGCGTTGCCCATCTCGATTGTGGCTTCGGTCGCGGGAACTTCGATGACGGTGATGTCTGTGCGCGTGGGGGCATGGTGAATGCCATAGGGGTCATAGATGAGAGTGCCGCCGGGTTTTACTTTTGACTCAAATTTGTCGAGACTTTGTTGGTTGAGGATAACCGCGGTGTCATACATATCGACGATTGGCGACGAGATGGGTGCATCGCTGAGGATAACCGTTACGTTGGCGGTGCCGCCGCGCTGTTCGGGACCATAGGCGGGCATCCAAGTTACTTCGAGGTTGTCCATAAGACCGGCGTAAGCAAGAATTTTACCCATAGAGAGTACGCCTTGACCGCCAAAACCTGCTATGATTATTTCTTCTTTCATGTCTGTTTAGTGATTAGTGGTGAGGTAATAATTGATGGTTGAGGCGAACTCAGACGTTTTTAAGGTCACCGAGGGGATATTTTTCGGTCATATTCTCTACCATCCATTGGTTGGCTTTTGCCGGTGTCATTTTCCAACCCGAGTTGCAGGTCGAAACGACTTCGACAACCGATGTGCCTTTTTTAGCCATGGCGTTTTGGAACGCCTTCTTGAGGGCGGCGCGAGTTTTGCGCACGGCAGCCGGAGTGTGAACGGCTTGACGTGTGACATAGCATGTGCCGTCGAGACCGGCGAGGATGTCAGAAATCTTGATGGGATATCCGTTGAGGTCTACGCGACGACCATAGGGCGTTGTGGCTGTTTTCTGACCGATAAGGGTCGTGGGTGCCATTTGACCGCCGGTCATACCATAGATGGCATTGTTGATAAAGATGATGACGATGTTCTCGCCACGGTTGGCGGCGTGTATGGTCTCGGCGGTGCCGATGGCTGCCAAGTCGCCGTCACCTTGGTATGTGAACACGACATTCTCGGGGTTGAGACGCGAAACGGCTGTGGCAACGGCGGGAGCGCGACCGTGGGCGGCTTCTACCCAGTCGATGTCGATATAATTGTAAGCAAACACGGCACAGCCTACGGGAGCAACGCCGACGGTGTTGTCTTCGATGCCGAGTTCGTCGATGACTTCGGCTACGAGTTTGTGAACAACGCCGTGTGAACAGCCCGGGCAGTAGTGGGTGTGAACGTCGAGCAACAGGCGCGGACGTGCAACGACCTTATTTTCAGGTTTTATGATGTCTTCGGGTTTCATAATTCGTGAAGTGTGATTTGTGGGTGATTAGAGTGGGTTATTTTTCGCACTCGGGGAAGTTTGTTTTGAGAGCGGTGAGAATTTCGCCGGGGGTGGGAATGATGCCACCCATACGACCGAAGTGGTAAACGGGCACGCGACCTTCGACGGCGAGTTGAACGTCCTCGATCATCTGACCGGCGTTGAGCTCCACGGTTAAAATGCCTTTGACTTGTTTTGAGAGGCGTTTGATTTCGTCAGTGGCAAAGGGCCAAAGGGTGATGGGGCGGAGGAGACCTACGCGTATGCCTTTTTCGCGAGCTTCTTCGATGGCTTTGAGGCATATGCGAGCCACAGAGCCGAAGGCAACGATGAGGTATTCGGCGTCTTCGGTATATTTTTCTTCATAGCGCACTTCGTTGGCGGCGATGCGAGCGTATGTTTCTTGGAAGCGTATGTTGTTTTGCTCCATTTTAGTGGAGTCCATTTCGAGCGAGGTGATGACGTTGTGGTGTCCGCGACCGCGTTTGCCGGTGAGCGCCCACGGGCATTGCTCGGCAATCTCTTTGTCTGTGCGACGAGGTTTGAACGGCGGGAGGACGACTTTTTCCATCATCTGACCGACAACGCCGTCGGCGAGTATCATCGCCGGTGTGCGATATTTAAAGGCGAGGTCAAAGCCGAGACAGACAAAGTCAGCCATCTCTTGCACGGTTGCCGGTGACAACACGATGAGGTGGTAGTCGCCGTGACCGCCGCCCTTCGTGGCTTGGAAGTAGTCGGCTTGAGAGGGTTGTATGGTGCCCAAACCGGGACCGCCGCGCATAACGTTGACGATGAGTGCGGGCAGCTCGGAGGCGGCAATGTAAGAGATACCTTCTTGTTTGAGGCTGACGCCGGGCGATGATGATGATGTCATCACGGCTTTGCCGGTCGAGGCACCGCCGTAAACCATATTGATGGCGGCGACTTCGCTCTCGGCTTGCAGTACTACCATGCCGGTGGTCTCCCACGGCATTTCGGCTTCGAGTGTTTCGAGCACTTCGGATTGCGGAGTTATGGGGTAGCCGAAGTATCCGTCGACACCATAGCGTATGGCGGCGTGAGCGATGGCTTCGTTGCCCTTCATAAGTTTGATTTCTTGTTCCATATATGTTCTTGTATAATGTTGCCGGAGGTCTCGCCTGAGAGTGTTTTTAATCTGAGTGTAGAGTGGGGGAGAATCGGGACAACGTGTGATTGAGGGGATTTTTGTTTAAAATGCTGAAAAAAGCTGTATGCAAGAATTATTTCTCTACTACTTTATATACTTCGATGCAGGCATCGGGGCATACGAGTGCACAAGATCCACAAGCGATACATTTTTCGGGGTTTGCCATATAGGCATAGTGATAGCCGCGGTCATTAACCTCTTTGGGCTGGAGTGCCAGCACGCCGACCGGGCAGGCGACGACACATAGTTCGCACCCTTTGCAGCGATCGACATCAACGGTTACGGCTCCGGAGATTTTTGCCATAAGTTTGAGATAGTTTAGTTAAGGTGATTGTGAAAATAACTTGTTGTGGCTCGGTGATCATTGCCAAAATCTGCTTTGCCACGTAGCAAAATTAAAAAAAAATCTGTCATTGCAAGCGTCTTTAACACTCTCTAACACTTTGTGCCGTTTATTGTCTTGCTGTTTTTGTCGATGCGAAGTATCTTTGCACTATGGCAATTAAAGAGTTGACGATAATAATCACGGCATATAATGCCGAGGCGTGGCTGGCTCGGTGTGTGAGTTCTGTGTTGTCTGCCGCCGACAATGCCGAGATAATTGTTGTCGACGACGGGTCAGATGACGAAACGGGCGTTATTGCAGACACCTTTAAATCAGATGGCGTTAAAGTCATACATTCGTCTCACGGGGGCGCCGGCAAGGCACGGAGTGTGGGTGTTATTGCTGCCACCGCGCCATGGGTGATGTTTGTTGATGCCGATGACACACTGACGCCATCGGGTGTGGCAAGTCTGATGTGTCAAGCCTCAGATGCTGTCGATATTGTAGTTGGCGGAGTGCGGGTGTTTGACGATGACGAAACGAGCCGCGAGTTTTTGCATGGTGATGCCGGTCGCATAAATGCCGGGGATTATGTCGTCGATATTCTCGAAGGTCGAGAGCCGGGTATGTTGCACGGCAAGATGTTCCGTCGCCGACTCTTCGACAGCATAATATGGGACACGCACCCGGCGATCACAAACCATGAGGACGCGATGTTGCTGATACAGCTTGTCGCCACGACAAGTCATAGCATAGCCACGACCGATGTTGTGGTATATAACTACATAAGGCGCGACAATTCGCTGTCGGCGATGCGCAACTTGACGCTCGAAGGTGTCGCTCGCGTGTGGGATAATGTCAGCGCGCTTGACCTGCCCCGTGTGTCACTCGTCAAATGGGGACTCGGCTTGCTATATCTGTCGCTGATAGTGCGCGGCATACCTTTTGACAACGATTATCCCCCGGCAGTGACACTGCGTCGGCTTTCACGTCATGAAAAACTCGGGCGTATGTATCGTCCCGCAGCAATTATGTTGCGGTATCCGTTTTTGCGCCGCGTTGTGGCTTGGCGCCATCGCTCGCGTTAAAAAAAATATTACTGTCCGCTAAACATTTTCGGTTGATATAAGAAAAAGGGCTGGCGTCCTCGCTTGGATGTCAGCCCTAAATGGTTATCTTTGCGTTATCAAAAAAAAATACAATAACCATGGGCAAAAGTAGTAATTTCTTCGGACAGCCGATATATGGACAGTTAATAAAATCACTGAATCGCGAAAAAATAGTTGAAATCAGTCGAAAATATGGCGGAGAGAAGTATGTCAAGAGCTTCGATGGCTATACCCACCTACTGACAATGCTCTATGCCGTCATTCTACGATTTGATTCATTGCGAGAAATTGAGACGGCAATGACTGCCGAGGTGCGCAAACTGCGTCATATTGGCATTGAAACCGTGCCACACCGCAGCACACTCTCTGATGCAAATGCAAGACGGTCAGAGAAGTTCTTTGAAGAAGTCTATCGAGAGCTTTATGAAA
>CAVCBR010000016.1:0-27075 GCA_963600695.1 bacterium
AAAGTTCGCTATCAAAAAAGCCATATAAAAGTCGGCTCCTTTCGGATGGTTACACGTGTTTCATGATGAAGTTCTGTGGTTTTGAGATGGTTACGTTAAGGATTATAATTAAAGCACGCGTTCAAGCCAAAATGGTGAACGCGCACTTTATGTTTTCTGCTAACAGGATTACTGCAAGCAGAATGATCTTTATCTTACGGCTACTTTGTGAGCTGTGCCATCGACAACTACGATGTAGATGCCGGGTGTGACGTTGAGCGAGCTTTGCAGTTGTCCCGAGATGTTGTAGACTTGTGCAGAGTTATACTCACCCTCAATTACAATCGAGCCCTGAGTGCCATATACCTTAACGGCTGAGTCATTGTCAATAGTGATGTCATTGACGCCGAGCACTGATTTTGATGCAAACACAACAAAGCTGTTTGCCGGCAGGGTGCAAGATATCGATGTGCCTGATTTTTTCAATACCGGGTCATAGTTAGTTGATGAGCAAATGACTTGATAGTTAGACTCTGAGATCGTTTGCACTTGATAACCGATGGTTTTAGAACCCGAATATGCCGGATTTATAAGGGCGATAACCTCTTGGTCTCCATAGTTGAGGCGAATTATACGACCAGAGGTGAAGTTCTGTGCTGACAGACCGCTTTGAGTGTAGTTGCCCTCGGTAAAGAGTTTGGGGTTTGACAGACGCAGATTACACAAAGCCTTATATGTTTCATAGATAGGCGTTTTATCGTTGGCATTCAGATAGTTCCAAACAACTTTTTTGGGGTCGGTGTTATTGCTGCCATCGCTGTTTTTTGTGGTTTGGTCTGCACCGAGTTCGCCAAATTGCCATATCATCTTGGGACCGGGAGTCAATAGCATTTGTACGGCAAGCTGCGAGAGGCGGTAGGCTCTTTTATAAGTGTCTTCTTTAATTGACGAGACGCCGTAGGTTTTTTGTTTGTAGCACATACGCTCTTCATCGTGGCTTTCGGCATAAGCAACAGTTGAAAATGCCGAGCGGCTGTCACTTGTCGAGAGGAAACGCTCTACGTTAGAGCCTGAGGTATATCCCATTGTATATTGGCAAGAGGCATAGTTGACATTCGCCCAGTTGAGCTGACCATCGGCAGCCATTTCGTTTTCTTCTTGTGCGCCGGCAAGATTTTCATTGATGTGTATGCCGTCAGGTTTTACGGCGGTGATAGCCGAGTGGAGGTCTTTCATCACAGCCACACGTGATGCGTTATAGGCTTCTGTGCCCGAGGGGTAAGAGGTGCCGAGACCTTTTACGAGGTCAAAACGGAAGCCATCAACATTATAAGCTGTCATCCAATATTTGATTGCGTCTTTCCATTGTTGACGAACGAGCGGGTTTTCTTGTTTCCAGTCATTCAGCACGCTGTAATCGTGTGGAGCCGAAGCATTATAGAAGGGATTTGATGCTTTGGGATACATCATATACCATGGGTGTAGGCCATCGCTCTGATTAAATACGATGTCGAGGATAACGGCGATGCCGCTGCGGTGACAGAGTTCGACAAAGTTTTTAAGATCTGTGGGCGAGCCGTAAGCTTTGTCGGGAGCCATATAGAAGTTGGTGTTGTAGCCCCATGAGTTATTGCCGTTAAATTCCATAATCGGCATAAGTTCTACGGCATTCACACCAAGGGATTTGAGATATGGTATTTTTTCAATTGCGCCTTTCAATGTGCCGTCACCTTTTGCCTGACCCACGGTGCCCGTAAAATCGCGAATAAGTAACTCGTAAATTATCAGATTTTTGTGATCGGGAATGGTGAAGTCACTGAATTTGTAATTGGTATCCAAATCACCACGATAAACAGCCAACATTGTGTCGTCAAATTTTTCGTAGGGATATTTGGGCATATCAGGCCAAATGCTTGTGTCGAGCCATTTGTCGCTATATGGATCGAGTACCATATGAGCGTAGGGGTCGCCCACTTTGGTGGTGCCGTCTACGATATAGTAATAGGGGTACCACACATCGTCTTTTAGATCGCTGACGGTTTTGAAGAAATAACGTTGACCATTGTAGTCTTGGTAGTACATTTCGCACTGGTTGGTGATTGTCGAATAGTCATTCCATGCACCGACGAGCAATACACTTTTTTTATTTGGAGCAGCTATACAGAAGGTTACTGTGCCATCGCTATTCTTAACTGCACCCATCTTGGGCACGCCGCCGGGGTATGTTCCTGCCGGTGAATTGGTGATGTAGCTTACCGTATAGGTTTTGGTCATTGTCTTGGTACCGTCTGTTGTCGTTGCCACGGCTTTGAAGTCGTAAGTGCCGGGAACAGTCATGTTATATTCGCGAGAGTAGGTCGTGGCATTTGTTGTGCGTCCAAAGCGGAATGTTCCGTTGTACAATTCGATTGTACAAGGCTCACTGGTATTGACAGTGAGTGTTGCCAATGTTTCAGTTGTAATGACATTGGGAGTGGACACGTCCAAAGACATTTGGAATCCTGATTCGAGGACGTCGACAAAAATATCGCCACCTGATGAGGTCTTACCTTCCTTGGTGCAGTCGCCGGTGCGGAAGACAATGGCGATTTTTTGCACTGTCTCTGAGGCGTCAGTGATGCCGAAATATGTGCGAATATCACCGATGCTGAGTGTATAGGTATTTGCCGACACGTATGTCAGTTTGTACTTGGCGGCGTTGTCACCCCATTTTGATGGAGCGTATTTCCAATCAGAGGTGCTTGTGCTCTTATTGGTGATGACTCCGATATGAGCATAAACGGGAACAGTTGAGGATAATCCTTTGAGACCGCCATTACCAAGAGGTGAATCGGCATGGAACGTCAGAACGACATTCTTGCTGTCTTCTTGTAGCAGTCCCGGTGATGTAGTGACAATTTGAGCCGAAACAAAGTGGCATACTATTGTCAAAACCGTGATGAGAGATAGTAATCTTTTCATTGACGTTTGTAATAAGACGTTGTTAATTATTTAGAAGTTAAATCATTATAAGTTCATGGTGCTCGCTCTGCTTTATAAAAATCCGGTTGGCAGATAGGTTATGACCGACGACTTCGGCAAAGTTAAGAAAATAATCTATGAGTCACAACGATTTGACTTGATTTATGTCAAATAAATTGTTAATAAGACATTACCTGCTTACGCCCGGCATCAATGCGCAACAAGATGAAGAGCAAAATAGTGAAGCCTAAGAGAGAGGAACCACCATAGCTGAAAAATGGTAAAGGTATACCAATCACGGGGCATAAACCGATGACCATGCCTATATTTATGCAGAAGTGAAACATTAAGTATGACGCCACACAATAGCCATAAACACGCCCAAATGTTGTGTGCTGGCGCTCGGCAATGGTTATAAGTCGTAATATTAATGCCAAGTAGAGAGCCATCACTATTGTTGTGCCCAAAAATCCCTCTTCCTCGCCTATGGTGCAAAATATAAAATCGGTATGCTGCTCGGGCACATACTTTAGCTTGGTTTGAGTGCCGTTTAAAAATCCTTTGCCGGCAAAACCTCCCGAACCGATGGCTATTTTTGATTGATTGACATTGTAGCCTGCACCTCTGACATCATCTTCAAGTCCCAATACGACTTTTATGCGCAACTGTTGGTGTGGTTGCAAGTGGTCAAACGCAAAGTTTACAGAGAACATGAATGCCACAGACAAAATGGCGGCTGAAATCGGTACGTACAGTTTGCGCGCGCGATGTCTGATCGCTTCGATAAAAAGATAAACACACGTTATGGCAATGATTGACAACATAATGGTCATGCCCGGCAAATCAATATCGCAACCGGCGCTCAGTATCCACAATGTCACACCACATATTACGTAGCCACACATAACATTACGGACGACAGACCAACGACGGTTGTAAATGAATAACATGACGAGTATGGTAGCGAGAATTGCCATGAGTATCCAAAATTGTCCTGCCTCAATGCCCATTATTAATGGTGATGTAAATTTGACGGCGACAACAAAAATGACAACGGCAAAGAGTGCGGCAAAGAGTATCAATCCGCTCATTCCCTCACGATATAGCACGAAGAACAACGCAAGGAATGTTAGCGCCGACCCGGTCTCACGTTGCATAAGTATCAGCATGATAGGTAAAACTATCATCGTGATCACTTTGATATAGTTGGATAGTTTGGCATTGAGCACAAAGTTGTAAGAACTGAAAAGTTTTGCAATTGCCAAGGCTGTTGCAAATTTTGCAAACTCGGCGGGCTGCAAGGATATCGGCCCGAATACCAACCATGATCGCGATCCTTTGATGTCAGGGGCTAAAAATGGCGTTATCAATAGTATAACCAGCAGTATGATGTATATGGGATATGAATATGCCTCATACATACGTGTGTCAACGAGCAGGAGCACAAATCCCAATCCCAATGAAATGCCAATCCACATTGCCTGTTTTCCCGAAAATTCGTTAAAATCAAGCATCGACGCATTGTCATAATCATAGCTCGCGGCATAAATGGATATAACGCCGGCAACTACCATTATTAGGTAGAGAAATATCGTAAACCAATCGAGGTTGCGAAATATTTGTGACGCATCAATTCTTCGTTGAAGCATAGTGTAGTCGTGTTGTCAACATTTGTTGTTCCATACCTTTGCGTGCAGGCGATATCTCACCTTTGAGGTATTTTTCGATTACGAGAGAGCCGATGGGAACGCCGAACGTGGCGCCGAAGCCGGCATTTTCCACATACACGCAAACAGCAATCTTGGGGTCGTTATAAGGAGCAAAGCCTATAAATGCCGAGTGGTCTTTGCCATGAGGATTCTGTGCCGTGCCGGTTTTGCCGGCTACTTCAATGTCAGGTAATGCGGCACGGCGACACGTGCCTCCGGTGACAGCCATACGCATACCCTCGGCTACGGCATCATAGTGTTTGAGATCAATGGTCGGGCGACGTTTTTGCAACAGCTCGACAGGCATAACGGTGTCTTGTATTTCTTTGACAACGTGTGGAGTTATGAACCAACCACGATTGGCTATCGTGGCACATAGATTAGCGATTTGTATGGGGGATGCAAGAATTTCTCCCTGACCGATAGATACTGATATAATGGTGTTTGCGCTCCAATGACCCTTACCGTAATATTTGTTGTAAAACTCTTCGTTGGGGATAAATCCACGACTTTCGCCGGGGAGGTCTACACCCAGGCGATAGCCATAGCCCATAGACACGAGATGCTTTTTCCAAACTTCAAAGGCATTTGCCGATGAGCCGTATTTTGATTTTTTGTCAATCATAGATTTAAAGCCCCAACAAAAGAATGCGTTGCACGATGTTTGCAGTGCCGGCTTTAAAGCCAATGGTGAAGCATGCCCATGACATCCCACACGCAAGCGACCGTTTATATATCCGCGATGACAAGGGAATGCCGTTGAAAGTGATATGATATTTTCTTGCAACAAAATCAAACCTTGTGACGGCTTGAATGTTGATCCGGGAGGGTATGCACCCATAAGTGCGCGGTCAAACAAGGGGTGTTCGGGGTCTTTAAGCAGGGTTTTGTAATTTTTGCCACGCTCGCGTCCGACGAGCAGACTCGGGTCGTATGTTGGTGCCGACACCATACACAATATTTCGCCGGTTGCCGGTTCGATAGCGACAATGGCACCATGTTTGCCAACCATCAGCGACTCGGCATATTGTTGCAACTTCATGTCTATGGCAAGTTTAAGGTCTCGACCCGATACCGGAGCTATATCGTGAGCGCCGTTATCATATTTGCCTTGTATTCTGCCAAGAGCATCGCGAATTAAGATTTCGACACCTTTCTCACCACGCAGATATTTTTCATAACTGCGCTCAACGCCTATGTCGCCGGTATAATCGCCCGGTGTGTAGTAGCTGTCGTTTTTGATATCTTGGGCATCAACTTCGCGTATGTTGCCGAGAACGTTACCGGCAGAGGCTATGTTGTATTGGCGGAGAATGCGCTTTTGGATGAAGAAGCCGGGAAAACGATATAGTTTTTCTTGTAAGCGCCCATAGTCTTGGGCAGAGAGATGAGTGAGCAATACTTGTGGTGTGTATGACGAATAACCGGGATTGAGACGTTTGTCTTTCATATCGGCAAAACGTTTGTCGAGCTGCTCGCGAGTGATGTTCAGTGTATTGCAAAAATCAAGAGTGTCGAAATCTTTGACATCGCGAGGAACAAGCATCACATCGTATGCCGGCTGATTAAACACCACCAAATTGCCGTTGCGATCATATATGAGTCCGCGAGAAGGATAAATGGTCTTTTTTAGAAAAGCGTTGGTGTCGGCAGACTCCTTGTATCGAGAGTCGTTGATTTGCAGGTCATAAAGTTTTAACCCGTAAATCAGTGCTATCAAGATGATAAAACCTCCGATAACATATTTGCGCTTTTCATAATTATAGTTTTTTCTCATGTCGACTCAGAGATAAGGCGTCAAAGGCATATATGAATATCAGCGTAAACACTGTCGAACCGGCGATGCGCAAGAGTGTGCGAGTGATATCAAAAAAAGTGAAGGCATCGAGCATAAACACTATTGTGCAATAGATGAGTGTCATCGTAAACGAATATTTTAAAAATGCTGCGATACCCATAGATTTTATTCCCGGGCGTTGGTTTGATGTGTCCTCATCGCGAGACATATACAGATGATATATCGGTCGTTTTACGAATGCCGTTATCGTGCATGCCACAGCATTCAAACCCAAGGTGTCAGAAAAGATGTCAACACACAACCCGATGATAAATCCGATAGTCATCATAGCATTTGTTGATACCGTAATAGGAAGTGTGATAATGAGATAAATAAAGACTAAGGCAATGGCGCAACCAAAAAGTATCAGGTTGTTGAATACCACAGCCTGAACCGGTATCAGCACCAATGCCAATAATAAAAAGTTTATAAACGTTTTTGTCATATTATCTCATTGAGCATCATTATTGTTATCGCTTGGTGATAGAGCTTTTATTCGCTCTGTCCTTCTGCTTTTTGGTTTGCGATGTCAAGCGCTCTGATTTCGTCGGCTTGATAATTTATTACCACTTGCACGTTTTTGAGCGTTGAAAAATCGCTGAACAATTTTACTTTGAGAGCAAAGAAGTTTTGATTGTGACCGCTATTGTCGCTGTCAACTATGCCGACCGGAATGCCGGGAGGGAATACTGCCGAGTATCCACTGGTGACAACGGTGTCACCGCGATGAAATACGGTGTGCTTTGGCAACTCTTCGAGTATGGCATAGCGCGGATCTTCGCCGTCCCATACGAGTGAGCCGAATGAGTCGTTGCTACGCAGTTTGCAAGACAAACGGAAGTGTGGGTTGAGTAACGAAATTATGCGTGAATTGTGTGGACCAACAACATTGATGACGCCAACAACACCGTTTTGGTCGATAACTCCCATTTCAGGGGCAATACCATCAAGAGAACCTCGATTAATGGTGATGTAGTTGTTGGGCTTGATCACCGAGTTGTTTATCACATGTGCTGTTATCAAGCGATAGTGATCTGTGGTGTCATTGAGTATCGGCGACTTGGGGGCTGATTGTTCCTCGAGGCGCATCAGACGTTCTTGCAGGGTGAGCACTTCGCGTTGCAAGTCGGCATTGCGACGGTTGAGGTCTTCATTGTTCTCGCGTAAATTGAAGTATGAGGTGATGCTGTTGCCCATCTCATAGACATATGACGTCACAGACCCGGCTGATGTCAGGAATACGTGTTGTTGAAACGGATTGTTCTTGAACAACAACAAGCTGCCGATTATCATATAAAAGGCAAAAACCAACCACTTGCTATTGCGAACAAAAAAGTTTAATAGCTCGCGCACGTTATCGTTGAATTGTTGAACAAAGAATGAAACATTGCTGTTTGACAACGCAATGTTTCACCCTCTTTATCAACGTATGAGGAATGAGAATTTATCAACATTTTTAAGGGCGACACCGGTGCCTTTGGCAACGGCAAGCAGGGGATCTTCGGCGATGTGGAATTGAATGCCGATTTTGTCAGTCAATCGTTTGTCGAGACCACGCAATAGTGCACCACCACCGGCAAGATAGATGCCGTTGCGCACGATGTCGGCGTACAATTCGGGCGGTGTCGTTTCAAGAGCGCCAAGAACGGCAGCCTCGATTTTTGCTATTGATTTTTCGATACAATGACAAATTTCTTGATATGACACAGGCACCTCCATAGGCAAGGCTGTCATTTGGTTGGGACCATGGACGATGTAGTCTTCCGGTGGATTGTCAAGCTCCGGAAGTGCTGAGCCGACATTCTTCTTGATTTCCTCGGCGGTACGCTCACCGACACGCACGTTATGCGCCCGACGCATATGGTTTAGAATGTCATCGGTGAGGTCATCGCCGGCAATTTGTATTGATTTGTTCGAGACGATGCCACCAAGAGAGATTACGGCGATCTCGGTGGTGCCACCGCCTATATCGACGATCATATTGCCTTCGGGAGCTTCAACGTCAAGACCGATACCGAGGGCTGCTGCCATTGGTTCGTAAATCATATATACGTCACGACCGCCAGCGTGATCTGATGAGTCGCGCACGGCACGTACTTCGACTTCGGTGGAGCCAGAAGGTATACCTACCACCATGCGTAATGACGGAGAGAACCATTTTGACTTGGAACTGGCTTTTTTGATGAGACCGCGTATCATCAGTTCTGCGGCATTAAAGTCGGCGATGACGCCTTGACGCAATGGGCGCACAGTGCGAATGCGCTCATTTTCTTTGCCCTGCATCAGTTGAGCTTCGCTGCCGACGGCGATGAGTTTTTCTGTACGCTTGTCGAGAGCCACTATTGAGGGCTCGTTGATGACAATTTTATCATTATGTATGATGACCGTGTTGGCTGTGCCAAGGTCGATGGCGATTTCTTTGGTCAGAGAGAACAGACTCATTTTTGTTGCTAATTTATTGTATGTTTGTGTTTATTATGTTTATTCTAATGTTTAAAGTGACGCACGCCGGTCATAACCATAGCGACTCCGAGTTCATCGGCGGCAGTGATTGAGTCGTTGTCGCGCACCGAGCCTCCGGGTTGTATGATGGCATGAATGCCGGCTGCGCTCGCCGTGCGCACACAGTCGTCAAAGGGGAAAAATGCGTCTGACGACATTACGGCACCGGAGAGGTTATGACCGAGATTGTGAGCTTTCTCGATGGCTTGTTTGAGCGCATCGACGCGTGATGTTTGACCTACGCCCGAAGCCAAAAGCATTGAATCCTTAGCCAAAACAATGGCATTGGATTTTGAATGTTTGACAACGATGTTGGCAAACAGCATGTCTTTGATTTCATCATCTGTGGGCTGTGCTTTGGTCACAGTCTTGAGATCAGCGGGCGATTCTTTGTGACAGTCTCGATCTTGCACAAGGGCGCCGTTGAGTATCGTGCGTATGGTTGTTTTGGTTTTGTTACCGGATTTCTGAACGAGAATTATGCGATTCTTTTTCTGTTCCAATATTTTGAGTGCCTCATCGTGGTACGAGGGGGCGATTATGACTTCGAAGAATATTTTATTTATGGCTTCGGCTGTTTTTGAATCAATGGGGCGGTTGGCAATGATGATACCTCCGAATGCCGAAACAGGGTCGCCTTTAAGAGCATCGTCCCATGCTTGACAGAGGGTGGGGCGCACAGCTATTCCACAAGCGTTGTTGTGTTTGAGTATGGCTACGGTCGGGTCGGCGTTCTCAAATTCGGAAATCAGTGATGTCGCGGCATCAATGTCAAGCAAGTTGTTGTAAGAGATTTCTTTGCCGTGAAGTTTGGTAAACATCGAATCGAAGTCGCCAAAGTAATAACCGCGTTGATGAGGATTCTCGCCATATCGCAATGTTTGCTCCGAGTCTATAGCAAGACGCAAAGCTGATGCCGGTTGACTCATTGTGGCAAAATAGTTGAAGATTGCCGAGTCGTATGCACTTGAAACGGCAAATGCCTGTTTCGCAAAATCAAGACGCTGTGTCTCATCTGTGTTAGCCCCTTGTGTTTTGAGAATGTCAATGAGTTGTCCGTATTGTGCTTTTGATGCAACAATCACTACGTCATTATAGTTTTTTGCGGCGGCACGTATAAGTGAAATACCACCAATATCAATCTTCTCGATGATGTCGGCATTGTCGGCTCCGGCAGCCACTGTCTCGCTGAACGGGTATAGATCGACAATCACCAGGTCTATGGAACTTATGCGATAGGAGAAAGCTTCTTGTTTGTCTGTCGTGTTGTCGCGACGGTAAAGAATACCGCCAAAAATTGCAGGATGAAGGGTCTTGACACGACCGCCAAATACTGATGGAAAACCTGTTATATCTTCGACAGCAGTACATTCATATCCACATTTTTCGATATATTGGCGTGTGCCACCGGTCGAGACAAATTTGACTCCTGCTGAGGATAACAGTTGGAGTATTTCGTCAAGACCATCTTTATGATATACCGAAATGAGTGCTGTGTTGATTTGTTTTAGCTGAGACATAACGTGTTATGATTGTATTGCATTCAGGTTGCAAAATTACGAAAAAATTTTGGGATAAACTTGTAAGTCTGCGCCCTATTTTTAGCTAAAAATTTTGTTGTATGTATTAAAATGAAAAACATCAAATCGAGCGTTGTGTCAAACTCGATTTGATGTTTTATGATTGACTGAAAAACGTCGATTTAGATTGTTGAGACGTCAGCGTTTGGCGTCTTGTTGGTCTGTGAACCGTATGTCTCTTTAATAACCCATACGAACAATGTGCCAAGTAGGAGTAAGACGCCTGAGGCTACAAGCATCAGAACGGTGTTGGGAGCGCCGTTGACGGCAACGGGCAGGGATTTCAGCAGAAGTCCGCCACATATGGCTGCCACGATCTGAGGTATGCATATAGTGCAGTTGAAGAGCCCGAGGTAGGTGCCGATATGTTTGCCTGACAAAGCATTTGTCAGTATGGTGAATGGCATAGCGAGCATAGCTGCCCATGCACAACCCATAAGACCATAGCTGACTCCGAGCAAATACTTATTTGTAATGAAGTAAACCGAAATAAAGCCTACCGCACCGATAAGCAGAGATATTGAATAGCCCAAACGGCGACGACGGAAGAATGACAGACAGGCAGCCCAAATCACGGCGACAATAGCTTGTATGGCGAGGAGCACGCCGTTCCAGTCTCCAGCATCTTGGTATTCTTTTGATGCTGCATTTAGCACGGTATTTGTGATCACTGACATTTGAGCCGCGTTGTCAATATTGATGTCTTCGGTCTGCTCAAGTACCATTTTACCGGTTTGTTTGTCTTTTTGGGCAATGTGTGCCATTGTTAAGACGTCCCCATCTTTTATTAGTGAAAGGGCGGTGGCAGATGTGGCATCTGCTGTCAGTAATGTCTCTGTCCCATCGATAATTATGGTTTCGCCGGCTTTGGCGATAACGCCCGATACAGGCGCGAGGGCCTTACCGTCTTTGTAGACGATGTTGCCATCATTAATGATTGTGTCGTTATTGTAAATCACTATATTGGGCGTGGTTTCAACGCCGTTGACGGTGACTTTGCCAAGCACATGTTTGTTGTCTGTGATTATGGCTTGCTCGCCTTTGTAGAAGTGTTTGTCTTTGTACTCTTTGAGAGATGTACCTTGTCCGAGGGATATACCTTCTACACGTTCGGTGGTTGGAGCGTTAAATACATGATTGGCAATGGCGTCTGTCGAGTATGACCACATAAACAGGAACGCCGACCAACAGAAAAATTGCACGATGCCTATTGTCCAAAATACTTTTGGAGCTTTGAGCAGTAAGCTGAATATGTTTTCGCTCTCTTTGGGCTTGTCGGCGCTATTATCTTCGGTGATGCCATGATAACGAGCGTATTCGGCAGGGGGCATTTCTTTTACTTTGACAAAGGTGTAAACCACACATAATGCCAATATTGCAGCGCCGATGTAGAATGACCATGTTACGGTTGCGGGAACTTCGCCTTCAGGAGCGGTGTTTGACAGAAATAATGCCAGAACAATGGGTGCGAAATAGCCGACTACCGAACCGGCGTTGCATAAAAACGATTGGATAGAGTAGGCAAGACCCTTTTGCTTCTCGTTAACAAAATCGCCGACAAGCATCTTGAATGGTTGCATCGCCATGTTAATTGATGTGTCAAGAAACATCAGCATAACGAGACCGAAAATGATTGCCGAGCTGACTGTAAGTCCTAACGAACCGGCGTTGGGAAGGAAACACATCACGATGATGGCAACCGCAGCGCCGATAAGTAAATAGGGTAAACGGCGACCGAAACGATTCCAAGTGCGATCGCTCGCTGAACCCACTATGGGTTGCACGATAAGTCCCATCAGAGGGGGTAATATCCAAAAATAACTCAAATCGTGAGGATCTGCTCCGATGGTGGAGAAAATACGACTCACTTGTGCACTTTGGAGTGCGTAGGCAATTTGCACTCCGAAGAAACCGAAACTTAAATTCCAAAGTTTCCAAAAACCGAGATCTGGTTTCGAGCTCATGGCTGTGTAAGTATGATTTATTGTTTTGTTATATTGATAATTCGCTTAGAACGTAATGACTGAATATCTCTTAACGACAGACCGCCCTTGATATGACGTCAAGGGCACGAGTGTTTCGACTGAATAACATCAGTGTTGAGAGGTATGTGGCAGTATAATCTCTGGTTTCGCTTATGACTCGATGAGCCTTTACGCCACAAAATTAGTCATAATTTTTCTAATGTTGTATCGATGGCTGTTACTTTTATTTATGGAACAGCCTTAAATTAACATTTTGAACGGTATATAGTCAGTCTTCGCAGTAGTGTTTCAGCACTCGGCGATACGAATTGAAAATCTTTGATTTTGAGACAAATCCGAGATATTTGCCGTCAGAAACGACCGGTAGATTCCATGCTCCGCAGTCATCAAAAGTTTTCATGACTTTTTCCATAGAGTCTGAGGCTTCGATGATCGCCGGTGGAGAGGTCATAAA
This sequence comes from bacterium, assembly GCA_963600695.1. Taxonomy (GTDB): domain Bacteria; phylum Bacteroidota; class Bacteroidia; order Bacteroidales; family Muribaculaceae; genus CAG-873. The sequence continues at coordinate 13,008 of CAVCBR010000016.1, forward strand.
ATTGCCTACATACATTTTTTTGTATAAATCGGGACGGAACATAATGTTGCGAATATCGTCCAACAATACTATGCCCACAAGTTTGCCATCGCCGTCAAGCACAGGAAAAAGATTGCGGTGTGAGCGCGCAATGATGCCAACCATTTGTTTCAGATTCATATCGGCGGTGACTGCGAGAAAATCGTTCTCGATAACGTTGTTAATTTTTAAAAGGGTGAGTACTGCTTTGTCTTTGTGGTGTGTAAGCAAGTCGCCACGTTGAGCCAAACGCATAGAATAAATGGAATATGGCTCAAACATCTTTATTGTACCATACGAAACGGTTGACACGATAATCAATGGTAGAAATAAATGATAACCGCCGGTGAGTTCGGTGGTTAGAAATATTGCCATAAGCGGTGCATGCATTACCCCTGACATTACTCCAGCCATACCTATGAGTGCAAAATTTTTTGTTGACACTTCGACCCAACCGAGTTGATTTGCTATGTAAGCAAACAAAAAACCGGTCATACAACCTACGTATAGAGATGGCGCGAATGTACCGCCAACGCCACCGCCTCCGTTGGTGGCAGAGGTGGCAAAAGCCTTGAAGATAATAATCAAAAGTATAAACAAGATGATAAACCACACTTGTGATCCTTCGCCATAAAACATAGATCCGTTGACGATTGACGATGTGTCACCATCCAAAAGACTGTCTATGGCGCCATAACCCTCACCATAGAGTGGTGGGAACAGAAATACGAGTAATGAGAGTATCGAACACCCGCTAAGCGTTTTAAGAGTCTTACTTTTGATGCGGTTGAAAAAGTTTTCCATCATATTCATCACTCGAGTGAAGTATAGTGACACAAGACCGCAAACCACACCGAGCAAAAGAGCAAATGGTATTTTTGCCGCATAAAAACCTTCGCTTTGCTCAAAGAAGAATTCAAAATCATAGCCGGTGTATATGTAAGCAATGGTTGTCGATGTTATAGAGGCAACCAGCAGGGGCATGACAGACACGGTGGTGAGGTCAATCATCAGGACTTCGAGAGTGAACAACAGCCCGGCAATTGGAGCTTTGAATATCCCGGCAATGCCGGCAGCTGCGCCACACCCTACAAGAAGCATAAGGTTGCGAGGTGACATTCTGAACAGTTGACCGAGATTTGAACCTATGGCAGCTCCGGTGTACACGATTGGACCTTCGGCTCCAACAGACCCGCCAAATCCGATGGTTATCGATGAGGACACCAATGATGTGTACATATTGTGACGTTTCAGTCGCGACTTGTTGCGTGATATGGCATACAATACCTTTGTCACGCCGTGCGAAATGTTATCACGCACAAAGTATCTTACAAATAGTGCGGTAATGGCAACACCAACAGCAGGGAGTAGAAAGTAAAGATAGTTGCCCGAATGAATATCGACATGTGATGTTACTGCTCCGGCAATAAGACTGATGAGAAACTTTAACAATATGGCAGCGAGCCCGCCGAGGACGCCAACTACGAGTGCCAAAATGATGACAAAGTTTTTCTCTTTGATATGACGTTCGCGCCACACCAAAAAACGTCCGAATATCGAATTTGTTTCGCGCGACGGCTGTTTTTGAGGTTTCATTGCCATATTATAATCCCTTGCCGGTTAAAACGGTGTTTACGGTGTGAAACAATATTTTTATATCCACGCCCATAGATACATTTTCTATATATATGAGGTCATAGCGCAAACGATCTATCATTTGGTCAACAGTCGAGGCATATCCAAATTTGACCATACCCCAAGATGTTATGCCCGGGCGCACCTGATGTATGAGATTGTAATAAGGTGCTTTTGCTACAATTTGGCGTATGTAATATTCGCGCTCGGGGCGTGGCCCGACGAGAGACATATCGCCACGAACTACATTCCAAAATTGTGGTAATTCGTCGAGTCGGTATTTGCGCAAAAAATGTCCGAGTTTGGTGACTCGCGGGTCGTAAAGTGTCGTCAGTGCCGGTCCGGAGATTTCGGCATCTGGTGTCATCGTGCGAAATTTATAGATGTTAAAAGGCTTCTTGTGGAAACCTATGCGTTCTTGACGATATATTATGGGACCTTTGCTGTCTCGTTTTATGGCAACAGCTAACACCGCAAAGAGAGGCAATAACAATATCAGTGCTATTGATGCGATGATAATGTCACTGACACGTTTGCAATTTAATGTGGCTGCCGAGGTGTGGCATTTTGATATGTCAATGAGTGGCTCGCCGGCGATATTTTCGATGCGAGGTCTCATCAAGATCAAGCCATATAGGTCGGGGGTGATGAAAATCGGCAGATTAAGAGGAAATAGCGAATTTATAAGCTCACCGGTCTCACGGAAGCCGTGTCGATGTGGTGCTACAATCAGTCGTTTAATGTTGAGATTGTGACACGCTTCACTCAGATTTTTGATGTCATAGACTGGCAACCCCAAGTCTTGGCGATTTGTATTGTTACCGGAAGTGTCTACATAGCCGACAATATTAAAACCTCCGCCTCGTTCCGAACTGTTGAGTTTGTCTACCAATGTTTTAGCTCCACGAGTAGCGCCAATCATCAATGTGTTGAAATAGAGTTTGCGGCTTTTGATGAGGCGTGATGTGCGATTGGTGATAATCATTCGCACAATCAATACCGGAACAAACAACAACCCCCATAGTATAACGATGAGTTCATAGTTAAGTGTTCTATCGGGTCTTATGTCATTGATCATTACCGCAAAAAATATTATCAGTGTGCCGATAAAAGACACACTCGCTGTGTTGACAATCTCTTCGAGTCGCGATTTAAAATAGACTTCATTATAATATCCCGACAGCCAATAAATCATCAGCATCATTAACGGTACTGTAATTTGTCCGAGGATTACCATTGCAGATGTGAGATGCATCGACAACGGATAGCCGGCGGCGACATCGTCCGGAACAAAAAGATAACGGATAATACTTAATGCAAACCACCCGATATTAAGGCAGATGTAGTCTGATAGTACATATTTCAAACGTTGTTTCGCGATGTTAATCATTTAGCACAAACTATAAGATTATTTACGGATAACAACAAAAGTGCCGTCTTCGTGCAGTCGCATTATTGTAGAAGGTTGCTTTGGTGTTGACTCATCTCGACGAGAAACACAAACATAATCCACGGCGTTGATAATGTCTTGGGTAATTTCGGCAAATGTTGCCGGCGTGGGTTCTCCGCTGATATTTGCAGATGTTGACACAAGCGGCACTCCTACCATTTTGCAAAGCTTTTTTGAAAAAGGCTCGTTTGTCACACGTACGGCGAGCGTAGAGTCTTCGCCCATCAATTCGGCAGCCACACCAATGCCACGGTCATAAATGATTGTCAGAGGCTTGTCGCTATATTCTATTAAATCATAAGCAACTTCAGGAATGCCCGACACGGTGCGTTCAAGCATTGCCAAGTCGCAGACCAATGTGATGAGTGCTTTGTGGTCAGATCGATGCTTGATGTCATATATGCGTTTGACGGCTTGAGAATTGCGAGCATCACATCCAAGACCCCAAACGGTATCTGTGGGATAAAGAACAACACCGCCGTGACGTATCACCTCGACAGCGGAACGAATGTCTTCATCTGTATGGTTGTCAGTAGTTTCTTGCTGTTTTGTCATTATGGGTTTAAACAAATTTCTTAGCGATGCAAAATTAGTCAAAGTTTTTTGATTTTGACAGATGATTTTAATGATATTTTTATCTCCTGATTTACTGACTGTTATGCGTGTGTAAAAACACTGCTGCTAAAAATGGCATAATGATGACAAAAATTTTGTACCTATGATTAAACCAAATAAACTTGTATGAGTCAAACGTATAAAGCCTTCAAAAACAAATTGATTTAATCAATAATACATAGATACAATAGCCTGCTGATAAAACAGATGTACTAACTGACAACAACGCTCCGTTCATCACTGATGGCGGAGCGTTGTTGTTAAAGAGTCTTTGTTATCGTTCACCCCATCGTGAACGCAGAGGAAAACGAGTGGGTAGCAGTAGCAACCTCAGTGATGTGGTATATGTAAAGTATGCCCAAATCCATGTTATTAGCACTGTGAGCTTGTTGCGCATACCCAACAGAGACATTAGGTGAATTAACATCCATGCAAACCATGCCGGTCGACCATAAATATGCATATGTTTTAAATCGGCAACGGCTCTGTTGCGACCGACTGTCGCCATCGAGCCTTTGTCTTTGTATTTAAAAGCTCTCAGGTGGGTTGGCGAGTTGAAGTTGTGGGCAAGGTTTTTTGCCTGCTGTATGGCAACTTGCGCCACCTGAGGACAACCGCGAGGCCAACTGTCAGATTGACAAATTGAGATGTCACCCAATGCATAAATATCATCGACTCCTGACACTTTGGCATAATCATCAACGATAAAACGATTTCCGGGACCGCGATCAGGCTCTTTACCTTCAAACTTAAATGGCTCGGAAGTTACACCTGCTGTCCAAATAACCATTTCGCTGTACATCTCTTCGCCATCAGAAAAACAGACAATGTTGTTGTCATATTTTTTCATAGTTTTATTGAGCTTTACGTTGACCATCAGGTGATTCATATATTCAAGAACTTCGCGAGACGCCTGTTCTGACATAGTTCGTAACAGACGGTCTGTGCCTTCCACTAGTGTCACGGTTACGTCATCGATGCTTAGTGCCGGATATTCACGTTTGAGTATGTATCGTTTCATTTCGCCGAGAGCTCCGGCAATTTCGACACCGGCAGGGCCGCCACCGATGATTGTAAAAGACAGCAGTTTACGCCGTTTGTCAGGGTCGGTGATGAGTGCGGCACGCTCCAATCTTTCGAGTATGTCATTGCGACAACGTATCGCCTCGGTAGTGGACTTTAACGTGTATACATACTTCTCGAGATCGGGAATTGAGAAAAAGTTGTTTGTGGTGCCGGCGGCGATTATCAGCTTGTCATATCCGATTGTTTCATACTGAGTTGTAACACAGTGATTAACACTGTCGATGACTTTTACATCTCCGAGATGGAAATCAACACCTCGCATATGCTTACGCCGCATTTCGCGCCGCAGAGGGAAACTTATGGATCCGGGATCAAGACCCGATGATGCAACTTGATAAAATAGTGGAGGAAAACTATGGTAATTATTCCTATCAACCAAAACAATATGCCACCGGCGAGTGTCAAGTTTTTTTAGAAAATTTAGACCGGCAAACCCACCACCGATGATAACCATACGTTTTTTCGATGCATTAGCTGATTGCTCGATTTTCTCTTGTTTCATAGCAGTAAATAAATTTTTATCAAACCTAAAACAAATAATAGTGTCTTTTAGTTGATACAAAGTTATAAAATAAACGTGATTTTTTATAACTTTGCACCCATAGAGTATTCTATCCTGTGGTCGTTTTATGACAAAAATATTTGTAACACATATATCAAATCTAAAAAAGAGCAGATTGTGGCGATTAATATTATCGATCGTTTGCTTGCTGTCTGTGTGTTGTGCCAAGGCACAAGTAAACACGGAGCAGGTGATAACCATTGGACGCAATGCTCTTTATTTTGAGGATTATGTGTTATCGATACAATACTTTAACAGAGTCATACAAGCTAAGCCATACCTTGCTCAACCGTACTTCTATCGTTCGTTGGCAAAAATTAACCTTGAAGACTATGTCGGTGCTGAAACTGATGCCTCAAAGGCAATAGAGTTAAATCCGTTTATCACCGATGCATGGGAGGTGCGTGGTGTGGCTCGTCAAAATTTGGGTAAAAACAAAGAGGCAATCGATGACTATGATCATGCGCTTGCATTATTGCCTCACAATCGCCAGCTCCTTTTCAATAAGGCAATGGCACAAACCGAGGTCGAAGATTATGATGGTGCCGATACGACATACACACGCATTCTCGATTTGTATCCGTCATTTGAAAATGCAAGGCTTGGGCGCGCCCGCCTTAATTTGGCGCGACGTGACACTGTCAAAGCACTTGACGACATAGATCAGGCATTGACGATTAATTCGAAATCGTTTAATGCTTATGCTATGCGTGCAGACATAAAAATACGGCAAGGAAGCAGTAATTATAAAAGCGCAATCGCCGACCTTGACTCAGCATTGAAATTGCAACCGCATACTGCCGGTTTGTATGTCAACCGCGCATATTTGCGCTACTTTCTCGATGATTATTTTGGCGCGATGAGCGACTATGATTATGCGGTGCAATTGGAACCGTATAATCGTATGGCGTTGTTCAATCGTGGTCTTTTGAATGCCGAGGTCGGAGCCAACGACCGAGCTCTCGAAGATTTTACGCGTGTCATAACCCTTGATCCGGAAGACACCAGAGCGCGCTATAATCGTGCAGTTATCTATGGTAACAAGCATCTCTATAAAGAAGCAATAGCAGATGTGGATTACGTCATCAAGTCATACCCTGATTTTCCATCGGGCTATTTTATGCGCAGTGAGTTTAATCGTCGCGCCGGTAATTTGACTGCTGCCAATACAGATTATCGCAAAGCTATGTCGTTGAACAGACGCTTAAAACCGGACGCCAAGGGAAATATCGAAGATCCCAATGCCAACCTTACGATTGAGCCTGACGAACTCGCGCGACGTGAATTTGCATCACTGTTGACAGTTGAAGATAATACCGATATGCGTCAGGAATATAACAATACGGCAATTCGCGGTAAAGTACAAGACCGTAATGTCAGCATTGAAATTGAACCGATGATGGAACTGACATATTATGCGTCTCCAACAGAATTGAAGCCTAATACATACTATATTAAGGAAATATATAACCTTAACGCGACACACGCCCTCCGCTTTGGTATTATGGTCACAAACCATACTCCGACACTGTCAGATCAGGAACTGATCGATAAACACTTCCGTTCGATAGATGATTATAATTCATATCTTGCCAACCACAAACCACGTGCTGTTGACTATATCGGTAGGGCTATGGATTTCATAACACTTCGCAATTACACTGCCGCCGTGGCAGACATAGATAGGGCAATAGCATTAAATCCGGAGTTCGCTCCGGCATATATGCTTAGAGCACAGGCACGAGCCCGACTTATAGATTCCGGGACTGTAAGCGACAATGATATGCAGTCTCATGCTGATGATTACGTCACTCGTGCCGGGTTAAAGCGTATGGCAGTTGATCAAGTAATAGAAGATCTTGACAAAACGATTGCGCTATCGCCAACCAACCCATTTGCATGGTTTAATAAGGGGGATATGCTTATAAACATCGATGACTATTCAAATGCCGAACTCGCTTATGATAAGGCGATTGAGATAAAGCCCGAGTTTGGTGAAGCATATTATAATCGCGGTTATGTCAAACTCAAAACCGGACGACGCGACGCCGGTATTGCCGATCTGTCAAAGGCAGGAGAGCTTGGTGTTACGGCTGCATATAACCTGCTAAAACGCATTTCAATGACACAATAAATCAAGATAATACCTGATATTTTATAACTACAAAACATATAACCATTATGCTAACGTCTGACGACCTGAAAACCCTTGCTTTACGCGGTATATCCGAAAATCAATTGCAAGCCCAACTCGAAAGATTTAAAACCGGTTTCCCTTACTTGCGCCTTGCTGCGTCAGCTAATGTGCCGAGTGGAATAACAAGACTTTCGCACGCCGAAGAATCACAAGCACTCCATCGTTGGCAGCAATATCTTGATGATGGAGGTGAAGTCACCAAGTTTGTGCCGGCGTCAGGAGCTGCGTCACGCATGTTTAAAGCGTTGTTTGCCTTTGTAAATGGAGATGACATTCAGCCACAAACCGGCTCTCCGGTAGCCGAACTGTTGGATAACATCGATCGTATGCCGTTTATTAAGGAGCTAGATGATACACTGCTTAGGCTCTATGGCGCCGATGCGTGCGAACTTAAAAAGCAAGGGCGATATAAAGACATTATCTCAGCCATCGTTAGCGACAAAGGTATGAACTATGGCTCATTGCCAAAAGGACTTTTAACTTTTCATGCATATCAAGACGGCTCGGTGCGCACTCCCCTCGAAGAACAAATGGCAGAGGGAGCAATGACTGCCGCCGCAAACGGCAAAGTCAACCTCCATTTTACTGTGTCGTCAAATCATCGTGATTTGTTCATAAAGAAAATAGATGCCGTGACACAGGCTTTTGAAGCAAAATTCGGGGTGAAATATAATATCTCGCTATCAGAACAAAAACCATCGACAGATACCATCGCAGCGACCATTGACAACGAAATATTCCGTGACGATAACGGTAATATGGTTTTTCGCCCCGGTGGACATGGCGCACTTATCGAAAATCTTAACGACATAAACTCTGCAGTCGTATTTATTAAGAACATAGACAACGTTGTGCCCGACTCGCGTCGTGAATCTACTATCAAGTACAAAAAAATATTAGCCGGAGTGCTCGTGATGGCGCGCGATAAAATTGAATACTACATTGATAAGCTCAACACCGGAGACTATACAATCGCCGATTTGCGTGTAATGATACAATTCCTCCACGACACGCTCAATGTCAGGTCTGATAAAATGAAACACCTTGACGATGAAGGCTTGGCTATGTATATAAAATCAAAACTTGACAGACCGTTGCGCGTTTGCGGTATGGTGAAAAATGAAGGCGAACCAGGTGGTGGTCCATTCATAGCATATAATGCCGATGGCTCTACGTCACCTCAAATACTCGAATCAAGCCAAATAGATATGTCTGTTGCCGAAAATGTGGAAATGCTGCATAAAGCCACGCATTTCAATCCGGTGGATTTGGTATGCTATATAAAAGATGCTGCCGGCAAACATTATGACTTGCCTGAATATGTTGACCCATCGACGGGCTTCATATCATCAAAGTCATTTAGCGGTCGCGAATTGCGAGCTCTCGAACTCCCCGGTCTGTGGAACGGCGCTATGAGCGACTGGTCGACGATTTTTGTCGAAGTGCCGTCCTCGACATTCAACCCCGTCAAGACCGTGAACGACTTATTGCGCCCTGCACATCAGGCGTGACACCATTCATTTTTACTCAGTTTTCACACCAACATAAAAAAGTATGAAAAAACTTAGATTAATTATCCTAATGGTCAGTATGTTATTTGCTATTGACCAAGGATGTGCCATAATTCAGCAAGGTGCCTTTTTTTCGTCTCATGATGAGGTTATATATGCAAAAGAATATTCGCCATACAAACAAAATTTCATAGGTATAAGTTTTGAGATAGGCTATCTTGCAGGAAATCCATTTTATGGAATTGTATCGTTTCATAATTCCATAGCCGGAAAAGTCCCCGATTGGATTTCAAAATTGAGTGATGATGACAACTCAATATGTAGTTTGTGCTTTAAATTTAAAGACATAGATGAACCTGTTGTCTATAAAACCAAGCGTACGTTTAGTGCAGCTACAAGGAGCGATAAATCAGTTTGTTCATTTGCATTTCAATTTGAGAATAAAGATGATTCGTTTTTGAAATATTTAAAACAAAAAGATATAGAGTGGCTTATTGTGGCTGGTCCCAATGCGACTAAGGGCTCTTTTGATGAGAAGTTTATGTTGATGTTTGATGGAGCTAAACCAAAAGAAGTTTTAGATAAAATCATAGCAAAAGCAAATGAAGTAATTAGAAAACCAAATTCTAATAGTCGACCTTCTTATGGAGAGTGTGTTTTCCATGGATATACTTATGAGTGGAACGACTACCATGGCAGAAGCCATGAGAACAATAATGGCACACTGACTCTTGAAACAAGATCAAGCCATTACATAGGTCTGAAATTCAATTATACTGTTACAAATATTGTTCCGAAGAACAATGTAAAGTGGTCAACAAGGAAAGGTGCAATTAACATTTCCTTGCCCAAAGGTGTGACAATAGCTTCTAATGATGAAATTATATCTTGGGAAAATATAGGACGTTCAAATGGTTATGACTATAGAAGTGTCGTTCTTTTTATTTGGAGTCCAGCTACTTATAATTTGCAGGTAGTATGGGCGACAAGAAGATATTGGACACGTTGGCTAAATGATGTGTATTATTTTAGAACCACCGATTCTTCAGTTTGGGATAAAATTAAGCCAATTTTATTGCAGGAGTTACCTTATTGTGGTAGCCGCATTAATTAAATTATTGCTATTTGATAAACATTCTTATTTATTGAATTTCACACCAACATAAAAAAGTTTAACTCACATAGTTGGTGGGTCTGAATAAAAATAATTAACTTTGCTATCCCATTACGACTGCCCCTCCGGTAAAAATCACTCAGCACCGGGGGCGTAGTGGTTTATATTTAGAATAACTACAATTACAACAAAGATTTGTATATGAAACGTTTTCCCGAATATTCCAAGTTCAACCTCTCAGACATCAACAAAGAGGTGCTGGCAAAATGGAATGCATCATCGCTCTTCGAAAATACTCTAAAAGCTCGTCGCGGAGCGCCTTCGTTTGTGTTTTTTGAGGGTCCGCCTTCAGCCAACGGCATGCCCGGCATACACCACGTGATGGCTCGCACGATTAAGGATATCTTCTGCCGATACAAAACTATGAAAGGTTTTGAAGTGAAACGCAAAGCCGGGTGGGATACTCACGGACTGCCGGTCGAGCTCGGTGTCGAAAAATCGCTTGGCATTACCAAGGAAGATATCGGTAAAAAAATCTCGGTCGATGACTATAATGCCGCATGCCGTCGCGAGGTTATGAAATATACGCGTGAATGGGAAAACCTGACAAATATGATGGGATATTGGGTTGATATGAAAGACCCATATATCACATACGATAATCGTTATATAGAGTCTGTTTGGTGGCTTCTTGCCCAACTCTATAAAAAAGGATTGCTTTATAAGGGTTATACGATACAACCATACTCGCCGGCTGCCGGCACGGGTCTGTCAAGTCATGAGCTTAATCAACCCGGTTGCTATCGCGATGTTAAAGACACCACATGTATAGCTCAATTTAAAATCATCGATCCCAAACCCGAGATGACAGGGTGGGGCACACCATACTTCTTGGCATGGACTACAACACCATGGACATTGCCTTCAAATACGGCTTTGTGTGTCGGTCCGTCAATCGTATATAAGGCAGTGCAGACATTCAACCCTTATTCGGGAGAAAAAGAGACGGTCATTATCGCCGAGGCATTGCTTAACTCGGTGCTTAACCCCAAAGGTTGCGACGGTGACTTTGATGCCTACAACAAGGGCGATAAAATAGTACCTTGGCGCGTTGTCGGCACATGGACAGGTGAGCAACTCGTCGGTATGAAATATGAGCAACTTTTGCCGTGGATGAATCCCGGCGAAGGTGCGTTCCGCGTAATTCCTGGCGACTATGTGTCAACCGAGGACGGTACCGGTATCGTTCACATTGCCGGCACATTTGGTGCTGACGACCTTAGGGTATCAAAACAAAACAATATACCGCCGCTGCACCTCATAGATCGTGATGGCAACATACGCCCTATGGTTGATATGACCGGTAAGTTTTATATGCTCTCAGATCTTGACCCGGAGTTCGTTAAAAAGTCGGTGGATGTTGAGGCATACAAACCATGGGAAGGCAAGTTTGTCAAAAACGCTTATGACCCAAACAAAAAAGAAGACGACATCACTCTCGACATAGAGATTTGCATGGAACTGAAAGCCACCGGCAAAGTCTTTAAAATCGAGAAACATACCCACAACTATCCGCACTGCTGGCGCACAGACAAACCGGTGCTTTACTACCCGCTTGACAGCTGGTTTATCCGTTCGACGGCTGCCCGCGATCGTATGATAGAGTTGAACAAGACCATCAAATGGAAACCTACGTCAACCGGCACGGGACGCTTTGGTAAATGGTTGGAAAACCTCCAAGATTGGAACTTGTCTCGCTCACGCTATTGGGGCACGCCGTTGCCAATTTGGCGTACAGATGACGGCTCAGTCGAAATATGTGTCGACTCGGTTGCCACTCTCTATGAATTAATAGATAAATCTGTCGCTGCCGGAGTGATGAAAACCAATCCTTTGCGCGATCGTGGTTTTGAGCCCGGTGTATACACAAAAGAGAACTACGAAAAGATAGACTTGCATCGTCCTTATGTCGATGACATTGTCCTCGTTGCCGATGACGGACGTGAAATGCACCGTGAACTTGACCTGATTGACGTTTGGTTTGACTCGGGTTCTATGCCATACGCACAAATACACTATCCGTTTGAAAATAAAGAGGCATTTGATAACCGCACGGTGTATCCTGCAGACTTCATAGCTGAGGGCGTAGATCAAACACGAGGCTGGTTCTTCACTCTGCATGCCATTGCCTCGATGGTATTTGACTCAGTGGCATATAAAGCCGTAATTTCTAACGGACTTGTTCTTGACAAAGATGGTAACAAGATGTCTAAACGTCTTGGTAATGCCGTAAATCCGTTTGATGCAATAGAAAAATTCGGTTCAGACCCCCTGCGATGGTATATGATTTCCAACTCTTCGCCTTGGGACAATCTTAAATTTGATGAAGCCGGAGTGAAAGAGACCGCGCGTAAATTGTTTGCAACGATTTACAACACATATTCGTTCTTCGCTCTTTATGCAAATGTTGACGATTTTGATGTTAACGCCGAGCAAGTGCCATTGGAACGACGTCCCGAAATCGACCGTTGGATAATATCATTGCTAAATTCGCTGGTAAAAGAGGTTGATGCCTCGCTCGAAGATTATGAGCCGACACGCGCCGCGCGAGCAATAAATGATTTTGTAAGCGACAACTTGTCTAACTGGTATGTGCGCCTAAATCGTAAACGCTTCTGGGGCGGTGAGATGACCGAAGATAAATTAGCGGCATATCAAACACTCTATCAATGCTTGAAGACTTTGTCACTATTGATTGCTCCGATAGCCCCGTTCTTTGCCGACAAACTTTATGGCGACCTCACGGGTGATGAATGCTCGGTGCATATGGCGAAATATCCCGAAGTCACAGAATCTGCAATAGACAAAGACCTCGAACAGCGTATGAATTTGGCACAAGTCATCACATCAATGGTGCTCGCCTTGCGTCGCAAAGTTAACATCAAGGTGCGTCAACCGCTACAAACCATAATGGTACCGGTTGCAGATGACAAGCAACGCCAGATGATACTCGCCGTTAAAGATTTGATACTGAATGAGGTGAATGTCAAAGAACTGAAACTCGTCGCCTCAGATGAGGGAATACTCGTTAAACGCGTAAAACCTGACTTTAAAAAGCTCGGACCGAAATTTGGCAAGCAGATGAAGGCAGTAGCCGCCACACTGACGTCCCTTGACACGCCAACGATATCCAAGTTTGAAAAAGATGGCTTTATCGACATCGACATTGATGGCAATGCTGCTCGCGTAGAACTTGGCGATGTTGAGGTATTCTCGGAAGATATTCCCGGCTGGCTCGTGGCAAATGAAGGTTCGGTGACAGTCGCAATTGACATCAATGTCACTCCTGAGCTAAAATCAGAAGGTGTGGCTCGCGACATCATCAATCGTATCCAAAATTTGCGCAAAAGCCGCGGATATGAAATCACTGACCGCATTAAAATTGTCTTCGCGCCCAATCAGGCGACAGATGCGGCAATAGAAAAATTTGCAGACTATATTTCATCACAAGTTCTCGCAAATACTGTCGCCGTGCAAGAGATAGCCGAAGGCGAAAATACAGAACACCTAGATCTTGATGGCGTTGACATTCTCGTAGACGTTGCTCTCGACAAATAAGTATTTTATGATTTTATTGCCCGACCCCAATAGGGTGGGCAATAAAACTTTTAACAATAAGATGTGTTTACTTTTTCAAAAAGTGTTTCACTAAAAATTTGTTATTATGGCAGAAAAGTTAAGATATTCAGACGAGGAACTGCAAGAGTTTAAAGAACTCATCCTCGAAAAACTCAACAAAGCAACACGCGAATTTGAGTATTATCGTTCGGTCGTTGTGAACACAGAAGGCAATGGTATATCTGACACGGCGCCAACATTC
>CAVCBR010000016.1:27085-38537 GCA_963600695.1 bacterium
GCTTGAAGATGGAGCCGGCACACGAGATAAGGAAGAAGCCGCTCGTCTTGCCGAGAGACAACGCAAATTTATCAAGCACCTGCAAGCCGCTTTGGTGCGCATTGAAAATAAAACATACGGTGTGTGTCGTGTCACCGGGAAACTTATACCCAAAGAGCGTCTTCGTGCCGTGCCTCACGCCACATTGTCCATAGATCAAAAAATTGACAAACGATGATAGAAATGCACAATCGTGTGTTGTCATCAACAAGCGTAATCAAGACTTAACCACTAATCATTTTTTTTGCAAGTGAAACTTACAAAAGGACAGATGGCTGTGGCGATATGCGTCATAGTTATACTCCTCGACCAAGCCCTGAAATTATGGGTTAAAACGTCATTTTATTGGGGTGAAGATCGTGAGATTTTCTCATGGTTTCACCTTCGCTTCATACAAAACAACGGTATGGCTTTTGGTATGGAATTGGGCAGCAAATTGTTCTTGTCTCTATTCCGTATCGTTGCCGTGTCATTGCTGATATGGTATATGGTGCGATTGGCACGCAATCCACAAACTAAACGAGGCTATATGGCATGTATTGCGCTGATTACAGCCGGCGCGGCTGGTAATATCGTTGATTGCATTTTCTATGGCGAAATATTTAACAACCCGATGCCAACCGAGGTAGCGCAGTTCGTGCCGTGGGGCGAAGGATATTCGACTGTATTTCAAGGTATGGTTGTCGATATGTTCTACTTCCCATTGTTTTCATTTACATGGCCCGATTGGATGCCGTTTGTCGGTGGAGATACATTCTCGTTTTTTGACCCGGTGTTTAACTTTGCCGATGCAGCCATAACGATAGGAATAGTATTATTGATACTTTGCTACTACAAAACACTTGCCGGCTCAACCAAAAAAGAGGGAGTAACGACCGAAGAGACACAAAAGACGCAGGTTGCTGATAAATAAGATAAACTGTTACCATATATCCGCATGAGGTTATTCACTAGACTTGTCGTTTGCCTGTTGACAACATCGGTTGTTGTCATGATGTCATGTAGCCGGGTTCCGGACTATGTGATACCGCCGGATGATATGGCTGAAGTGCTCGCCGATTTGCATGTTGGTGAGAGCTATGTAGAGACAAATTACAGTGATTTTGCCACAGACTCGTCGCGTATGGCGCTAAAACAATCTGTTGTCATGCGACATGGTTACACCATAGATCAGTTAGACACTTCATTTATGTGGTATGGCGCAAACCTAAAAGTTTATGACGAGGTTTACACCAAGACGATTGATATACTGCAAGAACGATTAAATCATATCGATGCCGTAGGTTCAGGCGGGTCGACTATGGCTGTTGCCGGAGACTCTGTTGATGTGTGGTCCGGAACAAAAGGCTTTGTTATCAATGATAAGGCTCCGGCGTTACTGACAGTGTTTTTGTTGAAATCAGATAATAACTGGAAACGAGGTGACTCATACACATGGCGTGCCAAATTTTTGAACAACAAACAGTCAGGTTCGTGGACAATAGCCGCCGATTATACTGATGGCACAACTGAATATCTTGGCACCTTGTTTGGTGGCGACGGCTGGCAAGAAATTACATTTTATATCGATTCCACACGTGTCGCTTCACGTGTGTATGGAACTTTGTCGGTGATGCCTCCTGCGCGTTCAACGGTTTATATCGATTCGATGCAGTTGGTGCGTAATCGATTAAATTCGACTCGCTATCAGCAACGTTATCGTCAACGCACGTATAAATCAGAAAAATAGATTTATGTTCAGGTTTCTTGCACATAAGGTTGTTGTAGACGATGTGTGTTACGGCTTGTCAACGGTGACAATTTCAGACTGTGGAATAGTTGATATCGTTCCATTTACAGATGAAATGCATTCAACTCATTTTATTGATGGCACAGTTATCGTTAAAACCTCGCCGGGAGACAAACCATTGATATTTGTTGACGGAAAACCGTTGAACTATGATTTGTAACCCAAGGAATAGAGGTCACAGATTTTATATTATAATGAGACATTTATATGATATCTATTAATAATCTTTCGGTCGAATTTAGTGCCAAATCGCTGTTTGACAACATCAGCTATGTTATCAATCCGCGAGACAAGATAGCCCTTGTCGGTAAGAATGGAGCCGGAAAGACGACAATGCTTAAAATCATAGCCGGTCTTCAACGACCAACGTCGGGGACGGTATCGGTACCCTCCGGGATTACGATAGGCTATTTGCCACAACAAATGGTGCTCTCTGACACATTGACAGTCATACAAGAGGCATCAAAAGCTTTTGCACATATTGATGAGCTTAAAAATGTAATTCATAAACTTAATGCAGAGCTTGCCGAACGCACAGATTACGAGTCTCTCGAATATGCTGCACTGATCGAACGAATATCAACTCTCAACGAGCAGTTGACTATGGCATCGAGCGAAAATGCCGTGGCTGAAACCGAAAAAACGCTTTTGGGACTTGGCTTTTTGCGTGAAGATTTTAATAGACCAACATCAGAATTTTCGGGTGGATGGCGTATGCGTGTCGAACTCGCCAAACTTCTGTTGACACGTCCCGATGTCTTATTGCTTGACGAACCGACAAACCACCTTGACATTGAATCAATACAATGGCTCGAAAACTTTTTGATTACTAAATCAAAAGCCGTAGTACTCGTTTCTCACGACCGTGCATTCATTGACAACGTGACAAATCGTACCATAGAGATATCACTAGGCAAGATATATGATTACAATGTAAACTATTCAAAGTTCGTCGAACTGCGCAAAGAGCGTATCGAACAACAAATGAGAGCCTATCTCAACCAACAAAAGCAGATTGCCGATACAGAGCAGTTTATAGAACGTTTCAGATACAAAGCGACAAAAGCGGTGCAGGTGCAAAGCCGCATGAAACAGCTTGCCAAAATTGAAAGAATTGAAGTTGACGAAGTTGACAACTCGAAACTGAATTTGAAGTTTCCACCTGCACCGCGTTCGGGAGATTATCCAATCATCGCCGATAATCTCGGCAAAGCCTATGGTGACCATCAAGTGTTTGATCACGCGACATTTACTATAAAGAGAGGTGAGAAAGTGGCGTTTGTGGGCAAGAACGGTGAGGGTAAATCCACGCTCGTAAAATGTATTATGAACGAGATACCA
This sequence comes from bacterium, assembly GCA_963600695.1. GTDB lineage: Bacteria > Bacteroidota > Bacteroidia > Bacteroidales > Muribaculaceae > CAG-873. The sequence continues at coordinate 30,255 of CAVCBR010000016.1, forward strand.
TATACCGGCACACTCAAAATCGGGCATAACGTCAAAATCGGCTACTTCGCTCAAAATCAAGCCCAGTTGCTTGATGGCGAATTGACGGTCTTTGACACGATAGACCGCGTTGCCGTTGGTGATATACGGCTGAAAATACGTGATATTCTCGGTGCATTTATGTTTGGAGGTGAGGCATCGGACAAAAAAGTTAAAGTACTGTCGGGAGGTGAAAAAACACGCCTCGCAATGATAAGACTTTTGCTCGAACCCGTTAACTTGCTAATTCTTGACGAGCCTACCAATCACCTTGACATGAAGACAAAAGACATTCTTAAACAGGCGATAAAAGACTTTAACGGCACGGTTATCGTTGTCTCTCACGATCGTGAATTTCTCGATGGTCTTGTAGAGAAAGTTTATGAGTTCGGAGGCGGTCGCGTGCGTGAATGTCTTGGTGGTATTTATGAATTTCTTGAAAAGAAAAAAATTGAGTCACTTCACGAATTGGAGCTATCAAAATCCACAGGCAATGTAAATAATACGACAAAGCCTACATCACCCTCACAAGTAATTAAAGACTCCAAGCAAACATCTGAAACTAAGATTGATAACATCGGTGATTCAATAGGTCGTAAAACTTATGCCGAGCGACGCGAGCATGAAAAAATGATTAAGCGTGCAGCTAAAAAAGTCGAAGCGGCAGAAGCCGAAATTGCCCGACTCGAAGCCGAGGTCAAAGCCATTGAACAGCGTATAGCCGAAGGTGATGTCTCAAACGATGTCTTTGTCGCTCACGCCGAGACTAACAAATCACTCGAAAATGCCATGTCTGTTTGGGAATTGGCGACACTTGACTTGGACGCCCTTAAAAACTGACTATAACAACCAATTATATATAAGATGGAAATTTATTGAAGCAAATAATTATTTCAAAATATTTTGAGAAATGAAAAAGTACAACATTCTATTTATCACTATGGCACTATCATCAGCCTCAGCTATGGCGATTACTCCGCGAGGTGTTGACCGTGCAAATCTTGATACTTCGGTTGAACCGGGTACTGATTTTTATCAATATGCCTGTGGCGGTTGGATGAAAGCAAATCCCTTGAAACCCGAATATTCACGGTTTGGCACATTCGACCAACTCGGTGAACTAAATCGCCAACAAGTTCATGATCTCATTATGGGTCTTGATGCAAAATCGGCAGAAAAAGGATCAAATACTCAAAAAATAGCAGACCTGTTTGCTATGGGAATGGATTCGGCAACGCTCAATAAGGCAGGAGCCGCTCCGGTGCTCAATGATTTGGCTCGCATCAATCGTGCTTCTCGCGCAGACATTATCGAGATTATGGCTACGATACCGGGTGTTGACGTATTCTTTAACTCGGGTGTTGAAGCCGATATGCTCAATGCCGATATGAACGTTATGTATTGGCAACAAGGCGGTCTCGGGCTTGACGACCGTGATTACTACATCAAAGACTCGGCTCACGAAAAATCTGTATTGGCAGCATATCGCACATTCTTAACGACCATTGCCCGTCTTGCCGGATACACACAAAACGAGGCAAATCGTCTTGCGGTTAATGCTATATCCATAGAAACCACGCTCGCGCGTGCCGCATTTTCACGCGAAGAATTGCGTGACCCTGCAGCCGGTTACAACCCCATGTCCATGACAAAGTTGGCTAAGGATTATCCACATGTCGACCTCAAACGTTATTTTGCACTTCAAGGACTTGATAATGTCGATAAAATTATCGTAGGTCAACCAAAATCGCTCGCTGCGGTTGATGTTCTTATGTCTACGGCTTCAGAACAGGCACTGCGAGACTATCTTGCTGCAAGCTATTTGTCATCAGCTTCGTCATATCTTAGTGACGACTTCATCAATGCTCGTTTTGAATTGTCAAAAGTGGTGTCGGGAGTACAGCAGATGCAACCGCGTTGGAAACGTGCGCTTGCCATACCCAACGGCATGCTTGGCGAAGCTCTCGGACAGCTGTATGTTCAAAAATATTTCCCGGCATCATCAAAAGAAAAAATGTTGACACTCGTACACAATCTTCAAGTGGCGCTTGGTCAACATATCGACAATTTGACATGGATGAGTGATGTTACAAAAGCTAAGGCTCGCGAAAAATTAGCATCATTTACTGTCAAAGTGGGTTATCCCGACAAATGGCGTGATTATTCCGGGTTGGACGTTGATCCGAGCAAGTCATATTGGGCAAATGTACAAGCCGCAATGGTTTTCGAAAATCAATACAATCTTGCCGATTATGGTAAACCGGTAGATCGCTCACGTTGGTTCATGACACCTCAAACCGTAAATGCTTATTATAATCCTACAACCAACGAAATTTGCTTCCCTGCCGGTATTTTGCAAGCGCCATTCTTCAACCCCGATGCCGATGACGCTGAAAACTATGGCGCTATCGGTGTCGTAATAGGACATGAAATGACTCATGGCTTTGACGATCAAGGACGTCAATTTGACAAAGATGGCAATCTTAAAGATTGGTGGACAGCCGAAGATGCAGTCGCCTTTACCAAACTTGCCGATGGACTTGCCGCTCAGTTTGATGAAATAATTGTGCTTGGTGATACCCACGCTAACGGACGTTTTACGCTTGGTGAAAATATTGCCGATCAGGGTGGCTTGCGCGTGTCATACACGGCTTATCACAATTCACTCGGCGGTAGCGAAGGAGAGACTATTGATGGTTTCACTCCCGACCAACGCTTCTATCTCGCTTATGCCAATGTTTGGGCAGGCAACATACGTGATGCCGAGATATTGCGTCGCACACAAACAGACCCACACTCTCTTGGCAAATGGCGCGTTGACGGAACTTTGCGCAACATAGAACCATTCTTTAAAGCCTTTAATATCGTTGAAGGACAACCTATGTGGCGAGCCGTTAGCGACAGAGTCGTTATCTGGTAACAAATACACTTATCATACATACTGATGACCTCAGTATGACCGACATAAATCGCGTCCGAAAACCGGTTTGGGCTTTCGGACGCGATTTATATTGATTGCAGTTGACTATCGTGCTATTTGGCGACGGGTGTGGTGCCAATGCGGACAATGGCTCCGGTAATGGGCGAAAATTCTACAAATGCCGGATTTTTTTTATCGGTGAATTGTGCCGGTTCAAGACCAAACACAAACCCAAATTGCGCAATGTCGTAATTATGAGTGAACAATTTTTTGCCATCAAACGAAATGCTAAGAGAGGCAGCTCCGGGGATAGTGTATGCTACACCTCCTTTGGGAAATGTCTTTGACTCGCCTTTTTCATTAACAGGAATCTTCCCTTCGACAACATCAGAGAGCGAGAGCGTTATTGGCTCACCTGAAAGGTCATCGGCGTCAACAAGTCCCATAGTTGGCGATAAGCGTGCAATAATCTTGTTTGTCGGCGCATCGCGACGAGGTGTATAAGTGATGGTGGTGACGGTGGTATATTCGCTGACAGTGCCGGTAAACATTGCCGTGAGCGCTGCTTCTTGTGCAGCAATATTGCTCAGAATAAGCTCCATCGCTTTTCCGTCAGGCGGCATGGTCTCAGCGCTACCGCTTAAAAGCTCATTGCGCGTCTCGCGTAACTCAAATATACGTTGAGCTGCCAACTGCGCCTTTTTTGACAACGAAGTCGCTGCCGACATTTCTTGTGTTATGGCTTGACGAGCCTCGGGTGTCTCGAGAGGAGTCGGAGTCGGCTGTTTGGCTGATGGGATTGACACACTCTTAATCGGTGTTATATCATCAAGATTGATAGCCAATGGTACATTGCCCTCTGTTAACAGCATTGTGACATTTGCTCCGGATTTAAATTTTGAAAGCCATGCCTCGTTGGGATTGGCAATACCACGTGTGTTGACATATACACCCGAAATGCTTGTTTCGTGGGTGGCATCAACAATTATGTTGTCAATATCGAGATAGAGTTTGGCATAATTCCAAAACTCACCGGGAGCTGTCACAGTGTGTTTAACCTCAAACGTGATGTCAAATACCGTTGTCGGCAAAGAGTAAGTCAGACCATAGTCATTAGTTTTGCCGGTAGAGAGTTTTTGTGTTGTCTGCCCACAAACAGGCATTGTCAACGCAAGAGCTATGGCACTTATTATTAATTTGAACGATTGCATATTGAGTCTTAATAAATTATTCCTGACAAAAGAAGTTTACGAGTGATTTTAATCTCTGGTTATTTGTGCGATGGCTCGACCGATGTTGTTGGCGATATCATCAGCGGTTGTGCCGTAATCACTATGTATATCTTCGGCAATTTCGCCTGCCACACCATGTATATAACAGCCTACAAAAGACGCTATCTCAGGCTTTAATCCTGTCGCCATCAATCCGGTGATGACGCCCGTGAGCACGTCTCCCGAGCCGGCGGTTGCCAACGCCGGTGTGCCTGATGAGTTGAAGAACACTTTACGATCTGACCTCACAATGGCTGTGTAGCGACCTTTGAGGACAATGATGATATTATAGTATTCGGCAACATCAATGGCTTTGCGTAGTCTTGCTTCGTGTGACGGTTGCTCACCAAACAATCTGTCAAATTCGCCGGGGTGAGGCGTGATTACAGACAGAACCGGTATGTGATCCAGCATTGTCTTGTGCTCGGCAATGATGTTTAACGCATCGGCATCGAGAACAACGGGGCGTGATGCTGCTGACATAGCTTTCAGAAACAAATCGAGAGCTTTGGCTGTTAATTCGGAGGTTCCCAATCCGGGACCCGCGGCAATGGCATTGTAGCGAGTGTCGGTTGGCATTTTGGTGATGATGTTTTGGTCGCTGTCGGCATCAAACATTGCCGGCGCAACATTTGTTTGCAGGGGAACAAATGCACAGCCCGGAGCGTGTACACTTACTTTGCCGGCACCGGCGCGCAAACAACCGCGTGCAGCCAACGATGCGGCTCCGACCATGCCATAGCTGCCGGCAATGAGCAAAGCATGCCCATAATCGGCTTTTGATGAAAATTCGGGACGCCTTGAAAGAAAGCGTCTCGTGTCATTTTCGTTGACAAGGAAATATGAAAGCGGACAGTTTTTTGTCGCTTGTTTGTTTAACCCGATGTCGATGACCTTCCAACGTCCGACAACATCGGCATTATCAGCAATAAAGAATGATAAATGAGGAAAACCGATCGCAAGTGTCAGTGAGGCATGTATCATATCCTGTCGCGATAAACCGGGGTTCCATTCAGTTAACAGACCCGAAGGTATGTCTATTGATATTACTGTTGCTCCTGACTCATTGATGTTATGAGCCAGCATTTGGAACGAACGAGGCATCGCTTGTTTTAAACCTCTGCCAAAAATGCCATCGATGATTAATGTCGAAGACTCAGGCTCGGGCCACGCAAAACGCTCTTTGCCGGTGATTTCGAGGAAGCTGATATTGCCCTCGGACTTCAAAAGTCGTTCGCGCATAATTCTACACTCGGCAGATAGTTTGTTGCCTCCTATGTTAAAAAGATAGACTTCCGGCGAAAAGCCTTTTTGGGCGAGTAGTCGCGCCGTTTCGAGAGCATTGGCGCCATTGTTGCCCCAACCGGCAAAAATCATAAGTTTGACATTCGGACGCCAATGAGCAAAAATCTCGGTGGCTATCCCGTCGGCAGCTCGTTCGATAAGGTCTATTGAGCTGATGCCTTCTTGCTCAATGGTATACCGTTCGACGGCTGCAATATCTTGGGTTGTTAATATTTTCATAATCTCAGTGTTAAGTCGGAGGGAAATGTAAATCGTTGTCGAAACAAGTTAATGTTCGGGATCACAGCGAATACAAAATTACAAAAATATTGCGATTAATGCGTATGGGCAATATAATACGATTTCTAAAATAATTGTAAAAAAAACGGGGTGTGCGTGTCACAAATATGCGTCTTGGGCGTCTTATAGATGAATTTGGTTTTAAAACAGGTACAATTTATGAAATTTAAAGCATTAACATTTATTATTGCAATACTCACGGCGTTGACCACCGAAGCGCAAATGCCGGCAGACACAACGGCACAAGATACTACCAATCAACAATATGAACTTAGTGAAATAACGATTGAGGCTCCAAAACTTGTGCGCCGTGCTGATATGGACGTGTATTATCCGTCACAGAGTGCGGTGAAGGCATCAAACAACGGAGTGCAGGTATTGAAAAATCTTATGATACCGACATTGTCGGTGAGCGATGCTCTTAGTAAAATCACATCGTCAGGACAGGAGGTGGAGATACGAATAAACGGACGTAAGGCAACGGTGCAAGAATTGCGCAACATACTTCCCGAAACCATACGCCGTGTCGAATGGCTTGACAACCCGGGACTTCGTTATAACGGCGCTTATGCAGTCTTAAATTTTGTTGTGGCTAATCCTGCTCTTGGCGGTTCGTTGATGGCATCGGGTATGCAGTCTTTGAATACGGCTTGGGGTCAGTATAATGCCTCGTTGAAGTTGAATAACGGTCGCTCGCAATGGGGTCTCAATACAAACTTCAAACTGACAAATCGTATGAAAACCCATCGTGATTACAAAGAGGTATTTACATATGATGACGGTAGCTCGCTGACACGTCTCGAAACACCCCTTCCCGGAGGCTATCTCAGCAATACGTTTGCCGGATTTCAACTATATTACAACTACATAAAACCTGACACTACTGTTTTATGGGTGAGCCTGTATGGAAGTAAAAAATGGCCCGAAGCGAATAAATACAATTCATTGATGACATTGAGCAGTGGTGCAGATGACATCAGACTTAACGAGTATACGTCAAACGATGGCTACAACCCTATGATGTCGGCTTATTATGAACAGCATTTTGCTCACGATCAAATCTTTGTCGTCGATTTTGATGCTGAGTTGTATTCCGGTCGTTCAAAACATACTTATGTGGAACATAATGCGTTGACTGATATGCTGATTACAGATGTCAATACTTCGGTTAAAGACCACAACTTTGCTTCGGCGGTAGAGGCTAATTACATCAAGAAGTGGGGTAACACGCGACTTACTGCCGGATTGTCATATAAGGCAAATCGCAATCGCTCTACTTATGAAAATCTCGGTGATGCAATTTTTCATCAGAACCAAGATAGGGTTTATTTTTATGGCGAATATTTTCAGCGTATCAAGAAATTTACACTGACCGCCGGCGTAGGTGCGCAGTACACATCGTTCAGATTACAAGAAACTGCTCAAGAGACAAACTCATGGAACGTCAGACCCAGTGTTACGCTTATGTACAACCTCAACACGGCATCAAAATTTCGAGTATGGTTTAGAACATGGCAGACAGCCCCAAGCCTGACAGAGACAAATCCGGCACCGCAACAGGTCGACGGTTTTCAGGTGACAATAGGTAATCCGATGCTTAAAACATCATCATCTTATGATTTTGGCATTCGTTATAATTTCAACTTCCCACGTTTTCTCGGCTCATTCTTCATACAAGGATTTTCGTCACCCAATGCCATAGCTCCATATTCATATTGGGATAATGATAAACTGATAACAACCTATGAGAATAGTCGCGGTCTCCAAAATCTTAAAATAACATTAGCACCACAAATCGAAGTTATACCCGACTGGTTGACAGTTAGTGGTTATATATATTACACGGCAGAGCGCATGCGTGGCACAGGTTATACTCACTACAACCATAATTGGGCAGGGAGTGTCTCGGCTCATGCAGAACATTGGGGATTTTCTCTTGATGTTGACTATCAAAAAGCACCAAAATCATTATTTGGCGAAAAAATCACTTGGGGCGAGACTCTCTCGGCAGTAATGTTGTCGTACAATAAAAATAATTGGAGCTTTATGGCAGGCATGCTGTTCCCATTCTCAAAATATGAACAGGGCTCAAGATCTCTAAATAAATACAATTTAAATGAGTACAAAATGCGTTTGGATATTTCGCCAATACCGCTGATAGGAATAACATATAATGTGCAGTGGGGACGTCAACGCCGCGATGCTCGCAAACTCATCAATGCAGATGGCAGTGCTGACCAAACAAAGACCGCCGGACGCTGATTACAACCCTCTACATCCCCAAACTTCCATAAGACAACTGAGGCTATGTTGCATAAGGTGCAACATGGTCTCAGTTATATATATACTGATATGAGCCCACTAAACCAACCATTAGAGGAACCGGTAATGGCTATCGATCAGGCACAAGCCAAATATTCGGTGCATGGAAATTCAGAAAAGTGTTAAATTTGCGGAATGAAAACAGAAGATGCTTTTTGGATGTTCCTG
>CAVCBR010000017.1:0-38117 GCA_963600695.1 bacterium
ATCAAAACTTTTTAAAAAAGCCACGGCACTCTTTTAATATAATCATTGTCACGTCAGTCAATGCAAACAGATGCAGAACTGCAAGAGAAAGCCAACGAAAACGGAATAATTTTTAAAGTTAATGGCAAATTATACACCCCTAACAAATGTATTAATTCAATCAACAAATCATGAACAACAACGAACTGCTCGAAAAAGCTGCAAGTATCTGCCTGACTATGCACAGCGGTCAAACGGATAAAGCCGGAAAGGCTTACTTTCTTCATCCAATGCGCGTCGCGATGGCTTGCTCCACAGATGAACAACGCATGGTGGCAATGCTCCACGATGTTCTTGAAGACACAATTGCTACTTCCTCCGGTCTTATTCAAGAGGGGTTTCCCGAGTATATTGTCGACGCCATCGTGGCTCTCACCCGTCGTGCCGATGAAAGTTATGAACAGTTTATTGAACGTTGTTCACTAAACCCAATAGCTCGGCAAGTCAAACTTCGGGATCTTGAGGATAATATGAATCTCCTTCGGCTCGCCTCTGTAAACGAAAAATCCATAGATCGTCTTAACCGCTATATCAAAGCTCATCGTTTTCTAACTCAAAAGTCTAACGAAGTATTGATTTAACGTTAGGTTTCAAGAGAGTCATATATCAGTCAGGACTTTTAGGTTTTGTTATAGCTTCCGGTGAATAAATAACGAGACTGTCTCAAAACAGACACAGCTGCGGAGCTATTGACGTCTATTGGTCTCTGGTTATTGATACGACAACGCCTGCACAATGAAATCACTATGCAGGCGTCGTATCGGTGGATTTAAATTAACTATCGTAGTGATAGGCAAGGTGTTTTGAGCTTGTCAGACACACACCACGCTCTATTTTTGTCAGTCAAGCAGGTCGCAAATATTGGCGACTATGCCGGCAGGTGTCATTCCGGCTTTTGCCTTGACGTCATTATGGTCATAGCGGTCAAGGAATTCTTTTTTGAGTCCGAGGCAACGCACGCGCATAGAACTCTCGGCGTAATATGTTGCTATTTTTTGTCCGAAACCACCTTCGATAATACCATCTTCGAGTGTAATCACAGCGTTATGATTTGCTTTGAGGCTATCGAGCAGTGGCACGTCCAATCCGCTAAGGAACCGTGGATTGATTATGGTCGGCGTTATGCCTTTCTCGGCGAGGGCATCAGCGGCTTCGAGCACCGGGCGCAACATATTGCCGGCAGCGATGACTGCGATATGTTTACCCGGACGAACAACACGATATTTGTTCAACTCAGAGTAATCGTTGTCAGTCTCTATGTCAAGATCATAAACTATCGGGTCGGGCACGCGAATGACCACCGGGTGCTCATTTTGGTCAAGCGACCAGTTGACCATATTGATGTATTCTTGGCGGCATGTAGGCGCGAGGAACACCACGTTGGGAATATTGGCAAGCAATGCTATGTCAAAGAAGCCCAAGTGTGTGACATCATTCATACCATCGACTGTGCCCATAAACACAGCTATTGTTGCTGCCGATGAGTTAATGGCAATATCTTGTGACACTTGGTCATATACGCGCTGCACAAATGATGAGTACACTCCCCAGAATGGTTTGCAACCACCTTTGGCAAGTCCCGATGATAAGGCTGCGGCATGTTCTTCAGCGATGCCAACATCAACAAAATGTTTGCCGGCAGCCTCACGATATTCGGGTGTGAAACCCATCACCGTCGGTGTCGCCGAGGTGATAGCCACCGTCAACGGATCTGTTTTGAACCTCCCCATAAGCAAATCACGAGTTATACTGTTGTAGCTCTCTCCATTACCTTTATTTACCAAGTCACCGGTAGTCAGATCAAAGGGCATGCGATAATGGAACGTCTCTTTGTTGTGTTCGGCAGGAGCATAACCATGACCTTTGTCTGTGACAACGTGCACAACCACCGGATGGTCGATGTCACGCACTTCGGTAAAGACGTTTATCAATTCTTCGAGATCATTGCCATCGGCAACAAAGCGATAGTCGAGATTTAGAGACTTGAAGTAATTGCATTCATCTCGCCCATTGGTCTCACGCAAGCGGCGCAAGCTTTCATACAGCCCTCCATGATTTTCAGCAATAGACATATCGTTATCGTTGACAACGGCAATGAAATTAGAACCGAGAGTGGCGGCATTGTCCAAGCCCTCAAAGGCTTCGCCACCGCTCAATGAGCCGTCTCCGACAACGGCAATGATGTTTGATTTTTCGTGGCGCATATCACGAGCCTTAGCGAGACCGCAAGCCAGTGACACGGCTGTCGACGTATGCCCCACTGTGAAAAAATCATGTTCGCTCTCATTTGGATTGGTATATCCGCTTACCGAGTCATACTGTATGGGGTCAGTGAATGCCTTCATTCTTCCGGTGAGCATCTTGTGGGCATAACATTGATGTGACACATCAAAAACTATTTTGTCACGAGGCGAGTCAAATACATAGTGCATAGCTATTGTAGCTTCAACAAAACCAAGATTGGGACCAACGTGTCCGCCGTGGTTACTGAGTTTTTTGAGCAATGCTTTGCGCATTTCGCCGGCAAGTTCTTTAAGTCGGTCAAGTGTCATAGACTTGATTTGCGCCGGCGAGGAGATGCTATTGAGATCCATAGTCATGTATGTTTTAAATGTTTTGGTTTTTGGTTTTTGTTTTGTGACATAATGATGACGTCGGTCACGATTATCGAGACAAAGGTATAAACTTTGACGCACATTCTGATTACATAAAAACGCCATTGTCTCATAATCGTTGCATTGGGTTGTGATTTCAGTGTTTTGGGTATATACAGCAGTGGCACAAAGCCATATTTCAGGTCTTTGTGCCACCACCGTGATATTGTTTGGCAATAACGTTGTTAATGTATTGTGCGCGAAACTGCCGGTGTCACATCTGCCTCGCCACCGACAGCGATGTTGCCGTTAACCTTGATTTCAAGTATCACCCATTCCATGGGACCGATACCGAATTGCTCGCTACCAACTTTACCAAAAGCAAGGTCAGGCGTAAGATAGAACGTGCCTTTGCCACCGACTTTGAGCATACTCAGAGCTTCAGATATTGCCGGATTAGCACTGCGAGGAATTAATTGTGCCGCCGGAGTATTGCGGATAACACTGCCATCGATATGTTTGTAAACGACGTCAACACTCAACGGTCTATTGTTATCAATATCACCTTCACCGACATTTTCTATCACGGCAACCATACCTGATTTTGTGGTAATGGCTTGTGGATTTGCCGCTTTCACTTTTTTAACAGCTGCAAGACCGGCATTGTTGTTTGCTACACCCTTAGCGCTGTTTGCCGCAGCGAGTTCATCACGGCGAGTGCGTTTTTCATCGGCTTTTTCAATAAAACTTTGCAGACGACGTTGATAATTCGTAAGCGATGACTCGCTCACGCTATCGGCGAGCACGTTTTCGGCAATCAGGTCTTTAATGCGTGCTACGTCCATATTGATACCCTGCTCTTTAAACCGTCTGATATCGTGAGAGATCTGCAAACCTGCCGAAATGCCGGCAATAAGATCGTCATCTAACTCCTCTTGTCCAAGAACAATATTTATTCCTTTAAGAAATTGCTCTTTGTTTACCTTTATCGAATCATCTTGATTGTCACTGATAACAATCTGGCTGTTAAGAAAACCACCGGTGACACGACCATAGTATTCTGTAATGGAATCTATATCTGCATTCGACAGTGTGGTATCTGTCTCTTGTTGATGTTGCGAGCCTGACCCACACGCAGCGAATGTCAAACCCATAGTGCCCATAACGAGGACGGCAAATAGCGTCTTTTTCATTTTTCTTTATTGTTATTTCGTTTTATGTTATTGTCTTATTTAGTTTTGCACAACGAGGCAAAATTAGTGATTTTTTTTGCTGCAAGACAGGTTTCAACATTTTTTTACACGGCAAAAATATATTTTTCATAGTTTATCGTTAACTTTGCGATCGAAAAGTATCGATTTATCGATACTTTGACACAGATTAAAAACTTCATACCTTATGAAAATCATAAATTTTGCAGAGACTCCGTCACTTGTCAGTCAATTTATGCGAGAGATGCGTGACATTGATACACAACAAGATCCTCTACGTTTTCGTCATAATCTTGCACGCGTAGGACAAATTATGGCTTACGAAATTTCCAAGACATTGAAATATACCACAATCGAAACCCAAACGCCGTTGGCGACCGCCGCCTGTCAGGTTTTGGACGAAAAGGTGGTGTTGGCAACGATTTTTCGCGCCGGAGTTCCCTTCCATCAAGGGTTTTTGAGTTTCTTTGATCACGCCGAAAATGCTTTTGTTTCGGCATATCGCAAGTATAAAGAAAAAGAAAATTTTGACGTTTGCATCGAATATTTAGCCTCTCCTCGCCTTGACGGCAAAACGCTCATCCTATGTGATCCTATGCTTGCCACCGGTGCGTCTATGGAGCTCAGCTATCGTGCTCTTCTCACCAAAGGTATGCCGGCAAAAATTCACGTTGCCTCAGTTATAGCCTCACAAGCTGCCGTTGACTATATTTCGCGCACCTTCCCCGAAGATCGCACGACAATGTGGCTCGGAGCCATTGATACCGATATTAACGCTCACTCATACATCGTGCCCGGTCTCGGCGATGCCGGAGACTTGGCTTACGGCACCAAAGATTAAGATTTTATTCTCCCCGATAATAACAGCGACCGCTCTATTCATCACCAAGATGTAGAGCGGTTGCCGTTTATGTATGTCTTTGCGTTTATAATCAACGCACTGTCACCGCAGTCGTCTTACCGTCAGCATTGATAATATACATACCCGATGCAGGTAATTCGATATTGCGCACATCGTTCTCTTTGAGGACAACAGCGCCAGATGTTGCATAAACCGTTACATTGGCTGCCTCTGCCGGCAACATCACCGTGCGTCCGAGGACACTCACGCGCATGCGCTCACCGTCTTCCCCGTCAGAAACAATGTTTTCAACACCGCTGCTACCATCTTTTACTTTATAACAGGCAAGTCCGTTGCCGGGGCTGAAAATATAGACGTATGCCATATTGTTTGCCATGGTAACAGCGTCTACCGGTGCGCTGCATGTGCTTGACTCATCAGTGCCGAGACCTTCGTCAAAGCCGGGAACACGCCACAACGTTTGCAATCCGGTAAAACTTTTCGGGCCTTTTGCTATGCTGAAACGGCAACCATAGTCGCTTGTCGCCGGCGCATAGTTATAAACCATAAAGTCTTGGTCCCCAAGTTTAAACACCGCGCCACCATTATCGCTAAACGCTATGGGCGCTTCGTTTGTGGCATTTTCAAACGAGCCTATCATCCAATTGTCAACCGTTATATCATAGAGAGACCATGCTGAGGCACCACCATCGACAAATGTCTGAGTGGCTGATATGGGACGTACTTTCGGGGCTATGCCAAATGTGGATTTTGAGCTCGGATAAATGCCATACGTATATGACTTGGCAAGGGGATCACTGCTACTTTCTGCATCGGTGACATGCCAACGCAACAAATATGAAGTGCTTGCCGCTGCGGCAAAGACATAAAAGTCTCCGGAGTCAACATCACCATAAATACCAACGTGGTCTACACGTTTATAATTTGTCGATGACGACGATGATAGTGTTGCCACTTTTGTCAACGAGCCGTCTGTGAGGTTGACTTTGTGTATTACAACCGGCGTTGAGGCTATGTTAATCGAAAGACTGGCGATACAAATATTACCCTTTGAGTCTTTGATGACATCATTACAAGGATAGAACGATGCGCGCCCGTCGGTGCTGAGGTTTATGCGGCGTATGTGTTCGCCGGTGGCGCCATTATATTCATCGAGATAAATATCGGCTGTCGATGAGTTTGCCGAGCGTCCGCTGACATATACACATTCGGTGTTGGCAGCCATACCGCGATTTAGCGTGGCACTTCCGCTGACATAGTCAAACGTGAGGTTATCCCACGGTGACTCTACTGAACGATACCACACGCTTTCCAATTCATATTTATCGGCAGCGCCATACAATACGCCATCGTTTTTGATGGTATATCCGGGTTCGTACGAACCGACGGCAACTTTTTCGATGGTAAAGGTGCGAGCGGCTGAAGCTGTCTCGATAACTCTCGCGCCACACGCAACAACACGCCAATCATACGAGCCTTTGCCAAGCTGTCCGGTTGACAATGTTATCGATGTTGTAGCCTTGTTTACTTCATTGCTGTAAATGAGAGTACTGAAATTTGACCCGGTGTGGCATATCTCGACGCGAGCTTTTGTGATATTTGCGTCCGAGGGCATACGCCATGACAAAACAAAATTATTGTCTTCGATGGTAGTTTTGTCGGCAGGAGTCAACAATGTGGGCGCTGTTGTTGCTACGGCTTTCGGGGCAACAAAAGAGCGTGATGCCGAGTTCGTGGAAAGCATTCCGGAAACGCTCGTAACAACACGCCAATAATACGTTTTGCCGGCAGTGAGAATGTCAAGAGCCTCGGTCTTTGTTGTTGAGGTGAGTCCGGCACGATTGATAACGATATTTGTAAAATCGACATCGCTTGCCACTTGAAGCGTATATGTGGCATTTGACACTGCTGACCATGTGAATGTTTGATCCCATGAGGCTTGCGCGCCATTGGCGGGAGATATAAGAGTCGTCTCCGGCGCGTGTTCGATGCTGTATCCAAGCATTGCCGGTTCAGATTCATAACCGAGTCCGTCATAGATGCAAACGGCATACCAATAACCCGAACGTTTGCCGGTGGGCAATGTATATGATGTTGCATAGCTTACGCCAAGGAGGTATTGAGCATCTATGCCATCGCCATCAGAGGCTTTGGCATCTTGCAATTCCATATCTTCGGGAACGGCATAAACGGTATAGCGAATGATTGCCTTGTCAGGCGCACCTTGTGCAGCATTCCAAGTCAAAGTCGTCCCTGATTTTGCGAGCGATGTGACCGGAGAATATACTACTCGTTTTTTCCACGTTACCGTCGGTACAAGTACTTTGTGTGTATATCTGTTGTTGCCGAGCCAATTGCCGAGACCGGTGTATGTCGGTCCGTAAACAGATTTCGTATTATAATATATTGCGCCGGGAGCATTATTTTTGTTCGTGTTGCGAGAAATATCTATCTCTGCTCCAATTTCACTCCAACCTGTCGAGTTATTACCACCAAATTCTGTAGTGCCGAGTTTGTATGATGCTAACGAGACATAATTGTGACGTCCAAAGTAGTTGGCAGTATTATTCCACCATGTGGCAAGTGGCTCATATGGTGCAGTACTGTTGGTGCGCGACCAATATATCTGTGGTGCAATGAAGTCTATTGAGCCATCATCAAGCCAAGCGAGACAGTCAGCATAAATATCATCATACTGCCAATCGGTTGTAGACACATTGGGCTTGGATAACCCGCGAGAAGCTGCCGACTGATACGACACACCTGCCGGACCGATGCCAAATCGCAAGTCGGGGCGAACGGCTTGTATCTCATTATACAGTTCTTGAACAAACGTGTTGACATTGTTACGTCGCCAATCATAGAGGCTGAGCTTTGTGCCTGAGTTTTTCCAAAGCTCATAGTCATCGGCATCAGCATCTGTTCCCGTTCCATTTGCGCCTTGCATACCGTCTCCCGGATAGAAATAGTCATCAAAAAGCATACCATCAATCATATAGTTGGTATAAATCTCTTTGATCACATCAAGACAGTGACGGCGAGCTGCCGGCAGACCGGGATTAAAACTTGTCCATTTCCCGGATCTGATAAGCCACCCGTTTGCATCCCATTGTTTGTCAAACGATGTCGTGTATGTCGCGCTGTTAGCGTTCACACGATAGGGATTGATCCACGCATAGCATTCAAGACCTCGTTTGTGACATTCTTCAATGGCAAACGCCAAGGGATCCCACCCGGGGTCTTTGCCACGAGTGCCGGTGAGGTCTGCACTCCACGGTTCAAGTGTCGATTTGTAATAGGCATCTGCTCGAGGGCGCACGTGAATACACACGCCGGTGAAATTGTCGTTCTCAAATTGGTCAAGATATTCGATAAGTTGGGCTTTGGCTGTCGCCATATCTGTCGAGCGAGGCCAGTCTATACCCATACCGGCAACCCACGATGAGCGGAACTCTCGTTTGGGTTCTGTGGAGGCGGCTTGCGATGACATCGCTGAGCCAAGGAGAAGTGAGGCACACAATGCCACTAAAATTTTTTTGCTCATGAGATCAGTTAGGTTGTAAATTAATAAGCAAGGGATTAATTATAAATTACACACAAGGTCTGTACGAACACAATTATGAAATAACTGATTTACAGCTAATTTGCAATTAATTGCAAGTTTTATAAAAGACAACCGCAAGCCACCGGGCATTTGTGCCCTGTGACTTGCGGCTATGCTTTTTATGTGATGGGCATATAGGTGTCCATCATTACGGATGCCGATATTATTCGGCTGCCGGAGTTTCGGTTGCAGGTGCTTCAGCCACAGGAGCTTCGGCTTTGGGAGCCTCAGCAGTTGCGGGTTTGGCTGTTTTGCGACGTGAACGGCGAGTTTTAGTGCCGGCAGCTGCTTCTTTCTTACCTTTGAGCATGGCTTCGTTATAGTCTACCAACTCTATGAAGCAGGTTTTAGCGTTATCACCGAGACGGTTGCCGGTTTTGAGGATACGTGTGTAACCTCCGGGGCGTTCAGCGATTTTTTGTGCTACGTCGTTAAACAGTTCTTTGATGGCTTCTTTGTCCTGAAGGTGAGCGAAAACGTGGCGACGATTTGCCATTGTGTCGTTTTTCGCACGGTTGATCAGGGGCTCTGCATACACGCGAAGGGCTTTAGCCTTGGCAAGAGTCGTGAAGATGCGTTTGTGCATAATCAACGACACCGTCATATTTGAGAGCAGCGCGTCGCGGTGAGCTTTTGTGCGGCTGAGGTGATTAAATTTTTTATTATGTCTCATCGTTGTTACTCTTTATCTAATTTATATTTTGAAATGTCCATTCCGAAGCTGAGGTTGAGACCGGCGAGGAATTCGTCGAGCTCGGTGAGAGATTTTTTACCAAAGTTGCGGAATTTTAGCAAGTCGTTTTTGTTGAATGTCACAAGCTCGCCGAGGGTTTCGACTTCTGCCGATTTCAAGCAGTTGAGCGCACGTACCGAGAGGTCCATGTCAACGAGTTTCGATTTGAGAAGTTGACGCATTTTGAGCACCTCTTCATCAAACTCTTCGTTATCTCCGGTTTCGGTAGGTTCGAGAGTGATTTTCTCGTCTGAGAAGAGCATAAAGTGGTGTATGAGAATGCGAGCTGCTTCTTTGAGGGCATCTTTGGGATGTATCGACCCGTTGGTTGTGATTTCAATAATAAGCTTGTCGTAGTCGGTTTTCTGGTCTACACGGAAGTTTTCGATTGCATATTTGACATTCTTGATGGGTGTGTAGATTGAGTCGATGGCGAGGACGTGAACATCGTCTGTGGGGACGTCGTTTTCCTCTGCCGGCACCCAACCGCGACCTTTGTTGATTGTCAATGTGATCGTGAAACTTGCATCGCTATCCAGATGGCATATCACAAGCTCGGGATTTAAAACTTCAAACCCGGTCAGAGTCTTGCTGATGTCGCCGGCTGTGAACACTTCTTTGCCCGAGACGGTGATTGTTGCTGACTCGTTTTCGGTGTCTTCGACGATTTGTTTGAGGTCTACCTTTTTGAGGTTGAGGATGATGTTGGTGACATCTTCCTTAACGCCGGGTATGGTGTCGAACTCGTGTTTCACTCCATCGATTTTTATCGATGATATGGCATAGCCCTCAAGCGAGGAGAGCAATACGCGGCGAAGTGCGTTGCCGACAGTGATACCATAGCCGGGTTCCAAAGGTTTGAACTCGAATTTGCCGTAGAAGTTGTTGGATTCGAGCATCAACACTTTGTCGGGTTTCTGGAATTGTAAAATAGCCATGGATCTGGATTTTAATGTGGTTATTATTTAGAATACAACTCGACGATAAGCTGTTCTTTGATATTCTCGGGAATGTCTTCGCGAGCGGGAACGTGGAGATATTTACCGCTTTTGAGGCTTTCGTCCCATTCGATCCAAGGATATTTGGTGTGGTTGAAGCCGGCGAGGTTGTCATTGATGACTTCAAGCGATTTTGATTTTTCGCGCACGCCAACGATGTCGCCCGGTTTTACTTGATATGAGGGTATGTTAACCACACCACCGTTAACAACGATGTGACGGTGAAGCACAATCTGACGCGCTGCGGCACGTGTGCGGGCAATGCCGAGACGATAAACAACGTTGTCAAGACGTGATTCGAGGAGTTGGAGCAGAATTTCGCCGGTGATACCTTTCATCGACGATGCTTTCTCGAAGAGGTTGCGGAATTGTTTTTCGAGAACTCCGTAGGTGTATTTAGCTTTTTGTTTTTCGCGGAGCTGAACGCCATATTCAGATGTTTTGCGGCGTTTGTTCTGTCCGTGCTGGCCCGGTGGGAAGTTGCGTTTAGCAAGCACTTTGTCGGGACCGAAGATGGGTTCACCGAATTTACGGGCAATTTTGGTCTTTGGACCTGTGTATCTAGCCATTTTATTTTCAAATTTTTACTGACTGCGACATTCTTGTTTTTGTCTGTCTTTTGCTTCGTAATCTGTGGGGCTTCCTTGTCGTTAGTGCAGCCGCGACCATTGAGAGGTGATGTTTAATGGTCTTTCACGTTAAAACAGGGCTGGCCTTGTGACTTTTGATGTCGTCATCGACAGAGCGCGAGCGTCGTAGTCGTTGGTTTGTTGATTGCTATTTACTAAAAGTTTTTTAGAGTCAGTGACGACGTGTGATTATACGCGACGGCGTTTGGGGGGACGACATCCGTTGTGTGGCAACGGTGTCACGTCGATAATTTCGGTGACTTCGATGCCGGCACCGTGAATGGTGCGGATTGCAGATTCGCGACCGTTACCGGGACCTTTAACGTATGCTTTCACTTTACGCAAGCCAAGGTCGTAGGCAATTTTGGCGCAATCCTGAGCTGCCATCTGAGCAGCATACGGAGTGTTCTTTTTTGATCCTCTGAAGCCCATTTTGCCGGCTGAGGACCATGAAATGATTTGTCCCTCGCTGTTGGCTAGGCACACAATAATGTTGTTGAAAGATGAGTGAACGTGTAGCTGTCCTTCGGCAGATACTTTGACGTTTCTCTTCTTTGCTGCGACTGTCTTTTTTGCCATAATGTTTGATTATGTTTATTATTTGGTAGCTTTCTTTTTGTTTGCAACGGTTTTTTTGCGACCCTTACGAGTGCGAGCGTTGTTTTTGGTTGATTGACCGCGCACGGGCAATCCGTTGCGGTGGCGAACGCCGCGATAGCATCCGATGTCCATCAGACGTTTGATGTTAAGTTGGATTTCGCTGCGAAGGTCGCCTTCGACTTTGTAATCGCTGCCAATGACTTCACGCACTTTGGCGGCTTGTGCGTCACTCCAATCTTTGACTTTGATGTTGACGTCAACACCGGCTTTCTCGAGAATGCTTTTTGCGCTCGAGCGACCGATGCCAAAGATGTAGGTCAGGGCGATTTCACCTCTTTTGTTTTGGGGGAGGTCAACTCCCACGATTCTTACTGCCATATTATTTCTTAATTGTCAATTTTTTTGCAAAAATAATAAAAAATTATCCTTGACGTTGTTTATACTTGGGATTTTTTTTATTAATCACGTACAAACGTCCTTTGCGGCGCACGATTTTGGAGTCGGGAGTGCGCTTTTTGACTGAGGCTCTAACTTTCATTGTTTTGGTATTTTTATCTTTTAGTAATTATAGTTGCTGTTTTTGTTGCTTTCTGCTGCTTTTTATTTGTAACGGAAAGCAATACGTCCTTTACTTAAATCGTATGGCGACATCTCGACACGCACTTTGTCTCCGGGCAGAATTTTTATGTAATGCATACGCATTTTGCCCGAAATGTGAGCAGTGATTTGGTGTCCGTTTTCAAGTTCGACGCGGAACATTGCGTTGGATAACGCTTCGATGATTGTTCCGTCTTGTTCGATAGCTGCTTGTTTTGCCATGTGATTTTGTTTGGGTCGTCTTTGTTTTTGTTTTATTTTTGGTTGTTATGCCTTCCGGCAATAATGCACGGGAGTGTTGCCGGAGTTGTGTGGCGTGATGTCAGATGTATTGTTCGCCAAGGGCTTGTTTGATGTAGTCAAATGTCGTCAACACTTGTGTTTGCCCGTCAACTATTGCAACAGTGTGCTCGTAGTGAGCCGATGGTTTGCGGTCTTTTGTTCGACAGGTCCACCCATCTTGCTCGATGACTATGTTTCGCGAGCCGAGGTTTATCATCGGTTCTATGCACAGGCACATGCCGTTGCGTATCACCGGACCGATGCCGCGTCGTCCGTAATTGGGAATTTCGGGATCTTCGTGCATATCGCGACCGATGCCGTGTCCACACATTTCGCGCACCACTGAGTAGCCGCGATGTTCGCAGTATGTTTGCACGGCGTTGGAGATGTCTCCTATGCGATGTCCGGCACGGCATGCTTGAATACCCACATTGAGTGATTCGTGTGTCGTGCGACAGAGTTGCAGGGTTTTGGGGTCTACATCGCCTATGGCGAAGGTGTAGCAAGAGTCGCCCATATATCCGTTGAGCTCGACAACGAGATCCACGCCACAGATGTCACCCTCGCGCAATGCGTAGTTCGAGGGGAAACCGTGCACGACAATCTCATTGACCTCGGCACATATTGTGCCGGGAAAGCCACCATAGCCCAAGCATGCGGGGATGCCGCCGTTGGCGTGTATATATTCACGTGCTATGGTGTCGAGTTGGCGGGTGGTCACTCCGGGTCGTATCGCTTGTGCCACTTGACCGAGTGTGCGCGACGTGAGGTCGCAGGCGAGGCGCACAAGTTCGATTTCTTCGGGTGTTTTGAGGTATATCATTTATTGATATGTTTCCTTTGTTTTTTAGTTGTTGGGCGTTGTGACACCAACCTTGCGGTGAGGTTCCCGGTTTTTATTCCGGGAACACACCGTGTGTCGGTCGGTTATCGGGAGTGTCAATAGGCAGATCCGGTCGTGCGACCTTTGATTTTGCCTTCTTTCATAAGTCCGTCATAGTGGTGCATCAGCAGGTGTGATTCGATCTGTTGGAGTGTGTCGAGAACAACGCCTACCATAATCAGCAACGATGTGCCGCCAAAGAATTGAGCAAAGGCTTGGCTGACGCCGAATATGCGAGCAAAAGCAGGCATAATGGCTACGATGCCGAGGAATATCGAACCGGGGAGTGTGATGCGCGACATAATGAGGTCAAGGTATTCTGCAGTTTTTTTGCCGGGTTTGATGCCGGGGATGAAACCGTTGTTACGTTTCATATCTTCTGCCATCTGTGTGGGACGCACCGTGATGGCTGTGTAGAAGTAGGTGAAGACGATGATCAGTATGAAGAATACGAAGTTGTACCAGAAGCTGTTGGGGTCACCAAAAGCTCCGGCGCCGTCAGTAGCAAAACCGGCAATGGCAATGGGCACGAACATGATGGCTTGTGCAAAGATGATAGGCATCACGTTAGCAGCATTGACTTTGAGAGGTATGTATTGACGGGCACCTCCATATTGGCGGTTGCCAACAATACGTTTTGCATATTGTACGGGAACTTTGCGGGTACCTTGTACGAGAAGTATTGCACCAATAGTCACGGCGAAGAGCAGTATCATCTCTATGACAAACATCACGAGACCGCCTTGTGTGCCACCGGCACCGGGAAGGCGAGAACCGAGCTCGCCAAGGAATGCCTCGGGAAGGCGTGCTATAATGCCGACAAGAATGATGAATGAGATACCGTTGCCAATACCTCTGTCGGTTATTCTCTCACCGAGCCACATAATAAACATTGATCCGGCTGAGATGATTATCATCAGTGATACCAAGGGGAAGAAGCTTAGATCAAGTTGTCCGCCGAACTGAGCGTTAAGCGTGTAGAGGTAAGCGGGTGCTTGGAGCATCAGGATGATAACAGTAAGGTAGCGCGTGTATTGGTTGAGCTTCTGACGTCCGCTTTCACCTTCGCGTTGCATTTTTTGGAATGCGGGATAGACCATACCCACGAGCTGTATCACGATTGATGCCGTGATGTAGGGCATAATGCCGAGTGCGAAGATGGAGGCTTGTGAGAAGGCACCACCTGAGAACATATCGATGAGTTGCATCATACCTGATTTGTCAGTGAAGTCCTGCATCGCTTTCATGGCTGAGGTCGACACGCCGGGAAGTAGTACGTGGCATCCGACACGGTAGATGAAAACAAGGAGCAGTGTCACCAAGAGGCGTTTACGCAATTCCTCGATTGTCCAAATGTTTTTGATTGTTTGTATAAATTTCATTGTTAAATCAGGCTATGACGTTAGTCGATCAGATTTTAACTGTTGTGCCGCCGGCGGCTTCGATGGCTTTTTGTGCTGTGGCAGAGAATGCGTTTGCCTCAACGGTCACAGCAACGGTTATGCTGCCGTTGCCAAGTATTTTGACGAGTTGACGTGAGTTAACGTATCCTGCGGCACGAAGTTCTTCGAGACCGATTTTTTGGAGGTTTTGTTTTTCGGCGAGACCTTGGATGAGGTCGAGGTTGATGGGTTTGTACTCAACACGGTTGATGTTTTTGAACCCAAATTTGGGAAGGCGACGTTGCAGAGGCATCTGACCGCCTTCGAAACCTATTTTACGCGAATAGCCCGAGCGTGATTTTGCACCTTTGTGACCGCGGGTCGATGTGCCGCCTTTGCCTGAGCCGGGGCCGCGACCTATGCGGGTGTTGTGCTTTACTGAGCCGGGGGCTGGTTGGAGGTTACTTAAATCCATTGTTGTATATGTTTTGTGTTTGGATTTGACGTTTGTTGTTTGTTGTTTATTATCACATCGGCAAGGGTTTTATCCCCTTGTGTTGCCGATGTGAGTGAGTGGTGTTGTCTGTTTTATGCGGGAGTGACTTTTACGAGGTGGTGTACCTTGGTCACCATACCCATAACACTGGGGGTGTCTTCTTTGACAACGGTATGATTCATTTTCTTGAGACCGAGGGCATCAAGAGTGCGTTTCTGCACTGCCGGACAATTGATGCGGCTTTTTATCTGAGTGATTTTAATTTTTGCCATTGTTTTTTTGCTTTTTAGCCTTTGAAGACTTGTTCGACAGAAATACCGCGGTTTTGAGCAACGATGGCGGGTGAGCGCATTTCGTCAAGGGCGGCGATGGTTGCTTTTACGAGGTTGTGTGGGTTTGACGAGCCTTTTGATTTTGCGAGGACGTCGGTGATACCTACTGATTCGAGAACGGCACGCATAGCACCACCTGCTTTAACACCGGTACCGGTCGATGCGGGTTTGAGGATAATGCGTGATCCGCCAAATTTTGCCACTTGCTCGTGGGGTATTGTTCCGCGATAGACGGGAACTTTGATGAGGTTTTTCTTAGCAGCTTCTACGCCTTTGGCTATGGCTGCTTGCACTTCGTTTGCTTTGCCCAAACCCCAGCCTACGATGCCATTTTCGTTGCCGACGACAACGATGGCTGCGAAGGTGAATGTGCGACCACCTTTGGTTACTTTTGTTACGCGGTTGATGGCTACCAGACGGTCTTTGAGCTCGAGGTCGTTGGTTGTTTTTACTCTGTTATTTCTTTTTGCCATGGTTGGTTTAGAATTTTAGACCGCCTTCGCGTGCAGCGTCGGCAAGTGATTTAACACGACCGTGGAAGAGGTATCCGTTGCGGTCGAAGACTACGGTATTGATGCCGGCTTCAAGTGCTTTTTGGGCGATGTTGCGTCCGACTTGGGCGGCGATTTCTGATTTTGTGCCTTGTTCGATGCCTTTTGACGAGGCTGCGACAAGTGTGCGTCCGGCGAGGTCGTCGATGAGCTGAACGTAGATTTGCTTGTTTGAGCGGAATACGGTCATGCGGGGACGAGCGGCGGTTCCTGAGATTTTACCGCGAATGCGGGTTTTGATTTTGTTACGACGTGATATCTTAGTTACCATTGTTGTTTCGTTTTAGAGGTTATTTCGCGCTGGCCGATTTGCCTGATTTGCGACGTATGATTTCGCCGACAAATTTAATACCTTTGCCTTTGTAGGGCTCGGGTTTGCGGAGTGAGCGTATTTTAGCACAAACTTGACCGAGGAGTTGTTTGTCGTCGCTTTCGAGTATGATGAGCGGGTTTTTGTTACGTTCGCTCTTGGCTTCGACTTTGATTTCGGGGGGGAGTTTGATATATATTGCGTGTGAGAATCCGAGCGATAGTTCGAGAACCTGACCGGTAGCTGTCGCGCGGTATCCGACGCCTACTAATTCCATTTCTTTGCGATAGCCTTGCGATACTCCGACAACCATATTGTGGATGAGGGCGCGATAGAGACCGTGTTGGGCACGATGTTCGCGATCATCGGTGGGGCGTGTCAATACGACGTGTCCGTCTTCGATTTTAACTTCGATTTCGGGGTTGATGGTTTGTTTGAGTTCGCCTTTGGGACCTTTTACGGTGATTGTGTCATGATCAACCTTGATGGTGACACCGGCGGGGATTGCTATTGGGGCTTTTCCTATACGTGACATAGTGTTTTATTCCTTTCTTGGTTGATTAATATACGTAACATAACACTTCACCTCCGATTTTGAGGTCGGCGGCTTTTTTGTTTGTCATCACGCCTTTTGATGTTGAGAGAATGGCGATGCCAAGACCGTTAAGCACGCGGGGCATGTCTTTGTAACCGGTATATTGGCGAAGACCGGGGCGTGAGACGCGTTTGAGGTTTTTGATGGCGTTGACGCGGTCAACGGGATCGTATTTGAGGGCAATCTTGATGATGCCGGCAGGGGTATCGCCTTCAACAAATTTGTAGTTGAGGATGTAGCCCTGTTCAAAAAGAATCTTAGTGATTTCTTTTTTCAAGTTTGAGGCGGGGATCTCAACCACGCGGTGGTTGGCTTTGATGGCGTTCCTCAATCTTGTGAGATAATCTGCAATAGGATCTGTCATTGTTTTTTGTTTGTTTAAATTGATTGGGTTTTCCCAACAATATTTAATTCTCGCTATGAGCAGTCGCGGGGACTGCGGTGTCCCGGGGGTGGGACTTGCCACTGTGTTGCCGGTGGCGCGGCGAGGAGCAGAGGTTGTAGGGTTCCGACTGTGATGGTGGCGGCGTGCAGGGGTTCTGAGAGGTTTGGTAACCTGACGCCGTTACCATGGTCGTGAGGCGCTGTTTACCAAGATGCTTTTTTTACTCCGGGGATGAGTCCTGCCGATGCCATTTCACGGAATTGGATACGCGAAATGCCGAATTGGCGGATGTATCCTTTGGGACGACCTGTGATTGAGCAACGGTTGTGAAGGCGTACGCTCGAGGCGTTTTTGGGGAGTTTTTGAAGTTGTTGGTAGATTTCGTATGCGCTTTCGCCTTTGAGGGCGAGTTCTTTGGCGGCTTGTTTGAGGTCGGCTTTGCGTTGGGCGTATTTTGCAACGAGTTTGGCGCGTTTGACCTCGCGGGCCTTCATTGATTCTTTAGCCATTTTGAGGTTTAGTTTTTAGCGTTTTTAAATGGGAGCCCGAAGTGTTTGAGCAGTGCATATCCTTCGGCGTCGGTGTTAGCCGATGTGACGAAGGTGATGTTCATACCCTGAAGTTTATTGATGTTGTCAATGTTGATTTCGGGGAAGATGATTTGTTCGGTGATGCCGAGGGTGTAGTTGCCACGTCCGTCGAGTTTTGATTCGATGCCTTTGAAGTCACGGATACGGGGGAGGGCAACACGTACGAGACGCTCAAGGAATTCGTACATACGCTCGCGACGAAGGGTCACGCGTACGCCAACAGGCATTTTTTTACGAAGTTTGAAGTTCGAGATGTCTTTCTTTGAGAGTGTCTGCACGGCTTTTTGACCGGTGATGGCAGTAAGCTCGTTGATAGCGTTGTCAATGAGTTTTTTGTCCTGAGTGGCGTCGCCGAGACCTTGGTTGATAACAATTTTTTCAAGGCGAGGCACTTGCATGACTGTCGAGTAGTTAAACTCTTTTTGAAGGGCGGGGACAATGCGCTCTTTGTAGTCTTTTTGGAGTGTTGTAGTGCTCATTATTTAATCTCTTGTCCTGATTTTTTTGCATAGCGCACAGTTTTGCCGTTTTCGTCTTTACGGAAACCAACGCGTGTGGGTTTGCCGGTTTTGGGGTCGATGAGGGCAAGGTTTGAGATGTGCACGGGTGCTTCGAGTTTTACGAGTCCTCCTTGCGGATGTGCTGCAGAGGGTTTTGTTGCTTTGGTGACGATGTTGATGCCTTCGACAATGGCGCGTGATTTCGAGGCTTGGACGGTGAGTACTCGTCCTTGTTTGCCGCGATCTTCGCCGGCGAGGATATAAACCTGGTCACCCTTTTTGATGTGAAGTTTTGACATTTTTGTTTGGATGTTTGTGGGTTTTAGAGTACCTCGGGGGCGAGGGAAACGATTTTCATGTTTGTGGCACGGAGTTCGCGGGCTACGGGACCGAAGATACGGGTGCCGCGGAGTTCGCCGGCGTTGTTGAGTAGTACGCAGGCGTTGTCGTCAAAGCGTATGTATGAGCCATCGACGCGACGTATTTCTTTTTTTGTTCTGACGATGACGGCTTTTGACACGGTGCCTTTTTTGACGTCCGATCCGGGGATTGCGCTTTTGACGGTGACGACGATGATGTCGCCCACCGAGGCGTAACGACGACCGGTGCCACCGAGCACGTGGATGCACAGTACTTCTTTGGCGCCTGAGTTGTCAGCGACTGTTAAGCGTGATTCTGTCTGTATCATTGTTATTTAACTTTTTCGATTATTTCAACAAGTCTCCATCTTTTGGTTTTGCTCAACGGACGTGTTTCCATCAGACGGACGGTGTCACCGACCGAGCATTCGTTTTTTTCGTCGTGAGCGTGAAATTTCTTCGTTTTGTTAACGAATTTTCCGTAGATGGGATGTTTTTCTTTCCATTTAACGGTCACGGTGATTGTTTTGTCACCTTTGTTGCTCGAAACAACCCCAACGCGTTCTTTTCGTAAGTTTCTTTTTTCCATTGTTTGTTGTGGGTTTTATTTGTTGTTAAGGGCGCGAGCGCGGAGTTCGGTTTTCACGCGTGCGATCATTTTACGGTCTGCAGTGATTTGAGCCGGGTTGTCAAGTGGAGATACGGCGTGATTGATGCGGAGCTGACGATAGTCTTTTTCCATCTGAGCAAGACGTTCCTGCAGGTCAGCTGTTGGGATTTCTTTGAATTCTTCTTTCTTCATGATGGGTTAGACGTTTTGAGTTGGGTCATAGTCTCTGCTAACGACGAATTTTGTAACAACGGGGAGTTTTTGTGCTGCAAGGCGGAGTGCTTCTTTAGCGATGTCATAGGATACTCCTTCAACTTCGATAATGACGCGTCCGGGGGTCACGGGAGCGACAAATCCTTCGGGTGAACCTTTACCTTTACCCATGCGGACTTCGGCAGGTTTTTTGGTGATGGGTTTGTCGGGGAATATTCTTATCCAGATTTGGCCTTGGCGTTGCATGTAACGAGTCACGGCGATACGGGCGGCTTCAATTTGGCGACCGGTGATCCATTTTGACTCGAGGGTTTTTATGCCAAATGAGCCGAAGGCAAGCTGGTTGCCGCGCTGGGCAAGACCTTTCATACGGCCTTTTTGCTGGCGACGGAATTTGGTTTTTTTAGGTTGTAACATTTTAAGTCAATGACGTTTAATAGGTTAATACGACTGTGATCAGCGGTTGCTTTTTTGATTGCGACGGAAACCTCCGCGACGGGGAGCACCTGATGCCGGACGATTGTCTTTGGCGTTGTTGGTGAATTGGGGGGTAAGGTCGCGTTTGCCATATACTTCGCCACGGCAGATCCACACTTTGACGCCGATAACGCCAACTTTTGTGTGAGCTTCAACGAGGGCGTAGTCAATGTCGGCACGAAGGGTGTGCAACGGTGTGCGTCCTTCTTTAAACATTTCGCTACGAGCCATTTCTGCGCCGTTGAGACGTCCGGCAACTTGCACTTTGATGCCTTCGGCACCGGCACGCATTGTGCCTTGGATAGCCATTTTAACTGCACGACGATAAGCGATTTTGCCTTCGATTTGGCGAGCTACTTGTGCGGCAACGATTTGTGCGTCAAGTTCAGGACGTTTGATTTCGAAGATGTTGATCTGAACGTCTTTGTCGGTGATTTTTTTAAGCTCTTCTTTGAGTTTCTCGACTTCTGCACCGCCTTTGCCGATGATGAGACCGGGACGCGATGTGCATACGGTGATGGTGATGAGCTTGAGTGTGCGCTCGATCACGATGCGAGAGACGCTGCATTTGGCCAGGCGCACGTTAAGGTATTGACGGAGTTTGGCGTCTTCGAGGATGGTGTCGCCATATTTTTTGCCGCCATACCAGTTTGAGTCCCAGCCGCGGATAACGCCGAGGCGGTTTGAGATCGGATTTACTTTTTGTCCCATTTTTTATGCTTCGTGATTTTGCTGGTTATCAATTCTGTCAACGATGATAGTGACGTGGTTAGCGCGTTTGCGAATGCGGTAGCCGCGACCTTGGGGTGCGGGGCGGAGGCGTTTGAGCATAGGAGCGCAGTTTACGTATATCGTAGAGATGTAGAGGTTGCCTTGTTCGGCTTTTTGTTCGTTTTTGGCTTCCCAGTTTGCAATTGCCGAGCGGAGGAGTTTTTCGAGCTTGGCGGCTGCTTCTTTGTTTGAGAATTTAAGGATGCCCAGAGCGCGAAATACTTCTTTGCCGCGAACCATGTCGGCGACGAGACGCATTTTGCGGGGTGAAGAGGGAACGTTGTTGAGTTTTGCAAAGGCTGTCTGCTTTGCGATTTCCTTCTTCAGTTCGGCTGATTTTCTTTTTCTTACACCCATTTTATTTTGATGTTTTTTTTCTTGGTTAGTTAATGGGCCCTATTATTTTTTCTTGTTACCGGCATGTCCGCGGAATGTGCGGGTGGGGGCAAATTCGCCGAGTTTGTGACCTACCATGTTTTCGGTTACGTACACGGGTATGAATTTGTTGCCGTTATGGACTGCGAATGTATGACCGACAAATTCGGGAGCGATCATCGAGGCGCGGCTCCAGGTTTTAATTACTGATTTTTTGCCTGAGGCGTCCATGTCAGCGACTTTCTTTTCGAGTTTTACGCTGATGAAGGGTCCTTTTTTAAGTGAGCGACTCATATTGTTGTTTTGTTTTTTATCAGATTACTTCTTTCGTCTTTCGATAATATATTTCGAAGAGTGTTTCTTGGGCGCACGAGTCTTGAGACCTTTCGAGTAGAGACCTTTGCGTGAGCGTGGGTGTCCACCAGATGCACGTCCTTCGCCACCACCCATTGGGTGATCGACAGGGTTCATAACGACACCGCGGTTGTGGGGGCGACGTCCGAGCCAACGTGAGCGACCGGCTTTACCGGAGCGTTCGAGTGAGTGTTCAGAGTTGCCGACAACGCCGATGGTGGCTTTGCAAGCGGCGAGGATTTTGCGTGTTTCGCCTGAGGGTAATTTGATAATTGCGTAGTCGCCTTCGCGCGAGATGAGTTGTGCGAATGTACCGGCTGAGCGAGCCATGAATGCTCCTTGACCGGGGCGGAGCTCAATGTTGTGTATTACGGTACCGACGGGGATTTTGCTCAACGGGAGAGCGTTGCCGATTTCGGGGGCTGCTTCGGGACCGGAGATTACTTGGGCTCCGACTTGGAGACCATTGGGTGCGATGATGTAGGCTTTGGCGCCGTCTACGTAGTAGAGCAGTGCGATGCGTGCCGAGCGGTTGGGATCGTATTCGATCGATTTAACCACGGCGGGTACTCCATCTTTGTTTCTCTTAAAGTCTATGATACGGTATTTGCGTTTGTGTCCACCACCAAGGTAGCGGGTGGTGAGGTGACCTTCGGCGTTGCGACCGCCTGAGGCGCGTTTACCGACTGTAAGAGATTTCTCCGGTGTAGTAGCAGTGATCGTACCTTTAAATACACCGATAACTTTGTGTCTTTGCCCGGGAGTTGTGGGCTTGAATTTTCTTACTGCCATTTTTTATTTAGATATTGCTGAAAAAGTCAATATTTTGGTCTTTGTCGAGTGTTACGTAGGCTTTTTTCCAACGTGCTGTTTTGCCACGGAGAAGTCCTGACTTTGTCCAACGCGATTTGTTTTTTGCACGCATAACTGCGGTGTTGACGCGGGCAACTTTTACGCCATAGATTTGCTCAACAAGACTTTTGATTTGATATTTGTTGGCCTCGGGCGAAACGCGGAAGGTGTAAAGGTTGAGCTTTTCGGTGAGCTTTGTGGCCTTTTCGGTAATGATGGGTTTGATCATTATATCCATAGTTTGTTCCTCCTGAGTTTTAGAGTTTGTTTATTAGCTCAAGTGAGCCTTCGGTGATGACGATGGCTTCGTTGTTGAGTATTGTATATGTGTTGAGGTCAGCGGCGTTCATCGTGCGGGTGTTGGGAACGTTGCGTGCCGACAGATATACGTTGTTATTTTTCTCGGGGAAAACAACGAGCAGTTTTTTGCCGTCGACTTTAAGATTTTTTGTGATGTTCACAAATTCTTTTGTTTTCACCTCGTTGAGTGTGATGTCGTCGACAATGATGATGTTGTTTTCGGCGGCTTTAACTGACAATGCCGAGCGACGAGCGAGTTGTTTGAGCTTGACATTGAGTTTGAAGCGATAGTCACGGGGACGGGGTCCGAATACGCGACCACCACCTACGAGAACCGGTGAGTTGATGTCGCCGATACGAGAACCGCCACCACCTTTTTGTTTGTGGAGTTTACGTGTCGAACCTGATACCTCTGAGCGTTCTTTTGATTTGTGAGTGCCTTGGCGTTGGTTGGCAAGGTATTGTTTAACGTCGAGGTAGATAGCGTGCTCATTGGGTTCGATGGCAAAGACAGCGTCATTGAGCTGTGCTTTGCGGCCGGTGTCTTGACCTTGTTGGTTGTATACTGCGAGTTCCATATTATTTCTCTATTGAAATGATTGAACCTTTGCTTCCGGGAATTGAGCCCTTGAGCATAATGAGATTGTGTTCGGGAATAACTTTGATGACTTGGAGGTTTTGTACAGTCACCTGGCGGTTACCGGTTTGTCCTGCCATACGCATACCTTTGAATACTTTAGCGGGATATGAGCAGGCGCCTATTGAACCGGGGGCGCGAAGACGGTTGTGCTGGCCGTGGGTGGTTTGACCGACACCGCCAAAGCCGTGACGTTTCACTACGCCTTGATAGCCTTTACCTTTTGATATGCCTACGACGTCGACAAAGTCTTCTTCGGTAAACATGTCAACGGTGATGGTGTCACCTGTTTTGTAGGTGTTTTCAAAACCTTTGAACTCGGCCAAGTATCTCTTGGGGGCAACACCGGCTTTGTTGAAGTGTCCGATTTCGGGTTTGGTGAGATGTTTTTCTTTTTGTTCACCAAAGCCGAGTTGGAGGGCTTCGTAGCCGTCTTTTTCGACGGTTTTAACCTGTGTAACCACGCAAGGACCTACTTCGATAACAGTGCATGGAATGTTTTTTCCCTCGGCACTGAAAACGGATGTCATTCCGATTTTTTTTCCTAATAATCCTGGCATTTCTGTTTGTTATTTAATTGTGGTTATTGTTTGTTCGTTTGTAAGCTGCAATCTGGCGTTGCAGTGCATCTTAGTCGTTAATTTTGATTTCAACTTCAACACCTGAGGGGAGTTCGAGTTTCATCATGGCATCAACGGTTTTTGCTGTTGAGTTGTAGATGTCGATCAGGCGTTTGAACGATGAGAGTTGGAATTGTTCGCGTGATTTTTTGTTCACGAACGTTGAACGGTTAACTGTGAAGATGCGTTTGTGGGTAGGCAGTGGTATGGGACCGGAGATGACTGCACCGGTGGCCTTAACTGTCTTTACGATCTTTTCTGCCG
Organism: bacterium; assembly: GCA_963600695.1. Lineage (GTDB taxonomy): Bacteria > Bacteroidota > Bacteroidia > Bacteroidales > Muribaculaceae > CAG-873. The sequence goes on from CAVCBR010000017.1 coordinate 24,006, forward strand.
ATTTGTCGACGAGGTTGTGGTCGTAAGATTTGAGTTTGATGCGAATTTTTTGACTCATGATATTTGTTTTTTCTTTTTTTCGTATTGAGGGGTTATTTGATGAGGTCGACACGTCCTTGACATTCTGTGAGTACGTTGCGAGCTATCGAGCTTGAGACTTCGGCGTAGTGTGAGAATGACATTGTCGATGTTGCACGACCTGAGGTTATGGTGCGCAGTGCTGTGACATAGCCAAACATTTCTGCCAACGGGGCTTTTGCTTTTACGACGCGAGCGCCCGAGCGTGATGTTTCCATGCCTTCAACCTGACCGCGACGTTTGTTGAGGTCAGAGATGACATCGCCCATAGACTCTTCGGGTGTAACGACTTCAATTTTCATTATAGGTTCGAGGAGCACGGGACCGGCTTTTTCGCATGCTTTCTTGAATGCCGAGATGGCACAAAGTTCGAATGAGAGTTGGTCTGAATCAACGGGGTGATATGAACCGTCGATGACCGTAACTTTGAGTTGTTCTACGGGATAGCCTGCGAGAACACCGTTCTTCATTGCCGTAGTGAAACCTTTTTGTATCGAGGGGATAAATTCTTTGGGAATGTTACCGCCTTTGACTTCATCAACAAATTGGAGGTTACCGTCAAAGCCTTCATCAACCGGCTCAATGCGCACGATGATGTCGGCAAATTTACCACGACCACCGGTTTGTTTCTTGAATACTTCGCGCAATTCGACGGGTTTGGTAATGGCTTCTTTGTAGGTAACTTGAGGACGTCCTTGTTTACACTCGACTTTGAACTCGCGTTTGAGACGGTCGATGATAATGTCGAGGTGAAGTTCGCCCATACCCGAGATAACGGTCTGACCGGTTTCTTCGTTGGTTTGTACGCGGAATGTGGGGTCTTCTTCGGCAAGTTTTTGGAGACCTACGCCGAGGCGGTCGAGGTCTTTTTGTGTGAGCGGCTCTACGGCGATACCGATAACGGGATCGGGGAAGTCCATAGCTTCGAGCACGATGGGCGCGTTTTCGTCACAGAGGGTATCACCTGTGCGAATGTCTTTAAAGCCTACTCCGGCACCTATATCGCCACAACCAATTGTTTCTTTGGCGTTTTGTTTGTTGGAGTGCATTTGGAAGAGGCGTGAGATGCGCTCTTTTTTGCCTGAGCGTGAGTTGAGCACGTATGAACCGGCGTGTACATCACCGGAATAGACGCGGAAGAAGCAAAGTCGTCCGACATAGGGGTCGGTGGCAATCTTGAATGCGAGAGCACACATAGGTTCGTCACTCGATGGGTGACGCTCGACTTTTTCATCGGGATTACCAACTGCGTGACCTTCGATAGCACCGGCGTCTACCGGGCTGGGAAGGTATGCGCAAACAGCATCAAGCAAGCATTGCACGCCTTTGTTTTTGAACGATGAGCCGCAAATCATGGGCACGAGGTCCATCGACAATGTTGCTTTGCGCAGGGCAACTTTGATTTCGTCTACTGTGATGGTCGAGGGGTCGTCGAAGTATTTCTCCATAAGAGTGTCGTCATATTCGGCGATTTTCTCGAGCATTTTATCGCGATATTCTTTGGCTTCGTCAACGAGTGAGGCGGGAATTTCTTCAATAGAGTAATCGGCACCCATCGACTCGTCGTGCCAGAATATTGCTTTCATTTGGATAAGGTCAACAACGCCTTTGAATGTTTCTTCGGCGCCGATTGGAATTTGTATCGGGCAGGGGTTTGCTCCGAGTACGTCGTGAAGTTGGCGCACAACTTCAAAGAAGTTTGCTCCTGAACGGTCCATCTTGTTGACATATCCGATACGAGGTACGTTGTATTTGTCAGCCTGACGCCAAACGGTTTCGGATTGGGGTTCTACACCGCCGACAGCACAGAATGTAGCAACAGCACCATCGAGCACGCGCAATGAACGTTCCACTTCGACAGTGAAGTCAACGTGTCCCGGAGTGTCAATGAGGTTGATTTTGTATTTGTCGTCGTTGTATTTCCAAAAAGCCGTGGTAGCAGCCGATGTAATGGTTATACCACGTTCTTGTTCTTGCTCCATCCAGTCCATGGTGGCAGCGCCGTCATGAACTTCACCGATTTTATGTGTCAAACCGGTATAGAATAGTATGCGTTCTGATGTGGTTGTCTTACCGGCATCGATGTGAGCCATGATGCCGATGTTACGGGTATACTTAAGTTGTTGGTCTGAATTAGCCATTGTTTATTTGCAGCGTTTATAAAGTGTCTACTCGTTGAAAAATCAGAAACGGAAGTGAGCGAATGCGCGGTTGGCTTCTGCCATCTTGTGCATATCTTCTTTGCGTTTGAATGCTCCGCCCTGGTCATTGAATGCGTCAACGATTTCGGCTGCGAGTTTGTCGGCCATAGTTTTGCCGCCACGTTTGCGAGCATATGAGATAAGATTTTTCATGGAGATAGATTCTTTACGATCGGGGCGTATTTCGGTCGGCACTTGGAATGTGGCGCCACCGATACGACGCGATTTGACTTCGACTTGCGGAGTCACGTTCTCGAGGGCTTTTTTCCAAATCTCGAGAGCTGTCATCTCTTGTTCGGGAAGTTTAGACTTCACAATTTCAAGAGCGTTATAAAATATTGTATAGGCGGTGTTTTTTTTGCCGTCATACATGAGGTGGTTAACAAATTTCGATACTCGTGTATCAGAGAAGACGGGATCCGGTAATACTACCCGTTTCTTAGGTTTGGCCTTTCTCATTTTGTTTTGGTCAGTAATGTGTTTTCGAATTGCTTGGTTGCTTGTTTCTTTTGTCTTCAGCGTCTATCCTCTGATAGAGCTTACTCAACCATTAAGATGTTGCTGCGTTACAAGTATTCAAAAACGAGTTAAATTGTTTTGTTTGATTTAATCTCGCGGTGCGTTTAGTGTTAAACTTCACCATCTTGTTTTACCGGGGAGGCGCGCTTATTATATTAATATTAATAATGTGTAACGACCTCCACTCGATTAACATCGATGATTACTTCTTGGCTGCACCGGCCTTGGGACGTTTGGCTCCGTATTTCGAGCGACGCTGTGTGCGATCTTTGACACCTGATGTATCAAGCGTACCACGAACAATGTGATAGCGTACACCGGGGAGGTCTTTGACACGACCACCGCGCACGAGAACGATCGAGTGCTCTTGAAGATTGTGACCTTCGCCGGGAATGTATGAGTTAACTTCCTTACCGTTTGTCAAGCGCACACGTGCAACTTTACGGATAGCTGAGTTAGGTTTTTTGGGAGTGGTGGTGTAAACACGCACACACACGCCACGGCGTTGAGGACACGAGTCAAGCGCAGGCGACTTTGATTTGTCAACCAGAGCAACACGTCCTTTTCTTACTAATTGCTGAATAGTAGGCATCTTAGTTGTTTTGGGTTTTTACTTTTTGATTACTATTATTTCTTATGTTTATATTCGCATTATACACACCCCGAAACAGCACCTAACGCTCTGACTATATAAGTCTTACGCCGGGAAACCGCTACGAGATGTCCGTAATTCGACCACAAAATTAGTGATTAATTTTCTAATTACCAAAGGTTTTTGCTTTTTTGTCCGCATTTTTTTTGATTTTTTTGAAGATCGTTTTTTAGAGGACATCTTTGCTGCTTGACATTAGCATCGTCAGCACAAAAAACTTTTTATCTGTCATATCAGTCTTATTTTTATCTCAAGATGGTCTTACACATCTGTTTCCTTTGCTTTTTTGTGCGATTTTGTGCGATTTAAAAGTCATTTTGTTACTTTTTATTAAGTTTTTTGTATCTTTGCGCCTAAATTGCGTTTTGCATTTGTTATGCGCGCATTTACAGCTGTCGGTGCATATATTTGTCATATGCCCCATTCCCCCTTGAATATTAATAATTTATAGACCTATTACATTTCATTCTCCCATGAAACGATTATTTTCGTTATTAATCCTATCATTGACCCTGTCTCTTGGTGCCAATGCCGCAACCAAAATTCTCGGCACACCTCAAGCCACCATCGACAGGATGTATCAATTTGTTATGTCAAAAAATCCGGGGTCGTCATTCTCTCGTGAGATTGCCGCCACTTTTTATAACCTCGGAGTCAAGTATGGCATACGTGGCGATATTGCTTTGTGTCAGTCTTGTATCGAGACCGGCTGGTTTCGCTATACCGGCGGCACAGCCGTAACCCCAAGCGACCACAATTATTGCGGTCTCGGCGTCACAACAAAAGGACAAAAGGGCTGTCAATTCTCCACAATCGCCGAAGGCGTGGCGGCTCAGTTGCAACATCTTTGGGCATATGCCACGACAGCCGCCCTACCCTCAGGATGGACAAAAGTTGACCCACGCTTCAATTATGTGTCTCGCGGATGCGCTCCCACATGGGAAGGTCTCGGTGGCAAGTGGGCAACATCTTCGACATACGGCACTCAAATTATTAGTGTTTACAACGATATGATGTCCTATACGGTCGCCAACCCTTCACTAAAAGCGAGCAAGACGTCGTTGACGTTTTCGGCACAACAAGACGCGACCGCGCCGTCTCAAACCGTGACCATAACCGGCGCAAATCTCTCTTCCAAGATCATTTACAACTCTTCTACAAGCGCTGTTAAGGTTTCCTCTTCGAACTGGGACGACTATACGGGAGGCAAACTTATCATCACGCTCGACACATCAAAATCACCTGCAACTTATTCGGGATATGTTGCCGTGCAAAGCGGCTCCGGGACAGACATGCAACGTCTGACCATTCAAATCAGCGCCACCATCACAGCCAAACCGTCACCGACGATCACCGTGTCGCCGGCATCTTTATCATTCACAGCCAAACAGGGTGAGAGCATCGCTTCAAAGTCTGTCACTGTCACTGCCAAAGATCTTGACCAAGATATGACATACGCTTCGTCATCATCAATGTTCACGGTAACTCCCGGTTCTAATTGGAATGCGCGCACCGGCGGCACGCTCACGGTCTCGGTTAACACCGATCGCACGCCATCGACATACACCGGTTATATCGCTGTGCAAACGACTTCATCTTTGCGCAAAACCGTTGACATCACCGCCGTCATCAATGCCAAAGATGACACTCCGGCAACACCGACAATAACAATGTCTCCGACAAACATCACATTGTCAGCCACACAAGGGCAAAAAAATCCGACGGCAAACATCACCGTGTCAGCCGCCAACCTCACCAGTGATATTTCTGTCAACTCTTCAAACTCGGCAATCAGCATTACAAAAGGTTCCAATTGGAATGCCCGCACCGGTGGCACTCTAATCGCCACTCTCGATGCATCGCGTAGCGTCGGCACATACACCTCGACCATAGCGGCTCAATCAGGAACGACACGCGCAACAGCCACTGTTAACGGCACAATCAACGAAAAACAAGATACCGGCGAAATACCGGTTCTCGACTTTAAAGAGATATGGAATCTAAGCACAACAGCCGGCAATGCCTCATTCGCAACATCTGTGCGCAACTTTGATGTTATGAACGGCAAAATGTATTGCGTCCACAATACTTCCGAAATCATTGTGCTTGATGCTCGCACAGGTGTAAAAACCGGCACACTCTCAAACGGATCTGTTGTCACCGGCGGCACACTCACTCTCTGTGATGTCAAATGTCACAATGGCAAGATTTATGCTTGCAACCTAAAATCCACTCCATCAGGCGAGCTCCGTGTTTATCGTTGGGATAGTGATGACAGCGAGCCCGTCCTCATACTTTCGACCTCTGACACACAGGGTGTAACTCGTGTCGGCGATTGTCTATATGTCACAGGTTCTGACAATGACCTGTGGTTGGCTTTTGCTCGCAACGAAAATTCGGCAACCTCCATTGTTGAGTTCAATAGCAAAAATGGCGGTGCATGGACTTCTAAGAAAGTAAACGTCACTGATGGAAGTTCAAACATACAAGCCGGCGCGTCGGTGCGTGTAAAACCCACCGGCTCGGGTTATTGGATTGACGGTGGTCAAATTTATCCCACATATCTCAACCTCTCGGGACAAAAACAATATGCTCTCTCAGGCGAGACAGTGACCTCGGGCAACGATTTTGACACATTTACATACGATGGTCGCCAATATGCAATGGTTGCCTCTTACCTCAACAAAAACGCTACAAGTCTTGCCGATGGCATAATGCGCTTGTTTGACATTACCGATGGTTGGGATAAAGCCACAGCCAAAGGTTACTATCCGGCAACCGGTCTCGGAGCAACACGCAACACGGTGTTCTCAGGAGGCGTTGTCACAGAGGCGGGCACTCGCTATGTCGAAGCATGGATACTCGCCAGTGGTCAAGGCATTGCTTATTATCGCTCGGGAGAACTCAGCGACGATCCGATAGATCCTCAGCCTGGCGATGATGACAGCCCCATCACCGACGTTCCCGACAAATTCACAACAACATGGACATATGCACAAACCGGCAAAACCATTGATATCGGCTATGTTGACCTCGGCACGGTGATGTCTCGCAATATGGCTCTGCGCGGCGACAATCTCTATGTGGCACAACGTGGTAGCAGTGATTGTGACATCGTCATTGTTGATGCCAACACCGGCGCACAAAAAGGCACTCTTCCGGCATCAAACATCACTGCCGGCACATGGAAATTTGCGTCTGTTGCCGCACTCTCAGACGCCATTGTCGCCACCAACCTTGCCACAACAGCATCAAGCACGCTCAACGTCTATGCTTGGACATCTGACACTGCCGAGCCGACACTCATTCTCTCAACCACAAATCACGGCACGCGTGCCGGCGATGTTATCTCGGCATCAGGCTCTATGGCTAACGGCAAGCTCTATTTTGCATCAAACAACGGACATGCCGGACAGGTCTATGTCTACACCATCACCAATGGCTCAGCCTCGGCAACACCCACGGTAATCACTCTCAAAGACGCCTCGGGTAGCACGTTTGACCTCGGTGGCGGTCTCGCAGTCATCGAAATCAAAGCCAACGCCGATGGCACGTTCTATGCCTCGGGCAAAGGCGGATATACCGGATTGTTTAAAGCCGATGGCACACTCATCTCACAAATGGCAAGCGCCGCCGTTGAGGGCAACAGCCTCGGCTCATCGATAAGCGTTGTCGATTATGGTGACTTCAAACTCGCGGCATCAATAACATACGCCAACTCTATCGAACAAGCATATCTGACCCTTGCCAACATCACTGACGGTCTCAATAATGCCAAACTGCTCAAAAGCTATGCCCCGATCGGCACATCGGGCACACGCAACACGACTTTTGTCTCGACAGCAATTGCTCGCGTAAACAAAAAAGATGTTGACCTTTGGGCAATGGTTCCCGGACAGGGTATTGCAAAATATCAGGCAACAAAAAATCCCTCGGCAGTCGAAGATATCGCCATCGAACCGACGGCGGCAGCCATTACATATGATGGCCACAGCCTCAAAGTTGTCGGAGCCGATGCCGTTAACATCGCGGCTTACACTATGTCGGGAATGTTGATCGCCAACATCGCCGGCGACACTCTCGATGCCGGAATGCTTTCACGCGGCATCTACATCGTTGTCGCCACGCTCGCCGATGGCTCACGCCTCAGCTCGCGTGTCGCAGTGCGCTGATAATCACGTTAATTAACATACAGCACAGTGGCTGTGTCGATTAGGCACAGCCACTGTGCTGTTATTCTGACAAATCAAGATGTCAGAAAGTTGCGGCAAAGGTAAAACCTTTATACCCAGGCAGTATCAGTGGGGTCATTGTCATACTTGACGTTGAAGACTTGGCTTGCCGTTTTGCCACATCACGCGCCGGATTGCCGGCGAACAGAGAGACAAATTCATTGACCGGGTCTACCAAGAATGCCATGATGCCGCCGACCACCCTTGATCCGAACAGCGTATAGCCGTTATCTACTATGCGCCGTTTTATACAATAAAAGCCTTCGCCTATTAACGACCCGACAAGCGGCGTGATCATCAAGTCTTGATATGATGGTCGTTCCATAAATGCCTCAACGCCAAACTCCCACCCGACATTTGATATTAAGGTGCAGTACAACAGCGATTGCCAAACATTAAACCCACACGACCTTGCACCCATATAGTACACGGCGCCGGCATAGGGATGCAATACATAGTTGAAGATAAATTTATCATGATCCCACTCGGGACCTTTTTTGAACACATGGTCATACCATCGTGTATAGAGTGGCACATTGCGCAACTCGGCACGATTCCATGTCGTGGCATCTTCGGGCAAGCATTCCAACACTAACAGCGTGCCGATAAAAGCTCCGGAGAGTGCACCCGTGTTTAGCCACAAGCGATGCCAATCGGGCGTGCGCCCAGTCAATGAATAAGGCAACTCGTATGGTGACATCGGCGTGCCCTTTGCGCTAAATCGTCCGGCAGAGAATAGCGACACAGTGTCAGGCACAGCCATCGACATACGAGCATATATCGAGTCGGTATGGATGTTGGAGATTTGCTCATAAGATATTGCACACCTCAACGAATCCATATCGAGAGCGTGCATTGACTGAGTCTCCACCAATCCTATTAGAGTTAATATTATTATCAATAATCGTTTCATAATGTGCTTTTATCACACAAATATTCTTCTCACCACTCAATCAGTAAAGGTCTCAATAAAACATTTTGACAACACCTGATTTTGGTCGCACAAAGTTAAATCTTTTATCCTTATAACAACTCACACCCCCGGTTGTTTGTAGCCAAATATTCCAACTATTGCCCCTTTTGGACTACAATCCGTTTCATATCGCTCCTCAGATGTGATAAGATTACTTTCCCATCAATTGCTCGGCATACAAAACAAAAGACCCCGAGCGATGCCCGAAGTCTTTCGTCTGTTATCTTGGTTATATCAGCGACTTTATCTTCATTTAGAGACAATATCCACCAATGTCACCTTAAAGTCGAGCGTGGCATTGCCGGGAATTGCGCCTTCGATACCCTTTTCGCCATACGCCAGCGTGTGCGGAATTATCAGGCGATATGTACCACCCTTTTTCATCATTTTCAACCCCTCGGTAAAACCGGGGATAAGGCGGTTGACATCAAACGTTATCGGGTTGCCCGGTTCGGTTTTGTCAAAGACTGTGCCGTCACTCAGTTTACCTTCATATTCAACCACCACCTTATCGCCGTCTTTTGGCATATCGCCGGCACCATTGTTTATGGTGATGAACACGAGTCCCGACTGAGTGGTGACTGCACCTTTTGTCTTGGCTTGTTCTGCCACAAAAGCCTGCTCAGCTTCCAACGACAATGGTTCGACCTTGGGACGATTATTTTTAGCAACATTCTGAATGACGTTTCTCATATAGTTGTTGGCATCTTCGCCCGTAAAACCGGTGGTGCCGCCATTGAGGGCAAGTATCAAGTGTTTAATGATGGTTTGGCGATCATAAGACAAACCAAGGTTGTCAAGTCCGTTGATGGCATTGTCAACAGAGCCGGCGAGCACCGTAGCCACGGCACGCGACAAGGAGTCGACATCATTGGTAGGAGCGGCGATGCTGTCAGTGGCGTTGGCACACATACCGGTCATTGTGCCGACAGCCATAAAGAACGCTACTATTGCGGATTTTAAGCTTTTCATTTTCCGATGACTTTCAACAGTTCGACATCAAAAATCAATGTTTGATTGGGACCGATGACACCACCGGCACCATTGGGTCCGTATGCCAACTCCGAAGGAATATAGAGGCGCCATTTGGCACCGGCTTTCATCATCTTTAATGCCTCTACCCAACCGGGGATAACCTGCGTCACGCCAAACGTTGCCGGTTGACCGCGATCTACCGATGAGTCAAAGACCGTGCCGTCGATGAGCTTGCCGGTGTAATGTACCTCAACCTGATCGCTGTCTGAGGGCTGTGCGCCGGTGCCCTCGACGAGCACCTCATATTGCAAACCCGTAGCCGTGGTCTTGACCTCGGCGCGACCGCCGTTCTCCTTCAAAAACGCCTCGCCGGCAGCACGATTGACCTCTGCCATCTTGGCAGCAGCGGCTTGCTGTTCTGCCTCCATTTTGCCAAAAAATTCTTGTATCTCTTGTTTGGCTTCGTCATAAGTCATCTTGGGCTTTGCTCCGGCATAGACAGCGGCAACGCCATCGGCAAAATCCTGAAAATCTATACTTTTGATGCCCGAAGCTTTAAAATTGTTACCCATGCTCAGACCCAAAGCATAGCTTATGCGATCAAGTTTTTTTTCTTCTTTTTCCATTGTGAAATTTGATTATCGTTAATATTTTCTACAAAGATACACAAATTTTTTCAACCCACTTATGATTACACAAACACCAACCGGCTATCACACAAAAAAGAAAATTTGCCAAAATAACCGACCACGGCATTTGCAAAAGCAGAAAACATTATCTATCTTTGCGACAGCGATATAAAATCGAACAACAACACAAAAAAAACACTTCGCTCATGAAAAAACTGCTTCTACTCCTCTCGGCTCTCATAGTCACGTTATCGGCAGCGGCAACCTATTTCCATTACACACACGAAGGACAGTCTCTTTTCTACCAAACTCACAGTTCTGAAAAACGGACTTGTGCTGTATTTCGGATGACAAATCAAGAAGGATACGTCAATGGGATGGTTGTCATTCCTGATGTCGTCTACAACGCCATAGACAGCGTCGCATACACGGTAACAACAATATATACCGGTGCCTGTTCTTGGACCGGCGTAACATCGGTGACGCTCCCCCACACGGTCACCACCGTTCCTATGGGTGCATTCGATTGTTCTTCGCTGACATCTTTGGTGTTCCCAAAAATGACACGAATAAAGGGTGATGGGGGCTGGCAATCCCCCTGCCCAAATCTCAAATCCATAACTTTTAATGGCAAAATTGACAGTATCGACAGTTATGCATTTGGCGGTTGCTCAATCGAAAAAATCATATTTACAACCGCGACACCATTCCCTGCTTCCACCGATATTTTCTCGTCACGGTCAGATGATTATGATTATGACTATGACTACGACTCTTATGACAAAAATAACAAGACAGCAAAAAACTCTGTTTTTGACAACGCGACATTGTACATTCCACAAGGTTCGGAGGAAGCATTTGCCGCAGTAAGCCCATGGAATTTATTCAAAAAAGTTGAGACATTCACGCCTGAAACCAACGTAGATATGACCCTGAGCCATTCCGCAATCGAAATAAACAAAAACGAGACGGCACAACTGACCATCAACCTCGAAGGACGACGCGTCGGATCGAGCTTCATCACCGTGATATTTCATGACGAAAACGGAATGCAGACATACGAAACCTGCAAAATAGAAGTCAAGGACAATACCGAGCTCGCCGGCGAAATCCAAGCCGCCGGACACGAGACCGGCGACGACATCTACACCATCGATGGCAAGCTCATCAAGAAAGCCCCGACCCCGGACGACATCCGTGCCCTCACTCCCGGTCTCTACATCATCGGCAACCGCAAAATCCTCATCCGCTAACCCCGAGCCCACACCCCCCACTCTCCCCAATCCTATCCACACACAAAGACCTCGCGCCCACCATTGCGAGGTCTTTGCGCATAATAATGCTCGGTCAACGGCAATCACACGTAATTTGCCACAGTCACAAAACGCAACCGCCTCTCCCCCAATCGCCAATCGAAAAGCACCGGCGTTAACACTTAAAATCGAACACCGAAAACGATTTTAAAAGCCAAAACATTATTTTTTGTTCAGCCTCTTGTCTATTGACCAAAAAGTCTTTATCTTTGCCATTGGAAACTCACGAGAGTCTCCACACATACGAAAATACAGAAGCGTTTGAGCTTTATCCTGCCAAGGAAAATCGCCAAAAAACTCCAAGTCGAAGGATATAAGCAGCCAAGACGCTCATGCGTGTCGTCTATCCACCCCGGCGACGGGGCAGATATACAGACTGGCGTGGGGTGGGCTGATTGTTTCGACTAAGGCGTTTGGCGATGCCTCCTTGACAACATTCAGCGCAAAAGTCCCACGCTTCTTAATTCAATACCAATCCAAAGCACAACGCCCGGGGCTTGCTATGTGCACACAAAAAAATTTTATCATTATGGCATTTTTTAAGTTAACAAACCTTCGTGAGTTGTCAGAAGAGCAACAAAAACAATTAAGTGGAGGTAGTAGCGGTAACGGCTGTGACATTGACCACTGCGTATGTCGTTGTTCTTGCGTATGTAAAAATGGAACACCTACACAATCAAGCAACAAGGAGTTTACAGCCTCTAATTCGGTACAAGCTTATGGCGCACAACAGCGAAAAGCGATGCAAAACTGGTGATGAGATAATGTAACTCTCACAGTTTCATGCTTCGCTTTAAAATGTGCTTTCAACGAGAACAGGAAGACTGTGGAGTCGCCTGTATCGTTATGATTCTTCGCTTTTATGGCATCCGGTCGGATATGGATGCCATAAAAGCATTCTGTTGCAATCTTAAAAATGGAATATCATTTTATAGTTTAAGATTATCGTCCGAGAGAATGGGATTTCACACTCAAGCTGTAAAACTTAACAAAGCCGAATTTTTATCACTGCCCAAAGAAGTATTCCCATTTATTTGTCATTGGAAGCAACGACATTTTATTGTTGTATACAAAATTAGTTCTAAGTTCATTTATGTTGCAGATCCGGCAATAGGCAGAGTAAAATATCGGCACAATGAGTTTTATGATAATTTTTTCGTTTCTGAAAACAACGATGGTTTTGCACTTTTGCTCAAGCCGGAAAAACTCATTAGTCCCACTCATCTCACAAGTAAAAACGAAAAGATTAATTTAAATAAATATCTAAAACCATACTGGATAAAAATAGTATGGGTAACGATTTCGGTAATTTGTATATCAGGGATAGGACTAATCTTTCCTTTTCTGTCACAAGCAATTATTGACAAGGGTATAGTCCTAAAAGACACAAATTTATTAGTTACTATTCTATTCGCTACCATCGCACTTGTTATAGGACGCACATTGTTTACGTTCTTACAATCAAAAATGGCACTTGTCGCCGGAACATTAATAAACATTGATATTACTCGCTGTTTATTACTGAAACTGTCTCGTTTGCCAATGGCTTTTTTTGCATCAAGGAAAATTGGTGATGTTATCCAACGTGTTTCTGATGTATCTCGCATCGGCGATTTTTTCGCATCAAGATTAGTTGATAGCATCTTATCTATCATTCTGTTCTGTATTTATGGAGGAATTTTATTCCATCTGCATACTCTTCTCTTTTGGATATACATCAGTGGCACATTGATTTATCTCGGATATAATTCATTATTTTTAAGACGACAGAAAATATTAGATTATGAACAATTTAGTTTGTCGTCAAAAACCAATGATGAACTTATCCATTTTTTGCGAGGGATGACAGAACTAAAATTGGCAGGAGCGGAACAACAAAGACTTAACAAATGGCAGAAGTATAGTTATAATGCCTTTCTTGTAAGTCGCAAAAATCTCTCTCTTTCTCAGATACAAACATTAGGCAGTGTACTTATAATGGAAGTCATTGACTCTGTTATTATGTTTTTAATGGCAAAGGCAGTTATTGATGGTCATACAACACTCGGGTCAATGATGGCTATTCAATATATTGTTGGCAGTATGGGTAGTCCACTAAACAGAGTAATTGGATTCTTTTCCGATACTCAAAAAATGAGAATTGCACTTGATCGTATTAACCATATTGCTTCAACTGTGCCGGAAAAAAGAGGCGAAGTTGCCATAGGGCACAAAAATGAAACATTTTCAATACGCGTTGAGAATGTATCTTTTTCTTATGACGAGAAAGCTAAAACCTTTACATTAGACCATATATATACAGAAATCCCTGCTGGACGAACAACTGCTTTGGTCGGAGTAAGCGGAAGCGGGAAAACCACATTTATAAAACTTCTTTTGGGTTTTTATATACCTAATCAAGGTAATATTTATGTTAATGAAAAACCATTATCCGATATAGATCTTTGTTCGTGGAGAAAGAATGTGGGTGTCGTGATGCAAGACGGATATATTTTTTCTGATACAATAGTCAATAATGTCGCCCTTGGTGATCCAAATCC